>CBIHMU010000001.1:0-161515 GCA_966211105.1 uncultured Burkholderiales bacterium
TCGATCCCGCCCTTTCAGCGAGCCCGAGGTGTCAACGTGGGGCAGGACGGGTCACAACAATGAAAAAAGGCGCTCCGAAGAGCGCCTTTCTGCTTCGAGATCCGGAGATCAGAAGTTGTGGCGAACGCCCAGGGCGAACGAGCTCAGGTCGTCGCGCTTGTTCGCGGTGGAAGCATCCACGGCGGTGTAGAACGCGTACACCTTGGTGCGCTTGCTCAGGTTGTAGTTGTAGGCCACGGTGTATTGCTTGCCACCGTTGCGACCGTTGTTGAACGAGTAGGCGCCAGCCTTGGTGCCACCGACGTTCAGGTGGAATTCCGATTGGCCCAGCGTGTACATCACGGCAGCGCGGCCGATCCAACGCGAGTCCTTCGCGCCCGGCGATTGCGGCGTGCCCGACTCTTCGCGTTGGGCGTAGCCGCCGAAGGTGAAGGCGCCCAGCTCATACAGGCCGCGGATCGCGTACTGCTTGGCGCTGCCCTGCTTGCTGTAACCGGCGCCCAGGTGCATCGGGCCCTGGTCGTAGTTCAGCGCGACGTCGTAGCCGCGGGGGTCGACGCCCTCGCCGGCGTGCAGCGTGAACTCGCCGTTGAAGCCGCTGACGTTCGGGGTGAAGTAACCGACCTTGTTGGTCTGCGTGAAACCGGCACCGGAGTACAGCTTGTCTTCCGACGTGCCGGTGTCATGGTTGTGCATCGACACGTAGTCGGCGGTGGCGTAGTACGAGCCCGGGGTCCAGCGGCCCAGACGGATCGCGCCGAAGTCGCCGGCCAGCTGCACGCTGGCTTCACGGTTCCAGAACGCCGAGCTGGTCTGGCGGCCGTCGTCGGAATTCAGGCCATGTTCCAGGGCGAAGCTGGCCTTCAGGCCGCTGCCGAGGTCTTCCGTGCCCTTGAAACCCAGGCGGGAGTTGTTGTTGATCACCGAAGCGACGCGGTCGTTGTTGCCGGTCTTGATGCTTTCCACCGAGGTGTTGATGCGACCCCAGAGCGTGACGGAGCTCTGCGCGAACACGGGAGCGGAAAGAGCCGCGATGGCCGCAGCGAATGCAATCTTTTTCATACCCACCTTCATCCAGTTGGAGGTTTCAGCCGGTCTGGCTCAATGGCTTTACTGCAAGGTGTGCGGAGTATAGAAGTGCGTTGCACGCACCCATAACGCCCGACGCAAAATTGCAACAGTTCCCCGTTAGGGGTGAACCAGAGGGCTGGCGGGTGATAGCAGACGGGCCGTCAGCACCTGGCCCGCCAGGAGTCCGGCCAGCACGCCGATCTGCGCGAACGGGCCGAGCCGATGGGCATTCCAGAGGAACAGCGCGACCGCGCCGAGCAGCAGCAGGAACATCGCAGCCGCCGCCCAGGCGTGCGAGGACGCGATCTTCGGGTCGAACAGCGGCCTCGTGTGCGGGTCGTATCCGGGCGCTATGCGGGCACCGACGCCAGGTTCCCAATGCGCGGGCTCCCACCACAGCCGCAGCTTGTCACGCCAACGCGGCGTGCGCCGCGTCTTGGCCAGCAGCCTGGCGTAGACCTGGATGTTGGCGGTCCACGGGTTCCAGCTCTGCAGCGCATCGCGGGTTCCGTAGACACAGGGCTCGCGATCAAGCTCTTCCTGGAAGCTGCCGAACAGGCGGTCCCAAATGACGAGGATTCCGCCGTAATTGCGATCAAGATAGGGATCGTTGACGGCGTGATGCACGCGATGGTTGGAGGGAGAGCAGAACCACCGGTCGAACCAGCCGAGCTTGCCGATCTGCTGGGTGTGAACCCAGAACTGGTAGAGCAGGTCGATGAGCGCGACCACGGCATAGACCAGCGGCGGGAAGCCGAGGATCGCCATCGGCATGTAGAAGAGCCAGCCGACCAGCCAGCCGCTGCCGGTCTGGCGCAGGGCGGTGGAGAGGTTGTAGTCCTCGCTCTGATGGTGGACGGCGTGCGCGGCCCACAGCAGCGCGGTCGTGTGGCCGAGCCGGTGGTGCCAGTAATAGAGGAAGTCGTACAGCAGCAAGCCCAGCAGCCAGACCCACCAGGCGCCCGCATCGAGGCGGGTCAGCGCCGCCCGCTCGAAGACCCAGGTGTAGATGCCCAGCGTGAACAGCTTGGTCAGCACGCCCACCACCTGGCTGAGCATTCCCAGCGCGATGCTGCTCACCGCGTCGTTCAGGCGATAGGTGTTGCGCCCGCGGCGCAGGCCGATCCAGTATTCGAGCCCGATCAGGGCGAAGAACACCGGCGTTGCCAGCACGATGATCTGTGCGTCGGTCATGTGTCTCCTCGATGAGCGCTCGATGCGGCGCTTCTGTCGATCTCGTCGGCCGCCAGCCCTCTTGGGCGCCGGCGATCCCGCACTCAGGCCCGGGCGGTCGCCGTGGCGGCAGGGATGAAACCCGGCACGCCTGGATCATCCAGGGTCAGGCCTTGCAGATGCTGGTCGTCGTTCCATCCGACCAGGCTGAATCCTTGCGGCGAGTGCAGCAGCCGGTTGATGCTCGTGTTGCTCAGGACCCAGCTGCGCGGCGCCTGCAGATCGATGCGGGTCGCCGCGCGGTAGAGGCAATCCATCACACCGCCGTGCGCCACGATCGCGATCGTCTGCCCCGCATGGGCCGCGGCCAGCTCGGACACGACGGCGATGCAGCGGGCGTAGAGCGTGACCAGACTTTCCCCGCCGGGCGGCTCGAAGTCGGGATCGCGCCGCCGCCAACGCAGGGCGTCCTCGGGGAACCCGGACTCGATCTCGGTCCAGAGCTTGCCCTCATGGATGCCGAAGGCGCGCTCCCGCAGTCGCTCATCGAGGCGGACCGCCAGCCCGTGCGGTGCCGCCAGGTGCCGGGCCGTCACCGCCGCGCGGTCCAGGTCGCTCGCATAGATCGCGTCGATCGGCTGGTCGGCCAGTGCGGCGCCGAGCCGCTCGGCCTGCCGCTCGCCCAGCGCGTTCAGCGGCAGATTCAGATGGCCTTGGAGCCGGCCTTCGCGGTTCCAGGCGGTTTCGCCGTGGCGGATCGCCAGGATCAGGGTCGAGTCCACTCAGACGCCCCAGACCACATCCGTGTTGGCAGCCTGCGCGGCTCGCATCAGCTCAAGCAGCGGCCACAGCCGCTGGCGCAGGGTGACCTCGGGCTTGGGCGGCGGCTTGCGACCTTCGGCCTGGGCCTGCTCGACGGCGCGGTCCTGGGCTTGCTGTTCTTCCGCGATGGCGGCCTCGCCGTGGGCGATCAGCCCGGCCAGGTCGGACGCCTGGAAAATCCCCTGCGGCGCAGGTCCCCGGCCCAGCGCCTGCAGCGCCTGATCGCCATGGGCGGCCAACATGATGACGTCGGCCCCCGCCTTCGACTTGAATTTGTACAGCATGCGTGTCTCCCGGCCGGCGACGGCGGCCATCGACGCATTGTGCCGCTCTCGTGAAAGAGGCAGTGGAGAGGTCTCCCGACCCCGCCGGGATCAGCCGCCGCGAAGCAGGTGGACGGATGCGCGCGCGGCGCGCGGCGCGGCGGCGACCTGCTCACGCGCCAACTTGCCGGCCTCGGCCTGCACGGCGATCTGGGCCTGACGCTCCTCGAAGGCGCGCATCTCCAGCGCCGGCGCGCACAGGAATCCCTGGTATTCATGGCAGCCGCAACGCGCCAGGAAATCACGTTGCGCCTCGGTCTCGACACCCTCGGCGATGACCTTCAGGTTGAGCGCACGCCCCATCTGCACGATCGCGTTGACGATGCCGGCGTCGCTGGCGTCGCCCGGCAATCCGTGAACGAAGCTCCGGTCGATCTTGAGCCGCTGGATCGGGAAGCGTTTCAGATAGCCCAGGCTCGAATAGCCGGTGCCGAAGTCGTCGATGGACATCAGCACGCCCAGCTCCGACAGCGCTTCCATCCGGTGCAAGGCTTCCTCGGCGTCGCGCAGGAGCACGGACTCGGTGAGTTCAAGCTCCAGCAGCGACGGCGGCAGGTCATAGGCGCGCAAGGCCTGCGCCACCTGCTCGACGAACTGCGTCTGCTGGAACTGCAGCGCCGACACGTTGACCGCGACCGGCACGCGCAGCCCCTTCTGGAGCCAGGCCGCGGCCTGCGCCACCGCCTGCTCCAGCACCCACTGGCCGATCGAGACGATGAAGCCGCTCTCCTCCGCCACGGGGATGAACTCCGACGGCGGGACGTCGCCGCGCAGCGGATCGCGCCAGCGGATCAGCGCCTCCGCGCCGACGAGCTCGCCGGTCTCCAGCGAGACCTGCGGCTGGAAGTGCAGGCGGAATTCATGTTCCTGCAGCGCCTGGCGCATCGCGTGGTCCAGCCGCATGCGCGACAGCAGGTCCACATCCTTGCGCGGCTGGTGGAAACGGAACGCGCTGCGTCCGCTTTCCTTGACCCAGTGCATCGCACGCTCGGCGCTGGCCAGCAGTTCCTCGGCGCTGGCGCCGTCGCCGGGGAACAGCGCGATGCCGATGCTGCAGGTGACGGTGAAGCTCAGCGTGTCGAAACAGAACGGCCTCGACATCGCCTCCTGGACGCGCCGCGCCGCATGTTCCGCACCGCGGGCGTCGGCCTGGTGGACCAGCAGCGCGAATTCATCGCCGTCGAGCCGCGCGACGGTGTCGACCTCGCGCAGCGATTCCTTCAACCGCAGCGCAACTTCCTTCAGCACGCGGTCGCCGTACGAATGGCCCAGCGTGTCGTTGATCTGCTTGAAGCGGTCGAGGTCGACGTTGAGCAGCGCGAACGGCGTGGTCTCGCGACGGGCCATCGCCTGCGCGTAGTCGACGCGCTCCATCAGCGCGCGGCGGTTAGGCAGACCGGTGAGCATGTCGTTGTGCGACAGCTCCTCGATGCGCTGATGCGCGGCGAGCTTCTCACTGAGGTCGCGGAACGAATACACACGACCGATCGGCCGGCCCCGGCTCCACTGCGGCAGGGACACGCGCTCGAGGACGCGACCGTCGATCAGCTTGAGGTTGTCGCTGGTGTGCAGCAACGGCGATTCCTGGATCGCGCCGAGCCGCATCGCATAGGCGGCGCCGTCGACGACGCTGCGCCGCATCCAGGCCTGCACGGCGTCGTCGTTGCGGTCATTGAGCAGGTCTTCCGGGATGCCCCACAGCGACGCCAGCCGCTGGTTGAAACTGCGGATCCGTCCGGCCAGGTCCGTGACCAGGATGCCGTCCGCCGTCGATTCGAGCGTGGCCCGCAGCTCGGCGAGCAGCGTCTCACGCTCCTCGTCATGCTGGCGCTGCTGGGTCTGGTCGCGCATCGCGACCAGCCACAGGCCGTCGCCCTGAACCTGCGCGACATGGCTGATGCGCCGCGAGATCCACAGCATGCGCCCGTCGGCGTGGCG
The DNA here is from genome assembly GCA_966211105.1 of uncultured Burkholderiales bacterium. Lineage (GTDB taxonomy): Bacteria > Pseudomonadota > Gammaproteobacteria > Burkholderiales > Burkholderiaceae_C > Roseateles. The sequence goes on from CBIHMU010000001.1 coordinate 5,328, forward strand.
CATCATGGTGTCGGTGTGCAGGCTCTCGCGGCGGCCGATGGCGGCGTCCATCCAGAACAGCGCGTCCTCCGGCGTGGCGGCCAGCGATTCGACGCTGCTCCCGACCAGGTCCTTGGCCTGGAATCCCAGCAGCTGCTGCGATGCGTGGTTGACCGCGATCACCTGGTGCGTGCGCGCATCCACGAGCCAGACCGCTTCCTGCAGCCCATCGATCAGCGGCAGGAACGCAGGATTGACCGCCGCGGTGGACGCGGCGGAAGCTCGGGTCGTGAGGGTCACGCGGCCATCTCCCCGGGGGGCGAAGACAGCGGGCCGGCGGATTCGAAGAAGTAGGCGATGCGGCTGCGCGGGCTCAGGTAGTCCAGCGAGGCGCGCGGCAGCTGCTGCGGCTTGACGCTGCGACGGATGCCGAGGTCGGGCAGCTCTTCCAGGTTCAGCACCAGCGCTTCCTCGCGCGGCACCTTGGGATCGTGGACCATGACCCGGGGCTTGAGCGGACGCGACGAATTGACGGCCACGACCAGCGCGTAGCGGTCGTCGGTCAGCTGGACCGCGGAGCCCGGCGGATACACGCCCATCATCCGGATGAAGGCGTTGAGCATGGTCGCGTCGAAACGGCTGCGCCCCTGCGCGAACATCAGCGACAGGGCCTCGTGCGGCGTCATCGCCTTCGCGCTGAGCAGCGGATTGCACAACCCGTCGAAGCGGTTGACGAGCGCCACGATGCGGGCACCGATGCTCATGCGGTCGGCGTTCAGCCGCTGCGGGAAGCCGCTGCCGTCGGCGTGTTCATGATGCTGCGCGATGATCAACAGCGGGCCGGCGCCGACACCCATCTTCTGCCCCAGCACCACGCCTTTGGCGACGTGCTGCTGATAGGCGGCCACCTCGGCGGCGGTGAAGCTGTCGTCACGATGGCGGAAACGCGCCGTCAGATCCATCTTGCCGATGTCGTGCAGCAGCGCGCCCTGGCCCAGGTCCAGCATCTCGTCGCGGCCCAGGCCGAAGGCCCGGCCCAGCAGCATGGCGATCACGGCGACGTTCAGCGCGTGTGCCGTGCCGCGGTCGCCCGCGCCTTCATTGAGCAGGCGGATGTTGATGTCGCCTTCGACCAGCATCTTGTCCAGCAGCGCGCGGGACAGCGCGGAGGACCGGTCGCGGGCGTCGGTCGGCTCGCGCGGCACCAGGTCCATCAGATCCCGCAGGGCGGTGGCGGCCTCGGCGTACTGACGCTCGCACAGCAGCAGCGCGTCGCGTTGCTCGGCCAGCAGGCGGCGATGGCGTTCGCGCGCCTCGTCCTCGGCGCTGCGGTTCTCTTCGACGACCGCGGCGGCAGGCGTCGGCGCCGGCATCGGCGTCGCCTCCAGCGGCAGATCGCTCTTGCCCGGACTCCAGCGCACCTGCTTCAGCCCCAGGCGGCGCAGGATCAGCAGCTGCTCTTCCGAGCTCAGCTTGAAACTGCTGAGCGGAAATGGATGCGACATCCAGCCGAGGTCGAGATGAATGAACATCCCCACTTTCAGCTGGTTCACATCGATGAGCGGATCGGCCGATCTGTCCTTCATTCTTGTAGTTCCGCGTCCCGGTTCAGACGCCCTCGTCAGCAGCTTCGGCTGCGGAGGGGCGCAACTTAAATCAAAAGCGCGTCAACCGTACGGTGTCGCTCACGATCCTGGGGGGACCGTGCAACTTGTCACAGGTTTTTCCTGCGCCCCCCTATGATCCCTCGAACCTCGCATTCTCATAAAGATACAGGAGACTTTTCATGCACGCCTTCATCTGCGACGCGCAGCGCACCCCTTTCGGGCGTTACGGCGGCGCCTTGTCGTCGGTCCGCGCGGATGACCTCGGCGCGGTGCCGATCCAGGCCCTGATGTCGCGCCATCCGTCGCTGGACTGGGAAGCGCTCGACGACGTGTTCTACGGCTGCGCCAACCAGGCCGGCGAGGACAACCGCAATGTCGCGCGCATGTCCGCCCTGCTGGCCGGCCTGCCGATCGCCGTGCCCGGCGTGACGCTGAACCGGCTGTGCGGCTCCGGCATGGACGCCGTCGGCAGTGCCGCGCGGGCGATCCGCGCCGGCGAGGCGCAACTGATGATCGCCGGCGGCGTCGAGAGCATGAGCCGTGCGCCCTTCGTCATGCCCAAGGCGGAGTCCGCCTTCTCCCGCGCCCATGCGATCTATGACACCACCATCGGCTGGCGTTTCATCAATCCCAAGATGAAGGCGCAGTACGGCGTCGATGCGATGCCGGAGACGGCCGAAAACGTCGCGGTGGATTTCGGCATTCAGCGCGAGGCGCAGGACCGCATGGCACTGGCGAGTCAGACCAAGGCGCTGGCGGCGCAGCGCAGCGGCTTCTTCGACGCCGAGATCTGCGCGGTCACCGTTCCCCAGAAGAAGGGCGAGCCGGTGGTCGTGCGCCAAGACGAGCACCCGCGAGAGACCAGCCTGGAGGCGCTGAGCAAGCTCAAGGGCGTCGTCCGGCCGGACGGCAGTGTGACCGCCGGCAACGCGTCCGGCGTCAACGACGGCAGCTGCGCGCTGCTGATGGCGAGTGAAGCGGCCATCGCCCGGCACGGCCTGAGCCCACGGGCGCGCGTGCTCGGCATGGCGACGGCCGGCGTCGCGCCCCGCATCATGGGCATCGGCCCGGCGCCTGCGACCCGCAAGGTCCTGACGCAAGTCGGGCTGACGCTGGAACAGATGGACGTCATCGAGCTGAACGAAGCCTTCGCCGCTCAAGGACTGGCGGTCCTGCGCGATCTTGGTCTCGGCGACGATGACCCGCGCGTGAACCCCAACGGCGGTGCGATCGCGCTGGGACACCCGCTCGGCGCCAGCGGTGCGCGGTTGATCACCACCGCGATCAATCAGCTCCATCGCATCCAGGGTCGCTATGCGCTGTGCACCATGTGCATCGGCGTGGGCCAGGGCATCGCGGTCGTGGTCGAGCGCGTCTGACCGCCCGGGGATGCGGGTGCAGCCCGGTACCTTGTCCCCCGTTCGTGGTGGACCCCGGGCGACGCGATCGCCCGGGAGCGTTCCAGCAATCGCCCGGGTTGTCAGACCTCATTTTGGTGCAGCGCGGGAGCGCTGCAGGGCGGGGCCACTGCTGCGCGACCTATAGCCAAAAGTTGGGGATGACAGAGAAATCGTCATGGGCGCACGTAGGACCACGTAGGCGCCAATCGCACATCGCGTGTGATACTGACTCGGTTTGATGGCGCATACCGCTCATATATGTAGGGTATGCGGTGACAAGCATGATGTCTGACTATTGACCGCCTGCTTAGCGACCACCGACCGCGGTTTCGCGCACCTTTTTCCCGCTGAACGCCCATTCACGCCGCCTGCTCCAGGCGGTGGGGCGTTCTGCGCAGAAAATGCACCAAATTGATGCACTTGCGTGCGATTTGCGGATAAAACATTTGCCCTGGCAAACATTCTTCACAGGGTTGTCCCTATAGTCTTGGACATCACCTGCTTACGCCCAGCAGATTTGGGCGTCAAACGCACGTCCTCCCTCCCCGCCATGTCCGCTGCACGAGCCTTTGATGATGAACTGACCGCGATTCAAGCGGTCGTCCCCGCCCCTGACGCTGAAGTCCGTACCGGTCCGCTGAAGCGCGACCTGGTGGCAGGCCTGGAAAAGGGTCTGGCCGTGATCGAGGCCTTCGATCAGGAACGCCCCAGACTGACCATCAGCGAGGTTGCCGGCCGCACCGGCCTGACCCGCGCGGCGGCCCGCCGCTACCTGCTGACGCTGACCCACCTGGGCTTCGTCTCGCAGGATCGCAAGATGTTCGCGCTGACCCCGAAGGTGCTGCGCCTGGGCCAGAGCTACATGCACTCCGCCCGCCTGCCGCGCATCATCGAACCCGAGCTGCACAAGCTGGCGTACGCGATGAAGGAAGCCTCGTCGGCCGGCGTCCTGGACGGCAACGACGTGATCTGCATCTCGGCCACGAGCGCAGGTCGCGTGGTCTCTCCGACGCTGCAGCCGGGCACCCGCGTGCCGGCCTACTGCACCGGCAACGGCCGCGTGCTGCTGGCGGCGCAGCCGCAGGCGGAGGTCGACGCCTTCATCGCCCGTCAGGAACTGACCGCGCTGACCCCGCACACGATCACGCATCCGGAGCGCCTGCGCATCGAGATCGCCCGCGCCCGCGCGCAGGGCTACGCGCTGATCGACCAGGAGCTGGAACAAGGCCTGCGTTCGGTGGCCGTGCCGCTGAAGAACTACAAGGGCGACACCGTCGCCGCGATGGCGATCAGCGTTCACGCGACCCGCATGAGCATGGAGCAGATGGTCGAGCACTGCCTGCCGCCGCTGCTGCAGGCGCAAGCCCACCTGCGCATGCTGCTCTGAGGCTGAGAGTTCAGAAGCGCCACTGAGAAAGCGACCCGAGGGTCGCTTTTTTCATGGGCACGGCACCCATGGTGCGCACGGTGCGCACGGTGCGCACGGTGCGTCGAGCCGGCGGGAGCCGGGGGCCCCGGGCCGATTTTGGGACTTATGAGGCCCGGGGCCCCCGGCTTCCGCCGGCTGTGCTCGGTCCATCCCAACTGCGGTGCTGCAACAGCGGGCTGACGCGGTAGCGCTCGCTGCGGTACGCGCCGAACAGGCCCTCCAGCGTGTCCACGACGACCGTTGCCCCGAGCAGCGCGAGCCATTCGAAGGGTCCCGCCGGGTAGTTGACGCCCAGCTTCATGGCCGTGTCCGCGCCGGCCTCGTCGCAGACGCCCTGCCACACCGCGTCGGCGCCTTCGTTGACCAGCATGGCGATCGTCCGCGCGACGGCAAGACCCGGCACGTCGCGCAGAACCAGCGGTTCCCAGCCGAGGCGACGCAGCAGCGCTGCGGCGAGTGCCTGCGATGCGGCGTCGACGCGCGGGGCGAATGCAATGGCCAGACCGTCGATGCGATCCGGCGCCAGCGGCCAGTCGATCACCGCCAGACCGGGCTGGCTGCGCTCGTGCGCCAGCTGCGCGGCGCAGCGGCCGCGCGTGAAGTGCAACTGAAGTCCTTCGATGGCGACGCCGGTCCAGTCGGCGGCTGTGTCCTGTTCGAACGCGATGCCTCGCGTCGTCATCCAGTGGCCCAGGCGCTCCACCAACGCGCCCTGTCCCGCCAGCGTGACCGCACCGACGTCGGTGTCGGTCTCGGCTTCAGCCGCCGACGTCGGCGATGGCGTCGTGGTCGAGGTCGGCACCCCGTCATAGAAGCCCTTGCCGGACTTGCGTCCCAGCCGACCGCCGTCGACCAAGGCCTTCTGCACCAGCGACGGCTGATAGCGCTTGTCGCCGTAGTTGGCCTCGAACACCGACTGCGTCACCAGGTAGTTGGTGTCGTGCCCGATCAGGTCCATCAGTTCGCAAGGCCCCATGCGGAAGCCGGCGCCGCGCAACGCGCGATCCAGCTGCGCGGGTGAGCCGGCCTGTTCCTGCAACAGCGCGAGCGTCTCGGCGTAATACGGCCGCGCGATGCGGTTCACGATGAAGCCTGGCGTCGACTTCGCATGCACGGGCGTCTTGCCCCAGCGCCGCGACAGCTGCTCGATCGCCTCGGCGGCGGACGGATCCGTCTCCGCGCCCCAGACGACCTCCACCAGCTTCATCAGCGGCACCGGATTGAAGAAGTGCATGCCGACCAGACGGCGCGGCGTCGTCATCCCGTTCGCCAGCGCGGTGATGCTGATCGACGAGGTGTTGGACGCGATCAGCGCGTCGGGCGGCAGGAGCGCGTCGAGCTCGCGCAGCAGCGCCTGCTTGGGTTCGAGCTTCTCGACGATCACCTCGATCACGAGGGCTGCCTCCTTCAACTCCGCGGTCGCTGCGGCCGGCGAGAGCCGGCCCATCACCGCCTCGCGCTCCGCCGCCTCCATGCGGCCCTTGGTCACGAGCCCGTCGAGCGCCTTGCCGATCTGCGCGATCGCCGCGACGGCGGCGCCCTCGCGCAGGTCCATCAGCTGGACCGGATGGCCGGCCTGCGCCGCCACCTGCGCGATGCCCGCGCCCATCACGCCCGCGCCGATCACCGCCACCGGCGCCTGCGCGGCCGGTGCGGTTGCAACGCGCCAGGATCCCGTCGATCCAGTCGATCCAGTCGATTCCGTCATTGCTGTCTCCGTTTTCTTCGCGTTCCGGTGCTCGTGCCGGTGCTGATCAATCAGGGCGAGGCACCCAGGTCGCGGGCCGCTTGCCGAGGAAGGCGGCGAAACCCTCCTTGGCCTCGGCGCCCATGCGCACGCGGGCGATGGTCTGCGCGGTGAGCTCGCGGACCTGATCGGTCACGGGACCGACCTCGAGTTGCGCGAACAGCGTCTTGATCTCCGCCTGCGCCAGCGGAGCGTTCATCAACAGCTCGCCGATCCAGCGTTCGACGGCACCGTCGAGGCCGCCGGCCGCGTCGCTCTCGACCACCTCATGCAGCATGCCGATCCGCAGCGCCTCGGCGGCGGGAATGCGACTGGCCGTCAGCGCAAGCCGACGCGCCTCGCGCGGGCCGACCGCGTTGATCACGTAGGGGCCGATCACCGACGGCAGGATGCCGAACCGGGCCTCGCTGACGGCGAACTGCGCGCCGGCCGCCGCGACGGCGATGTCGCAGGCCAGCGTCAGCCCGACGCCGCCCCCCAGCGCCACACCGTGGACCTTCGCGATCGTCGGTTTCGGACAGCGAGCGATGCGGTCGAGCATGCCGGCGAACCGGCGTGCGTCCTCGACGTTCCAGTCCTGCGTCGCTTCGGACGCGCGCTTCATCCACTGGAGATCGGCGCCGGCGCTGAACGCCTTGCCGGCCCCTTCCAGCACGACGGCCCGCACGGCCGGGTCCTGGCCGAGGCGCTCGAAGGCGGCGTCGAGGTCCGCGATCATCGCTTCGTCGAAGGCGTTGAACACCGCGGGCCGGTTCATCGTCACGCGGGCCACGCCGCGAGCGTCGGTCGATATCTGCAGGGTCTCCACGATGCAGTCTCCGTTGTGATCGACGGAGTATCGCAGCCCGACCGGTCGGTCGAAAAAGAAACGCGGGGGATGGCCGCCAGCCCCGCAGGCTCAGTCCCGCCAGACTTCCTCGACCAGCTCCCGCACCGCGGTCAACGCATGGTCCTCGGGGCCTTCCTTCTGCAACCAGCACAGCCAGGTCTCGTCCTGCCAGTGCGGCCAGATGCGCAGTTCGCCAGCCTCGGCGGCGGCCTGGGCCTGGTCGAGCCGGAGAATCGCCGCCCCGAGCCCGCTCGCGACCATGCCGCGCACGGCGGACTCGGTCTCGGCCATCAGGCTGTGCGGCGGCTCGCGGCCGGCGCTCTGGAACAGCCGTTCCGCCGCGGCGCGCAGACCGCAGACCACCGGCGTGCCGATCCAGGGCAGCGACAACAGCGCCTCCCTCGACACCGGCCACGCGCGATCGGCGAATCGGCGCGGCACCGCGATCGCGAGCTCCATCCGCCGCAGGCGATTGACGACCAGCCCTTCCGCAGTCTCGTTGTCATGAAGCACGTAGGCGCAATCGACCTCGCCCTGGCGCAGCGCCTGCACGCTCTGCAGCGACAAGCGCTGCATCAGTTGAAGGCCGATGCCGGGATGCCGCTCCGCCAGCTTGACCAGCACGTCGCCCAGCCGCAGCGAGATCGGATCGCTGACCGTGCCCATGCGCAGCACGCCCTGCACGTCGCCGCGGATCTGCGCGGCGGCGTGCCGCAGGCGCTGCGCGGCCTCCAGCGTGCGGCGGGCCTCTTCGGCGAGTTTCTCCCCGGCCGACGTCAAGGTCATGCCGCGCGAGCTGCGCTCGAACAGCTGCACGCCGAGCTCCTCCTCCAGCGCCTTGATCTGCGCGCTCACGGCGGGCACGGACGTGAACACCTTCTCCGCGGCGCGGGTCAGGTTCCGTTCGGCCACGACGGCCAGAAAACTCTTCAGCTGGTACAGCTCCATGGGTCCGGATTCTGACAAGCCGCTGCGGGACCGTTGTTCACATTCTCGGAACGCGCGTTCCAAAGATGCGCATGGACCGCGTGCGAGGCGGCGCCCAGACTTCCGTTCCATCGAAGTCTTGCGAAAGCGAAGGGCGCCATGAGCCTCTCCAACCCCTATGCCGCCACCGTCGCGATGCTGTTCGCGGCCGTCTCGTGGGGCAGCCTGTTCCTCGTCGGCAAGCCGGTGCTGAGCCGACTCGACCCGATCTGGTTCACGGCGGTGCGTTACCTGCTGGCGGGCGTCGGCATGACCCTGCTCGTGGTCGTCTTCGGCGAGCGCCCCTGGGCCAAGCTGCGCGCGCATTGGGGCACGCTGACGCGCTACGGCGTGCTGGGTTACGGCTTCTTCGGCATCCTGGTGCTGGAAGGGCTGAAGCTCTCGTTGCCTTCGCACGGCGCCGTGCTGATGGCGACGATGCCCATGACGACGATCCTGCTGCGCTGGCTGCTCGACGGCCAACGCCCGGGGATCGCCGTGGCCGGCGCGGCCGGGCTGGCGCTGAGCGGCGTCATCCTCGTCTCCGGCGTCCTCGGGCGCAGCGACGGACCGCCGCACCTGCTGCTGGGCGATGCGCTGACCCTGCTGGGCACGGTCGGCTGGGTGCTCTACACACGGGGCGCGGCGAAGGTGCCGGCGCTCAGCCCGCTCGAATACACCGGCCTGACCGCCATCGCGGCGCTGCCGTGGCAGGTGGCCTTCGCGCTGGTCGCGACGGCCGGCGGATGGGTAGACGCCCCCGCCTGGCAGGACGTGACGGCCGTCGCGCCGCATCTGATCTACATCGCGGCCGTGCCCACGGTGGCCGCGGTCGTGGCCTTCAACTTCGGCGTGCGGCAACTGGGCGCCTCGCGCGGGACGCTGTTCCTGAACGGCGTTCCGGTGTCGGCGCTGCTGATGAGCGTCGCGCTGGGCCAGCATCCGGCGGCGCAGGAGTGGATCGGCGCGGCCCTCGTCATCGCCGCCCTCACGCTGAGCACGCGGTCGCCGACCTCGACGTCCACGGCGCGGATCGACGGCGGCGCCGGGGCGGGAAGCGGCGGCACCGGTCAAGCGGAGGTCAAGGCCGGGGCGATGGCGGGTGCCGGCGGGCGCTGCCCAGCCACTTGATGCGGCGCCCGGCAAGCTGGAAAGTCCCGGTGCGACAGCCGCCACAGACGGCCTCATGCCTTTTGTCATGGGCCTGTCTTCTGGCATAGGCTGGCAGCCTCGTCGGGCCCCGGCCCGCGCTCATGAGCTGCTTGCGATGAAGAATGCCCTCCGCCTCACCACCCTCGCCCTGCTGATGCAGCTGGCCGGCTTCGCCATGGCGGCACCGCCGCAGTCGGGCCTGGAACTCAAGGGCTACGACAAATCGGTCCGGCCGCAGGATGACCTCTTCCGCGCCGCCAACGGCCACTGGCTCTCGACCACCGAGATCCCCGCGGACAAGTCCTCCTACGGCGCCTTCCACCAGCTGGCGGACCTCTCCGACAAGCGGGCCCGCGCCATCATCGAGGACCTCTCGAAGAAGAAGGCCAAGGCCGGCACCGTCGAGCAGAAGATCGGCGACTACTACGCCGCCTACATGAACACCGCGGCGATCGACAAGGCCGGCCTCGCGCCGATCAAGCCGCTGCTGGACAGCATCGCCGCGATCCAGACGCGCGAGCAGCTCGCCACCTGGCTGGGTGCGCAGACCGGCGTCGTCGACCTGCCGGTGCCGCTGGGCATCGAGGCCGACTACCAGGACCCCACCATCAACCGCCTGCAGACCTGGCAGGGCGGCCTGGGCCTGCCGGACCGCGACTACTACCTGAAGAAGGACGACGAGCGTCTGGGCAAGGCGCGCGGCGCCTATGTCGACTACCTGCAGACGCTGGCGAAGACCGCCGGCATCGCCGATCCGGCGGGCAGCGCGCAGCGCGTGCTGGCGATCGAGGAGCGCCTGGCGCAAGTGCAGTGGGACAAGGTCGAGCTGCGCGATCCGCAGAAGACCTACAACCCGATGACGCCGGCCGAACTGGCGCAGAAGGCGCCGGGCTTCGACTGGAACGCCTTCTTCACCGCCGCCTCGCTGCCGGGCCTGGACAAGCTGTCCGCCTCGCAGCCGAGCTACCTGACCGGCGCCGCGAAGATCCTCGGCGAGGCCTCGCTGGACGACCTCAAGCTCTACCTGACCTTGCGCACCATCGACGCCAACGCCACGACGCTGCCCAAGGTCTACCGCGACGCGCACTTCGCCTTCCACGGCGCGGCCCTGACCGGCGCGAAGAGCCAGCAGCCGCGCTGGCAGCAGGCCGTGGGCAACGTCAACGGCGCGCTGGGCGAGGCCGTCGGCGAGGTCTACGTCAAGCGCCACTTCCCGGCCGCCGACAAGGCGCGCATGGTGCAGCTGGTCAACAACCTGCTGGCCTCCTACAAGGAGTCCATCGACAAGCTGAGCTGGATGACGCCGGCGACCAAGGCGCAGGCGCAGGACAAGCTGTCGAAGTACATGGTGAAGATCGGCTACCCCGACGTCTGGCGCGACTACGGCGCGCTGGAAGTGAAGGCGGGCGATCCGGTGGGCAACAACCTGCGCGCCTCGGTGTTCGAGTGGAAGCGCCAGGCCGCCAAGGCCAGCAAGCCGGTGGACCGCCGCGAATGGCTGATGACGCCGCAGACGGTCAACGCGTACTACAACCCGACGCTCAACGAGATCGTCTTCCCGGCCGCGATCCTGCAGCCGCCCTTCTACAACACGAAGGCGGACGACGCGGTGAACTACGGCGCCATCGGCGCGGTGATCGGGCATGAGATCAGCCACGGCTTCGACGACCAGGGCAGCCAGTTCGACGGCGACGGCAAGCTGCGCAACTGGTGGACCGACGATGACCGCAAGGCCTTCGACGCCATCGGCAGCAAGCTGGTCGCCCAGTACGAGGGCTATGAGCCCATCGCCGGCAAGCATCTGAACGGCAAGCTGACGCTGGGCGAGAACATCGCCGACCTGTCCGGCCTGCAGATCGCCTACAAGGCGTATCTGCGCTCGCTGGGCGGCAAGCCGGCGCCGGTGATCGACGGCTACACCGGCGAGCAGCGTTTCTTCATGGGCTGGTCGCAGGCCTGGCGCGAGAAGGCGCGCGACGAGCGCAAGCTGCAGCTGTTGACCATTGATCCGCACTCGCCGCCGGAGTTCCGCGCCAACGGTGCCGCCGTCAACCACGACGGCTTCCATGAAGCGTTCAAGACCAAGCCGGGCGACAAGATGTTCAAGCCCAGCGACGACCGCATCCGGATCTGGTAAGACCTGACCCCAGAACGAACGGCCGGCACTGCGAAGTCCCGGCCGTTTTCCATTGCAGTCCTCGCTCGCAGAACCGTGAAAAGACGGCAGTGGTGGGGGACGGTGATGCGTGGGGTTTTGGCGCTTGACGCCAAGGCCCCATGCATCGGCGGCCAACGCCCGGGCCTGAGCAGGACGTGCCGACTCAGTGCGTCAGCCCTTCCCGATCCAGCGCCCGGCTGGCACCGAGCAGCGGCGCCTGATCCGCCTCGTGGACGACGAAGGTCGGGATGGCGCGCAGGTAGGAGGTCAACCGGCCGCAGGTTTCGAAGCGTGCCCGGAAGGGGCTGCGGTCGAACCACTCGCCGAGGCGGGGCACGATGCCGCCGCCGATGTAGAGCCCGCCGCGCGTGCCGAGCGTGAGTGCGACGTGGCCGGCGATGTCGCCGAGCAGCGCGCAGAACAGGCTCACCACCTCGCTGCTGAACGGCTCACCCGCGAGCGCCGCGGCGGTGATCGCCGGTGCGCTGCGGCCTTCGCCGGGCTCGAGCTTCAGTCCGCGGAGTTCGGCGAGCGCCGTGTACAGGTTCTCGAGCCCGGGGCCGGACACCGCGCGTTCCGCGGACACATGCCCGAAGCGGCGGTGCAGCAGGTCGAGCACGGCGCGCTCCTCGGGCTCGTAGGACGAGAGCGTCGCATGCCCGCCCTCCCCGCCGACGGCGACCATGGAGGTGCCGTCCTCGGACGGCAGCAAGCCCGACACGCCCAATCCCGTTCCCGGCCCGACCAGTCCGCGCGCCGCGCCGGCGACGGCCTCGCCGCCGCCGACCTTGCGCGTCGACTGCGGTCCGATCGTCGGGAGCGCCAGCGCGAGCGCCGTGAAGTCGTTGATCACCAGCAGCCGCTCGGCGCCCAGCGCCGACTGCAGCGCGCGCGTGGAGAAGCTCCAGTGGTGGTTGGTCATCCGGACGTGGTCGCCGGTGACCGCCGTCGCGATGCCGATCGCGCAGCTGCGCGGCGTGCGCAAGCCCTCGCGATGCAGGTGATAGAAGATCGCATCCGCGAGCGTGTCGAAATCCTGGCAGACATACCGCGCCACGTGCTCCAGCGGATCGGCCGCGCCGCCCTGACTGGCGAAACGCACGTGCGTCGCGCCCACGTCCGCCAGCAAGCGCGCCGGCGCCGTCTTTGCGCCTTGTCTCATGCCTTGTCTTCCTTCACCGATGCTCCATGACTTCGCCGGGCAAGTCCGTCGCCTGCCCGCAAAAGCCTCGGATGCTGCCACAGCCCGCCGGCGGATCCCGACGGCGGACGGTGTCGCGGCCGGTGTTCAGCGCGTCACGCTGAACGCCCCTTCAACGACCGGCCTTGAACGCTGCGATCGCGTCGCGGTACCAGTGCGCGCTGTCCTTGGCCAGCCGTTCCTGCGACGCATAGTCGACGTGGAACAGGCCGAAGCGCTTGAGGTAGCCCGAGTTCCACTCGAAGTTGTCCAGCAGGCTCCAGTAGAAATAGCCGCGCACGTCGGCGCCCAGGGCCACCGCCTGGGCCAGGGCTTCCAGGTGGCCGCGCAGGTAGGCGATGCGCGCCGCGTCGGGCACGCGGCCGTCGACGATGCTGTCCGCGTTGGCCATGCCGTTCTCGGTGATGACGATGGGCGGCGGCGTGTACTCGCGGGTGATGCGCAGCAGGTGCTGGGTCAGCGCCTGCGGATAGATCTCCCAGCCCATGTCGGTGAAGCCGAGTTCTCCCGGCGGCGTCACGAACTGCTGCTGGCCGTTGAGCACGCTGCGCGTGTAGAAGTTGATGCCGAGGAAGTCCAGCGGCTGCTGGATCAACGCCAGGTCGCCGTCCTGGAGCTGCGGCGCGTCGGCGCCAAGGTGCTCGACGATGTCGGCCGGGTACTGGCCGCGGAACACCGGGTCCATGTACCAGCGCACGTTGGTGCCGTCGTCGATGCGCGCGGCGCGGCGGTCGTCCTCGCTGAGCGGGTCGGCCGGGAAGGACGGCGTGTGGTTCAGCACGATGCCGAGCTGCGCCTTCGAGCCGACCGCCCGCATCGCCTGGATCGCCGCCCCGTGCATCATCAGCAGGTGGTGCGAGACCTGGTAGGCCTCGGCGCGGTTCGTGTGGCCGGGCGCGAACTGCGCGGTCTCGTAACCCAGCGTCGCCGAGCACCACGGCTCGTTCAGCGTCGCGATCGTCGACAGCCGGTCACCGAAGCGGCGGGCGATCTCGGCGGCGTAGTCGGCGAACAGCGGCACCACGTCGCGCGACAGCAGCCCGCCGATCGACTCGTCCAGCGCCTGAGGCAGGTCCCAGTGGTACAGCGTCGCGTTGGGCTTGATGCCGGCGGCGAGCAGCTCGTCGATCAACCGGTCGTAGAAGTCGAAGCCGGCTTCGTTCCACGCGCCTCGGCCCAGCGGCTGCACGCGGGGCCACGAGAACGAGAAGCGGTAGGCGTCCAGCCCCAGCCACTTCATCAGCTTCACGTCTTCGGGATAGCGGCGGTAGTGGTCGCAGGCCACGTCGATGTTGGACGCGTCCTTGATGCGGCCGGCCTGGGCGCAGAAGCGGTCCCAGATCGACTCGCCCTTGCCGTCCTCCCGGGCCGCGCCCTCGATCTGCGCGGCGCTGGTGGCGGAGCCCCATTGGAAGTCCGCGGGCAACGACTGGATCAGCGATTGGAAGGTGGCGGTGTCGGCAGCGGGGTTGGCGTCGTTCGCGTGCATGGTGGTGGCAGTCGTGGTCGTAGGGATCGAAAGATTCGAAGGGGTCGGGGGCATCGCGCCGGCGGCGGATGTCGCAGGAGAGTTCGCTGAAGCGGTCGTGGCCATGGCGTTTCCGGCGTCGGTTCGGTCAGCCGCGCACGGCGCCCGAGGTGAGCCCGGCGACCAGCCGCCGGGCGCTGAAGAAGTAGGCCACCAGCAAGGGCAGCATCGCGATGGCGCTGCCGATCATCAGCGCGCCCCATTCGGTGTTGTTGGGCGCCTGCATCGAACGCAGCGCCAGCGGCAGCGTGTAGTTCTCGGCCGAGCGCATCACCACCAGCGGGGCGACGAAGTTGTTCCAACTCGCGATGAAGGTGATCAGGCCCAGCGTGCCCAGCGCCGGCATCAGCAGCGGCAGCACGATGCTCCAGAAGATGCGCAGTTCGCCGCAGCCGTCGATGCGCGCGGCGTCGATCAGGTCGGGCGGGATGGCCGAGCCGATGTACTGCCGCATCAGGAAGATGCCCAACGCGCTCGCGGCCGCCGGCACGTAGAGCGCGCGCGGCTCGTCGATCCAGCCCAGCGCGTCCATCACCATGAAGCTCGGGATCATGTGCAGGAAGGCCGGCAGCATCATGGAGCCGAGCACGATCGCGAAGAGCGTGCCCTTGAAGCGGAACTCGTAGATCGCGAACGCGTATCCCGCGAGCGAGCACAGCAGCAGGTTCAGCACCGTCGTCATGCTCGCCACGTAGAGGCTCATGCCGAGGTTGCGCCAGAACGGCAGGCGCTCCTCGAGCAGCCTCAGGTTCGACGGCGCGGCGTCGCCGAACCACAGCGGCGGCGGCGTGTCGAAGATCTCGCTGCGCCCGTGCGTCGCGAAGACGAAGGTGAAGTACAGCGGCGCCACGAGCAGCACCGCGCCCGTCCCCACGATCAGCCACGCCGGCCAGTTCCGTTCAGCGCGTGCCACGGCGGCTCCTCGGGTCGCGGCCGAACAGCCGGGCGTTGACCCAGGTCAGCGCGGCGATCAGCACGAACATCAGCCACGACATCGCCGACGCGGTCCCGAAGTCGCCGTCCGAGAACGCCGTCCGGTACATGAAGATCGCCGTCGTCATCACCGAGGAGGCGACGCCCTTCTCGCCGTCGACGAGGATGAACGGTTCCTCGAACAGCTGCAGGTTGCCGATGATCGTCAGCGTCACCGCGAAGAACATCATCGGCTTGAGCAGCGGCAGCGTGACGTGCCGGAACTGCTGCCACTCGGTGGCGCCGTCCAGCGTCGCGGCTTCGTAGAGGTCCTTGTCGATGACCTGCAGGCCGGACAGGTAGAGCACGAGGTTCCAGCCCAGATAGCGCCAGAACACGACGAAGGCGACGGCGGGTCGCGTGACGTCGGCGTCGCCGAGCCAGTCGATGCCGCCGTCCTTCAAGGCGGCCAGCGACGCGAGCGGGCTGCCGATGAACGGGATGCGGGTGAGCTCCGCCAGCGCCGCGTTGATCAGGCCGTAGTCCTTGGAATACAGCGTCGTGAAGATCAGCGCGATGGCGACGCTGGAGGTGATGTACGGCACGAAGTAGGCGCCGACGATCAGGTTGCGGCCGCGTTTGAAGCGCCGGTGGATGAAGAAGGCCAGCGGCAGGGCCACCAGGTGCTGCGGCACGCCGGCCACCAGCGCGAACCAGGCGGTGTTGTAGAGCGCGTCCCAGAACCACGGGTCGGTGAGCGCATAGCCGTAGTTCTCCAGTCCGACCCAGTGCATCGTGTGCAGGCCCTCGGCCGGGTTCCACTGCTGCAGCGAGAGGTAGATCGAGAAGGCCAGCGGAAACAGGCTGAACACCAGGAACAGCACGAAGAACGGCGCGATGAACAGGTAGGGCGCGAGACGGCGCGAGCGCAGCGCCGGCAAGCGGAGCGACGGCCAGCGCGTTGCGTTGAGCGGGGGGACCCGGCGCGCGGACATGGGCAGTCCTCAGCGGCGGCGCGCGCGGCGCTCGATGAGATGACGCGCGTCGGCCAGCGCTTCCGGGATGACCTTGCCCTTGGCGATCACGCGCTCGAACTCGTCGCGGATCACCGTCGTGGCCAGCGCGTCGAAGCGGTTCACCGGGATCGCGGGGATGTGCGCCGCGGTCTCGCGCCACAGCTGACGCGCGCGCTGGCCGCCGAGGAAGGCGATCGGCTCGTCCATCACCGGATCGCGCAGCACGGCGCGCATCGCAGGGAAGCTGTCGAGCACCTGGAGCGAGGCCAGCTGCACCTGCGCGTCGGCCGTCATCAGACGGATGAAGTCCCAGGCGGCGGTCTTGTTGGCGGCCTTCTTCGGGATCGCGTAGAACGATCCCCCATAGGCGGCCTGCACGCCGCCGGGGAGCGGCGCCGAGCGCCACAGCCCCGCCGTCTGCGGCGCGATCCAGTTGCGCAGCTGGCCCACGAGCCAGGCGCCCATCATCTGCGTCGCGATGCGGCCCTGCTTGAAGCCGGCCGCCCAGTCGTTGGTCCAGGCGATCGCGCGCGCGTCCAGGCCGGCGCGGCGCGCGGCGCGGCCAAGTTCGAAGGCATGGCGGAAGCGCGCCGATTCGACGAGCACGCGGCCTTCCGCATCGAAATAGAGGCCCTCGCCGTCCTGCAGCCCCTGGCGCAGCGCGATGTCGCGCAGGTCGGCGGCGTCGGCCATCAGGTAGGCGCCGGTGGTCT
The DNA here is from genome assembly GCA_966211105.1 of uncultured Burkholderiales bacterium. Lineage (GTDB taxonomy): Bacteria > Pseudomonadota > Gammaproteobacteria > Burkholderiales > Burkholderiaceae_C > Roseateles. The sequence goes on from CBIHMU010000001.1 coordinate 21,965, forward strand.
TGCGGATGCGCTCGCCGGCGGCGAGGTAGGAGGCCCAGTCGCGGGTGATCTCCGCTTCGCCCACGCCGGCCTTGTCGAGCAGGTCCTTGCGGTAGATCAGCGTGCCCGGTCCGATGTCGGCGGGGATCGCGACCTGCGCGCCGTCCGGGCCCACGCCCTGCGCCATCGCGAAGCGGACATACTCGTCGGCGTGCGTGGCCGCGTTGAACGGGGCCTGGTTCAGGTCGACGAAACCGCCCGAGCCGGCGAACTTGCCGATGTAGCGCAGATCGATCGCCATCACGTCAGGCAGGCCGGAGCCTGTCGCCAACGCCGTCGTCATCGACAGGTGGTGATCCGCGTATTGCATCGAGAGCAACTTGAGCTCGACGTCCGGATGCAGCGCGCGCCAGCGGGGCGCGGCCGCGATCGCGGCACGGTCGAGGTCGGGGAAGGTGGCGACGCGCAGCACCGACGTCGGTGCGCGCGTCGGCCCCCCCTGGGCCGCCGCGGGGAAAGTCGCAGGAAGGGCGGCGGCCACCCCGGCCGCCAGCAGCGCGCGCGCCGCCGATCGCCGGGTCAGGGGGAAGTCGGGCACAGCGCTCAGAAGTTGTAGCCCGCGTTCACGCCGAAGGTCCGCGGCGCCGCGTACTGCGCGGTCCAGACCGGGTTGGCGAAGCTGACCGAGCTGCCGGCGCTGGTCTTGATCTTCTCGTCCGAGACGTTGCGCACGAAGCCGTCGACGTACCAGTTCTTCTTCGACGTGTAGCGCACGCTGATGTCCGCCGTCGAGTACGCCTTCTGACGATCGCCGTCGCCGAGGTTGAAGACCGAGAGCCAGTTGGCCGACTGGTAGTGGTAGCTGATGCGCGGCGCGACCTGGTCGCCGTTGGCGAGCGGGAAGACGTGCTCGTACATCAGCTGGATCGCCACCTTGGGCGCATGCGGCAGCTCGTTGCCGGTGACGTTCAGGCAGGTGCCGCCCAGCGTCGCGTCGAAGCAGGTCGGCAGCTGGTAGTCGTTGGACGCCGCCACCAGCGCGCCGAGCTTGGTCTTGGTGTACGAGGCCGACAGCATCAGCTTGTCGTCGTTGGTGATCATCCAGGCCGTCTCGACCTCGAGGCCGGACACCTTCGCCCCTTCCGCGTTGGAGTAGGCGAACTGGCGGTTGCCGTTGACGATCACCGGCGCGCTGAACTGGAAGTCCTTGAACTTCATGTGGTACGCGCTGATGTTGAAGGTCATGCGACCGTCCAGCAGCGAGGTCTTGTAGCCGACCTCGTAGTTGGTGAGCGTCTCCGGGCCGTAGGGCAGGCCGCCGTCGCCGGTGCCGCCGGACTTGTAGCCGGTGGACACGCTGCCGTAGGCCATCGAGCTCTTGTCGATGTCGTAGGTCGCGCGCGCCAGCCAGGTCGTCTTGCTGCCCGTGTAGTGCGCGTCGTTGATGTTGCCGGCCTGGTAGCCGTTGGCCGGATCGGTCGGGTCGATCGTCGGGTTCAGCGGGATCTGCGGTGCGGCCGCGTTGCCGGCCCAGGTCCAGCCGCGGCCGCCGATGTTCTTGCGGTCGTCATGCGTGTAGCGCAGGCCGCCGGTCACGTGGAAGGCGTCGGTCAGGTTCCAGGTCGCCTGGCCGAAGGCGGCCTTGGAATCGACCGTCTCCTTCGGCTGGATGAACGAACCCTGCCAGTTCACGGTGCCCTGCTGCGTCCCGTTGATGATCGGGATGTCGAAGCGGATGCCGTTGTCCTCGGCCGCGTAGTACAGGCCCAGCACCCAGTCGATGGTCTGCTTCTGCGTGCTCTGCAGCGTCAGCTCATGGCTCTGGCTGCGGTAGCTGGTCCAGACGGTGTTGTCTTCCTGGTGGGTGGCGCCCGTCGTGAAGCTGGTCGGCATCTGCACGCCGAAGTCCTGGTCGAAGGTGCCCGAGCCCTTGAAGTGCGTGTAGCCCGCGACGTAGGCCAGCGACATGCCGCCCAGGTCGTATTCCATGCGGCTGCGGATCGAGGTCGAATCCCGCTTGAGCGACGGCGCGGTGTCGATCAGCGCGGACCACAGCTTCTCGCCGGCCCGCGGCGTCTGCATCAGGCTCATCGAGGGCGTGCCGCGGTCGGCGAACTGCTCCACCGACACGTCCCAGCGGAATTCCTTGATCGGCTGCCACAGCAGGCTCAGGCGCGCGGCGGTCTGGTCCTGGGCGTTGTACTTCGGTCCGCCGGTGGTGAACAGGTTGTAGTTGATCGGCTGGAACGGCGGCAAGGTGCCGGCCGTGTTCTGGGCGTTGTAGGCGGCCTGCTGCTGCGCGATCGTGTACTGCGTCGGCTTCTGGTAGTCGACGTAGCCGTCGTGCTGCTCGTGGATGAAGGCCACGCGCGCCGCGAGCGTGTCGCTCAGCGGGATGTTGATCGCGCCCTTGGCGCCCAGGCGGTTGTAGGTGCCGGTGCCGAGCTCGACGTAGCCGGAGTTGTCCTTCAGCACCGGCTTGGCCGTCTTCATGTTGATCGTGCCGACGGTGGAGTTGCGTCCCCACAGCGTGCCCTGCGGGCCGCGCAGCACTTCGATGCCGTCGAGGTCGAACAGCATGGTCGCGGCGCCTTCGGGGCGCGGCGCGAAGACGCCGTCGACGAACAGCGCGACCTCGGGGTCGGCGTACTCGGTCTTGGCGGAGTCGTTGCCGATGCCGCGCAGCGTGATGCTCACGATGCCGTGGTCGCCCTGCCCGGTGCCCTGCATGCTGGGCACGAGGTTGAACACGTCGAGCATGCTCTTGACGTGGGCGTCGTCGATGGTCGACGCGCTGATCGCGGTCACCGCGATCGGGGTCTTCTGCAGCGAGGTGGCCCGCTTGGTCGCCGTGACGACGACTTGAGGCAGGGCCTTGCTCTCCTTGCCGTCGGCGGCGGCCGCGGCGGCGCTGGTGTCGGCCTGCGGCGCCGGCGCGGGGGCCTCGGTCGATTGGGCGTGGGCCGCTCCGGCCAGCAGCGCAAGCACGGCGATCTGGACGGGCGAAGAAAGGCCGAGGCGCGGCCGGCGGATGAGGCGGTCAGTCATGTTGTCTCCTGGTGGCTCTCGAATCGAAGCTCTGTTCCGGGTGGTGTTCTTCTAATTTGCGTGCATCGTAGGCAACGCATGACAACGTTGTCAACGCTCGGATTGACATCGTTGTCATTTTGCTCACTATCATTTACCCGTAGATCGGGATCCACCGGCAGACCTCAGGAGACAAGCCCCATGCAGCCCATGCAGCCCATCCAGGACATCCTCATCGTCGGCGGCGGCACGGCCGGCTGGCTCACCGCCGCATTCCTCGCGCGGCAGCTCGGCACCGCGCACGGCGGCATCCGCATCACGCTGGTGGAGTCCAGCGACATCGGCATCATCGGCGTGGGCGAAGGCACCTTCCCCTCGATCCGCGGCACGCTGGCGGCGATCGGCATCGGGGAGGCGGAGTTCCTCGAGGCCTGTTCGGCGACCTACAAGCAGGGCATCCGTTTCGAGCATTGGGTGCGGCCGCCGGGCACTCCGGGCGCCGATCACTACTTCCATCCCTTCAGCCAACCGAGCCAGCGCCCCGGCGCGCCGGAACTGCTGCCGTACTGGCTGATGGGCGACGCCGGCGAGGGACGCGGGTTCGCCGAGGCGGTGACGCTGCAGAAAGCCGTCGCCGACGCGCGGCACGGGCCGAAACGCGCGAGCGATGGGGACTTCCTCGGCCCGCTGAACTACGCGTACCACTTCGACGCCGGGCGTTTCGCGACGCTGCTGGCGGAACATGGGCAGGCCCTCGGCGTGAAGCGCGTGATCGCCACGGTGGATCGCGTGGACCTCGATGAACAGGGCGCAATCGCCGCAGTGCATACGAAGGAGGCCGGCACCCTGAGGGCCGGGCTGTATGTCGATTGCAGCGGCTTCCGCGCGCGGCTGATCGGCGAGGCGCTGGGCTCGCCGTTCAAGTCGATGCGCGACGTGCTCTTCGTCGACAGCGCGCTGGCGATGCAGGTGCCCTATGCGCGGCCCGACGCGCCGATCGCGTCGTACACGATCGCCAGCGCGCAGGACCACGGCTGGATCTGGGACATCGGGCTGCAGGAGCGGCGCGGCATCGGCCACGTCTACAGCAGCCGGCACTGTGACGACGCGGAGGCGGAGCGCGCGCTGCGTCGCTACATCGGGCCGGCGTCGGAGGCGCTGACGCCGCGCAAGCTCGCGCTCAACATCGGGTATCGGGAGACGCAATGGGTGAAGAACTGCGTCGCGGTCGGCCTGTCGGGGGGATTCCTGGAGCCGCTGGAATCATCGGGCATCGGACTCATCGAGACGGCGGCCTACCTGATCGGACAGCTGTTCCCGTTCAACGGCGACACGGCGCCGGTGGCGAAGCACTTCAACGCGTTCATGAGCGAGCGCTACGCGCGGATCGTCGATTTCATCAAGCTGCACTACGGGCTGACGCAGCGCACGGACACGGCGTTCTGGCGCGACAACGCGGATCCGGCCTCGTTCACCGAGTCGCTGAAGGAGAAGCTCGCGATGTGGCGCTGCCGGCCGCCGCAGCGGCTGGACTTCATCACCGACGTCGAGATGTACCTGCCGGCGAGTTGGCAGTACGTGCTGTACGGGATGGAATACAAGACGCAGCTCGGCACCGGCGCCGCCGCGTTGATGCGCGGCGAGGACGCACGGCGGGAGTTCGCGACGATCGCGCAGCTCGGCGCGCATGCGCTGCGGGACCTGCCGCCGCATCGGGTGTTGATCGAACAGTTGCTCGCGCGGACAGGGCGGCGGGCCGCCTGAAGGGCCTCGTGGGGTCCGCGTCCTGAGGCACGCGTGCCGAGGCAGGCCTCGGGCTTCTCGGCGCTCAAGCCCCTCGGCGCTCAGACCTTCCTGAGACGAGGCGCGGTGGTCGTGCCGAGCACCGCGGTGGAATCGCGCACGACCAGTTCGTGCGGCAGGACGCGATGTCGGGATGTCGCGGCCTCGTCGGTCTCCAGCTCGGGCTCGGCGTCGCGCGGCGCTCCGATCAGCAGGTCGACCGCGACACGCGCCATGTCGTCCATCGGCTGGCGCACCGTCGTCAGCGGCGGCCACACGCGCGCGGCCGCAGGCGTGTCGTCGAAGCCGGCGATCGAGAGATCGCCCGGCACCGCCAGGCCAAGCCGCTGCGCCGCGGCCAGCACGCCCAGCGCCATGTCGTCGTTGCTCGCGAAGACCGCGGTCGGACGCTGGCGGCGGCTCAGCAACTGGTAGGCGGCCTCGACCCCGGTGTCGAAGGTGAAGTCGCCCTGCACCACCAGATCCTTGTCCAGCGGCAGCTTGTGCGCCCTCAAGGCGGCCAGGTAACCCTGGTAGCGGCGCTTGGACGCGACCTGCTCCTTCGCGCCCTTGATGATCGCGATGCGGGTGTGGCCCAGGCTGATCAGCAGGTTGGTGATCTCTTCCGCGGCGTGGACGTCGTCCATGCGGACGCTCGGGTGGTCGGGCTCGTCCGCGGCGGGAGAGATCAGCACGCAGGGAGTCTGGCTTTCACGCAAGGCGGCCAGGACCTGCGGGTTGTCGCACAGCGGGGGCGTGAGGATCATGCCGTCGGGGCGCAGCGCCGAGACCATGCGGTCGACCTGCATCGCGAGGTCGGGCGCGTCGTTGTGGAGCGACTCGACGACGAGGTGGTAACCCGCCTCGCGGCAGCGCAGCGTCGCGCCCTGCTGGACACCGCCGACGAACGCCGCGGACGGGTCGTAGTACAGCAGGCCGATCAGGAAGGAGCGCCCGCCGGCCAGGCTGCGGGCGGATTGCTTGGGGCGGTATTTGAGGTCGGCCACGACCTTGAGGACCGCCTCGCGGGTTTCGGCATGGACGCCCGGCTCCTGGTTCAGGACCCGGGAGACCGTCTTGATGGAGACCCCCGCTTCTCGGGCAACGTCGATGATGGTGGCGGGTTTACGTGGCGGCATAGGGATCCGGAATGCTCGCCCGACTTTGCCATATGGACACGGCCGCGGGGGGAGAGGGTCACGGAGCATTTGAACGCCGCTCGCTGCCACCTCAGAGAGGACTCGGTCACGCAAGCGCGACCCCGGTTGGGACCTCCCGGTCCCAACCATTCGAGTCCCCCCGTGATGTCCACTGGACATCACTTCCTGGGCTTCAGAATGAGAAAAGCCGGCTGGAAGCCGGCTTTTCATATTTGGTGCCCAGGAGAGGACTCGAACCTCCACGGAGTTACCCGCTAGTACCTGAAACTAGTGCGTCTACCAATTCCGCCACCTGGGCTTTCAGGATTTGTCTTCGCGTCAACTGCGTTGCAGCGAAGAATTGGACTTTAGCACGGTTTCGAATACTGGCAAGCGATTCAACCGCCCCAGCTCACTTTTCCAAGACGGGTGTGCGGATCCCACAACGTCTGTACTCTCCTCGCCCAATCCAGCATCGCGGGCTCCACGCGCTCCCAATGCGCCCGGTACGCCGCCTGCAGTTGAGGCCCGACCCCGTGCTCCGCGCTGATCGATCCGCCGAGCTCCGCGACCAGCGCGTAGAGGCCTTCGCGCAGGGTCAGCTCTTGCTCCGGCGTGAGCGCGCCGGCCGTCGCCGGCCACACCATGTTGAAGTGCATCCCGCCGTCGCCGAGGTGGCCGAAGTCGGCGAGCCGCACCTGCGGGAAGCGCCCGGCCAGCCAAACCGCCCCGCGTTCGCGGAAGGCCATGAAGTGCTTGCGCGGCAGCGAGAGATCGAGTCCGATCACCTTGCCCTGCACCCGCAATCCTTCGCTGATGCGATGGCGCAGGCCCCAGATCGCCTCGTCGGCATCCAGCACCGCATCCCGCACGCGCCCGGATTCGAATCCGGTTTCCAGCCAGCCCTGCAGCAGTCCGTCGAGCGCCAGTTGATCCGCCGGCAGCTCGCTGCTGAGTTCGATGAGCATCGCGTAGTCCGGCAGGTGTCCTTCGAACCACCGCGCCACGTCCTGGCCGTGGAGTCCCGCCTCCAGCGCCGCGCGGCTGATGCCTTCGAAGGCGGACACCAGTCCGCCCCAGCGCTGCATCACGTCGGCGTAGAGCGGAAAGACCTCCGCCAGCGACGCGGGCGCCACCAGCGCCACGGCGCGCTGACGCGGCAAGGGCGCGAGCTTGATCGTGACCTCGCTGATCAGCCCGAGGCTGCCCGACGAGCCGATGAACAGCTGCCCCAACGCCAACGCCGAGTTGTCCTTCTGCAGCCCCTGGCCCAGGCGCAGGACCTGACCCGCCGGCTCCGCCAGCACCACCTCCAGCGCGAGCGTGTTGGCCCGCACGTCGCCGTAGCGCAGCATGCGCGTGCCGCCGGTGTTGTGGGCGACCATGCCGCCGATCGACGGATCCGCGCTCAGGTCGACCGGGAACCACAGGCCGTGCGGTTCGAGGCGCTCGTTGATCTCCGACAGCCGGAAGCCCGACGACACGCGCAGCGTACGGTCGAGCAGGTCGAGCTCGAAGACCTCGCGCAGCCGCTCGGTGCTCAGGAGCACCTCGCCATGCGCGTCGTCCGGCGTGCCCGCGCGGACCAGGCCGGTGTGCGCGCCCTGGACCACGACGCGCAGCCCGCAGGCCGCCGCAAGCGCCAGCACCCGCGCCGCCTCGTCGCGACTGCCTGGGCGCACGAGCGCGGCCGCCCGCCCCGCCGCGTAGCGCGCCGGCTGCAGGAAGCGCGGCTCGATGTCCGCGCCCACCTGCACGAAGGCCTCGCCGCAGACGCCGATCGCCTCCGCGAGGAAACCGCCGGCCTGGAAGCTCAGCACGCCGCGGCCTCGCCCGCCGTGTCGGCATCCTTGGCGGCGCCGGCCGTCATCTTGAAGATGCCGGTCGCGTTGCCCGCGTCGAAGGCCAGGTCCAACGCGCCGGACTCATCGAGCGGCGCGCGCTGGATGAATTCGTGGAAGCTGCCCGGCACCTCCAGCCTCACGCGCTGGCCGCGATCGAGGAACTCGCGCATCACGCGCGCTGCCTTGAACGCGGTCTGACGCACGCGCCCGGTCGCCGAGGTCTCGATCGTGTCCTTCACCGGCCGGTCGAGCGCGCGCTGCGCCGCGACGACGGACTCGATGTCGGCCACGCGATCGGTCGCATGGTTGAAGGCATTGCCTTCGGTGGCGATCCAGGCCATCTCGGCCGATTCGCTGAGCAGCAGCTGGTAGTCGTCCGCCTCGAACAGCGCATGCTGCCGGGCGAAACAGCCGACCAGCTTCGGGAGCAGCGCCACCGCCGACGCGGTCGGCAGCTCGCCGTCGCGCGCGAGCTGCTCCAGCAGCGCGAGCTCACCGGGCGCCAGCGGATCCTGCGACGTCGACAGCACCCGCGTCACCGCCTCCTGGAAGCTGCCGGAGAAACGCTCCGGATGCAGTTCCGACACGAAGAACTGGGCGATGTCTTCCGGGAAGTCGGCGTGGCGCCAGGCGCGGCCGGTCATCTTCAGCCGCGGCAGCGGATAGGTCGCCGCCATCGCGAAGCCCAGCGGTCTCAACACGCGGGTGATCGCGGCCTCGCCCGGCGGCAGCGCGCCGGACGGCCAGGCCACCGTGCGCAGCGCGCCGTGGTCGAAAATCAGCTGCTGCCCGTCGCGCTGCAGGTCGGCCACATAGGCCGCCGCCATCGGCACGCGATCGGTCACGTCGAGGAAGAGCGCCATGTTCAACGCCTGCGCCAGCTCGGCGCGCGACACGCGCTCGCCGGCCGGACGCAGCAGCGCCTGCACGACCTGCACGCGCGCGAAGGCGGCGCGGGCCGGCTCGTCGCCGAGGGCGCCGCGCAGCAGCTGGAACAATCCGCTGTCCGCCGCCGCAGCGACCCTGGCCGTGAAGGCCGTGAGCGCTGTTGAAGCCGTTGACACCGTCGATGCCGTCAGTTCCCCGCTCCGCTCAGACATCGAACTTCACGCCCTGCGCCAGCGGCAGCTCGCGCGAGTAGTTGACGGTGTTGGTGGTGCGGCGCATGTAGGCCTTCCACGCGTCCGAGCCGGATTCGCGGCCGCCGCCGGTCTCCTTCTCGCCGCCGAAGGCGCCGCCGATCTCCGCGCCCGAGGTGCCGATGTTCACGTTGGCGATCCCGCAGTCGGAACCGCTGGCGCTGACGAAGGTCTCGGCCTCGCGGATGTCGTTGGTGAAGATCGCCGAGGACAGGCCCTGCGGCACGTCGTTCTGCAGCGCGATCGCCTCGTCCAGCGTCTTGTACTTCAGCGTGTACAGGATGGGCGCGAAGGTCTCGTGCTTCACGATCGCCGACTGCGCCGGCATGCGGACCAGCGCCGGCACCGCGTAGAACGCTTCCGGGTACTGGGATGCCAGCGCGCGTTCGCCGCCGCTGACCTCGCCGCCCTGCTCGCGCGCGGCGGCCAGGGCCGACTGCATCGCGTCGAAGGCCGCCTTGTCGATCAGCGGGCCGATCAGGTTGCCGGGCTCGACCGGGCTGCCGATCTTCAGCTGTGCGCGGGCGCGGTTCAGGCGGGCGACGAGTTCGTCGTGAATCGAGTCATGCGCGATCACCCGGCGGGTCGTCGTGCAACGCTGGCCCGCCGTGCCGTAGGCGCCGAACAGGATGCCGCGCGCGGCGAGGTCCAGGTCCGCGCTCGGCGTGACGACGATCGCGTTGTTGCCGCCCAGCTCCAGCAGGCAACGGCCGAAGCGCGCCGCGACGCGCGGGCCGACCGCGCGACCCATGCGGGTCGAGCCGGTCGCGGAGACCAGCGCGACGCGCGTGTCGTCGACCATGGCTTCGCCGACACCGGCGCCGCCGATGAGGACCTGCGACAGGAACTTCGGCGCGCCCTCGTAGCGGGCGACGGCCTTCTCGAACAGCGCCTGCGTCGCGAGCGCCGTCAGCGGGGTCTTCTCGCTGGGCTTCCAGACGCAGGTGTCGCCGCAGACCAGCGCGAGCGCCGAGTTCCACGCCCACACCGCCACGGGGAAGTTGAACGCCGAGATGATGCCCACCACGCCCAGCGGCAGGTACTGCTCCATCATGCGGTGGCCGGGACGCTCGCTGGCGATCGTCAGGCCGTGCAGCTGGCGCGACAGGCCGACGGCGAAGTCGCAGATGTCGATCATCTCCTGCACTTCGCCTTCGCCTTCGCTGGTCACCTTGCCGGCTTCCAGCGAGACCAGGCGGGCCAGCGCCGCCTTGTTGGCGCGCAGCTCTTCGCCGAACAGGCGCACGAGTTCGCCGCGCTTGGGCGCCGGCACGGTGCGCCAAGACAGGAAGGCCTGCTGCGCGTTCGCGATCGCGGCGGTCATGTCGGCGGCCTTGGCCTCATGGACCGCGCCGATCACGGCGCCGTCGATGGGGCTGCGGACGGTCATGGATCCGCCGGTGACGGCGGCGGCCGGCACGCCCAGGGCGGCCAGCAGGTCGGTGGTGGTGGAAGTCATCGGGGAATTCTCCTTCAGGCGTTCAGGCAAGTCGTGCGAGGGGCCGATCGAATCGACGGATGCGATCGATCGGCCGACCGATCGACCGATCAGCCGATCGATTCGACCTGACGCGACTGTTGGTAGGCCTTGCCGAAGCGGTTCGCGAGGAATTCGGGGAGCGCCACTTCTTCCTGACGGACGAAGCCCGACTGGGGCAGCTTGCCTTCGCGGAACAGGTCGACCGCGGCGCAGATGCCGGCCGCGGTGGTGATCTGGATGGCCGACAGCGGCTGGGCGCCGTCGCGCTCGGCGAAGATCTTGCGGGCGAAGACTTCCTGCATCAGCACGCCGTTCTTCATGCCCGACACCGTCACGAACACCAGCACCACGTCCTGCATCGTCGCCGGCATGCTCTTGCGCATGATGTCCTTGAGCTTCTCCTGGTCGTTCTTCAGCGCCAGGTCGTCCAGCAGGAACATCATCAGGTCGCGGTGGCCGGGATAACGGACGGTCTTGTAGTCCAGGTTGCGGACCTTGTTCTCCCAGGTCTCGCACAGCGTGCCCAGGCCGCCGGAGGTGTTGAAGGCCTCGTACTCGGTGCCGTCCAGCGAGAAATGCTCCAGGCCTTCCAGCGGCAGCGCGGCGATCGACACGCCGTCGTGGATCGCCTCGCAGGGATGGCAGTACTCGTTGATCAGGCCGTCGACGGACCAGGTCAGGTTGTATTTCAGCGCATTGGTCGGGAAGGCCGGCAGCGCGCCGACGCGCATCTTCACGTCGCTCAGCGAGTCGAAGCTCTTGGCCAGGTGGTGCGCGACGATGCCGATGAAGCCCGGCGCCAGGCCGCACTGCGGCATGAAGGCGGTCTTCGCGCCTTCGGCGATGCGCTTGATTTCCTTGGTCGCGGCCACGTCCTCGGTGAGGTCGAAGTAGTGGCAGCCGGCTTCCAGCGCCATGTGCGCGGCCGTGACGGCCAGGTGGTACGGCAGCGCGTTCACCACCACGTCGTTGCCGCGCAGCGCGGCGGCGAGCTGGGACTTGTCTTCGGTGTCCACCGTCTTCGTCGCGAGGCCCTGGCCGGCCAGCAGCTGCAGCGCGGCGGCGTTCTTGTCGATCACGGTGACCTGGTAGTCGCCGCTGCCTTGCAGCAGTCGAGCGATGGTCTGGCCGATGTGTCCGGCGCCCAGCAGTGCCACTTTCATGTCGTTCTCCTTGTGATCCTGTGCGGATGAGGTTTCAGATGCGATGCCCGCAGTGTCCGAAGCTCCGCTGACGAAAGAAAGCGCGACTTCGACGAAAAAGACCTCGATACTGACGATCCGTCAGTCGGATCCTCCATTCCGGCGAAAACGAGGGTTTATCCCGAGCACTCCGTCACAGCCTGTCGAAGGCCTCCGCCATGAACGCGAAGAAGACCGCGCCCACCCCGGCCACCGCATCGCCGGCCTCATCGGCCTCATCGGCCTCATCGGCCTCATCGCCCTCCTCGCCCGCCACCCTGCGCGACCAGACCGACCGCGACCTGATCGCGCTGCTGCAGTCCAATGCGCGCGAAAGCACGGCCGACCTTGCACGCAAGTTGGGCGTGGCCCGCACCACCGTGGTGGCGCGGCTGGCGCGGCTGGAGGCCGACGGGCTGATCGCCGGCTACACGGTGCGCCTGGGCGGGGAGGCGTTCGAGCGCGGCGTCCAGGCCTTCGTCGGCATCACGGTGCAGCCCCGCGCCGGGCGCGAGGTGGTGAAGCTGCTCTCGCGGCTGCCCGAGCTGCGGCAACTGGCGTCGGTCAGCGGCGAGTTCGACTACATGGCCACGCTGCGCGCCGACAGCACGGCGCGCCTGGACGCGCTCCTCGACGAGATCGGCGACATCGAGGGCGTGATCAAGACCCACACCTCGGTGCTGCTGGCGCTGCGGGTGGACCGGAGCGCGTGAGGCTCGCCGGCGGATGAAACGGCCGCGCGGGTCCGCGTCCGGAGACGCGGCGCCGCCGCGTGCGGATCATGTCAGTCCCGTGGCGCGTGCGTAACGTCATGTTTTGGACGGCCTCGGCCGTCAACGCGCCGAGCTGGCACGCCGTTTGCAGACCATGAGTCGCCAGCTCAAGGAGCGCACCATGTCGAAGCCCACCGTCACCGCCAAGCACGTCCCGCCGATCTTCATCGGCATGAAGGCCCTCGCGATCCTCGCGGTGGCCTGGGGCGCTGTCTATCCGACGCTGCTGTGGGGCCTCGGCGCCGTGCTGCCCTGAGCCCCGCGGCGACCTCCACGTCCACCGGAGTTCCGCCATGAAAGCCCCTGCCCGTCTGCACGGCGCCGCGCCGCCCATTCCGGCGCAGCCGCCCATTGCCGCCCACCGCTGGCGCCGCCTGCTGCTGCCCGCGATCGGCATCGTCGTCGCGGTGCTGGCCCTGCTGGCCGCGATGGCCTGGCTGGACCATGCCGAAGGCGACCTGCGCCAGGTCCGGGCGCCGACGGACCCGTCGTCCGCCGCCCTGGTGAGTTCGCCCGCATTCCCGCTGCCCGCGACAACGGTCTCTTGATCCGGATACCGCTGGTGATGTCCGCCCGGCGAGCGCATAGTCCGCGCCGCAAAGGAGCGACTTCACCATGTGGGCACTCATCCTCGGACTGATCCTCTTCCTCGGACCGCATTCGGTCCGCATCGTGGCGCCAGCCTGGCGCGACAGCCGCCTCGCCGCCTGGGGCGAGAAACGCTGGAAGCTCAGCTACACCGCCGTCTCCGTGATCGGCCTGCTGCTGATCATCTGGGGCTACGGGCAGGCGCGGCTGGATCCGCATCCGCTGTGGGCGACGCCCCGCGGCATGAACCACCTGGCCGGGCTGCTGATGCTGCCCTCGCTGGTCCTGCTGGCGGCGTCGCATGTGCCGCGCAACCACTTCAAGGCGAAGCTGCATCACCCGATGCTGCTGGCCGTGAAGCTGTGGGCCTTCGGGCACCTGCTGGCCAACAACACCGTCGCGGACCTCGTGCTGTTCGGCGCCTTCCTGGCCTGGGCGATCCTGGATTTCCGATCGGCCCGGCGCCGTCCCACGCCGCCGCCGCCCGCGGGGACCGCCAGGGGGACGGTGATCTCGGTCGCGATCGGCGTGGTCGCCTGGATCGCGCTGGTCATGGGGCTGCACCGGCTGATCATCGGCGTCAGCCCCTTCCCGTCGATGGGATGAACGGTGGGATGAAAAAAGCGCCCGCGAGGGGCGCTTCCTGTCCGTTCAGAGGCTGCGCTTGCGCTGCAGCACCAGCAGCCAGAAGCACAGGCCTGCCAGGATCAGTCCGCCGATGAACTGCGGATGCCACGCAGCCTGCAGCACCTGCGGCAGCCCTTCCCGGGCGTAATCCGGGAAGCTGTAGAGCATGTTGAAGAAGTCCTGCAGGTTGAGGTGGCCTTCGCTGTCCGAATCAACGACCAGCTTGGTCCCGGTCTGGACCAGCGAGCGGCCGACGCCGGCGACCTGGGTGATCAGCGCGTTGCGCAGCACTTCCGCGGCGGTTTCGTTCTTGTAGATGTTGAGGAAGGCCGAGACCGCGATCACAAGCAGCGGCGCGCCCCAGCGCTTCAGCCAGGCCGAGGCGGCCATCAGCGCCAGCACGATGGGCGAGAGCCACAGCGCCGCGAGCACCAGCCCGACGGCCAGCCGCAGGCCGAGCCACAGGGTGGCCTGGAACAGCGCGCCCCACTGCGTCTGCTGCAGCGCGGCGAAGCCGAATTCCTTGAACGCCATCGCCGACCCGACGATCGCGCCGCCGACCAGCGCCAGCAGCGTGGCGACGACGGGCACCAGGATGCCGTGGGCGACGATGGGCGCGCCGATGCTCGCCGCATGGCTGCCGGGCAGCGAGGACCAGAACTCGATCGAACGATCCTGCTGGTCGCGGCGGGCCAGGCCCATCAGCTGGTAGACGGACACGGCCAGCGCCAGCGCCAGCACCAGGCCGACCGTCAGCAGGCCGGCGATCAGCGCCACCGGCTCGGGGCTCGGCACGTCGATGCCGTCGACCTGGCTGAACGGCACCAGGACCAGCAGCACCAGCACGGGCGCCAGCACCAGGCCGATCCAGGCCCGCTTGTATTGCAGCCACTCGCGCAGCAGCAGCGTGTTGAAGAGTGTCATGGGGGTGATCCTTAGAAGAGGTCGCTGAGCGTCTCTGAGCGTTGCTGTCGGGCCCGGTCGGACCGGTCAGGCTTCGGTCGCCTGGCGCTCGGGCTTGCGGGTCAGCGCCATGAACAGGTCGACGAGGCTGGGGCGCACGCGCTGGCCCAGATGGGCGACGGCGTCGGGCGGCACGCCGTCGAAGAGCGCGGCGGGGCGGCCCTGGACGCGGTAGCGCAGCAGCGGGTGGTTGGCGGCGACCAGCTCCGCGGCGTCGGGGTCGTGCGACAGCGCGACGAAACGCTCGTCCATCTCCGCCAGCGAGATGTTCAGCACCAGCCGGCCTTCGTCGAGCATCAGCACGTCGGACAGCAGGCTCTCCACTTCCTCGACCTGGTGGGTGGAGATGAGCACCGAGCGCTCGCCGTCGCACCACTCGTCGATGAGCATCTCGTAGAAGCTCTTGCGCGACATCACGTCCAGGCCCAGCGTCGGCTCGTCCAGGATCATCAGCTTGGCGTCGATGGCCGCGATCAGCGCGAGGTGCAGCTGCGTGACCATGCCCTTGGAGAGGTGCTTGACCTTGTCGTTCTCAGTGACCGAGGTGCGCCTGAGCAGCTGACGGGCGCGGTCGGCGGAGAACCTGGGCTGCAGGCCGGCCATCAGGCGGATCAGCTCGGAGACCTTAGCCCAGCGCGGCAGGACGGCGACGTCGGGGATGTAGCAGAGCGAGGTCAGGAGCTGGGCGCGGTCGGCATGCGGATCCAGGCCGAGCACGCGGAGTTCGCCTTCGGCGCGCTTCAGGCCGACGAGCGTCTTCATCAGCGTGGTCTTGCCGGCGCCGTTGTGGCCGAGCAGCCCGACGACGCGGCCGGCGGGGATGGTGAAGGACAGGTCCTGCAGGGCGGCCTTGCGGCCGTAGTTCAGGCTCAGATGGCTGGCCTCGATGAGCGTCTTCATGCGTCCTCCCATTTCAGGTCCTGGGGCCGGAGGCCCAGGCGGCGAAGTTTCTCCCGCAGGCGGGGCCATTCCTCCTGGAGGAACTGCTCCCGCTCGGTGTGCAGCAAGCGGATGCGGGCGCCGTCGCGCACGTACATGCCCACGCCGCGGCGGCTCTCGACGAGGCCCTCGTCGACGAGGGCCTGCAGCGCGCGGCTGACGGTCAGCGGGTTGATGAGGTACTGGCTTGCCAGCGTGCGCACGGAAGGCAGCGCTTCGCCCTCCGGGGGATCGCCGTCGAGCAGCTGCGACGCCAGTCGGTCGGCGAGCTGCTGATAGATCGGCGCTTGATCGTTCCAGCTGTGCATGACGCGGGGCGCGGAGCGCCGGTGTGTTGCTGATGTAGCACACCATAGCAAGACCCCCCTCGCGCTCCCAGCGGGGGGCGACAGACTGCAGAAAATGGGGGATGAAGCGGAGGGGATGTCTGCCGAGACTCACCCGCGCCTGTGAGCGACCCGCAGGCCGGACCGCTTCCAGCAAGAAGGCGAACTCCAACGCAAAACGCCCGGCACGAGCCGGGCGTTCTCATTCGGGAGTGATCCTCGGGCGTCAGCCGGTGGCAGTCCCCATCGAAGCAACGCAACTGTCAGGGATCACAGGGCCGACGCGACTTGGGTGTCGTCGGCCGATGCATCACGGCGTCCCGTCACGTACACGGTCGGCAGCTGTTGGCGCTTCACGGTGATCACCACCGGATCCAGCGTGACGATCTGAGCGCGCATCTCGCGCTGGCCTTCCGCGTGCGCCATGCCCAGGCCCATCACCACCGCGGCAACCGCGCCGAAAGCAACGGCCTTGATGGTGCGGCTGGTGGCGGATTCGATGTTGAAGCGGTGGGTCATGTCGTTCTCCTGGCGGCGGTTGGTTGGGTCGATGGATGGAGTTTCGTCATCGACGACCTCGCCCTCCAGCGCCGGAAGACGAAGCCGCGACGCGACGGCGTGAGATGCGTTGGCGGCGGATGAACGGAGACCGCTCGCAGCCTTCGGCGACAGCGAGGCCGACTCCTTGAGCTTCGACGCCCTTGGCTTCCGACGTTGCACCTGGCATGACCCTGACCGAGGACCAATATCGCGGCGCTTACTCGGCTTGACCCTGGATGACGCGCTCGGCGTCACGCACGAAGGTGGCCCGCTTGAACGGCCTGCTGTGGCGACTAATCGGCAAGACACCCACCGGCTTGCGGCGATACACCGATGGCACAAAGATGTCGATCGATCTGGCGCAGTCGCTCCTCAGCCGGGACACCCTGGATCACCACGAATGTAGGAGGCGATGTCGACACCGTAAGCGCGATGGCCGGTGCGCTCTGGTGTGCCCACAACGCCGCGGAAAAGTTGTCGCCGCAGCTCATCGCCCAGATTGAGGGGGCGTATCGGCTCTCGGAGCTCGGCGCGCGGATCCACGCCAGGTTCATGGCACTCGCTGTGCAGCGCCATGGAATGCAGGGCGGGGGCGTCAATGGAGGCGGTGAAAGGGCGCCTTTTCAGCGAAAGCGGAAGCGGAAGCGGACATCAGCCCTGAACAAGCCCGCGGTTCAGCGCGCCTCAAGTATGCTGAGCTGAAGAATGGGAGCAAGCTTGGGAGCCGCTACGACATTCATGCCGTCCACCGCCGCCCGCGTGGCGCTCGCAGCCAGATTTAGGCTGCCGTACGACGACCAAATGCAAGACTGGGAGTGGGAGGTCGCCGACGCTGCCAGGTTTGACGAATTTCTCGGTGTCTACCGAGACGTCGACTTGCCTGACGAGCAGCGAGCTTCCTTGATGGAAGTGCTTCTGCAATGCGTTGAAGACACTGAGCCAGCATCGGATTTCGCCGCATCTTGGTCAGCGATTGAGCCTCTGTTAGTTGCCCGAGCAGCCCTGCATAGGCCAACTATCGTCTATTGGTCATGCCTGACTGAGGCTCCTCCGGAGTACTGCTTTCGAGTTTCGCCTTTCATGCGACGGGTGTGGAATCTGGCAGAGGCATGAAGGCGGACGACGACCGCTCTCAGCCTGAACCGCTCATCGGACCCCAACGCAACTCGCCGGACTGCACAGCCCGTTAGTCTTCACGGTCCACTGACGCTGCCCTTGCCAGAATGGGCCATGGAAAGATTTCTGAAGCTCTTCAAAACGCACCGCAAGGTGATCGGCCTGCTGGGGCTGCTGCTGGTGGTGACCAATCCTGAGCTGCGCGCGCTGATCATGCTGGCGGACGCCGTCGGCGCTGCCGTACTTTTGCTGACGATGAGCGGCTATCTGAGGCTCGTTTGGCAGACCCTCCTTTCGCAGGGGCCTCAGGTAGCGAGCAAGACCTGGCACGCCGCCGTCCGAGGCCTCCAGGGCATAGCCCTGAGCCGCAACATCCTGACCTTGAGTCTGATGACGATTGGCCAATGCCGAGGGCTGCTGGCACTGAAGCATCCGGCCTGATCGGACAGGCCAGGGGCGGCGGCTCTACCGCCCGGACGCCTCAGCGGTCGGCGCCGGCACTCGCCGGATGACGTCCTCGTAGGGCGCCAGGTCGAGGAAGGCCGTCGCCTCGACCGCCTTGCCGCCGCGCATCCGGAAGATCCAGACATAGCGGTTGCGGTAGGGCTGGCCGTCTCCGGCGACGGCCTCGCCCGACCAGTGGACGATGACGTGATCGCCGTCGGCCCACACGGTCCGCGAGGTCGGCCGCAGCGCGGTCCGCAGGCGGCTGGTGAACGGCAGCACCGCCCGGGCCATGAAGTCCTCCCGGCCGCGATAGGTGCCCGAACTTCTGCCGGAGCCCGCGATCGTCCAGACCACCTCGGGCGACACCATCTCTGCGAAGAAGTTGGTGCCACCGGCGGCCCACCGGTCGAAGGCAGCCTCGACCGCCTGCTTGTTGCGGACCGTCTCGGTCTGAGGCGCCGAGACGGGCGCGGAGGCCGAGGTGGAGGCCGGGGCCTGCAGACTGTCCGCGATGGCCGGCGGCTGGATGCAGGCCGACGCCACCAGGGCGATGCGGGCGATCAGCGGCGGCAGGAGCTTGCGCGCGTTCATCGCTTACCTCCGTCCGTTCAGCGGCGAGGTGCCGAAGATGAGCTGCTGCGCCATCGGTCGACCGATGAAGCGCTCCGGGAAGATCGGTGCGGGTGCACTGGCCGCGTTGAGGCGGGCCAGGTGCTCGTCGCCCAGCACGACCTCCAGCGCGCCGAGGTTGTCCTCGGCCTGCGCCACCGTGCGCGCGCCGAGGATCGGCGAGACCACCGCGGCATGGGCCATCGTCCAGGCGATCGCGACCTGGGAGCGCGACACGCCCAGCTCTTCCGCGACCGAACCGACGACGTCGGCGATGTCCAGCGAGCGCTGGTTGAGGTGGCCCGTCGACGCGATGACGCCCTTGCGGTCGCTGGCGACGTCCGCGCCGTTGTCGTCGCTCAGGTCCGCGCGGCTGTACTTGCCCGTGAGGATGCCGCCCCCCAGCGGCGACCACGGCAGCACGCCGAGGCCCATCGCCTGGGCCATCGGCAGCAGTTCGTGCTCCACGGTCCGCTCCACCAGGCTGTACTCGATCTGCAGCGCGACCAGCGGCGACCAGCCGCGCAGGTCCGCCAGCGTCTGCAGCTCCGCGACCCGCCAGGCCGGCGTGTTGCAGATGCCCAGGTAGAGCACCTTGCCGGCGCGCACCAGGTCGTCGAGCGAGCGCATCACCTCGTCCGGACGCGTCGTGAAGTCCCAGGCGTGGACATACAGCAGATCGATCCGGTCGGTGTCGAGCTGGCGCAGGCTGGTCTCCACCGAACGCACGAGGTTGAACCGGTGATTGCCGCCGGAATTGATGTTGGCCGGGTCGCGGGCCATCGTGTACTTGGTGGCCAGGATCAGCTGTTCCCGCTTGCCCTTCGCGAAGCGGCCGAGGATCTTCTCCGACGCCCCGTTGGTGTAGTTGACGGAGGTGTCGATGAAGTTGCCGCCGCGATCGACGTAGGCGTCGAAGATGCGCCGCGCTTCGGCGTCGTCGGCGCCCCAGCCCCAGTCGGAACCGAAGGTCATGGTGCCGAGCGACAGCGGCGACACGCGCAGGCCGGAACGGCCGAGCAGTCGGTACTGGTTGAGCGAAGTCGTGGAGGTCATGCGTCGTTCTCCGTTGTTGATCGTGCTTGATCGGGAATGAGGCAGCGAGTCATGGCTCGTCGCTGTCCGCATTCTTCGGATCCGCCCACGGCAGCGGTAGAACGCATTTCTTGAATTCTTGTACGATCCTCCGGCGACCCCGATGAGGCGTGTCGCCGCACCCTGAAAGCCCCTGCCCATGACGCCGATCGAGACGTTCCGGGACGCCATCGCGCGACATGCCCAGGACGATGGTTTCCACACCACCGCCTTGCCAGGGACGACGTTGATCCGCTGGTCCTCGCCCACGCTGCCGATGCCGGTGATCTACGAACCGACCGTCTGTTTCGTCGCGCAGGGGCGCAAGCGGGCCATGCTGGGCGACGCCGTCTTCCACTACGACCCGGAGAGCTTCCTGGTGGCGTCCGTCGGACTGCCCATCATGGGGACGGTCATCGAGGCCTCGGCGACGCATCCCTACTTGAGCGTGCAGCTGGACCTGGATCCGGCGGCACTAGGCGAACTGGCGCTGCGGTTCCCGCGGGTCGTCAAGCATGACGAGGCCGTGTCCGGCCTGACCTTGAATGCGATCACGCCCGGCCTGCTCGATGCGGTGACCCGCCTCGTTGGCTTGCTCGATACGCCGGAGGACATCGACGCGCTCGCTCCGATCGCGATGCAGGAGATCTTCTATCGCCTGCTGACCAGCCCGAACGGCGGCGTCATCCATGCGATGACGCAGGCCAACAGCCGCCATGCCCAGATCGCCCGCGCGATCCTGTGGATCCGGGCGCACTTCTGCGAGGTCTTCCGCATCGAGGAGCTTGCGGAGGTGGCCGGCATGAGCCGCTCGACCTTCCATGAGCATTTCAAGGCCGTCACGGCGATGAGCCCCCTGGAGTTCAGGACGCAGTTGCGCCTGCAGGAAGCCCGTCGCCTGATGGTGGGCGAGGGATTGGATGCCGCCAATGCCGGCTTCCGGGTGGGCTATGAAAGCCCTTCGCAATTCAGCCGCGACTACTCGCGCCGCTTCGGCCTTCCGCCGGCGAAAGACGCGGGGCGCCTGCGCACGGGCGCGATCGCCGCACCGGTGTCCTGAACCGGGACGGGTCCAGATCCCACGCCGAGGCCGGGAAGCTTCCGGTGCGGACGACGCGTACGAAGACCCGGAGAGCGAGCCTCTGGCCCTTCATGCGCAGGGCCCTCAAATCGGATTCGCCGCCTCCTCGACCAGCCACGCGGCGACGTCTTCCAGCGGCGCATCACTGCGAGCGCGTCGCGGCGACACGAGGTGGTAGTCGAGGCCCAGCGGCATCACCTGCGGCGTCACCTGCACCAGGCGTCCGGCGGCGAGATCGGGCTCGATGAAGAAACGCCCGGTGAGTGCCAGGCCTTGACCGGCGATCGCCGCGTCGATCGCCAGGCCGGTCTGGTTGAACCGGATGCCCTTGGACGGCGGCGACGCCACACCCGCCTGCGCCAGAAAGGCAGGCCACGCGTCATGCCCGTCATGGATCAAGGGGCTGCTCGCCAGCTGCTCCGAGGACAAGGCCGCCGCACCGCCGAGCATCGCCGGACTGCCCACCGCAATCAGTCGGTTCTCGAGCAGCAATCGCGCCTCGACACCCGGACCGAACGGCGGGCGTCCGCACCGGATCGACAGGTCGACGCCCTCCCCCTGAAAGCTGGACACGCGTTCCGTGGCCAGGACCCGCAGGTCGATGTCGGGATGCCGCGCCGTGAAGCGGGGCAGGCGCGGCAACAGCCATTTGGTGGCGATCGTCGGCGCCACGCTGATCGTGACCTGCCGGTCGCCGGGGCGCAGCAGGCGCGTGGCGTCGGCGATGTCCTCCAGCGCGAGCCGCACGCGGCGCGCATAGGCGGCGCCCGCCCCCGTCGGCGTCAGGCCGCGCGGATGCCGCTCGAAGAGCCTGATGCGCAGGTCGGCTTCGAGCGCGCGGATCTGCTGCGCCACGGCGCCTTGCGTCACCTCGAGTTCCTCCGCCGCGAGCCGGAAATTCAGATGCCGCGCCACGACCTCGAAGACGCGAAGCGCCTTCAACGAGGGGAGCATCTCCAAAGGACTGGCCATGCGCGGACTGTAGCTTTTCTACTGGATGAATGTAGGCAGACGGGCTCGCTGGATCGAGACGGCGCTGATAGCGTAGCGGGCAACGTGGATCGAGGCCTCCCGGCGTCGGCACGACCAGGCACAGGAGCGCTCATGACCATAGAGACAGCAACGACAGCAGAGACAGTAGAAAAGGTCGCCATCATCACCGCAGGGGGCAGCGGCATGGGCGCTGCCGCGGCGCGCCGTCTCGCGCAGGACGGATTCCGTGTCGCCGTGCTGTCCTCGTCAGGCAAGGGCGAAGCGCTCGGGCGCGAGCTGGGCGGCATCGGCGTCACCGGCTCCAACCAGTCCGACTCCGACCTGCGCGGTCTCGTCGATCGGGTGCTGGCGCGCTGGGGCCGCATCGACGTGCTGGTCAACAGCGCCGGGCACGGTCCCCGCGGTCCGGTGCTCGAGATCTCCGACGACGACTGGCATCGCGGCATGGACACCTACCTGCTCAACGTCGTGCGCGCGTCGCGGCTCGTGGTGCCGACGATGCAGCAACAGCAGTCGGGCGCGATCATCAACATCTCGACGGCGTGGGCGGTCGAACCGTCCGGGCTGTTCCCCACTTCGGGCGTGTTCCGGGCGGGCTTGTCGGCGTTCACGAAGATCTTCGCGGACACCTACGCGGCGGACAACATCCGCATGAACAACGTGCTGCCGGGATGGATCGACAGCCTGCCCGCGACCGACGAACGCCGCGACAGCGTGCCGATGCAGCGCTACGGGCGCAGCGACGAGATCGCCGCGACGATTGCATTCCTGGCGTCCGAGGGGGCCGGCTACATCACGGGCCAGAACCTGCGCGTCGATGGCGGCCTGACGCGATCGCTGTAAGGAGGCGCCATGCACGCCCTGGTCTTCCACGAATTCGGCGATGCCGACGTCCTCCGCCACGACGTGGTGCCGGATCCCGTGCCCGGTCCCGGGCAGGCGCTGGTGCGCATGCGCGCCATCGGCCTGAACTTCGCGGACGTCTACCGCCGCAGGGGAAACTATCACCTGGCCGGCTCGCCGCCGTGGATCCTGGGCTACGAGGGCGCGGGCGAGATCGTCGCCGCGCCCGAGGACAGCGGCTTGCGGCCCGGCCAGCGCGTCGGTTTCGCCGACAGCCCGTTCGCCAACGCGGCGCTCTGCGCGGTGGACGTGAGTCGCCTCATTCCGCTGCCGGACGAGATCGCCTTCGAGACCGCCGCCGGCTGCCTGTTGCAGGGCCTGACGGCGCAGTCCCTGTGCCGCGACAGCTACGCGGTGCGGCCGGGGGACTGGGCCGTCGTGCACGCCGCGGCGGGCGGCGTCGGGTTGCTGCTCGTGCAGATCCTGAAGCATCTGGGCGCGCGCGTCATCGGCATCGCCTCGACCGAGGCCAAGCGGCAAGCCGTGCGTGAGGCCGGCGTCGACCTGGTCATCCCGACCGGCGGGTGGCTGCAGGCCGTGCAGTCGCTCACCGGCGGGCGCGGCGCGGACGTCGTGTACGACTCGGTCGGCACCACGCTGCGAGAGAGCCTCGATGCCGCGCGCACCGGCGGCACGGTCGTGTTCTACGGCATGGCCGCGGGCGACCCGGCGCCCGTGGACCCGCGGCTGCTCATGGATCGCTCGCTCACGCTGGTGGGCGGGGACCTGTGGAACGTGCTGACGACCGCCCAGGCGCGCCGGACTCGTGCGACGGAGCTGTTCGGTTGGATCCGCTCAGGCGCCGTCGCGCTGCGCATCTCGCAGACGGTCGCGTTGCGAGACGGCGCGCAAGCCCATCGCGCGCTGGAAAGCCGCCAGACCATCGGCAAGATCGTGCTGCTGCCCTGAGCGCGGGGGCGGGCGTGATCCGGCGTGATCCGGCGCCAGCAGGCGGCGCCCGGGCCGCCTGGCCGCTTACTGCGCCGGCTTCCTGAACCGCAGCACGAAGCGGTCGGTCTTGCCGCGGATCGCCGGATCGAACACCTTCAGCGTGCGGTCGTCGGCGGGATTGGCCAGCGCATCGGTTTCGCCGTCCAGCACGAAGCCGGCCTTCATCACTTCGGCCTTCACCGTCTCGCGATCGATCCGGTGCAGGTCCTCGGTGTTCTTCAGACCTGACCCCGCCACGGCGGAGTGGTCGGCCACGATGTAGTAGCCGCCCGGCTTCAGCAGGCTGAAGACCGCCTGGTTGTAGGCGTTCACGTCAGCCCCCTTCATGAAGCTGTCGTGGAAGTCGTGATAGTTCTCGAAGGTCCAGAAGACGTCGAGCGTGTTGTGGATCGCCGCCGGCGGCTGCGCCGCGAGCGGGCTCGAGGTCGCTTCGACGTTGCCATGGCCCGGCTCTGCCGTGATGGCCCGGGCAGTGGCCAGTGGATTCGACTTGAAGCCGGCGAACTCGGCCGGCACGTAGGCGTAGACCCGGCCTTGCGGTCCCACCAGCGTCGAGAAGAGTCGCGTCCAGTAGCCGCTGCCCGGCACCGCGTCGATGACCTTGTCGCCGGGCTTCACCTTGGAGAAGGCGACCAGGTCCACCGGTCGGCGCGAGGCGTCCTGCTGGACGTCCTTGGCCGGTCGGCTCGCATCGGCGACCGCGGCGCTGACCGCGGGCGAGGCAGCCATCGAGGCGGCGGGCGTCTGCGCCACGGCCACTGAGGACACGAGCGCCGCGGCGGTCGCGATGGCAAACAGTCTTGAACTCATCGTGGATCCTTCTGCAAGTTGATGATGGCTGGCCGCTTCAGGCCGCATAGCCCTTGGATGCCCGCATCGTCAGCGCGACCGTCGTGCCCTTGTCGGGCGCGCTCGCTATCCTGAGCGTCGCCCCCAGCGTCTGGGCCCGTTCCCGCATCGACGCGAGCCCCATGTGCCCGTGCTTGCCGGTCGCCGCCAGATCCACCGGCATGCCGGCACCGTCATCGCGCAGCTCGACCTGAAGCCGCCACCATCCGAAGCGCCAGGTCATTGTGATCCGGTTGGCCCGGGCATGCCGGAAGGCATTCAGCAGCGCCTCGCCGAAGATCAGCCGCAGCTCGTCGCGGACCTCCGCCCGCAGCGGGCGCTCCTGGCCGAGGATCTCGAGCCGGAACTCGCCGTCGTAGTCCCGCGCCAGCTGCGAGGCGATGTCCTCCAGCGCCCGCGGCAGACTGGCGCCGACCGGCGCGGTGCCGCGCAGCGCCATCACGCGACGCCGGCTCTCGTCCAGAACGCCGTCGGCCATCACCAGGTCCGCGTCGATCGCCGCGCGCACCGGGTGCGCCGCCGGCAGCTGCGCCGAGTGCGTCTCGAATCGCAGGATCAGCCCCTGCACGCCCTGCAGCAAGGTGTCGTGCAGCTCGCGGGCGATGCGCTCGCGCTCGGCCATGCGGGTGCGCATCTTCTCGCGCGCCCGCCGCGCGGCCTGCCTCAGGCGCAGCCGGTGCAAGGCCCAGATCAACGCGATCGCCGCCGCCCCGCACAGCACGCGGAACACCACCGTCTGATACCAGGCGGCCGGGATGACGATGTCCTGGACCGCTTCCTCCGGCGCCACGACGCCGTCGCTGTTGATGGCCAGGACATGGAATCGGTAGCTCCCCGGCCCGAGGCTGTTGTAGACCGTCTCCCGCCGCGCACCGGCGTCGCGCCAGCGGGTGTCCACGCCATCCAGCCGGTAGCGGAAACGCACCCGTTCCGGCACCGCGAGGTTGGCCGCGGAGAAGCGCAGCTCCATCATCTCGGCGTGTCGGGGCAGCGTCACCGGCTCGCCCGACGGGTAGTCGACGCCATGGGCGCGCAAGCCGGTGATGCGGACCACCGGCGCCACCGGGTTGTGGCGCGGCCGCAGGGGATCCAGCCACGCCACGCCGGTCGTGCCCGCGAACCACAGGCGACCGTCCGCGGCCTCCACCACGCTCGGCTGCGGCCAGAACGCCGTCGCGCCGCCGGGATGCCCGTCCAGCGTGTCCAGCACCTCGACCGTCAAGGGCCGCGCGGGATCGTCGAGGTAGGCGCGCAGGTCGTCGCGCCGCACGTGCACCGCGCCCTTGCGCCCGTTGAGCCAGAGATCGCCGGTCACCGTCTCGGCGATGCCGGACACGCCGGCCAGCGTTTCCGGCACCTCGGTCGTCAAGGGCACGAAGCGCTTGTCCCCGAGGATCGCCACGCCGCGCTCGCCCGCGATCAGCAGGCGCGTGCGGCCGGCGTAGACATGCAGGACGTCGCCCACGTCGACGCCCTGCGCCGGTCCGAACCGGCGCACCTTGCCGTCGTTCCAGCGCAGGACCTGGTTGTCCTTGAGTCCGAACCAGTAGGTGCCGTCGCCGGCCCAGGCCACCGCCGCCTCCAGCGGCGAGGGCAGGCCGGGCAAGGCCAGCGGCTGCCAGCGGCCGTTCTCCCAGGTCTGCACGCCGCCGCGCTGGAAGGCCACCATCAGGCCGTCGCCGTAGGGGACGATGCCGCTGATCCACCGCTCGCCGACACCCGGCGGTCGGGGGACCTCCGCCCATCGCGCGCCCTCCCGGCGCCAGAGCCCCGCCGGCCCGACCAGCCAGAGCCGCCCCTGACGGTCGCGGCCCGTCGCGGTGATCTGCGCGCCCGGCGCCGCGACCTTCCCGGCCTCGCTCGCGCTGCCCGACAGGCGCCACACGGTCGACGCCACCGGCGAGAACGCCGCCACGGTCACCCCGCCGTCCGGATCCGCCGCGAGCGCGAAGTTGCTGGTGGCTCGCGGCAACGGCGCCGGCACGAGCGGGGCGCGCCGGAAACGGTCCAGGCCGGTCTTGGTCGCGACCCACAGGCTGCCCTCCGCGTCCTCCAGGATCATCATCCCGAAATCGCCCGAGAGACCCTCGGGAGCGGCGAAGCGCTCGTACTCGCCGCTCAGCGGCACGCGGTCCCCTTCCAGCGGCCAGGGCAGCCGGCGGCGGCACAGGCCGGCCGGGCAGAAGACGGTCCACAGGTTGCCGTCGCGGTCCACCACCGTGGACGATCCACGCCGCGTCGACAGCCGGGGATCCCCCGCGACGGGCAGGCGCGACAGCGCCGGCACCTTGCGCATCTCGTTCGCGAAGACCAGCCAGGCCTCGCTGCGCAGGACCTGCAGGCTGGTCGCGTCCTTGCAGTCGCCGACCATGCGGAATCGTTGCTCGCCCAGCGGCAGTCCGAGCAGGCGCTCGTTGTCGCAGAGCCAGACCGTGCCGCGACCGTCCACGACCACGCCGTCGATGGCGCGGCCTTCCACGCCCCACGACGCGTCGATGCGTTGCCAGCGATCGTTCTCGAAGCGGAAGAGCTCCGTGGCGCCGCCCGCCCAGATCACACCGTCCGCGTCCTCCGCGATGTACCGGATGCGGGTCGACGCCACCGGTTCCGTGGCCGGCACGCGCCAGACCTGATCCCCGCGGATGCGCACCAGCCCGCGCGGGAAAAAGGCTGCCCACAGGTCGCCGCCGGACGTGGCCAGCACCTTCGCCACGGTGCCCGACGGGAACTCCGCGGGCGGCGTCGGGTGGAAGCGCTCGAAGCGCACGCCGTCGAAGCGCGTCAGGCCGTTCGGCCCGCCCATCCAGAGCAGGCCGTCCGGCGTCTGGGCCATGGTCCAGGTTTCCATCGGCACGCCATCGGCCGCCGTCCAGGCGCGGTGATGGAACTGGTTCAAGGCCAGCGTGCGATCGAGCGCCCGGGCCGGACCCGCGGCCAGCAGCAGCATCGCGACCAGCATGGCGACCGGCAGCGCCATCATGAGCCCCGCGATCCCGCGCCACCCCGCTGCCACCGGCGAAGGCCGCGGCGCGAAGCGGGGGGCGACGGACGTTGCGAGGGCCAGGGTCATGGGGCCGGAACACTAGCAGATGCAGGGGGAGGAACGGGCGAGCCGCGGCGGTGGGACGAGGCGGTGGGGCGCGGCGCCGGCGCGACAGATCCGGGCTAACTCTTTCGAGGGAGGGGCATCGGCCCCGCGGGCGATCCGGACCGTCGGCTGCGGCTACGCTTGGCCCTCCGCGCCGCCGATCCTGGCGCCTCCGACCTGACCGCTGACCGCGCGTGAACGACTCCGCTCCGACTTCCTCCCCCATCACCGTGATGGCTGTCGACGACCATGCGCTGATGCGCAGCGGCATCACGACGGTCATCGACGCCGAGCCCGACATGCGCATGGTGGCCGAGGCCACGACCGGCCTGGAAGCGCTGTCGCGCTTCCGCCAGCACCAGCCCGACGTGACGCTGATGGACCTGCGGATGCGGGACATGGACGGCATCGAGGCGATGACCGCCATCCGGCGCGAGTTCCCGCAGGCGCGGATCGTGATCCTGACGACCTTCCCCGGCGACTTCCAGGCCGCGCGCGCGATCAAGGCGGGCGCGGTGGGTTATCTGCTCAAGGGGCTGATGCGCACCGAGCTGCTGGACACCATCCGCGGCGTGCATGCCGGCCGGATGATGGTGCCGCCGGCGATCGAGGCCGCCATCGCGCAGCACGCCGGCAGCCGCGCGCTGTCGCTGCGCGAGACGCAGGTGCTGCGCCTGGTGGCGCTGGGTCATGCCAACAAGGAAGTGGCGGAGCATCTCTCGCTGACCGAAGAAACGGTGAAGGTCCACATGCGGACCATCCTCGGCAAGCTGGCCGCGAAGGACCGCACGCATGCCGTCACGATCGCGCTGAAGCGCGGGATCATCGAGCTCTGATCGAGCGCTGATCGAGCGCTGATCGATTGCCGCTCCGACCGGCCGGCGTCCTGCGCGACCTGGCCACATGTCAGACGTTCGTATCGTTGCCTGCGCCCATCCGGTTCAACGCGATGGGCGGCTGCGGCGTGGTGGCCGCGGGCTCGTCCTTCTTGAACAGGGGGGCCATGTTCATCTTGGCGTTGATCCAGAAGTTGAGGCCGGCCCAGGCCGGCGCGCTGGACGCCGCCGCCTTGGCGAACGCGTTGCCGTCCGCCAGCGCCTTGCCCAGGCCCACGGGAATGCCCACCGGCAAGGTCAGGCCCCAGTTGATCATCATGCGGGCGGCCATGCCGGCCTTCATCGTCGCGTAGTCCACCTGGTCGTTGACGGCGGTGCCGCCGGTCGCACCGGGCAGCTTGCTCTTCATCACGGTGCTGGTCAGGTCGGACACGGTGTCGAACCCGGCGCTCACGGCGCGCTGCGCCACGGCGGTGACCATCATCGCGGTGGCCTGCGCCATCGGTTCCGGCATGCCCTTGGCCTTGAAGGCCTCCGTCATCGCGGGCGTCAGCTTGTTGGCCAGGGCCACGCCGCTCATGCCGCCGGCGATCGCCGTCCACATGTCGTTGAAGCCGGCCATCACGCGCGGGCCCTCGCGCTGCATGAAGGTGTCCCCCGGCAGCTTGATCGTCGCGCCCAGCGAGGGCCGGGTCTTCATGTGCTCGCCGATGAACTCCTTGCCCAGCGCGGCCGCCAGTCCGCCCAGCACATTCGAGGACACGCCCAGCGCCTCCTTCGACGCCCCCGCCGCGCCGGCGCTCATCAGCGTGATCGCCTGCACCGCCCAGGCGATCGCGTGGCCGCCGCCGTAGGTCGTCGCACGCTGTCCGAGCGTGGCCAGCAGGGCGTCGGTGAGTTGCTTGGCGGAGACGTTGGCGGACGGCGTGCCGGTGGTGCCGGTTGCGGCGTTGGTTGCGTTGGCGTTGGTCGTGGCGTTGCTAGTGGCGTTGCTAGTGGCGTTGGTAGAGGCGTTGGTAGAGGCGTTGGTAGTGGCGTTGGCGGCGTTGGCGGTGGTGGTGGTCACTGCCGCGGTCGTGGTGTTGGCGGCGGCCGTCACGGTTGCGGCCGCAGCGGCTGAGGTCGGCGTAGGTGTCGGCGTCTGGGGTGACGTGAGATTCAGCCGCGTCGGTGCGGCGGACGGCCTGGTCGGCGGCTTCGTCGCGAGCAGCGACGGTCCGCCGAGCGACGTCGCAGGGCGCTTGCCCGCAACGACCGAACTCTCCGGCACCTGGGGCTTGTTCTCGGAGACCGGCGACTCGGGCAGGGGCACCTTGCTCGGCGATACGGGGCTGTCGGGCAGCGCCACCTTGCTGGGCGAGACCGGCGTTTCAGGCAGAGGCACCTTGCTCGGCGACACAGGGCTGTCGGGCAACGCGATCTTGCTCGGCGAGACCGGCGACTTTGGCGTGTTCGGCGCCCTCGGCGTTTCCGGCAGCGCCACCTTGCTCGGCGACACGGGCGTCTCGGGCAAGGGCACCTTGCTTGGCGACACGGGCGTCTCGGGCAAGGGCACCTTGCTTGGCGACACGGGCGTCTCAGGCAGAGGCACCTGACTCGGCGAGACACGCTCCGTCCTGGCCGGTGGGACGTTGGTGTCGATCCTCAACGTCGGGCGTGTTGGCGCAGGATTCCCGGACGTCGACGCCGTCGCCGCATGCCGTTGAGACGGCAGCGTCGGCAAGGAATTCGAGCGGCGCGGCGGAGCGCCGGCGCCGGCGGAAGAAGGGCCAGTGGGACGCGCCGCCAATCCCGGGAACTGCGTCGCTGCGCCGCCGCCCTGCCCGCCTGCCGGCGTCGACACCGGGGTGTTGGGCGGGGCGCCGGGCGTGGTGTCGATCGGCGACGAGACGGCGCGGTTCTGGACCTTGGGCAACATGAGCGCCTTCCTTTGCAGACGTGGTCTGCCGGCGACATCAGGAGGTCCACGTCGAACGCCACGCGGGCGCCCGAACCTCATCCGGCAGCGAGGAAGTCACTGTCGGACGGCGATGCCTGCATGGCATTCGCGCAGGCGAATCGGCGGACGGTGATGCGAAGCGCCACGACATCGGCACCGACAGTGCCATGACCACGTCATCCGGCGTTCAACACCCGCGCTACTCCGATGCCGATCTGAACGAGCGCTACGCCGCTCGACTTCCTCATTCACTGGCCTGACAGACATCACATGAATGCAATGACAGAACATCGGACGCCTGACATCACCGTGGGTGAATGGATCGAACAGGCGGTCAAGGAACATCAGATCCGCGAGGCGCTTCCGAAGAATGCGCCAATCGTCCAATGGGTCAATCGGAACTCTGACGAGCCGCCGCCGCCCCGCAACCCCGTGCTGGACCTCCTCACCTCGTCCTGAGCGCCCTCAGCGATTCACCATCACGATCCCCGCCGCCAGCCCTGCGAGCGCGAGCATCAGGCGCGGGGTGATCGGCTCGCCGAGCAGCAGCGCGCCAGCGATGAGACCGAACAGCGGCGTGCTCAAGGTGAAGCTGGACAGCTTGGTCGCCGGGTAATGGCGGATCAGCCAGAACCACAGCAGGTAGCTCACGAACGACACGATCACCGCCTGGAAGCCGAACAGCCCCAGCAGGCGCCAGGACCAGTCGAGCGGCAGCGACTCGCCGCTGGCCATCGCCCCGGCGGCGAGCGCGATCGCCGAGATCGCCAGCTGGTACAGCAGCGTCTTCTCCGCGCTGGCGGAAGACAGCTTCGTCGCGCGGATCGCCAGCGTCGTGCCGCCCCACAGCAGCGCGGCCAGCACGCCCAACGCGTCGCCCAGCCACTGCAGGGTCTGTCCGGTCCCGTGCAGGCCCTCGCCGAAGGCGAAGGCCACCGCGCCGAAGGCGATCAACAACCCCGCGGCCTGCCGCTTCGTCAGGCGCTCGGCCGGTGAGATCAAGGGCATGCCCAGCGCGACGACGAACGGGGACAGGTAGAGGAAGACCACCATCCGCGACGCCGTCGTGTACTGCAGGCCGACGAAGATGCAGGCGAATTCGGCCGCGAACAGCAGGCCGGCGAGCAGGCCGCCCGGCAGGCTGCCGTCACGGCGGAACAGCGCGATGCCGCGCGCCGCCGCAAACCCCCACACCAGCGCGCCGGCCAGGCCCGAGCGCAGCGCGGCCTGCCAGAGCGGGCCGATCTCCGTCAGCGCGGCCTTGGCCGCGACCTGGTTCAGGCCCCACAGCACGCAACATCCCAGAAGGATGACCACCGCCGTGCTGTCGAGATGTTGCTTGCGTTCCATGGGGCCGGATCATGCCCGGCAGCTCGTGCGGCCACTGGCGCGGCGTGTCCAGACCCGCACGGCCAGCGCACACAGCAGTGCCGTCGCCACGCCGGCGAGCAGCCCCGTCAGGTGCGCCAGCGGCGCGATCGCGATGTTCCAGCCGTCCCAGTGGCGCAAGGCGGGCATTGCCAAGGGGCGCTCCGCCGCGACCTTCACGATCAGCCCGAGGCCGATGAGCAGGCCGATCACCCGCTCCCGCCCGTGCGACGCCCGCCTCCGCATCATCCCGATCGCCGCCACCGCGACGCCCGCATGCAGCACGCCGGACGCACCGCCGAAACGCTCGAGCGTCGGCTCGATCAGCAGGCCGAATTGCGTCAGCGGCCAGGCCAGCAGCCAGGCCGCCGCGTCACGCGCGGTCAGCCGCGCGGCGACGCCGAGCAGGCCGACCACGGCGCAGCCGGCCAGGTTCGCGATCAGGTGTTGCGGACTCCAGTGCAGCCATGCCGCGCTGACGGCCCGCCACGGCTCGTGTCCCGCGAGTCCCGGCCGCCATGCCATCGCCGCCTGCACCTGCGGCGCCTGGATCCAGGCCACCAGCGAACCGACGGCCAGCGCCATCGCGACGAGGAGCCACGTGCGTCCCGGCATCCGGCGTCCCGCTGCCGGCGCTCAGCCGAAGACGGCCCGCCAGAGCGCCAGCACCGCCTCGCGCTGCGGCTGGAGCGCCTCGGCGGCCTCGGCGTCGAGCGAGGTCGACTGCTCGTTCAGCCGCGCACGGTGCTGCACCCGGCGCAGTTCGCGATAGGCGTCGGCGGCCGCCCGCCCCACGTCGGCGGGCAGCAGCCCGGCCGATTCCGCGCGCTGCAGCAGGGCGATGTTGCCGGCGTTGGCCAGCAGCTCCGGATGCTGCGCGGAGTGCGCCAGGATCAGGTACTGCAGCGCGAACTCGGCGTCCACCATGCCGCCCGGGCTGTGCTTGACGTCGAAGAAGCCGACGCGCGCGGTCCGCGCCGCACGCAGCTTCTCGCGCATGGCGACGACCTCCTCGCGAAGCGCCGCCGGATCGCGCGGCGCCGTCAGCACCGCGCGGCGCGTGGCCTCGAAGCGCTCGGCCAGCGACGCATCGCCAGCGCAGAAACGCGCCCGCGTGATCGCCTGGTGTTCCCAGGTCCAGGCCGTGTTGCTGCCGCGCCCGCCCTGGTAGTTCTCGAACGAGGACAGCGAGGTCACCAGCAGCCCTGAATTCCCGTTGGGTCGCAGCGCGGTGTCGATGTCGAAGAGCTCGCCGGCCGCCGTGCGGATCGTCAGCCAGGTGATCAGCTTGCGGATGAAGGCGCCGTAGATCTCGGCCGCGTTCTCATCCTCGTCGTCGAAGAGGAAGACCAGATCCAGGTCGCTGCCGTAACCCAGCTCCTTGCCGCCCAGCTTGCCGTAGGCGATCACCGCCAGGCGCGGCGCCGGACGGTGCTTCTGCTTGAGGCGGTCCCAGGCCCAGTCGAGCACGCACTGCAGCGTGGCGTCCGCGAGCAGCGACAGCTCGTCGGCGACCTGCTCGACGCTGATCTGCCCTTCCACGTCCCGCACCAGCGTGCGGAAGACCTCGGCGTGATGTGCGCGGCGCACGCTGTCGAGCAGCGCATCCTCGCTCGCCTCGCCGTGTTCGGCCCAGGCGTCGTGGCGCGCCTGCAGGTCCTGGATGAAGGCCGGCCCGTCGAAGCGCTCGAGCAGCAGGCGCGCGTCGGCCAGTTCATCGATCACGCCGGGATGCTGCATCAGGTAGCGCATCGGCCAGCGCGCCAGACCCAGCAGCCGCAGCAGCCGGCCTTGCACGGCGGGCCGCTCGACCAGCAGCGCCAGGTAGCTCTCGCGGCGCAGCAGCGGCTCGATCCAGTCGACGAAACGCTGCGCCGCGTCCATCGTGCACTCGCCCTGCCGCACCGCCTGCGCCGCGCGTCCGACCAGCTTGGCCAGACGCAGCCGCGATTCCTCGCGCAGGTTCTGCACCCGCGCCTGCTGCGCCCAGCGGCGCACGTTGGCCGCCAGCTCCGGCGGCAGTTTCTCGAGGAACTCCTCGCTGTCGATCGGCAGCGGCGGACCGCCGCACATGCCGTTCCTGCAATTGCCCTTGCCGCCGGGCGAGACGCCGTCGTGCAGCAGCGCGTCGAATTCGGTCGCGACCAGCTCCCGCACCTCCATCAGCTTGTCCAGCAGCGGACAGGCGCGGCTGTCGCAGGTCAGGCACAGGCTGCGCGCGATCCAGCCGATGTCCTCGTCCGACGCCGGCAGGCAGTGCGTCTGCTGGTCGTCCAGGTACTGGATGCGGTGCTCGACGCGGCGCAGGAAGTCGTAGCCCTTGGCCAGCGCCGCGGCGGTCTCGGGCTTCATCAAGCCGCGCGCGGCCAGCCGCGTCAGCGCCTTCAGCGTCGAGCGGGTGCGGATCTCGGGGAACTGCCCGCCGCGCACCACCTGCAGCAGCTGGACGATGAATTCGATCTCGCGGATGCCGCCGCGCGACAGCTTGACGTCGTTGGCCCGCTCCGGCCGGCCGGCGGCGCGGCGCTGCGCTTCGTCGCGGATCTTGCGGTGCAGTTGCCGCAGGCCTTCGAAGACGCCGTAATCCAGATAGCGCCGGTAGACGAAAGGCGTCACCAGGCTGCGCAGCTGCATCGCGCGGCCATCCTTGACGCTCGCGCGCGGCGCGACGACACGGCTCTTTAGCCAGGCGAAGCGCTCCCATTCCCGACCCTGGACGAGGAAGTACTCCTCCAGCATCGCCATGCTCACGGCGGGCGGCCCGGAGTTGCCGTTGGGCCGCAGCGCGAGGTCGACGCGGAAGACCTGGCCGTCCTCGGTGACGTCGCCGATCAGCGTCGACAGCCGCCGCGACAGCTGCGCGAAGTACTCGTGCGCGGAGATCCTGTGGCCGCCGGCGGCGTTGCCCGAGGTGAGGCCGTCTTCCTCGTAGACATAGATCAGGTCGATGTCGGACGAGACGTTGAGTTCGCGCCCGCCGAGCTTGCCCATGCCGACGACCCAGAAGTCGATGTCCTGGCCGACGGCGTCGCGCGGCGCGCCGTAGTCGGCGTCGAGTTCGGCGCGGCAGTGGGCGACGCCGATGTCCAGCGCCACTTCCGCCAGGTGCGTCATCGCCTGCGTCACGTCGGTCATCGGAGCGCCCTGCTCGACGTCGAGCACGGCCAGCCGCTCCATCACCAGCTGACGCA
Source organism: uncultured Burkholderiales bacterium (assembly GCA_966211105.1). GTDB lineage: Bacteria > Pseudomonadota > Gammaproteobacteria > Burkholderiales > Burkholderiaceae_C > Roseateles. The sequence goes on from CBIHMU010000001.1 coordinate 56,737, forward strand.
TCACGCGCAGCGCGGCGGGGAGCGGGCGCCCGGTTTGCCGAAGCCGGTCCACGACGGCACGCATCGTGACGTCGTCCGGCAGCCCGGGCGGCAGCAACGGCAATTCAGCCGCGTAACGGCGGCGGATGCGCTGAACGAAACGGCTGTGGTCCGCGGACGCGGCGGGTGTCGGAACGCCCGCCGGGTCGACGGTTGCCGAGGCAACTGAATCCATCGGTAAAGAATGCTCTCGCTGGCTCATGGCCGGAATGGCTGTGCTAGATTCGGCGACCGCCGTCCACCCTTACATGTCTTCGTCCGCCGCCACCAGTTCTGACTCCGGTTCCGTGGTCGCGAAGCGACGCTGGTGGGCACGTTGCGCCCTCTGGCTCGGGGTGGCTTCCGCAGGGGTTTTCTCCCTGCTGATCGCGGCCTGGCTGGCATTGCACTGGGCGATTCTGCCCCACATCGACGACTGGCGACCCCAGCTCGAAAAGCAGGCCACCCAGGCATTGGGGGTACCGGTGAAGATCGGCGCCATCAGCGCCAGATCCTCGGGCTGGATCCCCACGCTGGACCTGCGCGATGTCCGGGTCATCGACACCGCCGGCCACGAGGCCCTGCATCTGCCGCGCGTCAGCGCCGCACTGTCGCCGCGCTCGCTGCTGGTCTTCGAACTGCGCTTCTCCCAGCTGCTGCTGGACAGCCCGGAGCTGCTGCTGCGCCGCGACGCCAAAGGCCGCGTCTTCATCGCCGGCCTCAGCGTCGACGGCCCCGCCGACGCGCAGGCCTCGGACGACGCCGCCGACTGGTTCTTCGAGCAGCATGAATTCGTCATCCTGCACGGCCGCATCCGCTGGGTCGACGAGCTGCGCGCGGCGCCGCCGCTGGAGCTCTTCGACCTGAACCTGGTGCTGCGCAACGGCCTGCGCCGCCACCGGCTGCGGCTGGATGCGACGCCGCCGGCCGGCTGGGGCGAGCGCTTCACGCTGCGGGGCGAGTTCACGCAGTCCCTGCTGGACCGGCCCGGCGCGGTGCAGCGCTGGAGCGGGCAGCTCTTCGGCCACCTGCCGCGCACCGACGTCAGCGAGCTGCGCCGTTACGTGGACCTGCCCTTCGAACTCAACGAGGGCGACGGCGCCTTGCGCGCCTGGCTGGACATCGATCGCGGCGAGCCGCGCAGCCTGACCCTGGACATGGGCCTGCGGGCGGTGAAGCTGCGCGTCGCGCCGGGACTGCCGGAACTGGCGCTGGCCAGGATCGGCGGCCGGCTGGTGCTGAAGCAGACGCCGGCATCGCTGTCGCTGGAAGCCCGGCAGCTCGGCTTCCAGGCAGGCGACGGCCTCGACTGGCCGCGCTCGGACTGGCTGCTGGACGTGAAGCGCGACCCGAAGACCGGTCTGCTGACCGGCGGGGACTTCCAGGCGCAGCAGCTGGACCTGACGCTGGGCTCCCAGATCCTGGCGCGGCTGCCGCTGGCCGAATCGCAGCGCCAGTTGATCGCCGACATGAAGCCCGGCGGCTTGCTCCATGCGCTGCAACTGCATTGGGACGGTCCGCTCGACGCGCCGCGCAGCTACCGGGCCAAAGGCCAGCTGCAGGGCCTGCACCTGACGGCCGCGGCGCCGGAATCGCCGGCGGATCCAGGCTCCGCGCCGCCGACCGGCCGGCCCGGCGTCAGCGGCGCCGACCTGCAGTTCGACGCCAATGAGCAGGGCGGCACCGCCACGCTGGCGATCAACGACGGCCAGGTGACGCTGCCCGGCGTCTTCGAGGAAGCGTCCGTGCCGCTCAAGCAGGCGCAGGCCAGCCTGCGCTGGCAGGCACAGCGTCCGGCGCCGCCCGTCGGCGGCAAACGCGCGCCGGCGCCGGCGCCTGTCACTGTGCCTGCGCCTGTCGCTGTCCCCATCGTGGCCCCGGCGACGGGGACGCTGGCGGCGGCCTCGGTGGCGAGCGCGGCCTCGGCCCCCGCCGAGCCCCGCACGCGCTGGTCGGTGCAGTTCAGCGGCGTGCGCATCGCCAACGACGACCTGCGCGCCGAGATCGACGGTTCCTGGCAGAGCGGCGACGGCAAGCGCCCGCACGATGCCGGCAAGCTCGACCTGACCGGCCGCATCGACGAGATCCGCGCGCCGCGCGTGCTGCGTTACCTGCCCGCCTCGATGGGGCGGGACGCCCGGCGCTACGTCCGCGACGCGATCCGCGACGGCAGCGTCCACAAGATCCAGCTGCGGCTGCAGGGCGACCTGCTCGAGTTCCCCTTCGACGCGCCGCGCAGCAAGGGCCAGTTCCGCGTCTCCGGACAGGTCCGCAACCTGACGCTGGCCTACGTGCCCAGCCATCCGGCCGAGGACGATCACCCGGCCTTCCAGTCGCCCTGGCCGGTGATGGAGCAGTTGGACACCGAGCTGATCTTCGACCGCGCCTCGATGAGCCTGCGCAATGCCAGGGCGAAGCTGATGGGCGTGGAGCTCACCAACGTGCAGGGCGCCATCCCCGACCTGTACCACCACGCCCCGGTGCTGGAGATCGACGGCCAGGCGCGCGGCGCGCTGGCGGACGCGCTGCGTTACGTGAAGAGCTCGCCGGTCGCGGCGCTGACCAGCCACGTGCTGGACAACACCAGCGCCACCGGTCCGATGGCGCTCAAGCTCAACCTGCGGCTGCCGCTGGCGCACATCGACGACACGACGGTGAAGGGCCTGGTCACGCTGACCGGCAACGACGTGCGCCTGCGGCCCGACACCCCGCTGCTCGGCCAGGCCAAGGCCCTGGTGAGCTTCGACCAGAAGGGGCTGCAGATCCGCGGCGGCCAGGCGCGCGTGCTGGGCGGCGACGCGAGCTTCGACGGCGGCAGCCAGCCCGACGGCTCGATGCGTTTCGCCGCGTCGGGCACGGTGACGGCCGACGCGCTGCGCAATGCGCCGGAGCTGGGCCTGCAGCAGGTCGCCTCGGTGATGACCGGCCAGACCGCCGTGCGATTCGAGCTGGGCGTGCTCAAGGGCGGACAGACGGAGATCACCGTCGCCAGCCCGATGCAGGGCATCGCGCTGAACCTGCCGGCGCCGATGCGCAAGGCCGCGGACGAGCCCTGGCCCCTGCGCATCGCCACGCGGGCGATCGCGGCCCCGGCGGGCTCGCAGCGCGAGGAACTGCGCGTCGAGGCCGGCCCGCTGCAGGCGCTCTACCAGCGCGACGTGACGCACGAGGCCAAGGTCCTGCGCGGCGCGATCGCCGTGCGCGAGAAGCTGCCCGAGCTGCCGGCGCAGGGCGTCGTCGCCCGCGCCACCTTCGACCAGATCAACGCCGACGCCTGGCAGAACGCGCTGCCGGCACTGAGCGGCGCGAAGGAAGGCGCGGCGCTCGACAGCGCGACCGAGGGCATGGCCGAGGGCGGGTATGCGCCGTCGCAGCTCACGCTGAAGGCGCAGACGCTGCAGGTCTCGGGCCGCACGCTGAACGCGGTCACGGCCGGCATCTCGCACGACGCCGGCGCGGGCTGGCGCGTGTCGATGGACGCGCAGCAGTTGAGCGGCCTCATCGAGGTCCGCGCCGCGAAGCCCAACCAGCCCGGACGCGTGTATGCGCGGCTGTCGCGCTTGTCCGTGCCCCGCAGCGATGTCGACGGCGTCGAGCAGCTGCTCGAGAAGCAGCCGAAGTCGGTGCCGACGCTGGACATCGTCGTCGAGGACTTCGAGCTGCGCGGCAAGCGGCTGGGCCGGCTCGAGATCGACGCCCAGCAGCAGAGCGACGCGCGCGACTGGCGCCTCGGCCGGCTCGTGCTCAAGAGCCCCGACGCGACGCTGAGCGCGTCCGGCAAGTGGGCGCCGGCGCCGGGTCAGGCCTTGCGCCGGACCGAACTCGACTGGAAGCTGGACGTCGCGGACGCGGGCAAGCTGCTGGAGCGGCTCGGCCAGGGCCAGGTCTTGCGCGGCGGCAAGGGCGAACTCACCGGACAGGTGGCCTGGCAGGGCTCGCCGCTCTCGCCGGACTACGCCAGCATGAGCGGCCAGTTGAACGTCGAGATGGAGAAGGGCCAGTTCCTCAAGGCCGAGCCCGGCGTCGGGCGGCTGCTGGGCGTGCTCAGCCTGCAGTCCATCCCGCGGCGCCTGATGCTGGACTTCCGCGACGTGTTCGCGGAGGGTTTCGCCTTCGACAACGTCACCGGCGACATCAAGATCGGCAAGGGCGTGGCCCGCAGCGACAACCTGCGCATGAAGGGCCTGCAGGCCGCCGTGCTCATCGAGGGCAACGCCGACCTGGCCGCCGAGACGCAGGACCTGCACGTGCTGGTCCTGCCCGAGATCAACGCCGGCGGCGCCGCGCTCGCCTATGCGGCGGTGAACCCGGCCATCGGGCTGGGCGCCTTCCTGGCGCAGTGGCTGCTGCGCAAGCCGCTCGCCGCCGCCAGCAGCGAGGAATTCCGCGTCACCGGCACCTGGTCCGATCCGCGCATCGAGCAGCTGCCGCGCCGCGCCCAGCCGCAGGGCAGCTACAACAGCACGGCCACCGCGCAAGGAGAGTCCGCCCCATGAGCACGCCATCCCCCACCCCCGGCTCGCCAGGCGCCGCGCCGGTCACCGTCGCCGCGATCCAGATGGTCTCCACCCCTCGGCTGGAGGAGAACCTCGCACGCGCCCGTCACTGGATCGGCGAGGCCGCCCGGCAAGGCGCCGCGCTGGTGTCGCTGCCGGAGTACTTCTGCCTGATGGGCCACAAGGACACCGACAAGCTGCCTTTCGCCGAACGGCCCGGAGACTTCGACGCGCCCATCCAGGGCACGCTCAGCCGCGCGGCGCGTGAGCACGGCGTGTGGATCCTCGGCGGCACGCTGCCGATGGCGATCCCCGGCGCGCCGGTGCCCGCGGAGCGGGTGCGCAACACCACCTGCGTCTTCGCGCCGGACGGCTCGCTGAGCGCGCGCTACGACAAGCTCCACCTCTTCTGCTACGACAACGGCCGCGAGCGCTACGACGAGGCCCGCGTGCTGGAGGCCGGCGAGGCGCCGGTGACGGTGGACGCGGCGATCCCCGGCGGTCCCGCGCTGCGCGTGGGGCTGTCGATCTGCTACGACCTGCGCTTCCCCGAGCTGTACCGCGCGATGAGCTTCAGCGGCGAGCGCCCGCTCGACCTGATCAGCGTGCCGGCCGCTTTCACCTTCACGACGGGTCAGGCCCATTGGGAGCTGCTGCTGCGCGCCCGCGCGGTCGAGAACCAGGCCTATGTCATCGCGGCCGCCCAGGGCGGCACGCACGAGAACGGCCGCCGCACCTGGGGCCACAGCATGATCGTCGACCCCTGGGGCGAGGTCCTGGCCTGCGTGCCCGAGGGCGAAGGCCTGGCGGTGGCCCGGATCGATCCGGCGCGCATCGCGCAGGTGCGCGAGCAACTGCCCGCGCTGCAGCACCGGCGGCTCTGAGCCCCGGAGGATCAGCCCCCGACACTGAGCCTCGAAAGCGGTCCACTTCGGGCGATCGGCGCCCGGCTCGCGCAGGCAAGATGCCCGGCATGATCGACCGTCGCCCCGCTCCCTCCCGTTCCGCGCTGGCCTCGCTGGCCGCCACGGCGTGCGCCTGCGCGCTGCTGGCGGGATGCGGCACGCCGGCCCGTCCGCTGGAGTCCTCGCTGACCGACATGGAGTCGCTGCAGCTGCGCTCGTGGCTCAGTCCGCAGCTGCGGCGCAACATCGACCTGCTGCCGGTCACCGGCGGCCAGGAGACCTCGCGCTGGTGGGGCACCCGGATCAATGCGATGACGCTGAACCAGACCTACCAGGAGTCGCTGCGGCGCCTGGGTCTGATGCCCGACGTTCCCGACACCGGCCGCTACCAGTTGCAGGTCGAGGTGCTGGCCTTGGCGCAGCCGAACGTGCCGGTGCTGCCGGAGGTCGCCCTCTCCGTCCGCTACACCTTGACGGAGCGTGCCGCTGGCGGCGGCAAGGTGCTGTACCAGCGCACGCTGCGCACGACGCAGAAGGCGGGCATCGACGACAGCCTGAACCCGACCGAGCAACTGCGCATCGCCACGGAATCCGCGTTGCGCAACAACATCGCGGAGCTCATCCGCGAGCTCGCATCGCTCGCGCTTCCAACCTGAGCACGTGTCCCTTTCCGTTATTTGAATTCAGCAGATTCGCCCCCACGGCATATGCATATAAGCATTGATTGCTTGCCAAATGCCGGGTAATCCCTAAGCATCACGGTTTCCGCCCCAAAGAGGCGCACGACGGCAACGGGTGTCACCTGCCGCTAGCGTCCTTCTTCTTCCCGTGATCGAACTTCAAGACCTGCACAAATCGTATGACGTCGAGGGTCGCCGCGTGCCGGCGCTCCAGGGCGTGGACCTGAAGATCGAATCAGGCGAGGTGTTCGGGATCATCGGCGCGTCCGGGGCGGGCAAGAGCACGCTGTTGCGGGTGATCAACCTGCTGGAGCGTCCAGACAGCGGCCGGGTCGTGGTGGCCGGCCAGGATCTGCAGACACTCGAGGCTGCCGGCCTTCGCGCCGCCCGGCAGAAGATCGCGATGATCTTCCAGCACTTCAATCTGCTGAGCTCGCGCACCGTGGCGCAGAACGTCGCCTGGCCGCTGCGCATCGCCGGCTGGGACGCCGCCCGGATCGCCCCGCGCGTGCAGGCGCTGCTGGCGCGGGTCGGTCTGGCCGACCAGGCCGACAAGTACCCCGCGCAGTTGTCCGGCGGTCAGAAGCAGCGCGTCGGCATCGCCCGGGCGCTGGCGCTGGATCCTCAGGTGCTGCTGTGCGACGAGGCCACCAGCGCGCTCGACCCCGAGACCACGCGTTCCATCCTGGACCTGCTGGCCGAGCTCAACGACGAACTGAAGCTGACCATCGTCCTGATCACGCACGAGATGGACGTGGTCCGCCGCGTCTGCGACCGTGTCGCGGTGCTCGAAGCCGGCCGCATCGTCGAGCAGGGTCCGGTGGCGCAGGTTTTCCTGCATCCGCGTTCGGGCACGGCGAAGCGCTTCGTGCTCGCCGCGGAGCATGTCGATGAAGGCGAGCAGCGCGACGACTACGCGCATGTCGCGGGCAGCCTCTGGCGCCTGACCTTCTTCGGCGAGCGGACCTACGAGCCCCTGCTGGGCGAGGTCGCCCGTCACGCGAACCTGGACTTCGGCATCCTGGCCGGGCGCATCGACCGGATCAAGAAGCAACCCTACGGGCAGTTGACGATCGCCGTCAGCGGCGGCGACCACGCCGCCGCGCGCCAGTTGCTGGCCGAGCGCGGCGTGCAAGTCGAGGAGCTGCGCGCATGAGCCTGGCCGCCACCCCTTCCCTGCTGGACACGCTCCGGGCCATCGACTGGCCCGAGATCGCCACCGCCGGCGGCGACACGCTGCTGATGCTGGGCGGCTCGCTGCTGTTCACCGCGCTGCTGGGCCTGCCGCTGGGCGTCGCGCTCTACCTGTTCGACCGCGACCGGCTGGTGTCCTCGCCCAAGGTCTACACGCTGCTGTCCCTGGTCGTGAACGTGCTGCGCTCGCTGCCCTTCGTCATCCTGCTGATCGTGCTGATCCCGTTCACGCTGCTGGTCACCGGCACCTCGCTGGGCGTGGCCGGCGCGATCCCGCCGCTGGTCGTCGGCGCGACGCCCTTCCTCGCGCGCCTGGTCGAAACCGCCCTGCGCGGCGTCGACCGCGGCATCGTCGAAGCCGGCCTCGCCATGGGCGCCAGCACCCGCCAGATCGTGTGGCAAGGCCTGCTGCCGGAGGCGCTGCCGGGCATCGTCTCCGCGCTCACCGTCACGGCCATCACGCTGGTCGGCTACACGGCGATGTCCGGCGTCATCGGCGGCGGCGGCCTGGGCGACCTCGCCATCCGCTTCGGCTACCAGCGCTTCCAGACCGAGGTCATGGTCGTGACCGTCGTGCTGCTGCTGCTGCTCGTCCAGCTGCTGCAGATGGGCGGCGACTGGCTCGTCACACGGGTCTCCCATCGCTAGCCACCGTCAGGCAGCAATCGGCAGCAATCGGCAGCGATCGGCATCGATCGCCCGGCCCGCCAACAACCCCGCCTCCCCCTTCCATCGCCGGACGCCCCAAGCAGGCACCCGGCACCGTCCCTCAGAGGAGTTCCACCCATGAAGAAGCTGTTCACCGCCGCCGTCGCGGCCCTGTCGCTGGCGGCCGCCGGCTCTGCCGTCGCCGAGAAGCTGACCGTCGCCGCCACCGCGGTGCCGCACGCCGAGATCCTCAACCTCGTGAAGCCCGAACTGGCCAGGCAGGGCGTGGAGCTCGAGGTCAAGGTCTTCACCGACTACGTCCAGCCCAACGTGCAGGTCGCCGAGAAGCGCCTGGATGCCAACTTCTTCCAGCACAAGCCCTACCTGACCGAGTTCAACAAGGGCAAGGGCACGCACCTGGTCGCCGTCGCGGCCGTGCATGTGGAACCGTTCGGCGCCTACTCGACCAAGCACAAGACCCTGGCCGCGCTGCCTGAAGGCGGCACCGTCGCCATCCCCAACGACCCCACCAACGGCGGCCGCGCGCTGCTGCTGCTGGACAAGGCCGGCGTGATCAAGCTCAAGGACAAGGCCAACATCCTGTCCACGACCAAGGACATCGCCGACAACCCGAAGCAGCTGAAGTTCCGCGAGATCGAGGCCGCCACGCTGCCGCGCATCCTGCCGCAGGTCGACCTGGCGCTGATCAACACGAACTACGCCCTGGAAGCGAAACTGAATCCGTCCAAGGACGCACTCGCCATCGAGGGCGGCGAGTCGCCCTACGCCAACTGGCTGGTCACGCGTGACGACAACCAGAACGCCCCGGCGGTGAAGAAGCTGGCCGCCGCGTTGCAGACCGACGCCGTCAAGCGCTTCATCCAGACGCAGTACAAGGGCGCGGTCGTTCCCGCGTTCTGAGACCGGCGCCGACCGCGCGGTCGGCCGGTTTGGGCGATAAACGCCATCTGGCGCCCCGCACACGCGGGGCGCTTGCATTTGCGGGCGGGATGCCGCGCATTTGTGCCGCATGGCGAACGCCGCTTCTTGGCACCATGGCGGACTCTTCCCACGCCTGGGTTGTGCGCTCGCGTGAGCGCAAGGCCTGTCCCCTCCGTGTCCGAACTCCTCGCGGTCCTGCCGCAGTTCTTCCTGTTCCGCGACGGCGCCCCGACGCTGCTGCTCACCGGCCGCTACGACTGGCCCCTGGTGCTGCTGTCGCTCGTCGTCGCCTCGCTGACCTCGGCGCTGGCCTTGCAGGTCGCGGGCGTGGCCAAGCCGGCCAAGGGCTGGCGCCGCCAGGCCATCCTCGCCACCGGCGCGCTGGCCCTGGGCGGCGGCATCTGGTCGATGCACTTCATCGGCATGCTGGCCTTCCAGCTCTGCGCGCAGGTCGGCTTCGACGCCCACATCACCGCGCTCTCGATGGTGCCGGGGCTGATCGCGTCCTGGGTCGCGCTGGCGCTGCTGGCCCGCCACCAGCTCGAGGCCTGGCGCCTGATCGTCGGCGGCGTGCTGGTCGGTGCCGGCATCGGCGCGATGCACTACACCGGCATGGCGGCGATGGAGATGTCCGTCGCGCTGCGCTACGACCCGGTCTGGTTCGGCGCCTCCATCGTCGTGGCGGTGCTGCTGGCGATGCTGGCGCTGTGGATCCGCTTCGGCCTGGCCAGCCGAATCCCCCGCCACTGGGCGATCCTGCTCGGCGGCGTCGTGATGGGCTGCGCCATCGCGGGCATGCACTACACGGCGATGGGCGCCGCGCGCTTCGTCGGCCTGGGCGACGGTCCCTGCAACGGCAGCATCGAGAACGCGGGCTGGCTCGCGCTGGCCGTGACCGTGATGGCGCTGGCGATCAGCGCGATCACCGCCGGCGCCAACGGCCTGCTGGCGCTGCGCCGGCTCAACACCGACCTGATGGAAGAGCGGCGCCGCATGCTCGCGATGGAGCAGGCGCTGCGCGACAGCGAGACCAAGTACCGCACCGTCATCGCCAACAGCCCCGGCGTGACCTTCCGCTGCCGCCTGGACGCGGACTGGTCGATGCTGCTGATCAACGACGCCGTCGAGGAGCTGACCGGCTGGTCCGCCCAGGACTTCCTGGACGGCCGCCAGCACTTCGCCGCGCTGATCCACCGCCACGACCAGGAGCGCGTGAACGCGGCGGTCGAGACGGCGGTCGCGGCCGACACGCCCTATTCGATCGAGTACCGGGTCCACACCCGCGAAGCCGGCGAGCGCTGGGTGTCCGAGCGCGGCCGCGCGGTGCGCGACGCCGGCGGCGCGCCCAAGTGGATCGACGGCGCGATCCTCGACATCACCGAGCCCAAGCGCCTGCAACGCCAGCTCGAGGAAGCCAAGGAGCGCGCCGAATCCGCCGCCGCGGCCAAGAGCGCCTTCCTGGCCAACATGAGCCACGAGATCCGCACGCCGATGAACGCCATCCTGGGCTTCACCGAGCTGCTGCTGGACACCACGCTGAGCGACTCGCAGCGCCGCCACCTGACGACGGTGCGCGGTTCGGCGCGCTCGCTGCTGGCGTTGCTCAACGACATCCTGGACACCGCCAAGCTCGACAAGGGCGCGATGGAGCTGGAGGTCGCCGACTTCTCGCTGCGCACCGTCTGCGAGCAGGCGCTGAATTCGCTGCGCCTGCTGGCGCAGCGCAAGAACCTGGCGCTGCACCTCGACTACCCGAGCGCCGAGCCCCGCTTCTTCAAGGGCGACCCGCTGCGCGTGCAGCAGGTGCTGCTGAACCTGGTCGGCAACGCCATCAAGTTCACCGAGCGCGGCGTCGTCACGCTGCGCGTGCGCCAGGAGGGCGGACAGATCCACCTGGCCGTCATCGACACCGGCATCGGCATCGCCGCCGACCGGCTGGAGCGCATCTTCGACGCCTTCGCGCAGGCCGACGCCTCGACGACGCGCCGCTTCGGCGGCACCGGCCTGGGCACGACCATCTCGCGCCAGCTGGTCGAGCGCATGGGCGGCCGCATCACCGTCGACAGCGAGCTCGACCGGGGCAGCACCTTCCACGTCTGGCTGCCGCTGCCGGCGGGCGACGCCACGCGGGCGGAGTCCGACACGGCCGAGGTCGCCGTCACCCTGCCGCCGCTGCGGCTGCTGGTGGCCGACGACGTCGCGCAGAACGGCGAGCTGCTGCAGCTCATCCTGGGCCGCGAAGGCCATCAGGTCACGCTGGCCTCGGACGGGTTGCAGGCGCTGAAGGCCTTTTCCGACGAGCGTTTCGACGCGGTGCTGATGGACGTCCACATGCCGGGCCTGGACGGCCTGGGCGCGACGCGCCGGATCCGCAACTTCGAGCATGCGCAAGGCCGCGGCCACACGCCGGTGGTCGCGCTGACCGCCAGCGTGCTGGAGGAAGACCGCCAGGCGGCGCTGGCGGCCGGCATGGACGGTTTCGCGGTCAAGCCGGTGGAACCCGCGCGCCTGTTCGCCGAGATCGCCCGGGTGCTGGGCCTGACGCCGGGCCGCTCGCCGTCCTCGGCCGGCCCGGTGCCGGCGACGCGCCATGCGACCGACGCGCGCATCGCCGACGCGGCGGCGGGACCGCTGGACTGGCAGCAGGGCCTGCGGCTCTGGGGCAGCGTGACGGCCTGGCAGCGCGGCCTGCGCCGTTTCGCCGAGGAACAGCGCGACGGCGTCGCGCGGCTGCATCAGCTGACGCAGGGCCGGCAATGGATCGAGATGCGCGGGCTGGTGCACCGCTGGCGCGGCGTCGCCGGCAGCCTGGCGATGCCGGGACTGCTCGCGGCAGCGCAGCCGGTCGAGTCGGCGCTGCGGCTCGGCAGGCAGGAGGACCTGATGGCGCTGGTGGACACGCTGGCGATGGCGCTGCAGGACACGCTGGACGCGGTCGCGGACCTCGACGGCACGCCGTCCGGTTTCGCCGCGAGCGCGCCGATGCCGATGGCGGAGCCGTCGGCCGCCGCGGTCGCCGTGGCGCAGGCCATGCGCGAGAAGAAGACCCTGATCGACCGGCTGGCCGCGGCGCTCAAGCGCAGCGAGCTGGACGACGAGTCGCTGGCCGGGCTGCGCGCCGCCTTCGGCGTCGACCGGGTCGCGCCGCTGGCGCGGGCGCTCGACGACTTCGACTTCGACGCGGCGCTGCAGCTCCTGCAGTCGCTGCGCACGCAGCTGAGCGCCGCCCCGGTCGCGGCCAGCGGCGCACAAGGGTGAGGCCATGACCGCCGACCATCGTCCCAAGCTGCTGCTCGTCGACGACGAGCCCGCCAACCTGCAGGTGCTGCGGCATGTGCTGCAGGACGACTACCGGCTGCTGTTCGCGCGTGACGGGCAGAAGGCGCTGGAACTCGCGAAGACCGAGTCGCCGCAGCTGGTCCTGCTGGACATCATGATGCCCGGCCTGTCGGGCCTGGACGTCTGCCGGGTGCTGAAGTCGCAGCCGGCGACCAAGCGCACGCCGGTGATCTTCGTCACCGCGCTGGCCGACTCGCGCGACGAGACCGAGGGCTTCGAGGCCGGCGCGGTCGACTACATCGCCAAGCCGGTGAGCCCGCCGGTGGTGCGGGCGCGGGTGCGGACCCACCTGTCGCTGGTGCGCGCCGACGAGCTGCGCGAGACGCGGCTGCAGATCGTGCAGCGGCTGGGTCGCGCGGCCGAGTACAAGGACAACGAGACCGGCTGGCACGTGGTGCGGATGAGCCACTATGCCCAGCTGCTGGCGCTGGCGGCCGGCTGGACCGATCAGGAGGCCGACGACCTGCTGCATGCCGCGCCGATGCACGACGTCGGCAAGCTGGGCATTCCCGATGCGATCCTGCAGAAGCCGGGTCCGCTGACCGAAGCCGAGTGGACGGTGATGCGCCGCCACCCGGCCATCGGCGCCGAGATCCTCGGCGACCAGACGACCGGGCTGCTGGGCCTGGCGCGCCGGGTCGCCCTGGCGCACCACGAGAAATGGGACGGCAGCGGTTATCCCGAAGGCCTGGCCGGCGAGGCGATCCCGCAGGAAGGCCGCATCGTCGCCATCGCCGACGTCTTCGACGCGCTGACCAGCGTGCGGCCCTACAAGCCGGCGTGGCCGATCGCGCAGGCGGTCGAGCACCTGCGCGCGCAGGCGGGCCGGCACTTCGACCCGGCGCTGGTGGAGCTCTTCATCGGCGTGCTGCCGCAGGTGCTGGAAGTGCGGGACCGGTTCCTGGAAGAGGGCTGAGCGGAGGTCCTTCTGCGGATCCGCGGTGTCGACGCATGACATCGCCGCCGCGGCCGCGCCGGTTATGACCCGCCCCCACAAGGTGATGCTCGCAATCCCCAGTCCCGACGAGCCGGCACGCGCGGGGCCGGAATAATCCGCCCCCATGGTGCTCAACTTCATCTGGATCGGGTTCTTCCTGATCGGCTTCGCGGTCGCGCTGGCGCGGCTGGTCCAGGGCGACCTGACCATCTTCACGCAGGTGCTGACCGGCATCTTCGACACGGCCAAGACCGGCTTCGACATCTCGCTCGGCCTGGTCGGCGTGATGAGCCTGTGGCTGGGCCTGATGAAGGTCGGCGAGAACGCCGGCGTGATCCAGCTGTTCGCGCGCGCCATGGGGCCGTTCTTCGGCCGCATCTTCCCGGAGGTGCCGCGCGGCCACCCGGCGGGTGGCTCGATGGTCATGAACTTCTCGGCCAACATGCTCGGCCTGGACAACGCCGCCACGCCGCTGGGCCTGAAGGCGATGAAGGAGCTGCAGGAGCTCAACCCGCACAAGGACACCGCCAGCAACGCGATGATCATGTTCCTGGTGCTGAACACCGCCGGCATCACGCTGATCCCGACCTCGGTGATCGCGATCCGCCAGGCGATGGCGGTGGATCAGGGGCTGGTCGGCTTCAATGCGGCGGACATCTTCCTGCCCACGCTGGTGGCGACCTTCATCTCGTTCATGTCGGGGCTGATCGCGGTGGCGTGGGTGCAGCGCATCAACCTGTTCAGCGCGCCGGTGCTGGTGTTCGTCGGCGGCTTCATCGCGATCATGGCGGCGGTCTTCGGCTGGCTGCACAGCTACCCGCCCGAGGTGATGTCGCAGTACATCGGCCTGCTGGGCAGCGGCGTGATCCTGAGCATCATCGCGATGTTCATCGCCGTCGGCGCCTGGCGCCGCATCAACGTCTACGAGTCCTTCGTCGAAGGGGCCAAGGAGGGCTTCGGCGTCGCGATCCAGATCATTCCCTACCTGATCGCGATCCTGGTGGCGATCTCGGTGTTCCGCACGACGGGCTGCATGGCGTTCATCGTGAAGGGCATCGCCGCCGGCGTGGCCGCGCTGGGCCTGCCGACGGACTTCGTGCCGGCGCTGCCGGTCGGGCTGATGAAGACGCTGTCGGGCAGCGGCGCGCGCGGGCTGATGGTGGACGTGCTCAAGACCTACGGCGTGGACAGCTTCGAGGGCAAGCTCGCCGCGATCATCCAGGGCTCGACCGAGACCACCTTCTACGTGCTGGCCGTCTACTTCGGCAGCGTCAACATCAAGAAGACCCGCTACGCGCTGACCTGCGGCCTGCTGGCCGACGCGGTCGGGCTGGTGGGCGCCATCCTGGTGGGGTACTGGTTCTTCAAGTGAGGCGGTGCGCCGATCGCCCGTCCGCCGGCGTCACATCGACTTGAACAGGTGGACGTAGGCGCGGCTGACCGGCAGCTCGCTCGCATGGCCGCGCACGCGCACGAACAGCCGGCTCAGCTCGTCGCGGCGGGTGCCGCTCACATGGTCCAGGTTCACGATCGTCGAGCGGTGCACCTGCCAGAAGCGCTCGCCGTCGAGCTGCGCGGCCAGCTCGTGGATGGGCGTGCGGATCAGGTACTCGGTCGTCGCCGTCTGGACGCAGGTGTACTTGTCGTCGGCGCGGAAGAAGAGCACCTCGTCGACGGGCACCTGATGCATCAGGTCCCCTTGCGTCGCGCGCACCCAGCGCAGCAGCCCCGTCGGCTTCGCCGTCGCGCCGCCCGGCGCGTGCAGGCGCTGCAGCGCGGCGAGCAGCCGCGCGTCCACGCCGCTATCGCCGCTATCGCCGCTATTGCCGTCATCGCCGGCGGCCGCCGCCGCCGTCTTCGCCAGCGCCCGGCGGATCCGCTCGACCGTGCGCGCGAGCCGCTCCGCCTCGACCGGCTTGAGCACGTAATCGATCGCCTCCTGCTCGAAGGCCTGCACCGCGTACTGGTCGTAGGCGGTGACGAAGACGACTCGCGTGGCGCCCTCGATGCCCTCGGCCACCTCGAGCCCGGTGAGCCCCGGCATCTGGATGTCGAGGAAGGCCAGGTCCGGCTGCAGCGCCGCGATCTGCTCGGCGGCCTCCTGCCCGTTTCGGGCGATGTGAACGATCTCGAGTTCCGGCCAGACGGTCGCCAGTTGCGCCGCGAGGGCGCGGGCCAGGTGGGGTTCGTCGTCGGCGATCAGCGCGGTGGGTGCGGTCATGGTCGGTGAGGAAGAAGAGGAAGAAAGGGATCCGGACGTTCAGGCGCCGAGGCGCTCAGACATCCAGCGGCACGCGCAGCGTGACGAGGCAGCCGGGCTCGGCGGGTTCGAGGGTCAGCGTCGCGCGGTCGCCGTAATGCGTCATCAGGCGCTCGCGCAGGTTGGCCAGCGCGATGCCGTTGCCGGCGCGGCGCGAGGCGCCCGGACCGACGCCGTCGTCACGCACCTCGATCACCAGGAAGCCGGCGCTGAGCGCGGCGTCGACGCGGACGGTGCCGCCCTCGATCTTGGGCTCCAGCCCATGGTGGACCGCGTTCTCCACCAGCGGCTGCAGCAGCATCGGCGGCAGCGGAACGACGCGGGCTTCGGGGGTGGCCTGGATCGCGAACCGCAAACGGTCTTCCATCCGCGTCTGCAGCACCGTGAGGTAGGCGGTGGCGAGGGACAGTTCATCGTCCAGCGGCCCCGTCTCGCGCCGCAGGCCGCCGAGCGACGCCCGCAGGTAGGCGGTGAAGGCGCCCAGCATCTCCTTGGCCTTGGGCGCGTCGTAGTCGATCAGCGAGTGGACGTTGGCCAGCGTGTTGAACAGGAAGTGCGGCTCGATCTGGCCCTGCAGCAGCCGCAACTGGGCTTCGGTGGCGCGGCGCTCGGCGGTGAGCTGCCGGTTCTTCGACGCGAACCAGTGGTGCAGCACGAAGGTGATGCACAACGAGAGCGCAGCCGTGAGACCGATGATCTTGCCGCCTTGCGACCAGTCCATCCGGGCCCAGTTCGACAGGCCCGCCAGCCACATGCCCGGCACCCAGCCGATCAGCACGCCCAGCAGCGGGACGCCGGAGAAGAACACGGTGCGCTTCCAGTCCGCCCAGCCGCGGATGCCGGCGCGGCCGCCGAAGAGCGGCACCAGGGCCGTGAACAGCCCCTGGATGATCAGGCCGATGACCACGCAGACGATGAGGTTCTTCCAGTACCACCAGGCCCAGAGCGCGGGATCGGTCCAGCGGGCGGTGCGGGCGTTCAGGAGGAAGCCCAGCACGGTGAAGCCCAGGGCGAGCGCGCAGGAGAACAGCAGCGTCCAGACCCACTGCAGCCATCCCGGGCCGCTGGGCTGGACGTCGTTGCTGAGCCAGGCATGCCAGGAGGCGCGCAGCCGACGGGAATCTCGCCAGAGCGGCCGGGACGGGGCGGAAGTCATGCGGCGCAGTGTAGGGAGCCGTCGCGGCCGCCCGGCCGGGGGAAACGACGGATCGACAGCGCGGCTGGCGGACGGACGGCGGGCGGCGTGGTTGGCATGGCTGGCGGGGCCGGTGGGGCCTCGGCCCTGACCTTTGACAGCGGAGGGGGCCTGTGGTGTCCAATGGCACGCATTCCACGGAGACCCGCATGAGCTACATCCTGCTGATCAACGAACCTGTCGGCCAGCGCGAGGCGCGCACGCCGGAAGAAGGCCGCGAGGCCTACGACCGCATGACCGCCTACGCCGACCAGCTGCAGGCGAAGGGCTTGCTGCACGCGGCCCAGTCGCTGCAGTCGGTGAACGGATCGACCCGCGTCGCGAAGCGCGACGGCCGCATGACGACGATCGACGGCCCGTTCGCCGAGGCCAAGGAGATGGTCGGCGGCTTCTTCTGGCTGAACGTGAAGACCCGCGAGGAAGCGCTGGCGATCGCGCGGGAATGCCCGGCGGCGGAGTGGTGCACGGTCGAGGTCCGCTCGATGGTGCCGTGCTACGCGGAGTCCAAGGCCTGAAGATTTTTTCGAGGACCGTGCGACGGTCTGTCGAAACCGGCGCGGCCGGGTCGTCGTGGGAATGTGGACCCCCACCGCATTCCCCCAACGACCATCCTGGAGCTTCCCCATGCGCCACAAGCAAATCTTCGTGAACCTGCCCGTCAAGGACGTGGAGCGCAGCAAGCGTTTCTACGCGGCCATGGGCTACGAATTCAATCCGCAGTTCTCCAACGAGCAGGCGCTGTCGATGGTCATCTCGGACGACATCTACGCGATGCTGCTGGTCGAGGAGTTCTTCCAGACTTTCACGCCGCGCAAGATCTCGGACGCGCATGCGACGACCGAGGTGCTGACCTGCCTGTCCTGCGAGAGCAAGGCGCAGGTGGACGAGCTGATCGCCAAGGCCCTGGCCGCCGGCGGCACCGTGCCGCGCGCGCCGCAGGACATGGGCTTCATGTACTCGCAGGCGTACGCGGATCCGGACGGCCACATCTGGGAGCTGATGCACATGGACATCACGCAGTTCCCCGGCGCCTGAGGCCGGGCCACGCCGCGCGCGACGGCACGTCCGCCGCTGCGGCATGTCATGCGGCAGGGGGCGGCCTGAGGCCGTACGATCGCGCGCATGACCGACGAGACCCATCGCGCGATCACGACCGTCTGGCGGCAGGAGTCCGCCAAGATCATCGGTGCCCTGTCGCGGCTGACGCGCGACGTCCCGCTGGCGGAGGAGCTGGCGCAGGATGCGCTGGTCGCCGCGCTGGAGACCTGGCCCCGGCAGGGCCTGCCGGACAAGCCCGCCGCCTGGCTGATGACCACGGCCAAGCACCGGGCGCTGGACCGCCTGCGTCACGTGAAGCTGAGCGGCGACAAGCTCGAACAGCTCGGTCATGAGCTGGACGCGCGCGAGGCGATGATCGTGCCGGACTTCGTCGACCACCTGGACGACGACCGCGCGGCGCGCGAGATCGGCGACGACGTGCTGCGATTGATGTTCTGCGCCTGCCATCCGGTGCTGAGCCTGGAGGCGCGCGTGGCGCTGACGCTGAAGATGGTAGCCGGCCTGACGACGGGCGAGATCGCCCGCGCGTACCTGCAGTCGGAGCCGACGGTGGCGCAGCGGCTGGTCCGCGCGAAGCGCACGCTGGGCGACGCGCAGGTGCCGTTCGAGCTGCCACGGGGCGAGGCGCTGACCGAGCGGCTGGCCGCCGTGCTGGAAGTGCTCTACCTGATCTTCAACGAGGGCTACGCGGCCACCAGCGGCGAGCGCTGGATCCGGCAGGACCTGTGCGACGAGGCGCTGCGGCTGGCGCGCATGCTGGTGAAACTGGCGCCGCGCGAGGGCGAGGTGCTGGGCCTGCTGGCGCTGATGGAACTGCAGTCCTCACGCGCCGCGGCGCGCGTCGATGCGCAGGGACAGCCGGTGCTGCTGCTGGAGCAGGACCGCTCGACATGGGATGCGGCGGCGATCGAACGCGGCCTGACGGCACTGGAAGAGGCGGATCGCCTGGCCGCCGAACTGGACGACGGCCACGGCCTGGGGCCGTACGCGCTGCAGGCGGCGATCGCGGCCTGTCACGCGCGGGCTCAACGCGCCGAAGACACCGAGTGGCCGCGCATCGCGGCGCTCTACGAAGCGCTCGCGGTGCGGCAGCCTTCGCCGGTCGTGGAGCTGAATCGCGCGGTGGCGCTGTCGATGGCCTTCGGGCCCGCGGTCGGTCTGGAGATCGTCGACCGCCTGATGGAAGAGCCCGCGCTGAAGCAGTACCACTGGCTGCCCAGCGTGCGCGCGGACCTGCTGTCCAAGCTCGGCCGCAATGCCGAGGCCAAAGAGGAATTCGAACGCGCCGCCGCAATGACCGGCAATGAGCGCGAAAGGGAACTGCTGCTCAAGCGGGCGAGGGAGCAGGGGCACTGAGGCCCCTGGGTCGTCGCCGCTTGCTGGTAACCATCGCGCGCCGCCCGAATCCAAGCCACCACGTCCGAACCGCCCGGCAGGGGCGAAACTCGCGCCGTTGGCGCGCACGCTCAATCCGGCGAATCGCCCTCGCCTTCGCTCTCGTCGGTGAGCCAGGCATCCGCCATCGCGGCACTCTTGCGTTCGCGCTTGGCGGCGTACATCGCGGCGTCGCTGCGCGCCATCAGCGTCTCCAGCGTGTCGCCGTCCTGGCGCTGCGCGGCACCGATGCTGATGCTCACCTGCAGGCCCTCGGACACCGAGTTCCAGTCGTGCTTGCGCACCGCCTCGTCGAGCCGTCGGCACGCCTGCTGCGCGATCTCTTCCGTCGCGCCGCGCAGCAGCAGCACGAACTCGTCGCCGGCCAGGCGCGCGGCGACGTCGTGCTCCCTCACGTGCTGCCGCATCAGTCGCGCGATCTGGCTCAGCACCTGGTCGCCGACCAGGTGCGAGTGCCGGTCGTTGACCTGCTTGAAATGGTCGACGTCGATCAGCGCCAGGCTCACCACGCCGCCGCCCGCGAGCTGCGCCCGCGCGTGATCCTCGAAGCTGCGGCGATTTGCCAGCTCCGTCAGCGGATCCTCCATCGACAGCTTTTCCAGCCGCTGCGCCTCGTCCGCCAGCTGCGCGCGGTCGCGCTCGCTGCGGCGTGCGTCGAGCTGCCATTGCACCGTCGCCTCGCGGCTCGCGAGGCTCGCGATCCGCACGCGCGCCTCGCGCTCGCGCAGCGCGCGCATCCGCTGCAGCGCGCGTTGCGGCTGCCCTTGCTGTTCCTCGATCTGGCTGGCGATCAGCTCGCCGAGCTGCGCCAGCGGCTCGTGCTGCACGGCGTCCGCCGCCGTCACCGTCTGCGCCGCCGCCCGCCGCGCCTGCGGCCACAGGCGACGCGCCCAGGCAAGCTCCGCCTGCACCCAGCCCGCCAGCGCGACCAGCCAGTGGCGCTCCTGCTCCGGCAGCTGCGCGAGCGTCTGCTGCAGCTCCGGCTGCGCGTAGGCCGTGGCGCCCTTCCAGATCTGCGCCATCGTCTGCATCAGCGTCCACCAGCAGGTGGACTCGGCATCGCCTTCCGACAGCAGATGCCGGGCGTTGATCAGGTGTCCTTCGAGCGGCCCCAGCGGCGGCAGCTGGCCGCGCTGCTCGCGCTCGCCGGCGTAGGCAAGGAGTGACCCCAGCGCGAGCCACAGGCAGGCGATCAGCGGACTGATCCGCGGCTTGCACGCATTGGCCGCGTCGACGGCCTGCCGCAGGACTTCGGAGGCCTTGTCGAAGTTCCGCGCCCACACATGGCAGGCGCCGAGGTCCTGCAGCGCCACCACCAGCGCCGTCCCGTCGCCGCGCGACTGCGCCAGCCGCAGGCCGAGCAGCGCCGCCTCGATGGCTTCCTCGTGATGTCCGGCCGTCGACGCGCTGTGCGCCAGCACCGACAGCGCGCCGGCCTCGCCGACCGCGTCGCCCTGCTGCCGGAACAGCCGCGCCGCGAGCTCGCTGCGCGCGCGGGCGTCGCCGGGCCGGTGCAGCACGCGGTCGCATCGCGCCAGGTGCAGCAGCGCCTGCGCGCGTTGCGCCTCGTCGCCCTCCTCCAGCGCGAGCAGCAGCCACTCCTCGCCGGGCGACTGCGCGGCGATGGCGTCGCCGGCCTGCAGCGCGGCGCGCGCTTGCTGGGAGAGAGCGGCGTGCGGGTCCAAGAGGGGTTCGGAACGCAAGGGGATGAGCGGATCAGGCGACGGGCGCCGGAGGAGCAGAGGATAGCGGCAACAGACGTGCCACCATCAGGTCGGCCAGCCATTGCATGAAGGCCTGGACGCGTCGGGGGAGTTGCCGGCGGTGCGCATAGAGCAGATGGACCGGCATCGGCGCGGGTCGGAACTGCGGGAGCACCTCGACGAGGCGGCCGTCCAGCACTTCCGTCTCGAACCCGTGTCGCGGCACCTGCGTGATGCCGAGGCCAGCCAGACAGGCCGCCGTGTAGGAACCCGAGTCGCTCACCGTGAGCGCCCCGGCCATCGGCTCGAAGCGCGTCGCGCCGGACGCGTCGCACCACTCGAAGCCCGGGCAGCGCTGGCCGAGCGTCGTGGCGTACTGGACCAGCCGATGGTGCGCGAGATCCTCCAGCGACTGTGGCACGCCGTAGGCGGCCAGGTAGTCGGCGCTCGCCAGATTCGCCATCTCCATCCCGCCCAGCGGCCGCGCGACCAGGGTCGAATCGCTCAGCGGCCCGACGCGCAGCACGCAGTCGAAGCCCTCGCGCACCAGGTCCACGCGCCGGTCCGTACTGCTGAGCTCCAGCTCCAGCCCGGGATGCGCCGCGAGGAACTCCGGCAGCTGCGGCACGACGATGTCATGCGCCACCCGCATCGGCATGTCGACCCGCAAACGGCCGCGCAGTCCGCTGGCCGCGGGCTGGAACATCGTCTGCATGTCGTCGAGATCGGCGAGCAGGTCCTTGCAGCGCTCGTAGCAGGACTGGCCGTCCTGCGTCAGCTGCACGCGCCGCGTGGTGCGGTGGAACAGCCGCGTCCCGAGGCTGGCCTCCAGCCGCTGCACCGCCGTCGAGGCGCTCGCCTTGGGCAGACCGAGGCTCTGCGCCGCCTGCGTGAAGCTGGCCAACTCCGCGACGCGGACAAAGACCTGGAGCGTGTCGATCGACGGCGGCGGAGGGGCCGGCGCAGCGGTGGTCGAGGTGGTGGTCGAGGTGGTCGTTGCCGGGGCCGCCCCCGACAGCGAGGCGGATGGGCGCGAGGAAGCGGCGGGGGACAGGACAGCGTCGTCGTTCATTTGTTCACCTTGGACGAACGGTCAAATCAGACTCAGATGATTTATACGCCATTCGTCGATCAATAAAGTGCCTGCATCCGATCAACCCGTCCGAACAGGAGTTCACCATGACCCCTTCCTCCAACACCCAGATCGCGCTGATCACTGGCGGCAGCCGCGGCCTCGGCCGCAATGCCGCGGTGCATCTGGCGCGCCGCGGCATCGACAGCATCGTGACCTACCGCAGCCAGGCGGGCGAGGCTCAGGCCGTGGTCGAGGAGATCCAGGCGCTCGGCGGCCGTGCGGCGGCACTGCAGCTGGACGTCGGCGACAGCGGCGCCTTCCCCGCCTTCGCCGAAGCGCTGAAGCAGACGCTCAAGCAGCATTGGCAAGTCGAGCGTTTCGACCATCTGGTCAACAACGCCGGCATGGGCGTCCACACGCCGATCGCGGACACGACCGAAGCGCAGTTCGACGAACTGATGCGCGTGCACCTGAAGGGCCCGTTCTTCCTGACGCAGGTGCTGCTGCCGCTGATCAAGGACGGCGGCAGCGTGCTGAACGTGTCGAGCGGCCTGGCGCGCTTCACGATCCCCGGCTACGGCGCGTATGCGGTGATGAAGGGCGGCGTCGAGGTGATGACCCGCTACATGGCCAAGGAGTTCGGCGCGCGCGGCATCCGCGTGAACACCCTGGCGCCCGGCGCGATCGAGACCGACTTCGGCGGTGGCGCGGTGCGGGACAACAAGGAGGTGAACGGCTTCATCGCGTCAGTCACGGCCCTCGGCCGCGCCGGCCTGCCGGACGACATCGGCCCGGTCGTCGCCTCGCTGCTGTCCGACGACAGCGGCTGGATCACCGCGCAGCGCGTGGAAGCATCGGGCGGGATGTTCGTCTGAGGCCGTGAGCGACGTCGGGGCAAGGGGCGGCCATGCCGCGCCTTGTCGCCGCGTCAGCCCGCGCGTGCATAGCGGCCCTGCGGCTCACGCGCACGCTGGACCACCTCGCCCAGGCAGTCGGGATAACGGCGCTGCAGGTGCTTCAGGCCTGCCTGCCGGCTGGCCTTGTAGTCCAGGGTCTCCTGCAGGAACTGCAGGCGGGCACGGTTCTCGTCGATGACTTCGGCCCACGTCGTCACGCGGACGGAAAAGTTGTACGGAAGATGCACCTGCCGTTCCAGTTCCGCGTGATCGAGCGCGCCCTTGGCGAGCTCCCGACCCACCAGCCAGAACGACCATTTGACCTCGACGCCGCGGAAGCGCTCATCGCGGGACACGCGCTTGGCGTAGCGGTTGATCTGATCGATCTCGTCCTCGGAGATCTTGACCCGCGGCGCCTTGAGTTCCACCACCAGATGCTCCAGCGTCGACGGCTGGTGACGCCGCGTCGCGCGGGAGAACATGAGGTCGATGATGGCCAGCTTGTCCTTCGGACCGTCGAGCGGCCGGTCGATCTGGACCTCGCTGCCCAACAGCTTCTGGTGCTTGCGCAGCACCTCAGTGAGCGACCGGTTGTCGACGGAGAGCGCGAACTCGTCGCCGAAGAGCCACGGGTTGCGCGCGACGATGGGATGCAATTCGCCGCGCTCCTTCACATGCGGCTGGAGTTGCTTGTCGAAGAGGAGCGTCTCCAGGCCATCGAGCAGCTGAAGCCGCTGCGTGACCACATGCGACTCGCGGATCACCGACGACAAGGACACGTCCTTGAGGAGCTCCGCCATCATCTGCCGTTCCTCGGCAGGCAGGTTGAGCACCTCGGTCAGCAGGAGCTGGAGCTCTTCCGGCCCGCATTCGACCGCCTGCCTCAAGACCCGGAACTGGAGTGCGATCGCCTCCGGCGCCAGTGTGCGGAACACGGGATGGAAGCGCGACAGGTGCCAGGCGACCTGGTCGAACAGCTGTCGTTCCAGCAGCTCGACCGAGGTCTCAGGATCTCGGGGGAAGGGATAGAGCCCTTGCGCCTGCCACGCCTCCACCGGCGGGCGGTCCGGCTCACGATGGGATTCAGTGCTCATCACTGCACCTCGACTGCTTGAAGCCCGATGGGGCGATGCAGTCACTCTATGCAGTCGAGACGCCGATGACACCTGCCCATTCGCGGTCGAGACGCCCGCGACTCCAACTGGTTCAAGTAGGCGGGCTACGGATTCACATCACGCCACCCGCGTTTCCTTCCTCAGTGCCCCCCGCCCAGATACGCCGCCTTCACCGCCGGATCGGTGCGCAGCTTCTCCGCCGGACCGTGCAGCGAGATGCGGCCGTTCTCCAGCACATAGCCGTAGTCGGCCACGGCCAGCGCCGCCGCCGCGAACTGCTCGACCAGCAGCATCGTCACACCCTCCGACTTCAGCCGCGCGATGATGCGGAACACCTCGTCCACCAGGATGGGCGCCAGGCCCATCGAGGGCTCGTCCAGCAGCACGACCTCCGGATTCAGCATCGTCGCCCGCGCCATCGCGAGCATCTGCTGCTCGCCGCCGGACAGCGTGCCGGCGAGCTGCTGGCGCCGCTCCTTCAGGCGCGGGAACAGCTCCATCGCCTTCTCGAGGTCGGCCTCCACGTCGCCCTTGGGCCGCGCGCCGGTGTAGCGCGGGAAGGCGCCCAGGCGCAGGTTGTCGGTGACGCTCATCGTCGCGAAGACGCGGCGCCCTTCCGGCGAATGCGCCAGCCCCAGCCGGGCGATGTGGTACGACTCCAGCCCGTCGATGCGCTTGCCGTTGAGCGTGATCTGCCCCGCGCTCGGCGCGATCATCCC
The DNA here is from genome assembly GCA_966211105.1 of uncultured Burkholderiales bacterium. Classification (GTDB taxonomy): domain Bacteria; phylum Pseudomonadota; class Gammaproteobacteria; order Burkholderiales; family Burkholderiaceae_C; genus Roseateles. Next base: position 81,313 of record CBIHMU010000001.1, read on the forward strand.
CGACACCGCGCGCATCGTCGTCGTCTTGCCGGCCCCGTTCGAGCCGATCAGCGTCACCACCTTGCCCTTGGGCACTTCCACCGAGATGCCGTGCAGCACCTCGACCTTGCCGTAGCCGGCATGCAGTTGATCGATCTTCAGCATGTCAGTCCGTTCCGTTGCATTCCGCGCTCAGGCCGCCTGGCCGCCGAGGTAGGCCTCGATCACCTTGGGATCGGCCTGCACCTGCGCCGGCTTGCCCTCGGCGATCTTCTGGCCGAAGTCCAGCACCGACACCACGTCGCAGATGCCCATCACCACGTCCATGTGGTGCTCGATCAGGATCACCGTGATGCCGTGGTCGCGGATCTTGCCGATGATGCGCATCAGCTCCTTGATGTCGGGCGCGGTCAGCCCCGCCGCCGGCTCGTCCAGCAGCAGCAGGCGCGGATCCAGCGCCAGCGCCCGGGCGATCTCCAGCAGCCGCTGCTTGCCGTACGGCAGGTTGCGCGCCTCCTCGAACGCCAGGTCCGCCAGGCCGACGAACTCCAGCAGGCTCAGGGCCCGCGCACGCGCCTTCGCGTCCTCCTCGGTGTAGCGCGACGCATGCAGCGCCACCTGCACCAGGTTGCTGCCGAAGCTGTGATGCAGCGCCACCATCACGTTGTGCAGCGCGCTCATCTCGCCGAACAGCTGCACGTTCTGGAAGGTCCGCGCGATGCCCGACAGCGCGATGTCCGCCGAGGTCCGCCCGACCAGCGAGCGGTCGAGGAACTTCAGCTCGCCCGCCGTCGGCACGTAGATGCCGGTGAGCACGTTCATCATCGTGCTCTTGCCCGAGCCGTTCGGCCCGATCAGGCCGTGGATGGTGCCGCGCCGCACCTGCAGGTCGACGTTGTTCAGCGCCTTCAGGCCGCCGAACTGCATCAGCACGCCGCGCGCGTCGATGAGGACCTCGTCGCCCGCGCCGGCGCCCACGGCCTGGGAGATCGCGTCGGACGGCTTGTCCGCGACCGGACCGCCCTCGCCCACCGGCTTGGCCTTGAGGTGCAGCGCGCTGCGCACGAAGCCGACGATGCCGTCCTGCAGGTAGTACACGACGAACAGCGTGATCAGGCCGAAGATCGACAGCCGCCAGTCGGTCATCGACTGCAGCACGAAGGACAGACCCGCCAGCGCGACGCTGCCGACCACCGGGATCGCCGCCTGCTTGAGGTCGACCTTGCCGCGGCGGTAGGCCACCACGGTGACGGCGGTCACGAGGATCGCGAAGATCACCGACACGTAGCGGAAGAGCTCCAGGTCGTCCAGCAGCTTGGGCAGCACCACGACGATGGCCGCGCCCAGCAGCGCGCCGGTGCGGGTCTTGCGGCCGCCCATGATGATGGCCAGCAGGAAGAACACCGTCAGCTCGAAGTTGTAGGTGTTGGGCGAGATGTACTGCTCGGAGTAGGCGTACAGCCCGCCGGCCAGGCCGGCCAGACCGGCGCTGATCACGAAGGCGTAGACCTTGTAGCGGTAGACCGAGACGCCCATGCAGTCCGACGCCACCGGGCTGCCGCGCAGCGCCTCGAACGCGCGGCCCAGGTGCGAGCGCAGCACGCGGTGCACGAACACCAGCGACGCGATCAGCAGCGCCACGACGAGCCAGTAGTACTCGTCCTCCGTCATCGTGTGGCCCATCAGCTGGGGCTTGGTGAGCGTGATGCCCATCGGCCCGTTCGTCAGGAAGTCCATCTCGTTGATGAGGATCTGGATGATGGTGCCGAAGGCCAGCGTCACCATCGCCAGGTACGGCCCGGTGACGCGCAGCGCGGGCAGCGCCAGCAGCGCGCCGAAGCCCGCCGTCACCGCGATGGCCGCCGGCAGCGTCAGGTAGATCGGCAGGCCGAACTTCATCACCAGCACGCCGGCCGTGTAGGCGCCGACACCGAACAGCCCCGCGTGGCCCAGCGACACCTGCCCGGTGTAGCCCACGACGATGTCCAGCCCGAACAGGACGATCGCGTAGATCAGGATCGTCTCCACCAAGTGGATGTAATACGGATTGCCCGACACCAGCGGGAAGGCGATCAGCGCGATGAGCGCGACCGCCCCGGCGACCAGTTGCTTCGGATTCAACTTTGCAGTGGCACTCATGGGGCTCAGACCTTCTTGATCGCGGTCTTGCCGAACAGGCCGGCCGGCTTGAACGCCAGCACGATCAGCAGCAGCACGAGGCCCGGCACGTCCTTGTAGCCGGTGGAGAGATAGAAGCCGGTGGTCGTCTCGGCGATGCCCAGGATGATCCCGCCGACGATGATGCCCATGCCCGAGGTCAGCCCGCCGATGATGGCCACGGCGAAGGCCTTGAGGCCGAGCACCGCGCCCATGGTGGCGCCGGTCAGCGTCAGCGGCGCGATCAGCACGCCGGCGAAGGCCGCCGTCAGCGACGACAGCGCGTACGAGAAGGTGATCACCAGCCCGGTGTTGATGCCCATCAGCTTGGCGGCGTCGCGGTCGTTGAAGGTCGCGACCACGGCCCGGCCGTAGATCGAGCGCCGGTTGAAGAGCTCGACCGCCAGCATCATCGCCAGCGCGCCGCCCACGACCAGGATCTCCATCGGCAGCACGTTGGCGCCGAGGAACTGGATCGGCGCTTCCGGCAGCGGCGAGGGGAACTTCAGGTCGTCGCGGCCCCAGACGTTCTCGGCCACGTTCTTGAAGATGATGCCCAGCGCGATGGTGGACATGATCCAGCCGAACTCCGACTTGATCTTGATGGCGGGCCGCACGCCGATGCGCTCGACGAAGGCGCCCTGCAGCGCGCCGAACAGGCAAACGATCGGGATCATGAGCCAGTAGTTGACGCCGTGGCCGACGAGGGTCAGCCCGACCAGCGCGCCGAGCATCAGCGCGTCGCCCTGGCCGAAGTTGAGGGTGTCGGAAGTCGAGAAGGTCAGCTGGTAGCCGAAGGCGATGACCGCGTAGATCATGCCGAGCGCGATGCCGCTGAACACCAGTTGGGTCAGGATCTGCATACGGAGTCCGGAACTTCAGGGAATGGAAAAACGGCCGCGCGGGGCGGCCGTTCCTGCGGATGTCACTTCTTCTGCGGCATCGCGCCCTTGGCGTTGACGTCCTTGACCTTGACCTCGGAGGCCGCCTTGAAGTCGGCCTCGTAGGCGTAGACGACGCGCTGGCCCTTCACTTCGCCGAACACCGGGATGTTGGCGGTGATGGCCTCGTGGTCGGTCTTGGTGAACGGCTTGTTGTAGGTCGTCACGACGCCTTCGACCGGGGTCTTCAGGTCTTCCAGCGCGGCCTTGACCTTGGGGCCGTCGGTGCCGCCGGCCTGCTTGATCGCGGCGGCCAGCAGGTAGATCGAGTCGTAGCCCTGGGCGGCCGACACCGGCGAGTCGATGCGGCTGTTCTTCGGATTGAAGGTCTTCAGGTAGTTGACGATGAAGGCCTGGCGCTTGGGCGTGGTCGGTTCCTGGATGAAGGTCTGCGGCATGCGCGCGCCTTCGCCGCCGGGGCCGGCGTTGTCGATGTAGTTGGCCATCGACAGCGTCCAGCTGCCGACCATGGGCACCTTCCAGCCGAGCTTGGTCATGCCGTTGGCGATCTGCGCGAGCTCGGGCCCGATGCCGTAGGTCAGGATGGCCTCGGCGCCGGCCTCCTTGGCCTTGAGCAGCTGGGCCGTCATGTCGACGTCCTTGATGTTGAACTTCTCGACGGCCACCGGCTTGATGCCCTTGAGCTCCAGCGCCTTCTCCAGGTCGGCGCGGCCGAGCTGGCCGTAGTTGGTCGAGTCGGCCAGGATGGCGACCTTCTTGAAGCCGCGGCGGGTGACGGCCTCCTCGACGATCATCGGCGCCTGGATGCTGTCGTGGGCGGCGTTGCGGAAGACGTAGTTGTCCGGCGCGTCCTTGAACTGCTGCGTGATGACGGAGCCGGTGGCCACGTTGTTCATCACCGGGATCTTGGCGTCCTGGTAGAAGCGCTGCGCGGCCAGGGCGACACCGGTGTTGATGAAGCCGACGGTGGCGGCGACCTTCTCGCGGTTGATCAGCTCCTGGGCGATCTGGACGCCGCGTTCGTTCTTGGCTTCGTCGTCGCGCTCGACGAGCTGGATCTGCCGACCCAGGACGCCGCCGTTCTTGTTGATTTCCTGGGCCGCCAATCGCACACCGTCGCGCATGCTGACGCCCATCGACGACGAGCCGCCGGTGAAGGGTCCCGAGACGCCGATCTTGATCGGGTCGGCCGCGAGGGCGGCGAAGCTGGCGGCGGCCAGGGCGGTAGCGGTGATCCAACGCGCGCTGAACTTCATGTTTGTCTCCGAATGGTCTTTGTGCATAAGGGGTCGGAATGCCAACCCTGGAGCGCGGCCCAACAGCAGCCCGACGCCCGGCGTCAGCCTTCTCGGCGCATGGTGCATCAAGCGTGTCGAATTGCACGCATGCCATTACTTACTCGGAAACCCCGATCAGGGTGTTCAGCGTCGTGTCAGCTAGGTGGACGTGTCGACGCGACGCGCCATCGCGGTGCATGGCCAGGCGCCGCCGCGCTCAGGCGAGGAAGGCGGCCGCGTGCCTGTCCTGGGGGCGCCGGCCCGAGGTGACGTACTCGGCCAGAGCGTCGCTGACCGCGTCGGCGTCGAAGCCTTCCGCGTGCATGAGGTCAGGCACGCGGCTCGCGCGCACGACCGACTTCACATACGCGCGGATGAAGGTCCGTTCGATGACCCGGACGCTACCGAGCTCATAGAACGCCACCATGCCGCGGAGGTATTCGGCCTTGTCGACGTCCACGTAGGACAGCGGCAGCATCCCCGACTCGAGCAGGGGCAGATTGGCGGCGATGCGCGCGGTCCGCTTGTTGCCGTTGGCGAAGGACTGGATGTAGGCCACCCGGGTCAGCAGGTAGAAGGCCGCCTGGACCGGATGCAGGGTGCGGGCGATGGCCATCACCTGCCCCAGCAAGGAGGTCGCGTGCCCCGTTCCCGGCCGGAAGGGCGGCAGATAGGCCGACTGACGGAGCCGGATGTCCTGGAACTCTCGGGGCTTGCCGCGTTGCTCGACCGGGAGGAAGTGGTCGGAGTCGCAGACCTCCGCCAGACCGTGGTCGTCGGTCAGCAGCGCATGCATCCTGCAGACGTTGTCGACGCTCCACTCGCGGTGCGCCCAGAGATGCTCGGCGACCCGCTGGTGGTTGAGCGCGAGCACCGCCTCGTCCATCGGCTTGGCCGGGTTGCGTTTGCCGCATCCGAGCAGCGTGGCTGTGTCGAGGACCGAGTAGCTGCTGCCCTCCAGCAAGGACGACGCCCAGGTGAAGTCGACGAGAAACTCGGCGAGGAACGCGCGGTCCAGCGGGCGGGCCAATGCCTGGATGAAGGCACATCGACCGGCCCGCATCGGAGACAGTCCGGGCTCGGGATCGAGGTACTCATCGCGGAAGGGCGCGGCCGGACGCGCGTCCGCTGGCACCGAGAAGTGGCGGTCTTCCTCCGGGAATCGAGGGACGGCGGGCGCGGATCGGGCAAGGGCGGCGGCATCGTTCTGCATGGGGCTTCTCGGGAATCATGAGAGCCCGCATTCTTCGGATTCGCGCCCGGCGGGAAATGACCTGAAGTTGCCGACCGCAGCGGCCTCGACACGGGCCCCTGCCTGGAGGTGTCATGCCGCCCTTCGCCGCTGCGCGACTCAGCGGATCCGGCCTGCAGGTCACCTCCTGCAGGGTGTTTTTCGATCCGTTGAAGGAAGTGAGCAGCGACATGAATGACATCCATGAACTGGACTTGAGGCAGATGCATCTGGTCGGCGGCGGCGGCGTCGTCGATCCCTCGTGCCTGGTCGGCAGCATCATCCGGGGCTGGGCCGGCGGCAAACTGCTGGACATGGCCTGGGACGCGATCCGGGACCACAACGAGTCCGGCGCAGCAGTCGAGTTCCAGACAGGCGCCGGCGCCGGCGGGGGCACCTTCGGCTGATCCGGCCGGGCGCCCGCCGCCTACCGGCGGGCGCTGCCCGCGGCCGCGCGGTGACGCAGGCTGCGGGCGGCCAGCGCGGCGATCGCCAGCACGACCAGCGCATACCCCGCCAGCGCGCCCCAGCCGCTGTGGTCCCAGAACCACCCGCCCATCGCGCCCAGCGTGCTGGAGCCGATGTAATACGCGAGCAGGTAGAGCGACGCCGCATGCCCCTTGCTGCGCCCGCCGAGCGCGCCGACCCAGGCGCTGCTGACCGAGTGCGCGACGAAGAAGCCGATCGTCAGCAGCACGATCCCCAGGATCACCGCCGGCAGCCAGGTCGCCAGCGCGAGCAGCACGCCGGCGATCGCCAGTCCGATGCCCGACAGCAGCGCCGGCGCGCGCCCGAACCGGTCGGACAGGCCGCCCGCCGTCGCCGACGCGGCGATGCCGAACAGGTAGGCGCAGAAGATCAATCCGATCGCTCTCTGGCTGAGCGAGAACGGCGGGCGCATCAGACGGAAGCCGGCGTAGTTGTAGACCGCGACGAACATGCCCATCATCAGGAAGCCCATCGCGAACAGCAGCGGCAGCATCGGGTGCGTCAGGTGCCCGCGCCAGGCGGCCACGTGCTCCGAGAGCTTCACGCCGGTCCGGCGCACGAAGTGCTTCGACGGCGGCAGCAGGCACCAGAATCCGATCGCCGCCGCCAGCCCGAGCAGGCTGACGACGAAGAGCGCCGGCCGCCAGCCGAAGGCGTCGCTCAGGACGCTCACGCCCACCCGGCCCATCATGCCGCCGAAGGCCGTCCCGCCGACGTACTGGCCCATCGCGCGGCCCAGGCCCTTGGGATGGATCTCCTCGGCCAGATAGGCCATCGCCACGGCCGGCACGCCGCCCAGCACCAGCCCCTCGATCGCCCGGGCGACCAGCATCGCGTGCCAGCTCGGGACCACCGAGGCGATCAGGTTCAGCACCGCGGCCATCGCCATCGACGCGAACATCAGCCGTTTGCGATCCATGCTCTCGGACAGCGCGCCCGCGCACAGGATCGCGAAGGCCAGCGCGCCGGTCGCCAGCGACAGCGACAGGGCGCTCGCCGCCGCGCCGACGTGGAACTCCGCCGCGAACAGCGGCAGCAGCGGCTGCACGCTGTAGAGCAGCGAGAAGGTCGTGAAGCCCGCCAGGAACAAGGCGAACGCGATGCGGCGGTAGGCGGTGGTGCCGGGTTCGGCGTAGTCGTGGAGGGCGGCGGGACTCGCGGCCCCGGGGGCACTGCTCATGGGAGGGGGAACGGTCCGTGGCGGCTCATCGTCGGCCGAACATCATCTGCCCGGCGAGCGCGCGCTTGAGCGGCGGCAGCGCCTGCAGCGCGGCGAGGCCCAGACCTCGCGCCGCCGGCAATCCCGGCCAGCGCCACGCGAAAGTGCGCGCCAGGAAGTCGGTCGTGAGGATGGTCGCCCAGCGGTCCGGCGCGCGCTGCCACTCGACGCGGCGCAGCGCCGTGTCGATGCGCGGATCGCGCCGCAGCGCCTCGACCAGCGCGAAGGCGTCGCGCAGGCCGAGGTTCAGGCCCTGCCCCGCGACCGGATGCAGCGTCTGCGCCGCGTTGCCGATGCGGATGCGGCGGCCCTCGACCAGCGTGCGCTCGGCATTCAGGCCCAGCGGGAAACACTTCAGCGGACCGATGCCCTGCAGGCGGCCGACGCGGTCCGGCAACTGCTGCTGGATCACCGTCAGCCGCTGCGCGTCGGTCAGGCCGGCGACCTCGTCCTCGTCCTGCGGCTGGCACCACACCAGCGCGGCGCGGCGCTGGCCGTCGCGATCCGGCAGCGGCAGCAGCGCCAGCGGACCGCGCCGCGTGAAGCGCTCGTAGGCCACGCCCGCCGGGCTGTCCGGCGACAGCGTCACCGTGCCCACCCAGGCATTCTGCTGGTAGTCGTGCGCGAGCGCCTTGCGCGCCTGATCGGAGAACACGCCGCCTTCCGCGACCACCGCCAGGTCGAAGCGCTCGGCGATGCCGGCGTCGATCTCGACCTCGTCGGGCCGGTCCTGCTTGATGCCGTCCACGGCCTGGCCGAAACGGCTGATCAGTCGCTTCGGCTCCAGCGCGCTCGCCTGCTGCCAGGCAGCCTGCAAGGGGGCCACGAGTTGCCCGTAGGCGAGCACGGCCCCGAGTTGCGGCACCGACTGCTCGGCGGCGCTGAGGTGGACCTCGGGTTCGCCCGACGGGCCGAACCACGGGCTGGAGAGCGTCGGCGGCGCCTGGCTCACGTGGACTTCGCGGATCGCCTGCGCCAGGGCTGCGGGCCACACGCGCAGGCGCTGCAACAGTTGCACGCTGCCGAGCGACAAGGCGATGGTGCGCGGGTCGCCGGAGACGTCGCGTTCCAGCGGCCGGGCGTCGAAGAGGCTCACCTGCGCCTGCGGCAGGTAACGCGCCGCGAGCAGCGCCAGCGCCAGGCCCGCCGGGCCCGCGCCGATCACCGCGAGGCGCAGCGGCGGTGCGTGGCCGTCGAACGAGGCATCGAAGGCGTCGGCGTCCGCGGAAGCGGCGCCGTCATGAGCGGCGGAGTCTGAAGGCTGGGGCATGACGTCGACCCGTGAAACTGCGCCGGTCGCATCGGGCGACCGGATGCAGGTCACTATATCGCCGCCCTCCCCCGCACCGCTCAGACCGCGACCAGCTTGCGCCCACTCGCGCCGGGCAGCGTGCGCAGCGATTGCGCGACGGTCGCGGTGTAGTCGCGGCTCAGGATGGTGCTGACGAAGATCCAGTCGCAGCGGCATTCGGTCGCCGTCGCGGTCACCGTCATGTAGCCGCGGCGCGAGGTGTCCGCATAGACCAGCGGGCCGATCAGCTGCGTCAGCGCGCCGGCGAGCTGCTGCGGGTTCTCCTTGGGCAGGTACTCCTCGAAGCCCGGCGAGGTCACCGACGAGGTCGCGAACTCGACGCCGATCTGGCGGTTGGACGCGTCCAGCAGGTCGTTCGCCCACGCGTTGTGCGTATCGCCGGCCAGCACGACCAGGTTCTTGTCCAGTTGGCGGGCGGTGCCCAGCAGCGTCTCGCGCGCCACCGGGTAACCGTCCCAGGCGTCGAGGTTGTAGGGAATGCTGGGGGCGTTCAGCACCGCCTGTTCCTGCGGGGTGAGGCTGGCCGGATTGCCCTGCGCCTTCGCCACGATGGCCGCGTACTGCGACACCGACACCCCGGTGCCCGGCGCATTGGCCTCGAACAGGATGGGCGCTGGGATGTTCATCCGGCCCATCAGCACCTGCTGGCCCAGCACCTGCCAGGTCGCCGTCGACGCCTGCATCTGCGCCTGCAGCCACTGGCTCTGCGTCGCGCCCATGAGCGTGCGGTCGGTGCGGGCCATGTCGGCCTGGAACTTCGCGCTGTCCAGGCCGGTGGCGGTGAGGTAGTCGGCGTAGCTGAGCTGCTTGTCGCGCGCCAGGACCCGCGTGTCCAGCATGTGCAGCGACATCAGCGCGCCGAAGTTGAAGCTGCGGTAGGTGGTCAGCGGATCGCTGCCGTCGCGCACCGGCAACCATTCGTGCCAGGCCTGGACGGCGGCGGCGCGGCGCACCGCGTAGTCGCCTTCGGTGGCCGGCTGGTGGTTCTCCGCACCGTCCTTCCAGGCGTCGTTCGCGACCTCATGGTCGTCCCACACGGCGATCATCGGCAGCGCGGCGTGCAGCTTCTGAAGGTCGGCGTCGGCGCGGTATTGCGCGTAGCGTCGGCGGTAGTCGGCCAGCGCGACGATCTCCTTCTGCGGCTCGACCACGCGGCCCAAGGTCTGGGCGTTGTTGCTCGCGTACTGGCCGGGGCCGTACTCATAGATGTAGTCGCCCAGGTGGACGGCGACGTCGTAGCTGTCGGTCTCCGCGCGCTTGGCCGCCTCGGCGTAGACATTGAAGTAGCCGGTCGGGTAGTTCGAGCACGAGAACACCGCGAGCCGCACCTGCCCGACGTTGGCGGCCGGCAAGGTCTTCGCGCGACCGACGGTCGAGGTCGCCGCGTAGGCCTTGAAGCGGTACCAGTAGCGCACGCCGGCCTGCAGCCCGACGGCGTCGACCTTCACGCAGAAATCGCTGGAGGCGCGCGCCGTCGCCTCGCCCTTGGCCACGACGGAGGCGAAGTTCGCGTCGCTTGCGACTTCCCAGCTCACCGGCACGTCGCGCAGGTCGGCGCTGTCCTGCGCCAGCACCCGGGTCCAGAGGATCACGCGATCGTTCAGCGGATCGCCGCTGGCCACGCCGTGGCTGAAGACGACCGCGACCTGCGGCGCGTCGTCGCCGCCGTCCCCGCCGCAGCCCGCCAGCGGCAGGCCCGCCAAGGCGCCCGCGGCCAGCGCGCCGCGCACCAGATGACGTCGGGTGTGGTCGACGGTCTCGGCGGCGGCCGCCTCGTCTTTCTTGATCAGGTTCAGCAGGGGCTTCTTGGTCATGGTCGGGCGAGCGGGTGGGCTGGCGAAATGAGGATGAAGCACGTGCAGTCGCATGTGCGCGTCACAGTGTTCGTGTTCACGGTGACATGACGACGACAGGGCGGCGGCAGAGGGACGGCAGAAGGACGGCGGCGGGGCGGCAGCGGGGCGTCGGTGGCCGCCACACATCGGCGGGGCATTCGACGTGCCGTCTGACAGCCGCGCCGGCCTCCGCTACGCTGGCGCGCTTCTGAGGGAACGACGAGGAAACTCCGAGCAACCTCTGAGAAGACGCAGAGAGCAGCAACCACGGAGAAAAGCATGCAATACCGTCGACTCGGCCGCAGCGGCCTGCAGGTGTCCGAACTGTCCCTGGGCTCCTGGGTGACGTATCACAACCAGGTCGACACCGGCTCGGCCGTCGAGCTGATGGCCGCGGCGCGCGACGCCGGCATCAACTTCTTCGACAACGCCGAGGCCTACGCGCTCGGCAAGAGCGAGGAGATCATGGGCCAGGTCTTCAGGCAGCTGGGCTGGGGCCGCCACACCTACGTCGTGTCGACGAAGTTCTACTGGGGCATCGACAAGTCGGGCACCACGATCAACTACAAGGACACGCTGAACCGCAAGTACCTGATGCAGGCCATCGACGGTTCGCTCAAGCGCTTCGGGCTGGACGAGATCGACCTGGTCTACTGCCACCGTCCCGATCCGCACACGCCCATCGAGGAGACCGTGCGCGCGATGAGCGACATGATCACGCAGGGCAAGGCGCTGTACTGGGGCACCAGCGAGTGGAGCGCCGACGAGATCCGCGCGGCCTGGGAGATCGCCGAGCGCCACCACCTGCACAAGCCGGTGATGGAGCAGCCGCAGTACCACCTGTTCCACCGCCAGCGTGTGGAGAAGGACTACGCCCGCCTGTACGAGGACATCGGCCTGGGACTGACCACCTGGAGCCCGCTGGCGTCCGGCCTGCTGACCGGGAAGTACCGCAACGGCATCCCCGAGGGCAGCCGCGGCGCGCTGGAGAGCATGGCCTGGCTGCGCGAGCAGCTGCAGGAGCCGCAGCGCAACGCGGCGGTCGGCGAGCTCGGCAGGATCGCCGATGAGCTGGGATGCACGCTGGCGCAGCTGGCCATCGCCTGGATCAATCGCAACCCGCGCGTGTCGACGGTGATCCTCGGTGCGAGCAAGCTGTCGCAGCTGCAGGACAATCTGGGCGCGCTGGCCGTGACGCCGAAGCTGACGCCGGAGATCCTGGCCCGCATCGACGCGATCACGCTGCCGCTGGCGAAATAGGCCCTCGGGGTTTGTCCGCAGACCGCCCGCCAAGCCCCTCATTGACGGGGCGGGGTTGTCGCGCCGGTGCCGCAATCCCGCCGGGCGGCGGGCTAGCATCCCGCGCGATGCTGCGACGACGTGCCGTTTCCCTGCTGCCGAGTCTGTCTGCCGCCGTCGTGCTGGTCCTGGCTGCTGCCATGGCGATCATGCCGCGCGGCGTCGCGGCGTTCCCGCAGGAGACGCGCCCCGAGCGCCCCTCACCGCCGGACGTGTCGCTGCTCGCCGAGCCTCGTTTCGAGACCGTCGGCATCGACGCCCCGGTGCCGCTGAACGTCATCTCGGCCGTCGCCCAGGACCGTGCCGGTTTCCTGTGGATCGGCACGGGCGCGGGCCTGGTGCGCTTCGACGGTTATCACTTCCGCCAGCCGGGCGCGCCGATCGAGAACGGCGTGCGGTCGGCCCGCAGCCTCGGTTTCATCCGCGCCCTGCTCGTCGCACGCGACGGCCGGCTGTGGATCGGCACCGAGGCCGACGGCCTGGCCGCCTACGACCCGCAGACCGAGAAGCTGTCGCTGTTCCGTTCCGACGCCAACCCGCAGCTGCCGCGCAGCGCGGTCTCCGCCGGCACGATCCGCGCGCTGGCCGAGGATCGCGACGGCCAGCTGTGGATCGGCACCATCGGCCACGGGCTGGACCGGTACGACCCGGTCGAGGGCCGCTTCCAGCATTTCCGCCAGGGACAGCCCGGCGGCCTGCCCGACGACCGGGTCCAGTCGCTGGCCATCGACGGCGACGGCGCGCTGTGGGTCGGCACCTGGAAGGGCCTGGCGCGCAAGCGCGCCGGCGCCGAGCGCTTCGAACCGGTGTTCTCGACGCCGGGCCAGCCCGGTCTTGCCGGCAAGATCGTGCTGAGCCTCTTCGTCGCGCCCGACGGCCGGGTCTGGGCCGGCACGCAGCAGGGCGACCTCGCCCTGATCGATCCGAAAACCGGCGAGGGCACGCTGCTCGAACGCGCCGAGGACGCGGTGAACGGCTCCGTCAACACCTTCGTCGCGCTGGACGACCGCCACCTCTGGCTCGGCCGCAACGGCGGGCTCGAACTGCGCGCCGTCGCCAGCGGCGAGCTGCTGCGGACCATGAAGCACGATCCGCTGAACCGCGGCAGCCTGGGCGGCAACGAAGTCCGCGCGCTGATGCGCGACCGCGCCGGCTGGATCTGGACCGGCGGCTACGGCGGCGGCCTGCAGCGCCACAACCCCGCCAACACCAGCACCTGGGTGCGCGGCCGCGATGCCGGCAAGCAGGCGCAGCTGATCGACCCGAGCACCCGCGCGATGGTGCAGCTCGACAGCGGCGAGATCTGGCTGGGCAGCAACGAGAGCGGCGTGACCGTGCTCGACGAGCAGCTGCGCTCGATCGCTTCCCTGCGCCCCGCGCCGGGTCAGCGCGGCGGTCTCTCGGGCGGACGCATCTCCAGCCTCGTCCAGATGAAGGACGGGACGATCTGGCTCGGCAGCGACGGCGGCCTGCACCAGTACACGCGCGAGCGTCAGCTGCTGCGCGTCATCCAGGCCGGCACGGGCCGGGCGCGGCGGCTGCTCGCGGGCCGCGACGGCACACTGTGGATCGGCACGCAGGACGGGCTCTATCGCCTGCCGCCGGCAGCGTCCGCCGCTGCAGCGCCGGCGACAGCGGCAACACCGGCGGCAACACCGGCGGCAACACCGGCGGCTCTGGCGGCTCTGGCGGCACCGGCGACGCCAGCGGCGCAGGCCGCGCAGGCCGTGCCGGTGCGGCTCCGGCAGGAAGGCGGCCAGCCGCTGACCGGCGACGTCAACGCGCTGTCCGAGACCGAGGACGGCGGCCTGTGGGTGGGCACCGAGAAGGGCCTGTACCGCCTCCCTCCCGGCGGCACGGAACTGGTCGTCGCCCGCGCCCGCCCGGGCCGCGACATGAGCCACCATTCCATCGTCGGCCTGCTGGTCGATTCGAAGCAGCGCCTGTGGGTCGACACCGCGGCGGGGCTGCATCTGCTCACCCGCTGGGACGGCCGCGACGCGGAGTTCGACCGCATCAGCGAGAAGCACGGCGTGATCGGCCGCTCGTTCGGCGCCAACCTCCTCGAGGACGGCGAGGGACGCATCTGGTCGCAGAACTTCGTCTACGACCCGGCCAAGGACAACTACTACGAGCTGACCAACGCCGACGGCGTCGACATCGGCACCGGCTGGTTCCGCGCCTACCTGAAGACGCGGGACGGCCGGCTGCTGTTCGGCGGCAGCAAGGGCGTGCTGGTGGTGACGCCGGAGCGCTTCGAGGCCTGGGCCTATCAGCCTGCGCTGGTCGCGACGGAACTGCGCGTGGACGGCCAGCGCCTGCCCGCCGGCAAGCTGCCGGAGAACGGGCTGACCCTCGGCGCCGACAACCGCAGCTTCAGCGTCGAGTTCGCGGCGCTGGACTTCAGCGAGCCCGAACGCAACCGTTACGCGTACCAGCTGGAGGGCTTCGATCCGGAGTGGATCAGCACCGGCGCCGACCTGCGCGTGGCCGTCTACACCAACCTCGATCCGGGCCGGTACCGGCTGCGCGTGCGCGGCACCAACCGCAACGGCGTCTGGAGTCCGCTGGAGCTCGACATCCCGGTGCGCGTGCTGCCGGACTGGTGGCAGACCTGGTGGGCGCGCACGCTGGGCGGCGCGACGCTGATCGGGCTGGTCTACCTGCTGGTCGCCCTGCGGACCTCCTACCTGCGGCGCTCGCAGATGGCGCTGGAGATCAAGGTGCGGGCGCGGACGGCCGAGCTCGAGCGGCTCTCGCTCGACCTGCAGGCCAAGACGGTCGCGCTGGAGGAGTCCAGCCTGTCGGACCCGCTGACGGGGCTGCGCAACCGGCGTTTCCTGACGCAGCACATCGACGCAGACGTGGCGCTGGCGGTGCGTCGCCATGAGCAGGCGCGCGGAAGCGGAAACGGAAACGGAAACGGAAACGGAAACGGAAACGGAGACGGCAACGGCGCGGTGCCGCCGGAAGACGGCGACCTGATCTTCTTCCTGCTCGACCTCGACCATTTCAAGGCGCTGAACGACCGCCTCGGCCACGCGGCCGGCGACGCGGTGCTGCAGCAGATGCGGCAGCGGCTGACCGCCGTGTTCCGCGAGGCGGACTATCTCGTCCGCTGGGGCGGCGAGGAGTTCCTCATCGTCGCGCGCGACACCTCGCGGGCACATGCGGCGGAACTCGCCGAGCGTGCGCGGCAGCAGGTCAGCGGCGCGCCGTTCGAGCTCGGCGACGGCCGGCGCGTCGACGTCACCTGCTCGGTGGGGTTCGCGGCCTTCCCGCTGGCGCCGGCGTTCCCGCGGGCGCTGGACTGGGCGGCCACGGTCGCGCTCGCCGACGAGGCGCTCTACGCGGTCAAGCGCGGCGGGCGCAACGGCTGGGAAGGCGTCATCGGCGTGCCGCCGAGGGGCGATGTCCCCGACCTCGAGGGCGCACTGCGCCGACACTCGCGCGAATCGATGGCAGACTGGCTGGCGAGCGGCGACCTGACGGTCGTCCGCTCCTCGCCGCCGGCTGAACCGGACGCCGCCCCTGCGCGGACTCACGACGCCGGCAAGTCCTGACCCTTCGGCACGGGGTGACCGGCCCAGGCCGGTCCGCCGATTGCCGGACGTGCGACAAGACCGGCGCGGAGACGGCAATTGACGCTCCCGCCCGATGGCCGTTGACCGGCCATCGGTAAAGCCGACCAGTAAAGGCTGCCAGAGCCTGTCCGTCATCGCCGCCACGGCGACCGGATTGGCCCGATGATCGGGGGCTTCCCCGGCCCACCGGTTCCGACCTGGCCGCCGTCCACGGATCGAGGAGAACCTTCGTCTTGATGAACGACCTTGCGAACTTCCTGCAGTTCAGCAGCTGGCCGCCCCGGCCCGACTGGCTGTTCTGGGCCTCGCTGACCATGGTGGCCGCCGGCGTGCTCGGCGAATTCGTCAACCGCCGGCTCGGCCTGCCCCGTGTCGTCGGCTACAGCGTCGTCGGCATGGTGCTGGCGGCGCTGGGTCACGGCATCTTCGCCAACGGCGCGCTGGACGCGCGGCTGCGGCTGGTGGTCGATCTCGCGCTCGCGCTGCTGCTGTTCGAGATGGGCTCGCGCGTGAACCTGCGCTGGCTGCGCAACAACAAGGCGCTGCTCGGCGCAAGCGCGGCGGAGGCGGCCGCGTCCTTCGTCGTCGTCGGCTTCGGACTGACGCTGCTGGGCGTGAGCCCGCTGGTGTCGTTCAGCTGCGCGATCCTCACGATGGCCTCGAGCGCGGCGGTGGTCGGCCGGGTCGGCGCGGAGCTGCGCGCGGCCGGACAGGTGAGCGAGCGCATGCTCGCGCTGACCTCGCTGAACACCATCTACGGCGTGCTCGCGCACAAGCTGCTGCTGGGCTGGCTGGCGCTGGACCAGAAGGGCGACTGGCTGGAAGCCGTCGCGCAGCCGCTCTACGCCTTCGTCGGTTCGATCATCGTCGCCGCGCTGCTGGCGCGGCTCACCGCCAACCTGATGCGCCGGCTGGACCTGCGCAACGAGAACTCGGTGCTGATGCTGCTCGGCCTGGTGCTGGTGGCGCTGAGCGTGGCGCGGGTGCTGAACCTGTCGACGCTGCTGGTGCCGCTGCTGGCCGGCATGATCCTGCGCAACACCACCGAGCGCCCCTGGGTGTGGCCGCGCCACTTCGGCACGGCGGGCGGGGTGCTGGTGCTGATGCTGTTCGTCGCGGTCGGTTCCGCGTGGACGCTGCAGGCACTGGCCACGGGCGCCGTGCTGGCGCTGGCGCTGCTGCTGCTGCGCCTGTTCGCGAAGGCGCTGGCCCTGACCGGCATGGCGCGCCTGAGCGGCATCGACGCCCGCCAGGGCATCGCGCTGGCGGTGTGCCTGAGTCCGGTGTCCGGCACGATGCTGGTGCTCTTCAGCGAAGTGCAGTTGCACCATCCGCAGATCGCGACCCTGCTCGCGCCCGTCATCCTGTCGACGATCGCGTTGATGGAGCTGGTCGGTCCGATCGCCGTGCAGTGGGGCCTGCGCCTCGCCGGCGAGCATCACCCTGAAACGCCTGTAGTCAAGGAGGCTGCGAAGCGATGAGCCTCGAACCATTTGCCATTTCGAAGCCCCTGACGATGGGGGTGGAGCTCGAACTCCAGATCGTCAACCGCCACGACTACGACCTGATGCCGGGATCGAAGGACCTGCTGCGGGTCATGAAGGGCGAGACCGTGCCGGGCGACGTCACGCCCGAGATCACGGACAGCATGATCGAGCTCTGCACCAACGTCTGCACGAACTACGAGCAGGTGCTGGAGCAGCTGACCACCACGCGCGACGCGCTGGTGCGCAGCGCCGACCGGCTCAACCTGGGCCTGTCGGGCGGCGGCACGCATCCGTACCAGCACTGGAGCAAGCAGCGGATCTTCGACAAGCCGCGCTTCCAGGAGATCTCGTCGCTGTACGGCTACCTGAGCAAGCAGTTCACGGTGTTCGGCCAGCACGTGCACATCGGCTGCGAAGGCCCGGACCACGCGCTGCGGCTGCTGCACGGCCTGTCGCGCTTCATCCCGCATCTGATCGCGCTGTCGGCGTCGTCGCCGTACGTGCAGGGGAACGACACCGGCTTCCATTCGGCGCGACTGAACTCGGTGTTTGCGTTCCCGTTGTCGGGACGTGCGCCCTTCGTGCTGACCTGGGACGACTTCCTGGTGTTCTTCGAGAAGATGACCCACACGGGCGTCGTGAAGAGCATGAAGGACTTCTACTGGGACATCCGGCCCAAACCCGAGTACGGAACGATCGAGGTGCGGGTGCTCGACACGCCGCTGACGATCGAGAAGGCGTCGGCGCTGGCGGCGCTGATCCAGTGCCTGGCGCGGTGGATCTCGCACGACAAGCCGTTCGCGCTGCACGAGGACGACTACCTGCCCTACACCTTCAACCGGTTCCAGGCCTGCCGGTTCGGGCTGGACGGGACCTTCGTCGATCCGAAGAGCGGCGAGCACCGCAGCCTGCGCGAGGACCTGAACGTCACGCTGCACGCGCTGGAACCGCACGCGGTCGCGCTGAAGGCGGAACCGGCGCTGCGGTATGTCCGCGAGGAAATGCGCTGGCAAGGCAACGACGCGACGTGGGCGCGCGGGGTCGTGGAGAAGGAACAGCTGCTGAATGAGCTGGTGCGGCAGCAGTGCGAGCGCTGGGCGGGAAGGCCGGTGGGGACGGCGCGCTGAGCCGGGCCTCGTGAACGTTTGAGATCGCAGATTGCGATCTCAAAACATCAGTCCACTTTCCTCGCGACTCGGGTTTGAGATCGCAATTTGCGATCTCAAACATTCTGCTGCGGCTACACATCATCGGACGGCGGTAGAAAGCCGATCGGGCGCTTCTGCGAAAGGCTCGGCGGCTTCATCAAGTCCCTCAAGGCGTCGAACACCTGCTTGAACTGATCGTCTGCGCGCCGGCTGAATGTCTCTTGATGCTGGGCCAACGCTTCTGTTCGAGCCTCCATCTCACCGAGCCGATGCGCCATGTCGACGTGCGACGCGGCCAGTTCCCTCAGTCGAACGAATGCACGGACAACGTACAACGAAACCTCTACCGCGCGAGGACTATTGAGGACCGTCGCGGCCATCAAGGCACCATGTTCCGTGAACACGCGCGGTGCGTAACGGCGACCTCCACGGCCTGCAGGCGCATCGTTTGAGGTCGCAAGCTGCGACCTCAAAGAAGAGAACTCCTCGATCGAGAGCGTGAACATGAAGTCTTCGGGAAACTTCGGAAGATTGCGCTTCACCGCTTCGTTCAAGCGTCCTGTCTCGACGCCATAGAGCGCAGCAAGGTCCGTGTCCGTGAGTACGCGCTGCCCTCGTACGACAGCAATGCGCAGCGAGATGCTTTCCGCCGCGACCAGTTCGACCGATGTGGAGGTCGCCATCGGAAGCCTCTGCGTCAGTCGGTCACGGCAAAGAGCGGCGTCACCTGCCGAGTCGCGGCCGACAGCAGCCCCGCGTTCTTGAGCATGTCGCGCATCGCGATGTCTTCTAGCGCGTACAAACCCTCCGCGGAGCGCCACAACAATTCCTTCTCTCGTAGGGTCTCCAAGGCTGCGCTTACATGCGCCACATCAACGCGCATCGTGGCTGGATTGCCGTCCTCGGCAAGGACGGTCTGCAGCGTGTTGATGGTTCCGGGCCAGCGCGGCGCGCACTCCCGCCCTTGGGCCGCAATGACGCGCAGGAGAGCGAACTCCAATGGATCGAGCCACCGGAGGCGACGAAGCAGGTGTTGAACGGCATTGCGCTCGTGATCGATCATCGCGCTCGTCATCACGCCGACCGCTTCGCTCGGGTCCCGAACCGTCCCCTGCTGAAGCGCATCAAGACCGGCACCGAGCCAGGCAGGGCGGCAGCCATACCGTCGAAACAACTCCTCTACCTGGTCAACGTTCAGACGAACAGATACGGGGGCATGGCGACAGAACCATTCGACAAACTCCCGACCCAGCAGCGGAAAGTCCCTCACACTCTCATCGTTGAACGAGGGCTTCAGCTTCTGCGCCAGCATGGTGAGTTTGTCGTGCTCCGAGCCGACCGCAACGACGCGGAGACCATGGTGAGATCCCATGTTCAGCTCTTCGATCGCGGACCGGATTGCACGCAGGATGTTCTTCCCATTCTTAGTGGTGATGACGTCCTGCGCTTCGTCCACGATCAGGACGAGGATCCGCTCGCATTCGTCTGAAAGCGCCGCAAGGGCGTGCGTCACTGACACCATGTGGCCAACGTCGTCTCGAAGAAGACTGAGTGGCGACAGGCCATTGCCCCTCTCAACGAGGCCCGTCCTGCGGGCAAGGCGAATCAGGGCGCCTTCGTGGCGAGCCAGGGCGCATCGGATCTCGGCAGCGATCAATTCGCCCGGCTCATCGCCGCGTGACGCCCAAAGATCGACATGGATGACGACTGCGCCGCGACGACTCAGCGCCGGGCCCAGGTCATAGGAAAGGAACGTGGACTTGCCGGTGCCGCGCGGTGCGGCGAGCAAGAGCGAGGAACTCGAAGACGACGGTAGGTCGTCGAGGATGAAGGTAGCCAGCTCTTCGGCCAACGGCGTGCGGTGAAAGACTTCCAAGGGGACTTCTCCGGATCGGGACAACGAGCACGCATGCTCTTCGCAATTGCGTGCCCGCTTTCTGATCCATATCAAAGTCCCCGACCTGTTCCGCCATTGGAGGGAATGATGGGAGGTCAAGTCTTGTCGAAGCTCATCAGCGATTGCTTCGGACCGCCTCAACATTTGAGATCGCAATTTGCGATCTCAAAACATCAGTCCACTTATCTCGCGACGCGGGTTTGAGATCGCAATTTGCGATCTCAAAGATCGACGCCGCTGTTTCATCATCGCGCCGGGACGCACGCAAAGCCGCCCGCGCTCATGGGCCATGTCATTGACCCATGAGCGTGGGCGGCTTTGCTCTAGCGGTGCTCTGCTGTTTGAGATCGCAAATTGCGATCTCAAACAGGCACCTCGTCGACGGCGCGGCTGACGATGCCAAGCATTCCAAGACCTTCGCGCAGAGACTGGCGCACGCTCTCGACGACGTGGCGGGAGGGATCGCCCTCCACGCAGTTCTCCTCGACCAGCGACAGCGTCGCCGCTGCGGACACCAGCGTGTTGCGCAGGTTGGCGATGGCCGAGGCGACGGACACGTCGGTGCGCAGGCAGACCGCGTCGGCGCCGAGGCGCAGGCCGAAGAGCTGCGCGTCGCTCATGCCCCACTCGTTCTGGAGGCGGATGAGCGAGCCGAGGTCGCAGTCCGCCAGCGGGCGGCGGTCGCGGATCGGGCCGCGTGCTTCGTTGATACGCGTTTGATGCAGGGTTCCCATGTTCGTAAGACTCCGGAGAACTTTGGAAACCACCAGCTTCGATGGCCGAGTCGCGACATGCGGTCGATCGAATCGAAGGGGTGGGCGAGATGTTCAAACCACCTTGCTTTCGCCGTGTGACCACCCTCGCGGAATGGTCCATCTCGCCCATGATCGAAATGACATGGACCGCGCCCTCGCATTGAACGCGAGGGCTGAATCAGCAAGGTGGGTTTGAAACACCGGAGTCCATCGTGCAACCGGTCGACGAATCACTCTCTGATAAAGATCAAAGAGTTCCGGCGGATCCGCCATCGTGGGGAACACCGCACCGATCCGCTCGAATTTCCGCAGTTGCTTCCCTCTTCAGGGTGTCTGCCGATTTCGCGCACGGCATCTAGACTCGCGCGCTTCGAATTCCGGACTGTCAGAACGCGCCCGCCATGAGCCCCCTCTTCGCTACCTTCAGCCTGGTCTCCATGGTCGTCTCGACCATCGCCAGCATTGGCTGCATCTGGTTCGCCGCAAAGATCGTCGGCGCGCATGAAGCCAGCTTCGGTCGCTGCGCGGTCGCCAGCGTCGTGTCGGCGGTGGTCGTGATCGCCGGCTTGCTGCTGCTCGGACCTTTGCGCGGTTTGCTGGTCGCGCCTCTGCTGATGCTGGTCGCCTTCAAGTTCATCCTGGATACCAGTTTCCTCGGCGCCTTCATCATTGGCGTGCTCACCGTCGCCTTCCAGACCGGCCTCAGAAAGCTCATGGAATGACGGTTCTTAGAGATCGCAAATTGCGATCTCAAAAAAATTGGCTGCTCCTTGTCAGCCCATGCCGTTGAGCTCTTCCAGTTGCTCCGGCGCACCCACGTTCGCCCACGGTCCCGTGTAGAGCTCCGCCGTCACCGCCCGCGCTTGGATCGCTTGGTCGAGGCTCGCGCGGATGCGCTGATGCTGCCCCGCCTGCACGCCGTCGAAGAACGCGCGCTTGTACAGGCCGATGTTGCTGTAGACCTCCAGGTCGCCATCGATGGTCGCGAAACCAGCCGCGTCGATGCCGAAGTCGCCCGTCGGATGCCGCGGCTGCTTCGGCACGAACCACAGGTGCGCCAGCAGCGGGCTCGCCGCGAAGGCCGCAGCCTTCGCCGGGTCGAACTCGAAGTCGGGGATGAAGATGTCCGCCGACACCGCCCAGAAGGCTTCGTCGCCGTCCGCGCACAGCAGGTCCAGCGCCGTCGCGATGCCGCCACCCGTTTCCAGCGCGCGGCCGTAGCGCTCGCCTTCGTGGCTGTAATGCAGCGTCACGCCGAATCGCGCGCCGTCGCCCAGCGTCGCCTCGAACTGCTCGTGCAGCCACGCCGTGTTGATCACGATGTCCCGGATGCCGGCCCGCGCGAACGCCTCGATGTGCCACTCGATCAGCGGCTTGCCGCGCACCTTCAGCAAGGGCTTGGGCGTGTGGTCGGTCAGCGGCCGCATGCGCTCGCCGCGCCCGGCCGCGAGGATCATGGCTCGCATCGATGGGTCCAGAAATTGAGGCCGCGAGTTTAGAGCCCGCTCCGCAATACGCTTGCGCGCACTTTTCGTCACCCCGCGCACACCCGGAAACCGCTCCCCGGCGCCTTCACTAGAATCTCGGGTTTGCCCCAACCCCTGCCCGAGACCAACACCATGGCCGAGACCAGCGCTGCCGTCGTCACCCCGAACACCACCCAGATGGCCAACGCCATCCGCGCCCTGGCGATGGACGCCGTCCAGCAGGCCAACTCCGGCCACCCGGGCGCCCCCATGGGCATGGCCGAGATCGGCGTCGCGCTGTGGAAGCGCCACCTGCGCCACAACCCGGCCAACCCGCAGTGGGCCGACCGCGACCGCTTCGTGCTGTCCAACGGCCACGGTTCGATGCTGATCTACGCCCTGCTGCACCTGACCGGCTACGACCTGCCGATCTCGGAGCTGAAGGCCTTCCGCCAGATGCACTCCAAGACCCCGGGCCACCCGGAAGTCGGCATCACCCCCGGCGTCGAGACGACCACCGGCCCGCTCGGCCAGGGCATCACCAACGCCGTCGGTTTCGCGCTGGCGGAGAAGCAGCTCGCCAAGGAATTCAACCGCGACGGCCACACCATCGTCGACCATCACACCTACGCCTTCCTCGGCGACGGCTGCCTGATGGAGGGCATCAGCCATGAAGCCTGCTCGCTGGCCGGCTCGTGGAAGCTGAACAAGCTGATCGCGATCTACGACGACAACGGCATCTCCATCGACGGCCAGGTCGGTCCCTGGTTCGGCGACGACACCGCCAAGCGCTTTGCCGCCTACGGCTGGAACGTGGTCGGACCGGTCGACGGCCATGACGTCGACGCCGTCGACGCCGCCATCGCACTGGCCAAGACCAGCAAGGACAAGCCCTCGCTGATCATCGCGAAGACCCACATCGGCAAGGGCAGCCCGAACCGCGCCAACACCTCCAAGGCCCACGGCGAGCCGCTCGGCGCCGAGGAAATCAAGCTGACCCGCGACGCCATGGGCTGGTCGCACGAGCCCTTCGTGCTGCCCGCCGAGGTCTACGCCGACTGGGATGCCAAGGCCGCCGGCGCCGATGTCGAGAAGGCCTGGGACGCCAAGTTCGACGCCTACGCGACGCAGTTCCCGGAACTGGCGGCGGAGTTCTCGCGCCGCATCGCCGGCGTGCTGCCGCCCAACTTCGCCGACATCGCCGCGCAGGCCGTCATCGGCGCGCATGAGAAGGCCGAGACCGTCGCCTCCCGCAAGGCCAGCCAGATCGCGCTGGAAGCCTTCACCGCCGCGATGCCCGAACTGCTGGGCGGCTCGGCGGACCTGACCGGCTCCAACCTGACCAACACCAAGAGCACGCCCGCCTTCCGCCTGGAAGAGGACGGCAGCTCCAACGGCGGCCGCCACATCAACTACGGCGTGCGCGAGTTCGGCATGGCCGCGATCATGAACGGCGTCGCGCTGCACGGCGGTTTCATCCCCTACGGCGGCACCTTCCTGACCTTCAGCGACTACAGCCGCAACGCCATCCGCATGGCCGCGCTGATGAAGCAGCGCGTGATCCACGTGTTCACGCACGACTCCATCGGCCTGGGCGAAGACGGCCCGACCCACCAGTCCGTCGAGCATGTCTCCAGCCTGAGACTGATCCCCGGCCTGGACGTCTGGCGTCCCGCCGACACCGCCGAGACCGCCGTGGCCTGGACCCTGGCCCTGGCCAACAGCCAGCGCCCCAGCGTGCTCGCGCTGAGCCGCCAGAACCTGCCCTACCTGAAGAAGTCGGGCGAGGCCGTCGACGCCATCACCACCGGCGGCTACGTGCTGAGCGAGCCGTCCGACGTCGGCCTGAAGAAGAAGGCGCAAGCCGTGCTGATCGCCACCGGTTCGGAAGTGCAGCTGGCCATCGCGGCGCAGCAGCAGCTGGCCGTGGCCGGCATCCCGGTGCGCGTGGTCTCGATGCCTTGCACGAGCCTGTTCGACCGCCAGGACGCGAAGTACAAGAAGAGCGTGCTGCCGGAAGGCCTGCCGAGCGTCGCCATCGAGGCCGGCGTGACCGACCTGTGGTGGAAGTACGGTGTGTCCGCCGTCGTCGGCCTGGACACCTACGGCGAATCGGCCCCGGCCAACGTGCTGTTCAAGCACTTCGGCTTCACGCTGGAGAACGTCGCCGACACCGTCAAGGTCGTGCTGGGCAAGGCGCGCCTGAAGGGCTGAGCGAACATCGCGCTGGTCATTCCCAGCTCGACGTGAAGAGGTGCCTCGTGCACCTCTTTTCACGTCCGGCTCCCCAGCGTCGATGCCGCCGACGTCGGCGACATCGGAAATCTCCCTTTGCGCCCCCTCCGAAGGGGGTCTCGATTCGACCACGTCCCCGCATAGACTGCGCGACGCCCGCCGGCGTGCTCAGCCGCTTTCGGGTCAGGGACAAGACTCGAATCCAGGGAGCACGATGACACGGCATCTCTTCGCGCGCGCCACCGGCGCGCTTCTCTCTTGGGCGATCGCCGGCGGCGCGATGGCCGCGGCCGGCGCCACGGACGTCAGTCCGCCTTCGCCGGCGCAATCGCTCAGCTGTCTGCAGCGGTCCGAGCAGCCGCCCAAGTTCCCCGCGCGCGGGAGCTACGACCGCACCGGCGGCTTCGCACGCGTCAAGCTCAAGTTCGTCGCGCCCGACCAGGCGCCCGAGGTCCAGCTGCTGACCAACTCGCTGCGCGAGGACATGCTCGACGTCGTCACGCGGTATGTGGATCGCTACCGTCTGCCCTGTCTGCAGCCGGCCGACGGCATCGTCAGCGCCGTCCAGGAGTTCGAGTTCTCCAATACCCAGAAGGCGCCGTTGCCGCTGGCACCCGAGGAGACCACGCTGCGCGGACGCCCCGAACTCTGCTACACGCGCCCGAAGCAGGACATGGTCTTCAACACGATGAGCGCCGGCCGCGAGGTCAACAACGTCGTCATCACGATGACTTTCGCCGGCGACGGTGAACAACCGCCCGAGGTCAAGGTCCTGCATGCGCAGGCCGTGCCGTTTGCCATCGACACCGTCGTGGCGTGGGCCGGCGGGTCCCGCATGGCCTGCCGCAAGGCCGGCGATCCGCCCGTCGTGCTCCGGCAGTCCTTCCAGCTGTACCCGCCCGGTGTGCAACGCCGGGTCCTCAAGGTCGAGCAGCTGAGCCTCGTCGACTTCCTCGGCATGACCCAGAACCCGCAGGCCGACGGCGTCCGCTTCGACTTCAACACCATGGCCTGCCCGTTCAACGTGAACTACACGGCGTACGGACCTGCCCTTCCGAATGAGGTCACCGACGGTGAGAGGAACGCCGACCGGGCCATCTTCATCGACTGGCTGTCCCGGCAGAACCTGAACTTCTCGTCGCCGAAGCAGGCCCGCGCGCTGTTCGGCGAAACCCTGCAGATCCGCGTGCCTTGCGGCGAGCTCGATCTCCAAGCCAAGACCTGACCCCGCGCATGAAACACCATCCCTTGGCCGCCGCCCTCGTTGCGCTCGGCCTGCTCGCCGCCCTGCTTGCGGGGGCTCCCGCTCGAGCTCAGCAAAACGACATCAGCGACGCGCCCGCCGATCCCGCCACCAGCACCTTGCGCTGCCTGCAGTCGCCGGCCTCGCTCGACTACCCCGCGGAGCCGCGCCGCCTCAACCTCGGCGGCACCGTGCGTGTGGGCCTGGCCTTCTCCGGGCCCGACAAGGCGCCGGACGTCGAGGTCCTCGCCCGCTTCGGCGACGAGCGCCTCCTCAACGCCGTGCGCGCGCATGTCGCCGCCTACCGGCTGCCCTGCCAGGCCGCCGGCCAGCCGCCGGTCCGCGCGGTCCAGACTTTCCTGTTCCGACCTCAGGAGGCCGTGCCGGTCCGCTGGTCCCATCCCGTCGAGGAAGAGGACCCCGCACGCCTGCGCGCCATGCGCGAGTGCCTGCGCACGCCCGCCGAGAAGCTCGAGGTCGGCGCCTCGAAGTTCGACCGCAAGACCGTCAGCAACGTGCTGTCCCGCATGACCTTCACGGCGCCGGACCAGCCGCCGCAGGTCGAGGTGCTGTACAGCTCTGTGGGCGGCAACACGCAGGACGCCTTCATCGATCGCATCCGCGAGTACCGCCTGCCCTGTCTGGCGCCGGACGCCAGGCCGGTGAGCTTCCTGCAGCAGATGGTCTACCGTCGCAACGATGCCGGACGCTCCGTGTTCAAGGACCACGTCACGCTCGGCGAGTTCCTGTCCAACATCAAGGACATCCGGCAGCAGCAGGTCGAGTTCGACTTCAACACGATGCACTGCCCGTTCACCGTCGCCTGGAAGCTTGGCAAACCCGCCGTGGCCAACCATGTCGGCGAGGTCGGCGAGCACGACCGCAACCGCGCCGAGTTCCTGAGCTGGCTCGCGGGCCTGCAGATGGACCTCACGCCCGAGCGCTTCGAGCGGCTGCTGGGCCGCATGGTGAAGGTCGACGTCGCCTGCGGCACGCTGCGCCTGCAGCCTGCGGCGGCCACCTCGCTCACGTCGGGCGCTGCGACGGACGCGGCGGTGCCCTGACCGCCTCAACGCCTGCCCGCGGCGGCTTCCTGTAACCGCTTGGTGCCGGGTCATGAAACCCGGTAACCCGTTCGAACCGGGCGTCCGCGACTATCTGTTCAAATCGAAGGTTCCCGGCGACCCAGCCGGCTGCCGGACGGACAGGTCGCGGCAGCCCCGCGCGGCGCCGGACCGAACACCTCCAAGGCACGACGTCCACTGGCTGGGCGACGCGCCCATGACGTCATCGATTCATTTCACTCGCAGGAGACTTTCCTCATGACCATCAAGATCGGTATCAACGGGTTCGGTCGCATCGGCCGCATGGTGTTCCGCGCCGCCGTGGCGAACTTCAAGGACATCCAGATCGTCGCCATCAACGACCTGCTCGAGCCCGATTACCTGGCCTACATGCTGAAGTACGACAGCGTCCACGGCCGCTTCGACGGCGACGTCGCCGTCGACGGCAACACGCTGATCGTCAACGGCCAGCGCATCCGCCTGACCCAGGTCAAGGATCCCGCCGAGCTGAAGTGGAACGAAGTCGGCGCCGACATCGTCGTCGAAGCCACCGGCCTGTTCCTGACCAAGGAAACCGGCGAGAAGCATCTGACCGCCGGCGCCAAGAAGGTGATCATGTCGGCCCCGTCCAAGGACGACACGCCGATGTTCGTCTACGGCGTCAACGACAAGACCTACGCCGGCCAGGCCATCATCTCCAACGCCAGCTGCACCACCAACTGCCTGGCCCCGCTGGCCAAGGTGCTGAACGACAAATGGGGCATCAAGCGCGGCCTGATGACCACCGTGCACGCCACCACCGCCACGCAGAAGACCGTCGACGGCCCGTCCAACAAGGACTGGCGCGGCGGCCGCGGCATCCTCGAGAACATCATCCCGTCCTCGACCGGCGCCGCCAAGGCCGTGGGCGTCGTGATCCCCGAGCTGAACAAGAAGCTGACCGGCATGTCCTTCCGCGTGCCGACCTCCGACGTCTCGGTCGTCGACCTGACCGTCGAGCTCAACAACAACGCCACCTACGCCGAGATCTGCGCCGAGATGAAGGCCCAGAGCGAAGGCGCCCTGAAGGGCGTGCTGGGCTACACCGAGGACAAGGTCGTCGCCACCGACTTCCGCGGCGACCCCCGCACCTCGATCTTCGACGCCGACGCCGGCATCGCCCTGGACGGCACCTTCGTCAAGCTGGTCTCCTGGTACGACAACGAGTGGGGCTACTCGAACAAGGTGCTGGAGATGGTCAAGGTCGTCGCCAAGTAAGCGGTTCCCTCCCTGCCTTCGAAGCCCCGCCCCGGCGGGGCTTTTTCGTTGCTGAAGCAGCCTCGATACGAACAGTCACCACTTTGTTGGTCGATGACCGATGTTTGCGTGAGGAATCCCCCTTAAGAGGTGAGGCCTCGCAGCAAATGTGTCATGCCATTAGCAATTTCTTAGCGGCCTCACTCATAAACTGGCTAGCTCAGTTTTGTGGAGTTCCCGCATGTCCGTGCTGTGTTTGCCGAAGCGCCTGGCTGCCGCCCTGGCCCTGATCGGATTGTTCGGAGCCGGCAGCGCCGGCGCGGCGACCGGCGCCGCCCTGAAGCCGGACCAGCAGCCCGACTTCGCGCGCGTGATCGTGCGCTTCAAGGCACAGGCGGATGCCGTCAAGGCGCGCCCCCTGGCGGCGCGCGCCACGCCCTCCGAGGCGAAGGACATCGCGCAGGTGCGGGGTACGACGCTCGGCCTGAGGCATGCCGCCTCGCTGCAGGCGCGCCGCAGCCTGGACAACCGCACCCATGTCTACACCGCCAGCGGCATGAGTTCGGCGGAACTCGCCAGGCGCCTGGCCGCGGACGGCGACGTCGAGTCGGTCGAGGTCGACCGCTGGTGGAAGCACTATTCCACGCCCAATGACGAGTTCTATGCCACCGCCGCCAGCAAGGGCGTCACTTCGGGGCAGTGGTACCTCAAGGCGCCCGATTCGACGGTGCTCTCCTCGATCAACGCGCCGGCGGCCTGGGACAAGTCGACCGGCAGCGGCGTCGTCGTCGCGGTGCTGGACACCGGCGTGCGCATGGACCATCCGGACCTGGCCGGCCAGTTCGTCGCGGGCTACGACCTCATCGGCTTCGGCAACCGGAGCGACGCCAACTCGGTCGCCGCCGCCAATGACGGCAACGGCCCCGACAGCGACCCGAGCGACCCCGGCGACTGGGTCGACCAGTCCGACATCGACAGCGGCCGGCTGAGCGGCTGCACGGCCGACGACATCGGCCCCAGCTCCTGGCACGGCACGCGCGTGTCGGGCCTGATCGCGGCGCTGACCAACAACGGTCAGGGCATGGCCGGCCTGGCCTACGGCGCCAAGATCCTGCCGGTGCGCGTGCTGGGCAAGTGCGGCGGCTGGGCGTCCGACATCGCCGCCGGCATGCGCTGGGCGGCGGGTATCGCCGTGCCCGGCCTGCCCACCAACAGCAACCCGGCCAAGGTCATCAACATGAGCCTGGGCGGCGACGGGGCCTGCACCCCGACCTACCAGGACGCGATCACCGCGGCATACAACAACGGCGTGTCCGTCGTCGTGGCGGCCGGCAACGGCGTCGAGAACGACGACCCGACCAAGGAGGGCGGCATTGCCGTCGGCACGCCGGCCAACTGCGCCAACGTGATCGCGGTCGCCGGTGTGCGCCATGCGGGGACCAAGGTCGGCTTCTCCAACCTCGGCCCGCAGGTGACGATCAGCGCGCCCGGTGGCAACTGCGTGAACACCACGCCGGGCAGCGCCTGCCTGTATCCCATCCTGTCCACCAGCAACAGCGGCACCACCATCCCGGTCGCGAACAACAACGCCTTCAACTTCAGCGGCACCGGCACGAGCTTCTCGACGCCGCTGGTCAGCGGCACGATCGCGCTGATGCTGCAGGTGGACCCGACGCTGACGCCGACCCGGATCAAGGCGGCGCTGCAGTCGTCGGCGCGCGCTTTCCCGGCGCCTGCGGCCGGCGTCGCGCAATGCGTGGCGGGCAACAGCACGCAGCCGCAGCTGGAGTGCAACTGCACGACGGCGACCTGCGGTGCGGGCATGCTGGATGCGAATGCGGCCGTGGCGGCGGTGACGCCGACGACGCCGACGACTCCCACGACGCCGACCACACCGACCACGCCCACCGACACGTCGTCGGGTGGTGGCGGCGGTGGCGCGATGAGCGGCTTCTGGCTGGCGGGCCTGGCGCTGGCGATCATCGCGCTGCGTTGGCCGAAGCCGCGTCTCGCCAAGATCCGCTCGAAGTCATCGAGCCGAGTTCAGCACCGAGGAAGTCCTCGGTAGCAAGACCGGGGCAGTACGAAGCGGGATGGGGACGGTGAGGCGTGAGGTTTCGGAGCTTGCCTCCGGGGCCTCATGCCTCGGCGGCCAACGCCCTGAACGTGTCAGATAGGCGGTCTCCCGCCGGGGTCAGGTCTTGTCGTCAGCGACTTGCGCCCGACCCTGATCCGTTCGCGGTGCTCGCGGCGGATGACGCCGCCGGCGCCTCCACCGAGCAGTCCTTGCGCTTCTCGCCCCAGGGCGGATTGGCCAGCGCGTTCAGCTTCCCGGATTGCGTCCCGTCCAGACGGGCCAGGCGCAAGGTCGTCTGCTGCAGCGGTTCCTGCAGCCGCATCACGCGCAGGCCCTTGTAGTTGCGCTTGGTCATCCCGTCGAGCGCCGCCAGCGCGGCGGCCTCGCTGTCGTGCTTGCTGAGCACCAGCGTCGGCTGCTCATCGGGGAAGCCCTGCAAGGGTTCGAACGCGATCTTGGCGCTGCGGTAGGTGTCTTCCTTGCGTTCGCGGAAGTCCTTGCTCGGCATCTTGATGGTGGCCAGCGCCCACACGCCGCCGGTGTTGACGGCCGTGGTCTCGATCGACGACGCCGGGATCCCGGCGTTCGCCAACGCCGCGTTGGCGCGCTTGAGCAGCTCATCGCCGATCAGCGGCCCCAGTTCCAGGCAGGACCGCGCCGCGAGCTGCGTGACGGCCTTCTGGTTGAGCAGCGACAGCCGCTCCGGGTTGACCTGCTGGTCCAGCCGCGGCGTGGCGGGCGCCGCGCCGGCGATCCACCCCTTGTTCCACGCGAAGACAAGCACGTTGACGACGAAGAGCAGGACGACCGCGGCGCGCAGCATCGTGGCTTACCCCTGTCCGGCGGACGCGCCGCCGAGTCGCACGCTGACCTCGCCGCCGCTGACCGTCTGGCGGCCCTGCGGGGTGTCGATCAGCAGTTCGCCGCGATCGCTGACGCCCGCGCCCGTGCCTTCCAGGACGCCGGCGGTGATCGCCTTGCCCTGCAGCAGGTCACGCCGCGCGAAACGCTCGCGCCAGGCGCCGAATCCGGTCTGCGGAAACGCCGCCAGCGCCTTCACCAGCGCCGGCGCCAGCCGCGCCAGCGCCTGCGGCGGCGTGACGTCGGGGATCAGCTCCTGCAGGCAGGCGAAGCCGGTGTTGAGCTGCGACTCCGCGACCTTCGCGCGGTCCGACACGTTCAGGCCCACGCCGACCACCGCCATGCGCGAACTGCCGGCCGGCACGGTCTCGATCAGGATGCCGCCCAGCTTGCGTTCGTCCAGCCACAGGTCGTTGGGCCACTTCAGGCCGAGGCGGCTGCCCTCGGGGTCGAGCGCCTCGGCGATCGCCGCGCCGACGACCAGCGACAGGCCGGACCAGTCCGCGACTTCGACCGGCATCGACAGCGAGAAGGTCAGCGACGCGCCGGCCGTGCTGTGCCACGCCCGGCCCTGCCGGCCGCGACCGTGCGTCTGGTGTTCCGCGATCAGCAGGCAAGGGTGCAGGTCGTGCTGACGGCGCCCGTAGGGTCGATCGCCGGCACGTCCCGCGGCCACGGTGCCTTCGTCGCGGCGCACGCGCTCGATCAGCGTGGCGTTGGTCGATTCGACCCGCGCCAGCACCTCGATGCTGAGCCCCGGCAGCAACGGCTCCAGGTCTTGCCACAGGGCCTCTGCGCCCCAGTTCTGATGTTCTTGCATCGCCGCGAATGTGATCCTGCGATCTCGTCTTGGTCTTCCCGGGCGGGTCGGCCCGGTGGTCGTGAATGGCCGGAGTCTAGAGGGAGATGGCCCCCGTCCGGGGGCCCGCACCATGAATCGGTGGCTGTAGGACCTGACAGGGTCCCCCCCGCCGTTCAGCGCTTGCGCTCCTTGGGCGCCAGCATGGTGCCCCGGCACCCCGGCGTGCCGCACCGGCATTCGAACCGCTTCTTCAGCTTGGGCGTATAGCGTTCGTCGATCACCAGACCATAGTCGTAGAACAGCTCCTCGCCAGGGGAAATGTCCGTCAACGCATGGATGAACACCCGGCCGTCGACCTCCTGGGCCTCGCAGTTGGGGCTGCAGGCGTGGTTGATCCAGCGCGCCTGGTTGCCGCCGACGGCCGCGTCGATGACCCCGCCGGTCTCAAGGTGAAAGTAGAAGGTATGGTCCGGTTGCGACGGATCGTGCGGATGGCGGCGCAGGGCTTCGTCCCACGCGATGCGCTCGCCCTTGTATTCGATCAGTTTCTCGCCGGCCTGCAGCGGCACCAGGGCGTACACCCCGCGGCCATGGACGCCGGAGGCGCGGACCTGGATCCGCGCGGACCGCCTGGCGGCAGGCGCCTGGTCGCCCGCGTCCGCGCGCGGATCGTTGGGGGCGGGAACACTCGGAGCGGGGCGCGGTTGCGACATGGAGCGAGTCCGGTACATTGAATTCATGGGTGCGCGCGCGTGTACACACGTACGTAGGCGCGTGAGCGCGCGAGGCCGGATTGTAGGCAGGCGTTCATGAAGATCGTGGACACCTGAACGAAGAGGAAAGAAGCAAGCGCATGAGCAAGGCATTGGTGATCGCGGAAAAGCCGTCGGTGGCGCAGGACATCGTCAAGGCGCTGACCGCGCTGTCGGGCAAGTTCGAGAAGCATGACGAGTATTTCGAGAACGACGAGTACGTCGTCAGCTCGGCCGTCGGCCATCTGGTGGAGATCAAGGCGCCGGAGGAGTTCGACGTCAAGCGCGGCAAGTGGAGCTTCGCCCACCTGCCGGTGATCCCGCCGCACTTCGACCTGAACCCGATCGACAAGAGCAAGGGCCGGCTGAACGCGCTGGTCAAGCTGATCAAGCGCAAGGATGTGACCTCGCTGATCAACGCCTGCGACGCGGGGCGCGAAGGGGAACTGATCTTCCGCCTGATCGTCCAGTACGCCGGCACCGCCAAGGCGCAGGTGACCAAGCCGGTGAGCCGGCTGTGGCTGCAGTCGATGACGCCGCAGGCCATCCGCGACGGTTTCGAGCAGCTGCGCACCGACCAGCAGATGCTGCCGCTGGCCGACGCGGCGCGTTGCCGCTCGGAAGCCGACTGGCTGGTGGGCATCAACGGCACGCGGGCGATGACCGCGTTCAACTCGCGCGACGGCGGCTTCTTCCTGACCACCGTGGGCCGCGTGCAGACGCCGACGCTGTCCATCGTCGTCGAGCGCGAGGAAAAGATCCGCAAGCACGTCTACCGCGACTACTGGGAGATCCGCGGCGGCTTCGACGCCGAGGCCGGTCAGTACGAGGGCAAGTGGTTCGATCCCGCGTTCAAGAAGAACGCCGACGATCCCGAGCAGCGCGCCGACCGCGTCTGGACGCAGGCCGAGGCCGACGCCATCGCCGCCGCCGCGCTGGGCCAGCCCGCCACGGTGACCGAGGAGTCCAAGCCCAGCACGACGGCCAGCCCCGGCCTGTACGACCTGACCACGCTGCAGCGGGAGGCGAACTCGCGCTTCGGCTTCTCGGCCAAGACGACGCTGGGCCTGGCGCAGGCGCTGTATGAGAAGCACAAGGTGCTGACCTACCCGCGGACCGACTCGCGCTACCTGCCCGAGGACTACCTGATCGTGGCGCAGGACACGGCGCGCATGATCGCCGGCGCGAACATGCCCGGCCCGTTGCAGCCGCTGGCGCAGCACGCGCGCACGGCCCTGGACAAGGGCTACATCAAGCCGACGAAGAAGGTGTTCGACAACACCAAGGTGTCGGACCACTTCGCGATCATCCCGACGCTGCAGGCGCCCAGCAGCCTGACCGAGGCCGAGGCCAAGCTCTACGACATGGTCGTCAAGCGCTTCCTGGCGGTCTTCTTCCCGCCGGCCGAGTTCCAGGTCACGACGCGCATCTCGACGGTGAAGACACCGGCGAAGTCGTACGCCTTCCAGACCAACGGCAAGGTGCTGGTGAAGCCGGGCTGGCAGGCCGTCTACGGCAAGGAAGCCACCGACGAGAACGCCGAGCCGGGCACCAGCGGCGCGATGCTGGTGCCGGTGAAGGCCGGCGAGGTCGTGCGCACCGAAAGCACCGACGTGAAGGCCCTGGTGACCAAGCCGCCGGCCCGCTACACGGAAGCGACGCTGCTGTCGGCGATGGAAGGCGCGGGCAAGCTGGTCGACGACGACGAGCTGCGCGAGGCCATGGCCGAGAAGGGCCTGGGCACGCCGGCCACGCGCGCCGCGATCATCGAAGGCCTGCTGGCCGAGAAGTACATGCTGCGCGAGGGCCGGGAGTTGATCCCGACCGCCAAGGCCTTCCAGCTGATGACGCTGCTGCGCGGCCTGGGCGTGGAAGAGCTGACCAAGCCCGAGCTGACCGGCAACTGGGAGTTCCAGCTGTCCGAGATGGAGAAGGGCCGCCTCAAGCGCGAGGCCTTCATGGCCGAGATCGCCGCGATGACCGAGAAGGTCGTGCGCAAGGCCAAGGAGTACGACCGCGACACCATCCCGGGCGACTATGCGACGCTGAAGACGCCGTGCCCGAAATGCGGCGGCGTGGTCAAGGAGAACTACCGCCGCTTCACCTGCACCGGCAAGGTCGGCAACGGCGACGAGTGCGGCTTCTCCATCCCCAAGATCCCGGGCGGCCGCAGCTTCGAGCTGAACGAGGTCGAGACCTTCCTGCGCGACAAGAAGGTCGGCCCGCTGGAGGGCTTCCGCTCCAAGGCCGGATGGCCCTTCACGGCCGAGCTGGCGCTGGTGTTCGACGCCGAGATCGACAACTGGAAGCTGGAGTTCGACTTCGGCGAGGACGCGAAGAAGGCCGAGGAGAACGGCGAGCCGGTGGACTTCAGCGGCCACACCGCGCTGGGCCACTGCCCGAAGTGCAACGGCCGCGTCTTCGACTTCGGCAGCAACTACGTCTGCGAGCACGCCGTCGGCGACAAGATCACCTGCGACT
Organism: uncultured Burkholderiales bacterium; assembly: GCA_966211105.1. Taxonomy (GTDB): domain Bacteria; phylum Pseudomonadota; class Gammaproteobacteria; order Burkholderiales; family Burkholderiaceae_C; genus Roseateles. Next base: position 116,101 of record CBIHMU010000001.1, read on the forward strand.
TCAAGAGCGGCAAGATCATCCTGCAGCAGCCGATCGAGGCCGAGCAGATGACCAAGCTGCTGGCGACCGGCAAGACGGACCTGCTGGAGAACTTCGTCTCCAACAAGACACGCCGCAAGTTCAAGGCCTTCCTCGCCTACGACAAGAAGGAAGGCAAGGTGATGTTCGAGTTCGAACCGCGCGCCGCGAAGCCGGGGGCCAAGACCGGCGCCAAGCCCGCCACCAAATCCACGGCCAAGGCGCCGGCGGCCAAGGCACCCGCAGCCAAAAAGGTCGCGGTGAAGAAGGCGACCGCCAAGGGCTGAGGCCGTCCCGGCCCCGCCTTGCGGGGCTCGGGGCATGGGGCTGCAGGACTGCAGCGCTGCGGGCGCTCGGGGCCGGCTTTCGCGCTCCCCCAAATCGCAACCCGTGAAATCCTGGGGGGTCGGTTCGTGCCTCAAAGCCCGGACGCGCCTCGCATTTGCGCGACACTCGAACGCAAACAATCTTGCGATTCAGGAGAGGGCATGCGGTCATGGGTCGATCGACGCTGAGCATCCAGACGCGGCTGGTCGCCGCGCTGAGCCTCAGCGCGACGGTGCTGGTGGGCTTGATCGGCCTGTACTGGGTCGACCGCCACGAGCACGAACTCAACGAGGCGCTGACCGAGCGCCAGCAGCGCATGGCGCAGCTGGTGGCACGCGGCTTCGCGGAACCGGTCTGGAACCTGGACAGCGCCGCGCTGTCGGAGCTGCTGGACGCCGTGATGGCGGATCCGGAGGTCCAGTCGATCTCGCTGGCGGCGCCGGGCCTGGAAACCCTGCAGCGCTCGCGCCAGACGCCGGCGGTGCGCCCCCTGACGCTGGAATTCGAACTGAGCCACCGCGCCGGGGCGCAAGGGCCGGCGGGCGCGCTGGGCCGCGCGACGCTGGTCTACACCCGCAGCTACATCGACCAGACGCTGGGCGAGACGCGCCGGCTGGTGGCCAGCCTGCTGGCGACGGTGCTGCTGGCGATCGCGCTGACCAGCTACGTGCTGGTGCGGCGGCTGGTGGAGCGTCCGGTCTCGCGCCTGCGCAGCCTGGCACAGCGCGTCGCCAGCGGCGAACTCGGCGCCCACATCGAGCCCGAGCACGCCGACGAGATCGGCGACCTGACCGAGCAGCTCAACGCGATGAGCGGCAAGCTGCGCGACTTCGCCGAAGGCCTGCGCAGCAGCGAGCAGCGCTACCGCAGCCTGTTCGAGAACGCGGCGGAGGGGATCTTCCAGGCCGACGGTCACGGCCGGCTGCTGCGCGTGAACAAGGCGCTGGCGCAGATGCTGGGCCTGGGGCATCCCGAGGCGGCGCAAGGCGTGACCCTGCGGCGCATGGCCCGCATCGAGCGCGACGAGTACCGCCGCCTGGCGCGCGCGCTGGAGCGGCACCGCCTGCTGCAGCAGGTGCCGCTGCTGGTGACGACGCGCGACGGCCGCGACCTGTGGGTCGAGCTGAGCCTGCACCTGGTGCTGGACGGCGCGCCGCGCATCGAGGGGTTGGTCAGCGACATCACGCTGCGCCGGCTGGCGGAGCAGGAACTGACGCAGCATCGCGACCACCTGGAGGACCTCGTCACCGAGCGCACGGTCGAACTGTCCCAGTCCAAGCAGCGGGCGGAAGCGGCGAACCAGGCGAAGAGCCGCTTCCTGGCCACGATGAGCCACGAGTTCCGCACGCCCTTGAACGCGATCCTGGGCTTCGCGCAGCTGCTGCAGATGGACAGCTCGCTGAACGACGCGCAGAAGCATCGCATCCGCCTGATGCGCGAATCGGGCGAACATCTGCTGGTGCTGATCACCGACCTGCTCGACGTGGCCAGCATCGAGGCCGGCAAGCTGACGCTGCAGCTGAGCCCGCTGGACCTGCGGGCGCTGCTGGAGATCTGCAGCGAATCGATGCGGCCGCGCGCGGCCGAGAAGGGTCTGGCCTTCGCCGTCCAACTGGACCCGCAGCTGCCCTCGCGCGTGCGCGCCGACGGGCAGCGTCTGCGCCAGGTGCTGCTGAACCTGCTGTCCAACGCGGTGAAGTTCACCGACCACGGGCGCATCGGACTCGCCGTCGACGTGGTGGCGCAAGGGCCCAGCAGCCTGATGCTGCGCTTCACCGTGTCGGACACCGGGATCGGCATGGCGCCGGAACAGATGGAGCGACTGTTCCAACCGTTCGAGCAGGTGGCCGACCAGTCGCGGCGCACCGGCGGAACCGGGCTCGGGCTCGCGATCAGCCAGCAGCTCGTGCGGCTCATGGGGGGGGAAATCACCGTCGAGACCTCGCCCGATGAAGGCAGCCGGTTCAGCTTTGCGCTGGAGCTGCCGCTGGCGTCCTGACACGGTCCTTCGGACTTCGCCTCGCCAAGCGCGGGCACTCCACGGTGCAGAGGGCGTCCCTCCGGGAACCCTCAGCACCATTCCGGCCCCAGTGGCGATCGCTGACTGCACTTGGTCGTGGCGATCGCTGACTGCACATGGTCGTGGCGATCGTTGACTGCACGTTGAACGGAGGCTGGTGTGCGGGCGGCGCGCGGGCGGTCAATGCCGGACGGCATACTCCCCGGCCATGACTGCCGTCCTGTTCTACAAGCTGCTGGCGATCTTCATCGCCTCAGGCATGGGCTGGTTCGTCGGGCACATGCGCTGGCTGGGCAAGGCCGGCGGCGAGAACGACCCGGCCCGCATCCTCTCGAACATCGCCTTCTATCTCTTCGTTCCGGCGTTGATGTTCCGGACCACCGCACGGGTGGAGATCTCGGAATTGCCCTGGCTGACGGTGGCCGCGTTCTTCGCGCCGGTGGTGCTGATGCTGGTCGCTGTCTACCTCTACGAGCGCAAGCGCCATCCCGGCAACCCCGCGGCACCCGCCGTGCGCAGCATCACCGCGAGCTTCGGCAACACGCTGCAGGTCGGCGTGCCGCTGGTGGCCGGCGTGTTCGGCGAGAGCGGCCTCGCCGTCCACATCACCGTCGTCAGCCTGCACGCGCTGACGCTGCTGACCCTCGCCACCGTGCTCGTCGAGATGGACCTCGCCCGCCACACGAGCGGCGGCGCGAGCCTGCAGCGCACGCTCCTCACGACGATGCGCAACACCGTCATCCACCCGGTCGTGCTGCCCGTGCTCTGCGGCTTCGCCTGGCACGCCACCGGCCTGCCGCTGCCCGCCGTGCTCGACGAGGTGCTGCAGATGCTGGGGAGCGCGGTGGTGCCGCTGTGCCTGGTGCTGATCGGGATGTCGCTGTCCTACTACGGCCTGCCGCGCGGCGCGATGCGCACGCTGCTGGGCCTGGCCGCGCTCAAGCTGCTGGTGCTGCCCGCGCTGGTGCTGGGCATCGCGCACTGGGGCTTCGGCCTGTCGGGCATGCCGCTCGCCGTCATCGTGATGATGGCCGCGCTGCCGCCGGGGTCGAACGCGATGATGTTCGCGCAACGCTATCGGACGCTGGAAGCGGAAGCCTCCGGCGCCATCGTGCTGGGCACCCTGCTGTTCGCCGCCACGGCACCGATCTGGCTGGCGATTCCAGCCTGGCTCACCTGAACCGGCGGCCCGCCGGTCTGCACCTCGCAACACCAGCACGACCGACCCGCACGACCGACCAGCAGGACCGCCCGGGACGACCCACCGGGACAACCGACCAGGACGACATGACGGCACCGACGACGACTTCGAATGCAGCCTCCCCGTTCTCCTTCGTCCGCGCCAACGAAGTGGCGCCGGAGATCCTCCACGCCGCGTTCACCGCCGCGTTCGCCGATTACCTGATCGGCCCGTTCCAGATCCCGTTCGCGCAGTGGCCGATGTTCCTCGCGCGGCAGGGCGTGGATCTGCCGCTGTCGCGCGTGGCGCTCGACCCGACCGGCGCGCCGCTGGCGTTCGCGTTCGTGGCGCAGCGACCGGTGTCGAATCGCTGGCGCCTCGCGACCATGGGCGCCCTGCCCGCCGCGCGCGGCACCGGCGCCGCTCCCGCGCTGCTCGACGACTTCATCGCCCGCGCGGCCTCGGCGGGACTGCGGGCCGTGGAGCTCGAGGTCTTCGCGCAGAACGAGCGCGCGCGCCGCCTGTATGAGGGACGCGGCTTCCGCAGGCAGCACGACCTGTTCGGCTACGTCGCCGAGCCCGGCACGATCGCGCCGGCCACCGGCGGGGCGCTCCATGCGATCGACCTGCCGCATCTGCTGGGCTGGCTGACCGCCGCCGAACACCGCATCCCCGACCTGCCGCTGCAGGTCACGGCCGCCACGATCCGGCATGGCGTCGACTATCACGGCTGGCAGACCGGGGCCGGCCAGATCGTCTTCAGCCTTCCCGACGAGACCGTGATGGTGCACAGCTTCATCGCGCCGCACGAGGCCGACGCCCGGGCGCTGATCCAGGCGCTCGCGGCGGTGTACCCGGAGCGCCGCCTGCGCGTGCCGCAGCTGCAGCGCGAGGACCTCGGCGGCGGCGCGCTGCGCGCGCTGGGGGCCGTCGCGCAGCCGCTGCACCAGCAGCTGATGCTGCGCCCGCTGTGACCGGCTGCGTCCGCCACGGATACTGTGCCGACCCGGCGTCGTGTTGACGGCGCCTTGACGTGAGGCCGGCGAGCCGATCGGTTCCAACTCGCCGAACCTTGATATTTCGGAGTTCCGGCACTTGTGAGGGGCGCCCGCTTTGGTTAGCGTGCGCCGCACCAACCTAGAAGGGAAGCGTCCCACCATGCGATTCATGCCCGCGGCACCCGCCGCCATCACCCTGGCCGTCCTGACCGCCCTCGGCGGCACCGCCCTCTCCTCCGCGGCGCTGGCCGCGCCGGCCGCGGCCGGCACCAGCGCCGTCTCCACCGTCGGCGGCACGCTCAACGTGAAGCTGGAGAAGGTGAAGCTGGCCAACGGCTTCGAGGTGATCCTGGTCGAGGACCACAGACTGCCGCTGGTGGCCTTCAACCTGTGGGTGCACGCCGGACCGCGCAACGAGGCGCCGGGCCAGACCGGCTTCGCCCACCTGTTCGAACACCTGATGTTCGCCGGCACCCGCCACATCCCGCGCGGCTCGGCCGACAAGATCATCGACGCCGCCGGCGGCACGGACTCCAACGGCTCGACCGACTTCGACCGGACGAACTACTTCTTCACCCTGCCGTCCAACCAGCTCGAACTGGGCCTGTGGCTGAAGTCGGACATGCTGGGCTACATGATCGACGAGGTCGATTCGGTGTCGCTGGCCAACCAGCAGGACGTGGTGCGCAACGAGCGCCGCCAGTCCGTCGAGAACCGCCCCTACGGCATCGTCGAGGAAGCGCTGTACCAGGCGCTGTTCCCCGAGGGCCATCCGTACCGCGCGACGGTGATCGGCTCGCACGCCGACATCCAGTCGATCAAGCTGAACGACGTCAAGGCCTTCGCCCGCAGCTACTACCGGCCGAACAACGCGACCCTGGTGCTGGCCGGCGACTTCGATCCCGCGCAGGCGAAGCAGCTGGTGCAGAAGTACTTCGGTCCGCTGAAGGCCGGCGATCCGGTGCCGCCGGTCAACGTCCCGCAGCCGAAGCTGACCGAGGAGAAGCGCGTCGAGGTCACCGACCGCATCGAGCTCCCGCGCCTGGACATCGCCTGGCACACCCCCGCCGTGTTCCAGCCCGGCGACGCCGAGCTGGACCTGGCCTCGCACGTGCTGGGCGGCGGCAAGTCCAGCCGCCTCTACAAGACGCTGGTCTACGACAAGCAGCTGGCGCAGTCGGTGCAGGTGCAGCAGTACTCGCTGTCGCTGGGCTCGGTGTTCTCGGTCGAGGTGATCGCGCGTCCCGGCAAGTCGCTGGACGAGATCCAGAAGATCGTCGACGACGCGGTCGCCGACCTGTCCGTCAACCCGCCCACGCCCGAGGAGATGGCCCGCGCCCGCGCCGCCATCGAGACCGGCACGCTGGCGCGCCTGGAGAAGGTCCAGGCCCTGGCCGACCAGATCAACTACTACAACCAGCAGGCCGGCGATCCGAACTACATCGGCAAGGACCTGGCGCGCTACCAGGCGATCACGCCGGAGAAGATCCGCGACGTCGTCGCGCAGCAGCTGAAGAAGAACGCCCGCGTCGTCGTGCTGGCGACGCCCGGCGAGCAGAGGCTGGCGCCGGAAGTCGCGACCCCGCCGATGGCGGACAAGGCCGCCAAGGGCGAGCGCGAGTCGATGAACGCCGACGTCGCCTGGCGCAAGACGCAGCCCAAGGGCGGCAAGGCCAAGGCGCCGGTGCTGCCGGAAGGCAAGCGGATGACGCTGGCCAACGGCTTGACGCTGATCCACGTGCCGAACCCGGGCCTGCCGCTGGTGAGCGCGACGCTGGTCGTGCGCGCCGGCCAGACCGCGAACCCGGCGGACCGTCCCGGCCTGGCCAGCTTCACCGCCGGCATCCTGCAGCAAGGCACGCAGACGCGCACCGCGCAGCAGATCGCCGACGAGGCCGCCGCGCTGGGCGCGGCGATCACCACCGGCGCGGGCCGCGACGAAGCCCGCATCGAGGCCAGCAGCCTGAAGCGCAACTTTGCGCAGACGCTGGCGCTGGTCGCCGACGTGACGCTGCACCCGGCCTTCGATGCCGCCGAGATCGCGCGCCTGCAGAACCAGCGCCTGGCCGCGCTGCAGCAGCAGCGCGAGCAGGCGCCGGCCGTCGCGTCGGTGGTCTCCAACCGCGTGATCTACGGGGAAGGCCATCCGCTGGCCAAGGCCGCCATCGGCGACGAGGTCTCGATCAAGGCCACCGACGCCACCGCGCTGCGCCAGTTCTGGTCCACGCACTACCGGCCCGACCAGGCCGCGCTGGTGGTCGCCGGCGACATCTCGGCCGACGAGCTGAAGTCGCTGGCCGAGCGCCTGTTCGGCGGCTGGGAACGTCCGACGGCGGCCGCCGCCGCGGTCAACAGCGCCGCGCCGCAGCCGGTCGCCGCCCGCGTGATCCTGGTCGACAAGCCGAACGCGCCGCAGACCGCGCTGAGCGTCGTCGCGCCCGGACCGAAGTCCGGCTCGCCCGACGCCGAGGACATCAAGGTCATGAACGCCGCGATGGGCGGTCTCTTCACGTCGCGCATCAACACGCAGCTGCGCGAGGTCAAGGGCTACACCTACGGCATCTACTCGGCCTACACGATGAACCGCGACAGCGGCCTGTTCGGCATCCGCGGCAGCGTGCGCACCGACGTCACCGGCCCGGCGCTGACCGACATGTTCAAGGAGATCGACGGCATGCGCGCCAAGCCGATGGGCGCCGACGAGCTGAACCGCGTGCGCAACGCGCAGCTGCTGGCGCTGCCGGGGCTGTTCGACACCAACCGCGTCGTGGCCTCGAGCTACGCCAGCGAGTGGGCCGTCGGCGCGCCGGCGGACAGCATCACGTCGCTGCCGCGCAAGTACGGCGCCGTGAACGCCTCCAGCGCCTACAAGGCGACGAAGACCTACGTCGATCCGGCCGCGCTGATCGTCGTGGCCGTCGGCGACAAGGCGAAGGTGCTGCCGCAGCTGGAGGCCTTCGGCCGCAAGCCGCTGGAGATCCGCGACCTGCAGGGCGCGCCGGTCGACATGAGCGCGCCGTCGACGCCCGCCTCGGCCGCCAAGCCATGAGGACCTGACCCCGACGCGCGCCGACAGCGCGCCGGCATCAACGCAGACGGGCGCCTCGGCGCCCGTTTTCCGTTGTGCCGCCGGATCGCCCGCCCCGCCTGCTCAACCGGCCGTCACGTCCCGGCGGCGCGGCGCCCTTCCTCGCGCGGCGGGATCACGACGGGGTCAAAGGGTCCAGGGCCTGCTCGACACGGCCGCGCTCGTGCGTGCCGAGCCCGCGCGCGGCCTGCCGGTAGCGCGCGATGAGTTCGGGGTCGACCGGCATCCGCTCGGCCAGCGCGACCAGGACCTGCGCGCGCTCGAAGTCGCCGTCGAGGCCGTCCATCGCGCCGAGCACGTTCAAGGCCACCGCGCGGTCGACCCGGTCCTGCTGTTCGATCAGCGTGACGATCGCCGAGCGCCGCTCGAAGTCGCCGCCGATCTCCTTCACCGCCTGCTGCCAGGCGTCCAGCACCGCGTCGTCACGCACCAGTTGCGGCGTGATCGCCTCCAGCACCTGGCGACGCTCGAAGTCGCCGTCGACCTGATGGATGGCGGCCAGCACCTCGCGCTGCAGCCTGGGCGACAAGACCCGGTGCTCGACGATCGCCTGCAGCGCGGAACGGCGTTGGAAGCCGTCGGCCAGACGGCCGGCGATGTCGATCAGCCGCGACAGCGTCGCATCGTCCTGCGGACCCGTCGTCAGCAGGGCGTCGAGGCGGCTCTTGCGGACGAAGGGATCGGACGGCTTCTCGATGTCGGCCAGCACTGCGGCCACGCCGCCCCGCGCCATCAGCCGGCGGGTCCGCGCGTCGCTGCCCTGCGTCGATTCGGCGAGCAGCGCGATCTGCCCGCTCAGCCATTCCTGCCCCGCGGCGTCGAGCGCCTGCGCGTCGTCGTCGATCCAGTAGCGGCGCACGGTCCCGCCCTGGCCGTCGCTGACGATCTCGGCGCGGCGCGTCACGCCGCGCACGGTCTCGGCGATCTCCAGCTTGCGGTCCAGCGACACGATGTCGGTCTCCTCCGCATTGAAGACGATGTCGCCGTCGAAACGGACGCGCCGCTCGTGGTCATCGGTGATGCTGACGATGCGCGTGACCTTGCCGGCACCGAGCACGGACGACACGGCGTCCCCGACGCTGCCCAGGTGGAAGTTGATCGTCGGTGCCTTGCCGATGACCAGCATGGGCACCGCCAGGGCGAGCACGCACAGGCCGGACGCCAGCGCCAGGCGGCCGAGCCGGCGGCGGGCCGGGGTGGATTCGGACATCGGAGACTCCTCCAGCAGCGCATGCATGCGCGTCATCAGCGGGGATCGGGTGGCGGCCATCGCGCTGGCGAGCGCCGGCATGGGACGCGTCACGCGGGAGGCCGGGGCACTGCTGTCGCGGGCGCAGAGGTAGAGGCTCTCGGCGAGCGGCATCGCGCCGGCCTCGACGGCCGCCCAGCGGTCGCAGGCGAGTTCCGCCAGCAGGTCCAGCCGTCGCACCGCGAGACGGTTCATGGGTTGCAGCCAACCCAGCTGCGAGACCGCCCTCGCCGCCAGGCGCCAGGCCAGATCGCGGCGGCGCAGGTGCGCGATCTCATGGGCCAGCACGGCCACGCGCTGCTGACCTTCCAGCTGGCGCATCAGCGCGTCGGGCAGGCAGATCTGCCCGCCGGGCGCGACCAGCGGGCTCGCCCAGGTCGCGCTGACCCGCAGCGTCGGCGCCGGCACGCCGGCCTGGCGGGCCAGTTCCGCGGCGGCCTGCTGAAGGGCGTAGTCCTCGCTCTGCGGCAACGCGCGCACCTCGCGGCGCAGCGCGAGCCAGCGGACCAGGGTCAGGCCCAGGCCCAGCAGCGCGACGAGCGGCCAGGCGAGCAGCAGCGCCGCGAGCATGTCCTGCAGCACCACGCGCCGCAATGTCAGGGCCTCGTCCTCGATGATCACCGGGCGATCCGGGACCGAGGCGACCGCGCGTGGGCGATCCGGATCGACGTCGGCGTCGGTGCGGGTGCCGGTGCCGGTGCCGGCCGAGGTCGTCCCGGCAGGCTGGGCCGGGAGCGGCACGGCATCGCCCGCCGGCGCGGTCAAGGCAGCGCCAGGCGTCGCCATCCACTCGTCCGGCAACGCGACGCGCGTGACCTGGGTGAGCGGCTGCACGCTCGCCGTCAGCACCGCGCCGAAGAAGGCCGCACGCCAGAACGCCTCGCGCCACGCGGGATGCTTCAGCCAGCCGGCGCGTTCCAGCATCCAGACACCGCCGAGCAGCACGGTGCTGTGCAGCAGGTAGTTCAACAACCAGCTGGTGAGGGCTTCAATCATGGCGGCCTCCCTTGCTCTTCAGCAGCGCGCGCATCTTGGCGAGGTCGTCGTCACCGAGTCCGCCTTCCTCGACCAGATGGCTCAGCAGCGCCTCGGGCCGGCCGCCGAAGAGCGTGCTCAGCAGCCCCGACACCATCGAGCGCTGCACTTCGGGTTCGCTGACCGCGGCGCGGTAGACCAGCGCGCGGCCATCGCGCTCGCTGGCGATCAGGCCGCGCTTCTCCAGCCGCGTCAGCAGCGTCGCCACGGTCGTGTGCGCGAGCGGGCGACGCTGGTCGCGCAGCGCCTCCGCCACCTCGGCCGTGCTGGCCTGCCCGCGCGACCACAGCACGCGCATCAGCGCCAGCTGCAGCTCGCTGAGCGACACGTCGCCCTTGCCGTCGTCATTGATCGACTCGTCCATGATCGGATCCCGTATCTCTACACCTGTCGTACTACAACTGTAGAAGATCAGAGAGGGCCGCCGCAAGTGCCGGACTCCCGGGACAAACCCTCAACCTGCCCGCCCGCAGACTGATGTGCCGGGACATGGGTGACAGGTGTGCCAGGGGTGCTGTGCCAGGACATGGGTGACACCGCGAAGGCTCTCCTAGCGGCTTTCGATGGCCCCGGCGCGGCGACGCCGGCGGGGCATCGGTCAGAATCCAAGACCTATGACCGACCTCAGCGCCTACATGACCGGCGTCGGCGAGGCGGCCCGCGCGGCCGCGACGCTGATGGCCGCCGCCCCGACCGCCGCCCGCAACCTGGCCTTGTCGGCCCTCGCCCGCCGCCTGCGCAAGGCCGGCCCGGCGCTCGCGGCCGAGAACGAACGCGACCTCGCCGCCGCCACCGCGTCGGGCCTGGACGCCCCGATGGTCGACCGCCTGCGACTGACCGCGAAGGTGCTGGCCACCGTCGCCGAGGGCTGCGAGCAGATCGCCGCCATGCCTGACCCCATCGGCGAGATCACCGGCATGAAGCGCCGGCCGACCGGCATCAGCGTCGGGCAGATGCGCGTGCCGCTGGGCGTGTTCGGCATGATCTACGAGAGCCGCCCCAACGTGACCATCGAGGCCGCGTCGCTGGCGATCAAGAGCGGCAACGCCTGCATCCTGCGCGGCGGTTCCGAGGCGCTGCACAGCAACCTGGCGCTCGCGGCGCTGGTGGCGGACAGCCTCGAGGAAGCCGGCCTGCCGCGCGACGCGGTGCAGCTGATCAACACGACCGACCGCGCCGCGGTGGGTCTGCTGATCGCGATGCCCGCCTTCGTCGACGTCATCATCCCGCGCGGCGGCAAGGGCCTGATCGAGCGCATCAGCCGCGAGGCCCGCGTGCCGGTGATCAAGCACCTGGACGGGAACTGCCACAGCTACGTCGACGCCGAGGTCGACCTGGACCTGGCGGTGACGGTCGTCGACAACGCCAAGACGCAGAAGTACAGCCCCTGCAACGCGACCGAATCGCTGCTGGTCCACGCGAAGCAGGCGGCGGACTTCCTGCCCCGCATCGGCATGGTGTTCGCCGCCAAGGGCGTGGAGATGCGCGGCTGCGCGCGCACGCTGGCGCTGCTGGAGGCGGTGCCGCGCGACCTGCTCAAGCCCGCGACGCCCGAGGACTGGGACACCGAGTACCTCGCGCCCATCATCAGCATCAAGGTCGTGGACTCGCTCGACGAGGCGATCGCGCATGTCAACCGGCATGGCTCGCACCACACCGACGCGATCCTGACGACCAACCACGTCAGCGCGATGCGTTTCCTGCGCGAGGTCGATTCGGCCAGCGTGATGGTCAACGCCAGCACGCGCTTCGCCGACGGCTTCGAATACGGCCTGGGCGCCGAGATCGGCATCTCCACCGACAAGTTCCACGCCCGCGGCCCGGTGGGCCTGGAGGGACTGACGTCGATGAAGTGGGTGGTGCTCGGCCAGGGCGAGATCAGGGGCTGATCCGCCCGGGCCATCATCAGGCTTCAGGGCTTCAGGGCTTCAGGGCATGCCCGACACCGCGGCGTCCTTCGGCACGCTGATCTTGTAGACCGCCTGGAAGCGCTGCGTCTGGTTCGGCGCCAGCGGCAGTTCCCACATCTGGATGCCGGGCTGCTCACGCCAGTTGGCCTGCGTCACCGGCGGCGTGAACTGCGTCTGCACGCGGACATCTTCGTGCTCCGACACCGGCGCGGCCTCCAGCACCCGCAGCGTCACCGCACGTCCGCGCAGGTTCTCGATTTCCCACTGCCGCGTCAGCATGCGTTCGCGTCGCGTGCCGATCAATCCGGTGTCCGCGCCGTCGCGCTTCTCCGGATCCACCCGCACCCGCAAGCGCTCATCCCGGCCGAAGGGCAGCGCCCAGGTCGAGGTCTGCCCCAGACCCAGCAGCAGCGGCATCTCGCCGATCAGGTTGCCGTCGCGGAACATCTGCATCGTGCCGCCCGGCCACGAGCCCTGGGGACGCGGCACTTCCGCCACCAGATACGCCGCGGCCTCCGTGCTCGGTTGCACCTGCGCGAGCAGCCGGGCCTCCAGGGCGAGCCGGCTGAGGCTCACCGTTGCGTACTGTCCGTTCGATCGCAAGGTGATGCGCTGCGGCAGGTCGTACTCGGTACCGAACTCCCCGTCGAAGACGCTGGGATCGAAGTTCAGCGGCTGCACGGCCGAACCGCGGACCTCCAGGCGGCTCAAGGCCATCGGCGCGGGCTCGGCCACCGGCGCCGGCTCGTCGAACCGCGTGCGGCCCCGCGAGGCCGGCGGCTGGATGCCGATCCGCCAAGGCTGCTGCGGCGCCGCCCCCAAGGACTGCCGCGGCTGGACGGTGGAAATCTTGAGCTTCACGTCGATCCAGTCCTCGCCGCTGGTCTGGCCGATGCGGGCCAGCCGCTCGATCGCCAGTGCGCCGGTGGCGGTGTCGAGCCGGGCCCGGTACTGCGGCTGCCAGCCCGCCGAGCGGGAGAGCCGGTACGACAGTCCGACCTGCGCATCGACCGTCGTCGACAGGCGCAAGGTCGCCACCGACACGTCCTCGGTGCTGGCCGGCTGCGCCGCCAGGGCGGCGTTCAAGGCGACGTTCAGCTCCTGCAGACGTTCCTTCAGCACCTGCTGGCGCGACACCAGGTCCTGCGCATTGCGGCGCAGCGCCTCGATCCCAGCGCTCAACCCGGGCCCGGGCTTGGCCTCGCGGTCCGACAAGCCTTTCAGATAGCCCAGCGCGATGTCCACGCCGCTCATGTCGGCCTCGACCGCGCCACGCTGTTTCTCCAGGTCCCGCACGCGCGGATCCCGGACGCGGCACTCCGGCAGCGAGTCCCGGGCGACGCGCTCGAGCTTGAGCTCGCCCAGGTTCACGCCCGGCGGCGCATGGATCTGCAGCGCATCGCGGTCCAGGTTGGGCGCCAGGCACGGGAAGCGCGCCTGCGTCGCACCGGCGCTGACGCGCACCGTGCGGTCGACCTGGGCGCCGCCCGGATACAGCAGCACCTGGGCGATGGCGGCGGTCTCCGCCGTGGGTTCGGCGGCCTGCGCCGTCGACAATGCCGATGACATGGCGGCCGTGGCGGCCAGCGCAAACGTGAGCAGTCGTTGCATGCATTCCCTCCTGGACGGCCACGCTATCACGGTGCTGGCACACTTCCGGCCTGCCGCTTTCCCCGACAACCGCGGGTCCTCCGCCCGCCATTTCTCCATGTCCGACGCCGCCACTGCTCCGATCCCCGCCGTCCACGCCTCGCGCCGCAAGGCGCTGGTGCTGTTCTCCGGCGGCCAGGATTCCACCGCCTGCCTGGCCTGGGCGCTGGACCGCTTCGCCGAGGTGGAAACGCTGGGCTTCGACTACGGCCAGCGGCACCGCATCGAACTCGAGTGCCGCCAGACGGTGCGCGCGCAGATCGTCGCGCAGTTCCCGCAGTGGGCCGCCAAGCTCGGCGAGGACCACCTGCTCGACCTCAGCCTGCTCGGCCAGATCTCCGACACCGCGCTGACGCAGGAACGCGCGATCGAGCTGCAGGCCAACGGCCTGCCGAATACCTTCGTGCCGGGCCGCAACCTGCTGTTCCTGACCTTCGCCGCGACGCTGGCCTACCGCCGCGGCGCGTCGGTGCTGGTCGGCGGCATGTGCGAGACGGACTTCTCCGGCTACCCCGACTGCCGCGACAACACGCTCAAGGCGCTGCAGGTGGCGCTGAGCCTGGGGCTGGACACGCCGATGACGCTGGACACGCCGCTGATGTTCCTGACCAAGGCGCAGACCTGGGCGCTGACGGCGTCGCTGGGCGGCGCGGCCTTCAACGAGCTGATCATCGAGCACACCCACACCTGCTACCTCGGCGAGCGCAAGACCCGGCACGCCTGGGGCTGGGGCTGCGGCCACTGCCCCGCCTGCGAGCTGCGCGCCAAGGGCTGGCTCGAGTTCCAGGGTGCGAAGGCGGCCGGCCCGGCCGCCGCGCACTGAGCAGCGCGATCGCCGACGACGCCATGAACGACGTGACCGGGGTGCATTGGAACTGGTGGTTGTGGGGCCTGGCCGCGGTGCTGGCGTTCTGGGGCATCGGCGCCTACAACCGCGTGATGCTGCTGCGCAATGAGATCGGCAAGGCCTACGCGCAACTGGACGACGCGCTGATGCGCCGCTTCGCCCATGGCGACCTGTTGCTGGAGCGCCTGCGCGAGCGGCTGCCCAGCGAGCAGGCCAGCCTCGACGCGCTGGCCGCGGCGCAGGTCGAGGCCAAGGCCGCCGCACAAGCGGTGCGCGCCCGGCCCTACGCGGCGGACCCGGTGGCGCACCTGGCGGTGGCCGCGGCGGTGCACGGCGCCGCGATGACGCGGATGGTGTCGCTGGTCGAGCACCATGCGGAACTGAACGCCGATCCGGACCTCGGCGGCGCCGTCGACGAACTCAAGATGATCGACCGCCAACGGGCCTTCTCGCGGCAGGTCTTCAACCAGGCGGTCGACGCCTACAACGCGGCGATCCGGCAGTTCCCGACCCGGGTGCTGTCGAGCTTCGTCGGCTTCAGCGAGGCGCGCAGCCTCTGAGCGGCAGCGACGCGGGGCGGATCAGCCCTTCTTGTTCTTCATCAGCGCGAGGAACTCCGCGCGCAGCGTCGCATCCTTCAGGAAGGAACCGCGCATGACGCTGTTGGTCATCGTCGAGTCCATGTCCTTGACGCCGCGCCAGTGCATGCAGAAGTGGTCCGCGTCCATGACGATGGCCAGGCCGTCCGGCTTGACGCGGTCCTGGAGCTCGTCGGCCAGCATCACGACGGCCTCTTCCTGGATCTGCGGACGGCTCATGATCCACTCGGTCAGGCGCACGTACTTCGACAGGCCGATCAGGTTCGAATGCTCGCTCGGCAGCAGGCCGATCCACACCTTGCCGATGATGGGGCAGAGGTGGTGCGAGCAGGCGCTGCGCACGGTGATCGGGCCGACGATCATCAGTTCGTTCAGACGCTCGGCGTTGGGAAATTCGGTCACCGGCGGCGGCGGCGCGTAGCGGCCCGCGAAGACCTCCTTCACGAACATCTTCGCCACCCGCTTGGCCGTCTCCTGCGTGTTGTGGTCGCTGACGGTGTCGATCACCAGCGACTTCAGCACCTCCTGCATCCGCGCCTGTACTTCGGCCTGCAGCTGGTCGAGCTCGCCCGCCTCGATGAAGGCGGCGATGTTGTCGTTGGCATGGTGGCGTTTTCCAGCCTTCACCAGCCGGTAGCGGATGCGCTCCGAGGTCGGCAGCGCGGCCAGTTCGTCGGGGCTCAGGATCGGGGTGCTCGTCATGGGACGGGATTGTCGCAGGCGCCACCAATGCGCGCTGCCTTCGCCACTAAACTCCACCGGTGTCTGCCCCCTCTTCCCCAAAGCTTCCCTCCGCCGGCGGCGCGCCGCCGCTCCATCGGCTGCTCGCCGGCGCCGCCGACGCGGTCCAGGCCGTGCGCGAGGGCCAGTCGTTGACCGAGTGGCTCGCGCGATGCCCCGCCGACCTCCGCCCCGGCGTACAGGCCTTGAGCTTCACCGTGCTGCGCCGTCTCGGCGCGGCGCAGGTCGTGCGCGCCGCGCTCGCCCCGAAGAATCCTCCGCCGCGCGTGGACGCCCTGCTGGTGACCGCCCTCGCCCTGCTCTGGCCCGGCGAGACGGCCTACGCCGATCACACGCTGGTCGACCAGGCCGTGCATGCGGTCCGCCAGCGCGCACCCAACAGCGCGGGCTTCGTCAACGCGGTGCTGCGCCGCTTCCTGCGCGGGCGTGAGGCGTTGGTCGCCGCCGCCGAGGCGGACCCGGTCGCCCGCTTCAACCATCCGCGCTGGTGGCAGGATCGCCTGCATGCCGACTGGCCCGCCGAATGGCAAGGGCTGCTGCAGGCCAACCAGCAGAAGCCGCCGATGACGCTGCGGGTCAATCCGGCGCATGACGACCTGGAGGGTTACCTCGCCCGTCTGCGGGAGGCCGGCATTCCGGCGCATCCCGCCGGCACGCTGTTTCCGCAGGCCGTCGTGCTCGACGAGCCGCGACCGGTCCAGGCCCTGCCCGGCTTCGACAAGGGCCATGCCTCGGTCCAGGACGCGTCGGCCCAGCTCGCCGCCCCCTTGCTGCTGGGGCAGCACCGGCCGCAAGACCTGTCCCCGGGCGAGGACTGGCCGGAACTCGGCAGCGGCGCGCGGGTGCTGGACGCCTGCGCCGCGCCGGGCGGCAAGACCGCCCACCTGCAGGAACTCGCCGGCAACCGCCTCGATCTGCTGGCTTTGGACGCGGACGCCAAGCGGCTGGAGCGCGTGAGCCAGAACCTGCAGCGCCTGCAGCTCGACGGCGCGGTGCGCGCCGCCGACGCCCGCGACACCGCCGCCTGGTGGGACGGCCGCCCGTTCGACGCCATCCTGCTGGACGCGCCCTGCAGCGCCTCCGGCATCGTGCGCCGGCATCCCGACGTGCGCTGGCTGCGCCGGCCCGAGGACATTCCGTCGCTCGCACGCATCCAGGCCGAACTGCTCGAGGCCTTGTGGCCGCTGCTCAAGCCCGGCGGCCGGCTGCTCTATGCGACCTGCTCCGTCTTCAAGGCGGAGGGTCGGGACCAGATCGACGCGTTTTTGCAACGCCATGGCGATGCGCGGTCGCGTCAGTTCGACCAGGGGGCCGGGCATCTGCTGCCGCTCGCAGACAATGGTCCGCAGGACTCCGCATCCGGCGCGGCGGCCGTCACCGACGGCTTCTATTACGCGCTGCTGCAGAAGACCTGACCCGAGAACTCCCCCCCTGAATCCGTCCGCGTGCCTCCGCCGTCCCGTCCCGTTTCGCTGCGTTCCTGGTGGCAGCGCCTGACCCTGGTCGGCGCGCTGCTGGCGCTGCACGGCTGGGCGCTGGCCCAGGGCGTGGCGCTGCAGGTGCTGAATGCGGAACGGGTCGAGGATGGCCTGGCGGTCAGCTTCAGCACCCGCTTCGAGCTGCCGCGGCAGGTCGAGGACGCGCTGCTCAAGGGCGTGGCGATCTACTTCGTCGCCGAGATCCAGGTCTTGCGCAACCGCTGGTACTGGCGCGACGCCCGCGTCGCGCAGGCCAGCCGGACCTGGAGACTGACCTGGCAGCCGCTCACCCGCCAGTACCGCGTGAGCACCGGCGGCCTGCACCAGAGTTTCGACACGCTGGGCGAGGCGATCGCCTCGCTGCGCGGCGTGTCCGGATGGCGCGTCGCCGAGACCAAGGACATCGAGGACGACGGCCGCTACTACCTGGAGTTCAGCTACAAGCTGGACACCGCGCAGTTGCCGCGTCCGATGCAGATCGGCCTGGGCGGCAGCCAGGGCTGGGCGCTGAGCGTCGATCGCAATCTCACACTGACGCTGGAGGCGCCGTCCACGCCGCCGCCGAACCGGCCGCAGCCTTGAGCACGCGGAATCCGCCGCTCCTCCGATCCCCCTGATTCAGCAAGGACCCTGACCCGTGACCAAGTCGGCGCGCCTGGCGTGGTTGATTTCCGTGACCGCGATCGCGGGCGCCAGCGGCATGCTGGCGTTCCTGCTGTCCATCAGCACGACCGCGCAACGCGGTTTCCTCGAGCGCCACTACGTCTGGCTGTTCTGGGTCAACGTCGCGGTCGCCACCGCACTGATCATCGTGATCGGCGTCGCCGGCACGCGGCTCGCGCTGCGCGTGAAGCGCGGCCGCTTCGGCAGCCGGCTGCTGCTCAAGCTCGCCGGGATCTTCGCGATCGTCGGCGTGGTGCCGGGCCTGTTGATCTACACGGTGTCCTACCAGTTCGTGAACCGCAGCATCGAGAGCCTGTTCGACCAGCGCCTGGCCAGCGCGCTGGAGGCCGGCCTCACGCTGGGCCAGGACACGCTGGAGAACCTGCGCGCCGAACAGACCGTCCGGACCCGGGCCGCCGCCGAACGCTGGGAGGACGGCGCGCTGGCGCCGCTGGCGCTGGAGCGGCTGCGCGACCAGCTGGGCGCGCGCAGCGTGGCGCTGATTGCCGGCAACGGCCAGGTGGTGCTGTCCGCCGGCGGCGAGTCCAGCGAGATCCCCGCGCGCCCCAGCGCGACGCTGATCTCGCAGGCGCGCAGCAACGGCATCGCCTCGCGCCTGGAAGGGCTGGAGGACGAACAGCTGGCGATGCAGGGCGAGGCCCGCATCCGCTCGCTGGCCCTGCTGCCCAGCAGCGCGCTGCAGCTGACCAACAGCGACCGCTACCTGATGGTCGTCAAGCAGATTTCCGGCAAGGTGATCAGCAACGCGCTGAACGTGTCGGCGGCGAACCAGGAGTACCAGCAGCGCTCGCTGCTGCGCGATGGGCTGCGGCGGATGTACCTCGGCACGCTGACGCTGGTGCTGATCCTGGCGGTGTTCGCGGCGCTGCTGCTGGCGGTGGCGCTGTCCAACCAGCTGGTGCAGCCGCTGCTGCTGCTGGCCGAGGGCATGCGCGAGGTCGCCACCGGCGACCTGAAGGCCAAGCCGGTGTTCCGCTCCGGCGACGAGCTCGGCGGCCTGACGCGCTCGTTCGCGGACATGACGCAGCAGCTGGCCGACGCGCGCGCGCTGGTCGAGCTCAGCGTGACGCAGCTGGAACGTGCCCGCACGCATGTGCAGACCATCCTGGACAACCTGACGGCCGGCGTGATCGTGTTCGACGCCGACCGCCGCATCGAGACCGTCAACCCCGGCGCGACGCGCATCCTGAAGATGCCGCTGTCGGCTTACGTGGGCCGGCCGCTGGAGGACCTGCCGATGCTGGCGGCCTTCGGCAAGGACATCTGGCAGCGCTTCGAACTGCAGAGCAGTCCGGAGGCCGGCGAGCGCGAGCACTGGCAGGAATCGTTCGAACTGCAGCTCGACGAGAAGACCGCGCTGACGCTGCTGGTGCGGGGCGCGCTGCTGCCGCAGGGCGCGCGGCTGCTGGTGTTCGACGACATCAGCGAGGTCGTGTCGGCGCAGCGCTCGGCGGCCTGGAGCGAGGTGGCGCGCCGGCTGGCGCACGAGATCAAGAACCCGCTGACGCCGATCCAGCTCTCGGCGGAACGACTGCAGTTCAAGCTCGAGGCCAAGCTCGAGGGCAACGACCAGGCGATGCTGGTCCGATCGGTCGGCACCATCGTCAACCAGGTCCAGGCGATGAAACAGCTGGTCAACGAATTCCGGGACTATGCTCGGCTGCCCGCGGCCAAGCTGGCGCCGCTGGACTTGAACGGACTGGTGGCTGAAGTGCTGACCTTGTACGCCGAGGCGCAGGAGGCGGGTCAATTGACGGCGGAGCTGGCGACCGACCCGCCGCTGATGCTGGGCGACGCGCCGCAGCTGCGTCAGGTGATCCACAACCTCGTGCAGAACGCGTTGGACGCGGTCAGCCATCGCCCGGACGGTCACGTGACGGTGAAGACCCAGAAAGCCTTGACCGAAGCAGGCGAGCTGCGGGCCTTGCGCCTGGTGATCGTGGACAACGGGCCCGGTTTCGCGGAGAACGTGCTCAAGCGTGCCTTCGAGCCTTACGTCACGACCAAGACCAAGGGCACGGGGCTGGGACTCGCGGTGGTGAAGAAAATCGCCGATGAGCACGGCGCGCGCATCCGCTTGGTGAATCTACCAGCAGCCAGCGGCGCCGATCAGCCGCCGAGCGGCGCACAAGTTTCGTTATCATTTTCAAAACTCGCGACTGCACCGAGCCCTGCGCAGGACGCGCCTCGGCCGCGTGAACAGTAGGCATACATGGCAACCATACTTGTTGTTGATGACGAACTGGGCATCCGCGCCCTGTTGTCTGAAATCCTCTCCGACGAGGGGCACACCATCGAACTCGCGCAGAACGCCCAGCAGGCGAGGGCCAGCCGCGAGCGTTCGCGCCCGGACCTGGTGCTGCTGGACATCTGGATGCCGGACGTCGACGGCATCACGCTGCTCAAGGAATGGGGCAGCACGGGCCAGCTGACGATGCCGGTCATCATGATGAGCGGCCACGGCACGATCGACACGGCGGTCGAAGCGACCAAGTTCGGCGCGATGGCCTTCCTGGAAAAGCCGATCACGTTGCAGAAGCTGCTGCGCGCGGTCGAGCAGGCGCTGGTGAAGACGACGCCCCGGCCGGCGCCCCCGGCGGCGCCGGTGCTCGGCACCGTGATCGGCAACAGCTACCCGCGCCCGGAGACGATGCAGCCCATTGCAGCCGGTACGCTGCCGGTGCAGACGGCCGGTCTCGCGCCGGTGACGCCGTTGCCGCACCAGGGCCTGGCCTCCGAGCAGGTCTTCGAACTGGACCGCCCGTTGCGCGAGGCGCGCGATGCGTTCGAGAAGAGCTATTTCGAGTTCCACTTGGCCAAGGAGAACGGCTCGATGACCCGCGTGGCCGAGAAGACCGGCCTGGAACGCACGCACCTGTATCGCAAGCTCAAGCAACTGGGCGTCGATCTGTCGAGAAACAAGCGCGGCAGCGGAATTTAGTGCTATAGTCGCTGTCTTCGTTGTTCAGCACAGGACGCAAGACCTGGGATGACTGGAACAACGAAGCGAGACCCAGTCTCACGGCCAAGTAGCTCAGTTGGTAGAGCAGCGGATTGAAAATCCGCGTGTCGGTGGTTCGATTCCGCCCTTGGCCACCAGATTCAAGAAAGCCCGGCTCTGCCGGGCTTTCTGCTTTCTGGCGCGACGCGCGTTCGACGAGGCGCCGGAGCCCTCAGCCCTCAGCCCTCAGCCATCAGCGCGTGATGATGTCCCGATGCATCGGCGCCAGCAGCGCCAGCAGACGGTTCTGCACCGCGAACGGCACTTGCTGGTCATCCATGGCGAACTGCAGATCCTCGACCAACGCATTGAAGTCGGCCTTGTCCAACGCCAGGTGGGCGTGGGACTTCGCCATCGTCTCGCCGTCGTAGACACAGGGCCCGCCGCTGAGCTGGCAGAACTGCTTGCGGATCGATTCCTTCAGCGCCTTCGGATTGACGCCGTCGAACTTCTTCTTGATGCGATCGTCCGCGTAGGCGCGATCAAGCATGCCGTCGACGATGCGCGCGATGCCCGCCTCGCCGCCCAGCCCGCGGTACAGCGCGTCGTCCGCCGCATGCGCATGCACGCTGGCGCCCACGCCGATCAGCAGCGCCAGCGCGCCAGCCATCCACTTGCTTCGAGCCGATCGCATCGTCAGGGTCTCCTCGTCGATTCGTCGTCGTGGCCGTTGGTGGCTTGTTGTGCTTCTTGGGCTTCTGGGGGCGTCACGTCAAGGATCAGTAGGCGAACTGGATCGACCCGTAGACCCCGCGCTGGCGCCGCGGCTGGATGCCTGGCACCACACGCCCCAGGTCCACGTAGGCCGCCGTCAGCGAGAGATGCTTGTTCGGCGCCCAGGCAACGAACACATCCTTCCAATCATCCTCGCGCAGCGCGTCGCCCAGGACCGACGGGTTGAGCTTGTCAGGCTTCATGCGGTACTCGGCGCCGATCGCCCACTGCTTGTTGATGAGGTACGCCACCGACACCTCGGGCATCAACGAATAACGGCTGCTGGCCGTTCCGCCGAAGCCCAGCAGACCGTTCTGGTTGGCGCGCGTCGCGCGCAGCGTCACGTTCACCAGCGTGCTCTGCGCGAGCAACAGCTTGGTGGCGCTGAGGTAGACGTCGACGCCGTTGCGCTTCGCGCCGAGGGCGCTCAGCGTCGGCGCCAGGCCGCCGGCGTCCAGGTGCTTGTATTCGACCCCCAGAGCGATCTGCGGCATCCAGGTGTCCGCGTCGAGCACGGCGTCGCCGATCAGCCGAAACTTCGCGCCGAGGATGGTCTGCTTCAACCTGAGCCCCGGCAGACCGAGCGCGGCGCCCGTGCCGCCAGCGCTGAAGTCCTGCTTCGCGAGCGACAGCTCGGCGCGCTCGCCGAAGGCCACGGACGCGCCGTAGCCGGACAGGCTGTAGTCCTGCACCGGCAGGCGCGTGAAGTAGGCCGTGGCGCCGACCTGGCCACTGGTGGCATAGCTGCCCGTCAGCGCCCAGGGCGTCAGGCCGCCACCGGCGGCGCCGTCGATGCTGCTCACACCGCCGGTCAGCAGCAGCTTGCCCTGTGCCTGTGCGGCACAAGCCAGCGGCACGGCCAGCAACAGGGGAGCGAGCCGTCGAATCATCACCAGGCGCCGGTGTTGGCCATCGAGATCCATGGCTCGGCCGGCGGCAGCGCCGGACCGTCCTGCAGCAGTTCGACGGAGATGTTGTCGGGCGAACGCACGAAGGCCATGCGGCCGTCGCGCGGGGGTCGGTTGATCGTCACGCCGGCGTCCATCAGGCGCTGACAGGCCGCATAGATGTCCGGCACCGCGTAGGCGACGTGGCCGAAGTTGCGACCGCCGGTGTAGACCTCGGGGTCCCAGTTGTACGTGAGTTCGATCTGGGCCTCCTCATCACCGGGCGCCGCGAGGTAGACCAGCGTGAAGCGGCCCGCCTCGTGCTCGGTGCGTCGCACTTCCTGCAGACCGAGCGCATCACGGTAGAAGTTCAGGGAAGCCTCGAGGTCGGTCACGCGGACCATGGTGTGCAGATACTTCATGAGCGGTCGGCGGATGGCGTTGGAATGGAAACGGAATGATGCATTGTGGCCGCGACCGGCCGGGTGCGCATGCCTCAGGGCCATGTGCGAAGACCGCCTCGATGCGATCGAGCCAAATGAAAAGGCCCGCGTCTGCGGGCCTTTGTGCGAGCGGGGCGCTCCCGGGGTCAGGTCGCCTGTGGCGCGCCGTCGCCGCCCTGCGCCTGCGGCGCCGCCTGTGCCAGGCGTTGCGTCAGCTCCTTGCGGAAGCGGTTCAACTCCTGGACGCTGGCGAAGCTGCGCTCCATCAGCAGGCTCATGTTGTGCAGGATGCGCTCGACGACCTTGTTCTCCCAGACGGTATCGAACTGGATCTGCTTGTCGAGCCAGCGTTCCAGCCACTCCGGATCGGGCAGGCGGCTCTGGATCGTGTCGCGCGGGAACAGCTTGGCGTTCACATGCAGGTTGGTCGGATGCAGCGCCTGCGCGGTGCGGCGCGCGCTGGCCATCAGCACACCGACCTTCGCGAACGCGGCCTTGGCCTCGTCGCCGAACTTGGTCATCGCGCGCTTCATGTAGCGCAGGTAGGCGCCGCCGTGACGCGCCTCGTCGCGCGACAGGGTCTCGTAGATCGCCTTGATGACGGGCTCGGTGTGCCATTCGGCGGCACGACGGTACCAGTGGTTCAGACGGATCTCGCCGCAGAAGTGCAGCATCAGCGTTTCCAACGCCGGCGCGGGATCGAATTCGAAACGCACCTCGTGCAGCTCGGCCTCGGTCGGCACCATGTCCGGACGGAAGCGGCGCAGATACTCCATCAGCACCAGCGAATGCTTCTGTTCCTCGAAGAACCAGACGCTCATGAAGGCCGAGAAGTCGCTGTCGTCCTTGTTGTCGCGCAGGAACATCTCGGTGGCGGGCAACGCGGACCACTCGGTGATCGCGTTCATCTTGATCGTGCGCGCCTGATCGTCGGTCAGCTTGGACGCGTCGAACTTGTCCCACGGGATATCCGTGTCCATGTTCCAGCGCACGGCCTCGAGTTGCTTGAAGAGTTCGGGATAAAGCATCTGTCTGCGTCCTGTTGAGCGCGCCGGATTCTACCGGTCGCACCATGACAATCCCTTACGCCATTGGCCGCCGGGGCGATCTGGCCTAATCGCGCTTCCAATGAACCTGATGCAGCGTTCGCTTCTTACGCAGCGCCGCGGCCCATGGACCATCCGGATTTACCGATTCCAGGAGACAACGACATGACCCCGACTTTCGGCCCTTTCCTCAGGCGAACCGCGCTCCTGCTGGCAGCGCTCGTTGCGCCGTTTGCCGCGACCTCGGTCCACGCCGCGCCTGCGGCAGAAACCGCCGCGTCGACCGCATCCTGCCCCGAATTGCTCAATCGTCAAATGCCTCGACTGCAGGACGAGAAACCCCAGGCGCTCTGCCAGTATGCGGGCAAGGTGGTCCTCGTGGTCAACACGGCCAGCTTCTGCGGCTACACCCCGCAGTACAAGGCGCTGGAAGCCCTCTCCGCGCGCTATGCGGACAAGGGCCTTGTCGTGCTCGGTTTTCCGTCCGGTGACTTCGGCAACCAGGAGTACGGCAGCAACAAGGAAATCGCCGAGTTCTGCGAGAACACGTTCAACGTGAAGTTCCCGATGTTCAGCAAGAGCAACGTCGCCGCAGGAAAGGCCGACCTCAACCCGCTGTTCGCCGACTTGGCCAAACGCACGGGCCAATCGCCGAAGTGGAATTTCCACAAGTACCTGATCTCGCGTGACGGCAAGCAGGTCATGAGCTTCGCGTCCGGCGTAAGCCCGGACAGCACCCAGTTCACCCAGGCCGTCGACAAGCTGGTCTCGCAATCGCAATGAGCATCTGCTCGCTCGCTCGCTCGCTCAAATTGAAAAACCTGATTCCCAACGATTTCTTCGCTTGAAAAAGCTGATGAAAAAGGGGCGGGATCTGGCAATCGGTGCGCCTGTAGCGAGCGGTCGTCATCACCCTGAAAACTGTCCCGGCTAGGCGGGACAGCAGTGACAGTTGCTCACTTATTCGTTGATCGATGGGATGACATCGACCGCGAGGCACTGCACCATGACGGCTCGATCAACACATCGCTGACGACAAACGCAGCGTCGACGGCCAGTAGCAGCGCTCCCTTTGAGGACGCTTAAGCGGGTCGGAAGGCGCAGCGGATCAGGAGGGCTTTCCGGGTTTCCACCAGTCCCGGCAGCGATGGGAGTACAGTCAACGCATCCACTTTCAGCCGCAAGACCGGCTTCCTCGTGAAGCTGCAATCCCGAGGCCTTTCTCCTCCTCCTCCCTCCCTCCCTCGTTGGCCAGGGGCGTCTTGCAGGCTACTTTTATACCCAGGGCTTCCGCATCGCGGAGGCCCTTTGTATTGGTGCCTCGAGAACGCTCAGGCGAGCCAGCCCTTGCGGCGGAAGTAGATGAAGGGCGCGGTGACGGAGGCCACCATCAATCCGATCGCGAAGAAGTAGCCGTACTTCCAGTGCAGCTCGGGCATCGCTTCGAAGTTCATGCCGTAGACACTGGCGATCAGCGTCGGCGGCAGCAGCGCGACGCTCGCAACCGAGAAGATCTTGATGATCTTGTTCTGGTTGATGTTGATGAAGCCGACCGTGGCATCCATCAGGAAGTTGATCTTGTCGAAGAGGAAGGCCGTGTGCGAGTCGAGCGAGTCGATGTCGCGCAGGATCTGCCGGGACTCCTCGAACTGCTCGGCGTTGAGCATGCGGCTGCGCATCATGAAGCTGACCGCGCGGCGGGTGTCCATGACGTTGCGGCGGATGCGGCCGTTCAAGTCCTCCTCGCGCGCGATGGCTGCGAGCACCTCGCCGGCCTCGGTGTCGTTGACGTCCTTCTTCAGCACGCGGGCGCTGACCTTCTCGAGGTTGTCATAGATGCCCTCGAGCACGTCCGCCGAGTACTCCGCATCGGCGTCGTAGAGCTTGAGCAGCACGTCCTTGGCGTCCTCGATCAACGCCGGGATGCGACGCGCGCGCAGGCGCAGCAGGCGGAACACCGGCAGGTCCTCGTTGTGGACCGAGAACAGCACGTTGTTGTACAGGATGAAGGCCACGCGCACGTTGCGCGGCGCCTCCATGTCGTCGATCAGGAAGTCGGAGCGGATGTGCAGTTCGCCGTTGTCCTCTTCGTAGAAGCGGGCGGACTCCTCCAGATCCTCGTCGACGATGTCCTCCGGGATCACGAGGCCGAAGCGCTCGCGGATCCAGTCCTTCTCTTCGGGCGTGGGCGACTCCAGGTCGACCCAGACGGGATCGCGGTCGTTGTCCGTGCGCGCGAGCAGTTCGGCGGCGGTCGCGATCTCCTCCTGGACCATGCCCCCCTTGAGGCGGCCGTTGTCCAGCGTGAAAACATTCAGCATGCAGGTCCTTCGTCGGCGGTCACGCGCTCTGGCGAACGCGCAAGCCGGAGTGCGCGTTGACGGACCCTCGGGATCGTCGCGGCGCAGGATGTGTCAGGGAGCGGGCGGCGCCGGAATTCGGCACGCGCGGGATGCAGGTCGAAGGTGGCCCGTCTCACTCCGGACAAGCGTCGCGGCGGCGTTGGTGCGGTGACGCGGAACGCTCAGGGGCTGCGGCGGATTGACGCTGGAGTGGATGGCCACCGAGGGTGGTCGCTGTCCAAGGGGAACTCCAGTAATCGGGACACGGAATTATCACATCGCGTCCTCGGGAGCGGCAAGGAAGGACGCTCCGGAGCGTCCGCCGCACAACACCCAGCATTCGAGCACGGACCCCGCCCTGCCGCAAGGCGGGAATATTCGCCCCCAAAGCTTGCTTTTGATCACTTGCCCGAGCCCCGGATCGGGAGCAGACTGGGCTCGTCTTCTTCATCGACATCGCCTCAGAACCCGCATGCCATCGGCCCTCGCGGCCTTCCGGGTCCCTCGCGGACCGTCCTTCTGCACCTCATCTTCCGAACCCTCCATCCGATCCCCGAACGCTCCCGGCTCCAGGCGGGCGGCGTGTCCTTCCACCCACATCGATTCCCCCCACCCTCAAGGCCACACGACCCCGAGACTTCCCCAAGACCCTGAATCGCTCTTTTCCTGCGGCATCCGCCGCCGACTCGACACCGTTTCCGACCAAGCCCTTGTGAAAGGAGGCTTTATGAACCTGACCATCAGCGGCCACCATCTCGAAGTGACACAGGCTCTGCGTGAGTACGTGCTGAACAAGTTGAGCCGGGTGATCCGGCACTTTGACCAGGTTGTGGACATCAACGTCCTGCTGACCGTGGAGAAGCAGAAGGAGAAGGATCGACGCCAACGCGCGGAAGTCACGTTGCATGTGAAGGGCAGGGAAATCTTCTGCGAGCACTCGCACGAGGACCTCTACGCGGCCATCGATGAGCTGATGGACAAGCTGGATCGGCAGGTCTGCCGCCACAAGGACCGGGTGCAGAACCACCACCACGAGTCGGCCAAGCGCATGGACCTGAACGCCGGGTGACCGGCAACGGGGCTTCGGCGCGCCACGCGCCGGGTGAGAGCCCCCTCCCGGACCCCGGGGATTTCCCGGAGGTCCTCTGCAAGGCGGCCCATCGGGCCGCCTTTTTGCCGAGAATTGTTGCAATGCAACACCAAGGATGACGTTTTCACTGGCGCGTCGCCTCCGTCACACCCCCTGTCGCTAGCGGGATTCCTATAATCCTGTCCCTCTACCCTCGAATCTGCGCCCCGCTGGTGCGCAGTGCTGCTCCCCCAGCCCGCCGGTTTCCATGACCGGCAAATGCCCGATGAACCGTCTCGCCGCCATCCTTCCCGCCAGCAACGTGCTGGTCGATGTGGACGCTTCCAGCAAAAAGCGGGTCTTTGAACACGCGGGGCTGCTGTTCGAGAACAACCATTCGATTTCACGCGCCGCGGTCACGGACAACCTGTTCGCCCGCGAACGCCTGGGATCGACCGGCCTGGGTCACGGCGTCGCGATCCCGCACGGCCGCATCAAGGGCCTGAAGAATCCGCTGGCCGCCGTGCTGCGCGTGCAGCAGCCGATCGGTTTCGATGCGCCGGACGACGAACCGGTCACGCTGCTGATCTTCCTGCTGGTGCCCGAAGCGGCCACGCAGAGACACCTCGAGATCCTCTCCGAGATCGCCGAGATGCTGTCCGATCGCGAACTGCGCGAGCGCCTCAAGACCGAACCCGAAGCCGCGACGGTGCATCGCCTGATCGCCGACTGGGAGCCGCTGAAGTCCGTCGCCTGAACGACGACGCAGCTTCCGGATCCTCCACCCCCACGACCGCGGCCCACCGAACTTGAAAGCCACCTCCATCAGCGCGGACCGGTTGTTCGAGGAACACCGCGAGGCCTTGCGTTGGGAGTGGATCGCCGGACACGCGCATCCTGAGCGACGTTTCGACGAAGCCGCGCTGCGCGACGCGCAATCGGCCGCCGATCTGGTCGGCTACCTGAACTACATCCATCCGTACCGCGTGCAGATCGTGGGCCGACGCGAAGTGGGTTACCTGAGCCAGGCCTCGGGCGACGTGCTGGACCGCCGCATCGCGCGCATCGTCACGCTGGAACCGCCGGTGATCATCGTCGCCGACGACCAGGTGGCGCCGGACCGGCTGGTCGCGATGTGCGACCGCGCCGAGATCCCGCTGTTCACCACGGCCGAGAGCGCCGGCCATGTCATCGACCTGGTGCGGGCCTACCTCGCGCATGTCTGCGCCAACCGCACGACGCGGCATGGCGTGTTCATGGACATCCTCGGCCTGGGCGTGCTGCTGACCGGCGAGTCCGGCCTCGGCAAGAGCGAACTGGGCCTGGAACTGATCAGCCGCGGCCACGGCCTGGTGGCGGACGACGCGGTGGACTTCTTCCGCATCGCGCAGACGGCGATCGAAGGACGCTGCCCCGAACTCCTGATGAACCTCCTGGAGGTCCGCGGCATCGGCCTGCTGGACATCAAGGCGATCTTCGGCGAGACGGCGGTGCGCCGGAAGATGCGGCTCAAGCTGATCGTGCACCTCGTCCGCAAGGAAACGATGGAGCGGGATTTCGAACGCCTGCCCTACGAGCCCCTGTACGAGGACGTGCTCGGCATGCCGGTGCGCAAGGTCGTGATCGCGGTGGACGCGGGCCGCAACCTGGCCGTGCTGGTCGAGGCCGCGGTGCGCAACACCATCCTGCAGCTCCGGGGCATCGACACCTACCGCGAGTTCGTCGAGCGCCATCAGCGCGCGATCGAGCAAGGCCTCAACGACACGAACTGAGGCTCGGCCGCGTTGGCGCGGGCATGAGAAAGGGGCTCCTCGGAGCCCCTTGTCATTGGCGCTGGTTGGCGCTGGTTGGCGCCGACGTCCGCCCGGGTTCAGCGGCCCATCTTGTTCGGACAATCCTTCTTCACGCAGTTCGCGTACAGCGCGAGCGAGTGCTCCTGCAGCTGGAAGCCGCGATCCATCGCGATGGCGTGCTGGCGCTCCTCGATCTGCGGATCGTAGAACTCCTCGACGAAGCCGCAGGTGAGGCACACGAGGTGGTCGTGATGATGCCCCTCGTTGAGTTCGAACACCGCCTTGCCGGACTCGAAGTGATTGCGCGACAGCAGGCCCGCCTGTTCGAACTGCGTGAGGACGCGATAGACCGTCGCAAGACCGATGTCCGCGCGCTCATCGAGCAAAGCTTTGTAAACGTCCTCGGCGGTCATGTGCCGCTGCTGGGTCGTCTGGAAGATCTCGAGGATCTTGATGCGGGGCAAGGTGGCCTTCAGCCCGCTGTTCTTGATTTCGTCTGACCGGTTCATGGGGTTTGCGCCTGCGGAGTAGCGTGGGTGCGAGCCGCTAGAATCGGATGATCATAGCCTTTGCGCCTCGGCCGAGACGTGCCATGTCATTGAATTCCCGTATCACCCGCATTGCACGTCCGAACGCCTCCGGTGTCGCCGTGGCAGGTCTGGTTGTTGGTCTCCTGGCGCTGGGCGGTTGCTCGCAGATGCCCAAGTTCGACGCCCTCTCCGTCAGCGGCGACAAGGTGCTGGGCCTGGTCACGCCGTATCGCGTCGAGATCGTGCAGGGCAACGTCGTCACCAAGGAGCAGGTCGCCGCGGTCAAGCCCGGCATGACGCGCGCCCAGGTGCGCGACGTCCTCGGCTCGCCGCTGCTGACCGACGTCTTCCATGGAGCCCGCTGGGACTACGTCTTCACGATCCGTCGCCAGGGCGCCGCGCCGCAGAACCGCCACATCCTGCTGACCTTCGACGGCGACCAGCTGTCCAAGATCGACGCCCCGGACGACCTGCCGACCGAGAAGGAATTCATCGCGTCGATCAACACGCTGAAGGTGTCCGGCAAGGAACCCAAGCTCGAGTTGACGGAAGAGGAGCGCAAGGCGCTGCCGCCGCCGGTGCGCACGGCGGCGACCGCGACGCCGGAGCCGATCGGCCCGACGCGCGACTACCCGCCGCTGGAGCCCCGCCGATGAGCCGGCTGCGGATCGCGATCACCGGCGCGTCCGGCCGCATGGGCCGCATGCTGGTCGAGGCGGTGCTGGCAGCGGACGATCTTGAACTGGCCGCCGCGCTGGATCGCGTCGGCAGCCCCGCGCTCGGCCAGGACGCCGGCGCGTTCCTCGGTCAGACGACCGGCGTCGCCATCACCGACGACCTTCACGCCGGACTGTCCAAGGCCGACGTCCTGATCGATTTCACCCGCCCCGAAGGCACGATGGCGCACCTCGCGCTGTGCGCCGAGCTGGGCGTGCGGACCGTCGTCGGCACCACCGGCTTCAGCCCCGACGAGAAGGCGAAGATCGGCGAATTCGCGCAACGCGCCGCCGTGATGATGGCGCCCAACATGAGCGTGGGCGTGAACGTCGTGCTCAAGCTGCTGCAGCAGGCGTCGAAGGCGCTCGCGCAAGGCTATGACATCGAGATCGTCGAGGCCCACCACCGCCACAAGGTCGATGCGCCCAGCGGCACCGCGCTGAAGATGGGCGAAGTCGTGGCCGAGGCGCTCGGCCGCGACCTGAAGACCTGCGCGGTCTACGGCCGCGAAGGCGTCACCGGCGAGCGCGATCCGTCGACGATCGGCTTCGCGACCGTGCGCGGCGGCGACGTGATCGGCGATCACACCGTGATGTACCTGGGCATCGGCGAGCGCATCGAGATCAGCCACAAGGCCTCCAGCCGCGCCACCTTCGCGCAGGGCAGCCTGCGCGCCGCGCGCTTCCTGGGCGAGCGCAGGACCGGGCTGTTCGACATGAACGACGTGCTCGGCATCGCCTGAGCCCGCGACGTCCCCTGATCGGCGCCCGACTCACGACGCGATGACCGAACTGATCCACCTCTGGCAAGCGGGCGACGGTGTCGCCCGTTTCGTTTCCCTGCTGCTGCTGGCGATGTCGGTGTGCAGCTGGGTGCTGATCTTCTGGCGCAGCTGGACGCTGGCGCGGGCGCGCACCGACCTCGGCCGCGGACTGCCAGTGTTCTGGGCGGCGCCCGATGTCGGACAGGGCCGCGACCAGTTGCGGACGCTCGACCGCGGCGCACTGATGCTCCCGCTGATCGAGGCCGCCATGCAGGACAGCGCGCCCGGCACGCTGGCGGCGTCCGCGCAGAAGACCTCGCAGCTCACGCGCCGCCTGCGCGACGCGCTGCACGCCGTGCTGAACGGCCTGAGCCGGGGACAGGTCGTGCTGGCGACGATCGGTGCCACCGCCCCCTTCGTCGGCCTGTTCGGCACGGTCTGGGGCATCTACCACGCGCTGCTGAGCATCTCGTCGACGGGCAACTTCAGCCTGGACAAGGTCGCCGGTCCGGTCGGCGAGGCGCTGATCATGACCGCCGCCGGCCTGGCCGTGGCGATCCCGGCGGTGCTGGCCTACAACCTGTTCGGCAAATGGGTCGCCGCCTGCGAGGCCGAACTCGAAGGCTTCGCGCACGACCTGCGCGAACTGGTCGGCGGCGCCTGAGCGTCCTGCCCGACCCCCTCCTCCACCGGACCTGCACGCGATGAAGTTCGGCCGCCTCGAACGCCGCGAAGCCCCCAAACCGATGGGCGAGATCAACATGACGCCGTTGATCGACGTCATGCTGGTGCTGCTGGTGATCTTCATCATCGCGGCGCCCCTGATGGGCAGCGCGCTCAAGCTGGATCTGCCCAAGAGCGATGCCGCGTCGCCCGCGCCAGGCGCGAGCTTCATCGCGCTGGCAGTCACCCCCGAGGGCGAGTACCTGCTGGGCGAAGACAAGCTCGACGCCCAGGCCTTGCGCGAGCGGCTCACGCAGCTGGCGCAGCGCCAGCCCGATGCCGAACTGCGCTTGAGCGCCGACCAGTCCGTGCCCTATGGCAAGGTGGCGCAGCTGATCGGCTGGGCGCAGAAGGCGGGACTGAACCGGATCGCCTTCGTCGCGGAGCACGGCGAAGCACCCGACAGCGCCGACCCCGGCGCGCCTCCCCCGAAGCGCTGATCGTTTCCCCCGCAAGGTGGCCCTCCCACAGAGGATGGGGCGGTCGCGCGCGGCCTCCTACAATCGACGGCTACGTTGCCCGAGCCACCATGAACGAGAAATACGCCCCCTCCGAGGTCGAACAGGCCGCCCGCGATCACTGGAACGCCCGCGACGCCTACCGCGTCGTCGAGGACGCGTCCAAGCCGAAGTTCTACGCCTGCTCCATGCTGCCGTACCCGAGCGGCAAGCTGCACATGGGCCACGTCCGCAACTACACGATCAACGACATGTTGACGCGTCAGCTGCGCATGAAGGGCTACAACGTGCTGATGCCGATGGGCTGGGACGCCTTCGGCCTGCCCGCGGAGAACGCGGCGATGAAGAACAAGGTGCCGCCGGCCGCGTGGACCTACGACAACATCGCCTACATGAAGTCGCAGATGCAGGCCATGGGCTTGGCGATCGACTGGTCGCGCGAGATCGCCACCTGCAAGCCCGACTACTACCGCTGGAACCAGTGGCTGTTCCTGAAGATGCTGGAAGCCGGCATCGCCGAGCGCCGCACACAGGTCGTGAACTGGGACCCGATCGACCAGACCGTGCTGGCCAACGAGCAGGTCATCGACGGCAAGGGCTGGCGCTCGGGCGCGACGATCGAGAAGCGCGAGATCCCCGGCTACTACCTGAAGATCACCGACTACGCCGAGGAACTGCTGGCCGCGGTGGCCGATCCTTCGGACCCGAACTACCTGTCGGGCTGGCCCGAGCGCGTGCGCCTGATGCAGGAGAACTGGATCGGCAAGAGCGAGGGCCTGCGCTTCGCCTTCCCGCACGCGATCGCCGGCGAGGACGGCCAGCCCATCCAGGGCGGCCTGCTCTACGTCTTCACGACGCGCGCCGACACGATCATGGGCGTGACCTTCTGCGCCGTCGCGCCGGAGCATCCGCTGGCCGCGCACGCCGCGAAGACCAACCCGGCGCTGGCCGCGTTCATCGAGGAATGCCAGCAGGGTGGCACCACCGAGGCCGAACTGGCCACGCAGGACAAGAAGGGCCTGGCGACCGGCCTCTTCGTGACGCATCCGCTGACCGGCGAGCAGGTCGAGGTCTGGGTCGGCAACTACGTCCTGATGAGCTACGGCGACGGCGCCGTGATGGGCGTGCCGGCGCATGACGAGCGCGACTTCGCCTTCGCGAAGAAGTACGGCATCGCGATCAAGCAGGTCGTGGCAGTGGGCGACGAGGCCTACTCGACCGACGCCTGGGCCGAGTGGTACGGCGACAAGCAGCGCGGCCTGTGCATCAACTCCGGCGCGCTGGACGGCCTGACACACAAGCAGGCGGTGGACAAGGTGGCCGAGCTGCTCGGCACCAAGGGCCTGGGCGAGAAGAAGACGACCTGGCGCCTGCGCGACTGGGGCGTCAGCCGCCAGCGCTACTGGGGCACGCCGATCCCGATCATCCATTGCGACAGCTGCGGCGCGGTGCCGGTCCCGGAGAAGGACCTGCCCGTGGTGCTGCCCGAGGACTGCATCCCCGACGGCAGCGGCAATCCGCTGAACAAGCGCGCGGACTTCCTGGACTGCAGCTGCCCGAAGTGCGGCGCCGCGGCCAAGCGCGAGACGGACACGATGGACACCTTCGTGGACAGCTCGTGGTACTTCATGCGCTATTGCGACGCGACCAATCCGGAGCAGATGGTCGCCGCCGGCACCGACTACTGGATGCCGATGGACCAGTACATCGGCGGCATCGAACACGCCATCCTGCACCTGCTGTACGCGCGCTTCTGGACCAAGGTCATGCGTGACCTGAAGCTGATCAAGTTCAGCGAGCCGTTCACCAACCTGCTGACGCAGGGCATGGTGCTGAAGGGCGCCTTCTTCCGCAAGCCGGAAGACGCCGGCAAGCACTACTACTGGGAACACGAGGTCGACGTCATCCGCAACGAGCACGGCGTGCCGACCGGCGGCACGCTGAAGGCCGACGGCCTGTCGCTCGAGTACGAGATGACGACGATGTCGAAGTCGAAGAACAACGGCGTCGACCCGCAGGCGCTGATCGACGAGTACGGCGCCGACACGGCCCGGCTGTTCGTGATGTTCGCGTCGCCGCCGGAGCAGACGCTCGAGTGGAACGACGCCGGCGTCGAAGGCGCGCACCGCTTCCTGAAGCGCGTCTGGGGCTTCGGCACCAAACACGTGGACGCGATCAAGACCGGCGGCATCGATTTCGCCGCGCTGAGCGACGACGGCAAGGCGCTGCGCCGCGAAGTCCACCTCGTGCTGAAGCAGGTCTCGTACGACTACGAGCGCATGCAGTACAACACCGTGGTCTCGGGCGCGATGAAGCTGCTGAACGCGCTGGAAGGCTTCAAGGCCGAGGGCCAGGCGGCCGCGGTCCGCGAAGGCTTCTCGGTGCTGCTGCGCGTGATCTACCCGGCCTGCCCGCACATCGCGCACGCGCTGTGGACCGAACTCGGCTTCGCCGCCGAGCTGGGCGAGCTGCTGGACGCGGCCTGGCCCCAGGTCGACGAGTCGGCGCTGGTGCAGGACCAGATCGAGCTGATGCTGCAGGTCAACGGCAAGCTGCGTGGCGCGATCAAGGTGGCCGCCTCGGCCGACAAGGCCGCGATCGAGGCGATCGCGCTGGCCAGCCCGGACTTCGAGAAGTTCGCCGAGGGCAAGCCACCGAAGAAGGTCGTCATCGTGCCGGGTCGTCTCGTCAACGTGGTGGTATGACATGAAGCGCCGTGATCTGCTGTCGTTCGCTTCCCTGGGCGCACTGGGTGCCGTTGGCGCCGCCGGCCTGCTGTCGGCCTGCGGCTTCGAGCTGCGCAAGGAACCGGTCTATCACTTCAAGACGCTGGCGCTGACCGGGTTCATCCCGCACTCGCCGCTGGCGCAGGAACTGCGCCGCCAGGTGCAGCGCAGCACCGTGCGTCTGGTCGAGGACCCGAACCGCGCGGACGTCATCATCGACGCCGAGCGCGAGATCCGCGACAAGACCTCGGTGGCGACGACCGCGGCCGGGCAGATCACGGAATGGCAACTGCGCTTGTCGCTGGACTACTCGCTGCGCACGGCGGGCGGGGACATCCTGCTGCCGCGCACCGAGTTGCGGCTCACCCGCGACATGAACTACAGCGAAAGCGCCGCGCTGGCCAAGGAGCAGGAAGAAGCCTCGCTGCAGAAGGCCATGCAGGTGGAGGCCGTCGGCCTGCTGCTGCGCCGCCTGGCGGCGGTTCACCTGCCCACCTGACCCGGACGGACCGCGCGCATGCAGATCAAGGGCGAGGCGCTCGCCGGCCACCTGGCGAAGGGGCTCAAGCCGGTGTACGTGGTGCACGGCGACGAGCCCCTGCTCGCCCAGGAGGCCGCCGACACCTTGCGTGCCGAGGCGCGCAAGCAGGGCTACACCGAGCGCCAGGTCTTCATCGTCAGCGGTGCGCACTTCGACTGGGCGTCGGTGATCGCCGCGTCGCAGGCGATGAGCCTGTTCGCCGACAAGCAGCTGATCGAGATCCGCATCCCCGGCGGCAAGCCGGGCAAGGAGGGCTCGGACGCGCTGCAGCGCTACGTCGACGGGCTGCCGCCGGACGTGTTGACGCTGGTCACGCTGCCGCGCCTGGACAAGACGCAGATGAGCAGCGCCTGGTTCACCGCGCTGGACAGCGCCGGCGTGTCGGTGAAGGTCGACCCGGTCGAGCGGCGCGAGCTGCCCGCCTGGATCGCCCGGCGGTTGCAGCAGCAGGGGCAGCCGGTCGCGGCGGGCCCCGAGGGCCAGCGGGCACTGGAGTTCTTCGCCGACCGCGTCGAGGGCAACCTGCTCGCCGCGCACCAGGAGCTGCAGAAGCTCGCGCTGCTGCACCCGGCGGGCGAGCTCAGCCTGCAGCAGATCGAGGCGGCCGTGCTCGACGTGGCGCGTTTCGACGTCTTCAAGCTCAGCGAAGCGCTGCTGAGCGGCAAGGTGGGCCGGGTGCTGCGCATGCTCGACGGCCTCAAGGCCGAGGGCGAAGCCGCCGTGCTGGTGCACTGGACGATGGCCGAGGACATCCGCGGCCTGAAGCGCGTCCACGATGCGGTGGCTGCGGGCAAGCCGCTGCCGATGGCCTTGCGGGAGTCCCGCATCTGGGGGCCGAAGGAGCGCCTCTTCGAGCGCATCGTGCCGCAGCTGCACGGCGCCGCGTTGACACGGCTGGTCGTGGCGGCGCAGATCTGCGACGGCATCGTCAAGGGTCTGCGCCACCCGGAATGGCCCACCGACCCCTGGGAAGCGCTGGGGCGATTGGCCCTCCTGTTGGAGCAAGCCCTGCGCCCGCCAGGCCAGAAAACCCGCTATGGTTGACGCCTGTCGTCCCTCTGGCGTCGCTGATGAGCTCCTCCCGTTCCGCTCCTTTCCTGATTGCCGCCGTGACCTGGGCGGGGGCGCTGATGAGCGCCTCGACCGCCCACGCGGCGGACTGGACGATCCAGGTCCGTGACGCCGGCGGCGCGCCGGTGCCGAACGCGGCCGTGGCCGTCGAACTGAAGGGGCAGCCAGCCAAACCGGCCGCGGGTGCCACCGCCGAGATGTCGCAGCGCGACCGCCAGTTCCAGCCTCAGCTGCTGGTGGTGCAGACCGGGACCGCAGTGAACTTTCCCAATTTCGACACCGTCCGGCACCACGTCTATTCGTTCTCGGCGACCAAGAAGTTCGAGCTCAAGCTGTACTCCGGCACGCCGTCGGAACCGGTGGTCTTCGACAAGCCCGGCGTGGCGCAGCTCGGTTGCAACATCCACGACCGGATGAGCGCACACATCGTGGTCGTCGACACCCCGGTGTTCGGCATCACGGATGCCAAGGGCGAGGTCAAGCTGAACCTGCCGCCCGGGGATCACCGCCTGCGGCTGTGGGCCTCGCGCCTGGGCAATGCCGCCCCGACCGCGCAGCCCTTGACGGTCGGCTCGGCAGCGGCGGGTGTGCTGAAAGTCGAACTGAAGGACTGACGCCGCGATGCGCTGGCCGGACTTCCTCAACCTGCGGCGGCTGGAAGGGCGCATCGTCGCGTTGTTCCTGGCGCTGCTGCTGGTCGTCCAGCTGCTCAACCTCGCGCTGATCGACCAGGGCATCGGGCGCAACGCCCGGGCCCAGGTGACCGAGGAACTCAAGGCCGGTGAGCGCATCCTGGTCCAGCTCATCGACGAGGACAACCAGCAGCGTGGCCTGGTGGCCGACCTGCTGCAATCGGACTACGGCCTGCGCCAGCTGGTTTCGGCCGGCATCCAGGGCGAAGAACTGCGCGCCATGCTGCAGGACGTCTTCACCAACCTCAGCGAACGGGGCGATGCCGCGTTCATCGGGTACGCGGACGACGCCTTCAAACTGGTCACGGCGACCGACCCCATCGCGGCGAAGGTGACGCCGCTGCTGCGCGGCGTGACCCGCGAGCAGCAGGGCCGCACACAGAGCCAGCTGCTCCTGCTGGACGGCAAGGCCTACCAGGTCGTGGTCGCGCGCATGCGGGCCGCCGGGCTGGGCGGCTGGATCTTCACCGGCTTCGAGATGAAGAGCGACCAGTTGCAGGAGCTCAAGCGCATCGTGCGCATCCAGGGCGTGCTGCTGGCGCAATCGGCGACGGGGCAGTGGCAGGTCCTCGCGTCGGTGCTCGACCCCGCCGCGACGGCGCGCGCGGTGCAGTCGCTGCCGACGGTGGACGCCTCGGACCGCGAGGTGCGGACCTTCCACATCCCGCTGGACGACGAGCTCTTCCAGGCCCGCCTGCAACCGCTGGCGCACGGCGGCGATACCGACAAGTCCGTGGCCGTGCTGCTGCTGCGCTCGGTGGACGAGGCGCTGGCCCCCTACCGCCGGCTGCAATGGATGCTGCTGGGCTTGAGCGGCGTCGGCGTGCTGCTGTTCGCAATCGGCGCGGTGCTGACGGCACGTCGCATCAGCGGACCGGTCAAGGCCTTGGCAAGTGCGGCGCACCGGCTCGGCCAGGGCGACTATGCGCAGCCCGTCGAGCGGCCCTCGCGCGACGAGATCGGCGATCTGGCCGAAGCCTTCGAGGCGATGCGCCAGGGCATCCGGGCGCGCGAGGCGGAGGTGAACCGCCTCGCGTTCTGGGATCCGCTGACGGACCTGCCGAACCGGGAGCAGTTCCACCAGGCGCTCGCCAGACGGATGGCGGAGAGCGAGGTGCGCTTCTCGCTGCTGATGCTGAACCTGGACCGCTTCAAGCATGTCAACGACGTGCTCGGGCGCCCGTTCGGCGACCGGCTGCTGCGCGCGGTGGCGGACCGGCTGCAGCACCTGCTGAAGGACGAGGTCAGCCTGATCGCGCGCGTGGGCGGCGACGAGTTCCTGCTGATGATCGACAGCGCCGGCGCGACCCGGGCCGAGGCCATCTGCAAGCGCATCCAGCGCGACTTCGAGCGGGCGCTGAGCATCGACGACCAGACCGTGGACCTGTCGGCGGGCATGGGCGTGGCCCTGTATCCCCAGCATGGGCGCGACCCCCTGCTGCTGCTGGCTCGCGCGGAGCTGGCGATGCACGCGGCCAAGCGCGGCCAGAGCGGCTGCGAGGTCTATGCGCCGAGCATGGACGCGGCGA
Organism: uncultured Burkholderiales bacterium; assembly: GCA_966211105.1. GTDB lineage: Bacteria > Pseudomonadota > Gammaproteobacteria > Burkholderiales > Burkholderiaceae_C > Roseateles. Next base: position 154,970 of record CBIHMU010000001.1, read on the forward strand.
GCCAGGAATCGCTGTCGCTGCTGAGCGAGTTGCGGCATGCGATCGACGCCGGCGAACTGCGGCTTTTCCTGCAGCCGAAGGTCGACCTGCACGGCCAGAAGATCGCGGGCGCGGAAGCGCTGGTGCGCTGGCAGCATCCGACGCGCGGCCTGGTGCCGCCGATGGAGTTCATCCCTTTCGCGGAGCAGACGGGCTTCATCCGCCAGATCACCGCGTGGGTGCTGCATGCGTCGGCGCAGGCATGGATGGGCTTGCAGCGGGACGGGCTGGCGCTGCCGATCAGCGTCAACCTGTCGACGCGGGACCTGATGGACCAGGACCTGCCGATCAAGGTGGCGGACCTGGTGGCGGGCGTGCCGCCGCCGGCGCTGTGCCTGGAGATCACCGAGTCCGCGATCATGGACGACCCGCAGCGGGCACTGCAGACCTTGGAGCAGTTGCACGCGCTCGGGTTCAAGCTGTCGATCGACGATTTCGGCACCGGTTATTCATCGCTGGCCTACCTGAAGCAGCTGTCGGTGGACGAGCTGAAGATCGATCGCAGCTTCGTGATGAACATGGAACGCGACATCGACGACGCGAAGATCGTGCGCTCGACCATCGAGCTCGCGCACAACCTGGGGCTGACAGTGGTCGCCGAAGGTTTGGAAACCGCCAAGCAATGGACGCTGCTGCAGACGCTGGGCTGCGACCAGGGCCAGGGCTACTTCCTGTCGCGGCCGATGCCGGCGGAGAAATTCACCGACTGGCTCCGCGGCTGGGAGCCGCCGGACCTCGACGACGCCCAAGCGAACACGATCCTGGCCGGACTGTGAGGGACAGGTCTCGCCTGGCTTGAACGACGGTCGAGGTTGACCCACTCACTCGTGCGAGTAAGCCGCCCCACTTTGCTCCCGCTGATTGGGGATGCGATCTCCCCCTCTGAAGCGATGTCTTTTCGCAGGACCTACCGAGATGATTCACGCAGATCTGGGACCCGAACTGGAGGCCATCGTGCTGAATTTGATCGAGAGCGGAAAGTATTCGTCGCGCACGCAGGTGCTGCGACAGAGCGTGGAGCTGCAGGCTTGGCGCGAGGCTAGGCTGAAGGCGTTCGAGGACTCCTTCGCCGAAGGGGTTGCCGAGGCGGCCACCAGTGAGGGCGAAAGCGTCGAAGACGTTTTCCTGCCGTTGATCGCCAAGTACCAGGCACTGGCGGACGCGAAGAAGTGATCGTCCGCCTTCTTCGGAAGGCACGGGCAGATCTGGACGCCATTGGCGAATACATCGCACGGGACAACCCTTCGCGGGCCCCGTCGTTCCTGGCCGAACTGATGGCCAAGGTCAACGGGCTGTCGACCATGGCTGAGTCATTTCCGTCCGCCCGCCTTCGCCCCTACCCTCACATCCGGCGCCGCAGTCATGGGCGATACGGCATTTTCTACTCCGTGAACGTCATGGCGCAGCGTGTCATGGTTCATCGCATTCTTCATTCATCTCAAGACCTCGCGAGGGCCTTCAATGCTTGAAAACAATCCAGACTCAGCACATCGCATGACCGGGATCGGAACAACCGAGGGTCGACAGTCCAGCCGCATTGCTTGGATGTAGGCGTTTGAAGAATCCATCTCGCGGCAAGGCTGCGGCCGCAGCAGGGAAAGGCAAACCCGCGGACGAAGTCTTCGATCGGCTGATCGCCAAATACCAAGCGATGGCGGACGCAAAAGACCGATCGCGTTCCTAATCCTGACGACTCAAGAGTCTCGGTCTTCAAGCGCATCACACAAGGCTTCAAGCCCGGCGCGCACGGTCTGCGCACGCACGGCATGCCGGTCGCCGGTGAAGTGTTCCTTCCAGACCCGCACGCGCTGCCGGCCGTGCATCAGCGCGAGCCACACCGTCCCGACCGGCTTGTTCTCGGTGCCGCCGCCGGGACCGGCCACGCCGGTCACCGCGATCGCCCAGTCGATCGGCGCGTGCGCCACCAGGCCGCGTGCCATCTGCTCCGCGACCTCGCCGCTCACCGCGCCGTGCAGGGTGATCAAGGCCGCCGGCACGCCGAGCAGCTCCGTCTTCGCCTGGTTGGTGTAGCTCACCACGCCGCGCTCGAACCACTGGCTCGACCCCGCCAGGCTCGTGCACGCCGCCGCGATCAGGCCGCCGGTGCACGACTCTGCGGTGCCCATGCGCTCCTTGCGCTGGATCAGCGCCAGGGCGATGCGTTCGATCAGTTCGGATTCGTCGGGAAACAGCATGGGGATCTCCTCAATGCAGCAAGGCCTTCGCGCCGGCCAACACCACGAGCGTACATGCAGCCGCCACCAGATCGTCGAACAGGATGCCGAAGCCTTGCCACACCGTCACCGGCTGACCAGGCTCGATCTTGAACAGCGCGTCGGCCCAGCGCACCGGACCCGGCTTGGCCGCGTCGAAGAAGCGGAACACGCCGAACGCCGCGAGCTGCCACCAGAACCCCGCCGGCATGAGCAGCCACAGCACGAGCCAGATCGCGACGATCTCGTCCCAGACGACCGACCCCGGGTCGCAGGTCCGCAGGTGCCGCGCCGTGACCGTCGAGGCCCACCAACCGATCGGGATGCTGGCCGCGATCACCACGCCCCACAGCACCGGCGTCAGCCACAGGTTCAGGATCGCGAACGCGGCCCAGCCCCACAGCGTGCCCACCGTCCCCGGCGCCTTCGGCGCCAGCCCGCTGCCGAAGCCCATCGCGATCCAGTGGGCGGGGTGCCGGGCCATGAAACCGAAAGTCGGACGCACCGCGCTCATGATTTGAAGTGATCGAAGCTCTGCAGGCGATGCTGCAGCGGACGCCCCGCGCCGTCGACGACGCGCAGGCCGGGTGCTTCATCGATGCGTCCGATTCGGTACACCGGCGTGCCCGCCGCGCGTCCGGCCTCGAGCACCCGCTCACGGGCATCGGCAGGCGCCGTGAAAACGAGTTCGTAGTCGTCGCCGCCGGTCAGCAGGCACAGCTGCTGGAGGTCTTCCGGCATTGCGCCGAGTACGCCCGAGCGTGGCAGATCCGCGAGCCGCAAGGTCGCGCCGACCTGGGACCGCTTCAGCACATGGCCGATGTCGCCGGCCAGGCCGTCCGACACGTCCACGGCGCTCGTCGCGATGCCGCGCAGCGCGCGTCCGAGCGCGACGCGCGGCTCCGGCATTTCCATCCGCAGGCGGACTTCGTCGAACTGCGACGCGCTCAGCGACAGCGTGCCGCGGAACACCTCCAGCGCCAGCCGCGCATCGCCGAGCGTGCCGCTGACCCAGACCTCGTCGCCCGGCTTCGCGCCCGAGCGCAGCAGCGCCTGGCCCGCTGGCACTTCGCCCATCGCCGTGATGTTGATGTTGAGCGGCCCCGCCGTCGTGTCGCCGCCGGCGAGCACGATGTGATGCGCGTCCGCGAGCTCGAACAGCCCTTGCGCGAACCCCGCCAGGAAGGCTTCGTCGACGCGCGGCAGCGCCAGCGACAGGAAGAAGGCCTTGGGCGTCGCGCCGCAGGCGGCGAGGTCGCTGAGGTTCACCGCCAGCGCCTTGTGACCGAGCCGTCGCGGCGACACCGTCGACAGGAAGTGCCGACCTTCGACCAGCATGTCCGCCGTCACCAGCCACTGATGGCCCGCCGACGGCGTCAGTACCGCGCAGTCGTCGCCGATGCCCAGCGTCACGGCCCCGCCCTCGGTCCGGCCGGCGCGCCCCGCGCGGCCGAAGAATCGGTCGATCAGGTCGAACTCGCCCAGCGGACGTGCGTCGCGGCGCTCGCCCGTGCCGGAGGGACCGGCACCGGAACCGGCAACGGCGGATGCACCGGCAGCTGCGCCGGACGCGTCAGAAGAATCACCCATGGGCGGCATTGTCGCCGCGCAGGAGGTTGGACAGCTCGACCGCGGACTTCACGTCCATCTTCTCGAAGACCCTCGCCCGGTGGACTTCCACCGTGCGCACGCTGATGTTGAGCTGGTCGGCGATCAGCTTGTTGGGCAGGCCCTGAACGACGAGCTGCATCACCTCGCGCTCGCGCTCGGTGAGATCGCCGACGCGGTGTCCCAGCGCCGACTTCGCGTCGCGCGCGGCGATCGCCTCGGCGCTCTGCGCCAGCGCATGCTCGACGCGGTCCACCAGCGCGTTGTCCGAGAACGGCTTCTCGACGAAGTCGTAGGCGCCCTGCTTCACCGCCGCCACCGCCGTCGGCACGTCGCCGTGACCGGTCAGGAAGATCACCGGCAAGGTCGCCAGCAGGCCGCGCTCGATGAGCCGCTCGAACAGCGCCAGGCCGCTCATCCCCGGCATGCGCACGTCCAGCAGCAGGCAGCTCGGCGCCGACGGCCAGTCGCGCCCGCTGCGCGGCAGACCGTCCAGCATCGACTCGAACGCCTCGGCGCTGCCGAAACCCTCGGACAGCAGCCGCCGCGAGCGCAGCAGCCAGGCCAGCGCATCGCGCACCACTTCCTCGTCGTCGACGAGGTAGACCATCGGCAGGGACTGCGGCTTCATGCGGACGACTCTCCAGATCCAATGACGGGGAAGCGGTCGGTCCCGGGTTTCGAGGCCGACCCAGGCGCATCCTCGCACGGCAGGCTGAACCGGAACTCGGTCCCGGTCGGCGACGCGGGCGCCACGCGACTTTCGAAATCCATCGCGCCGCCGTGCTGCTCCACGACCGTGCGGCACAGGCTCAGGCCCAGGCCCATGCCCTCGGTGCGGGTCGTGAAGAAGGGCGTGAACAGCTGGCGCGCGACTTCCTGCGGAATGCCCGGTCCGCGGTCGATCACCGCAAAGCTGAGCCAGCGCGGCTGCAGGCGCTTCACCTGGATGATCAAGGCCCGGTCGGCCAGCGGCGTCGGGCCGTCCATCGCCTGGATGGCATTGCGGGTCAGGTTCAGCAGCACCTGCTCGACCATGGTCCGGTCGCAGCGCACGCGCGGAAGACCTTTCGCCAGGTCCATCTCGATGCGCGCGCCGCTCTTGCGCGCCTGCAAGCGGATCAGCGGGAGCACCGCCTCCAGCAGCTGCTCGACGTTCACCCATTCCCGCGCCGCCTCGCGGCGCCGGACGAAGTCGTGCACGCTCTTGATCACGCGACCGGCGCGCTCCGCCTGTTCGGCGATGCGCGTCACGGCCTGGCGCACCATGGCCGGCGTCTGCGGATCGTCGGCCTCGCGCACCATCAGGTTGATCGACGCCGTCGCGTAGCTCGCGATCGCCGCCAGCGGCTGGTTGAGTTCATGGCTCAGCAGCGAGGCCATCTCGCCCACCGTCGCCAGCCGCGCCGTCGCCTGCAGGCGGTCCGACTGCTGGCGCGACAGCTCCTCGACCTTGCGCTGCGCGCTCAGGTCCAGCACGGCGCTCATCCAGCCGGTCTGCTGGCCCTCGGCGTTGAGCAGCGGCGCCTCGTAGATCATCACCGGGAAGCGCTCGCCGGTGCTTCGCGCGAAGACGGTCTCGAAGCCCTCGCGCGGCGGCAGGCCGGCCTCCCAGCGCGCCTCGCGGTCGTGGTGGCGGCGCCAGTATTCGTCGGTGAATTCGGGCGGCCAGTACGGCGGCGCATGCGGCGGACGGCCGGTGCCGACCACCTCCTCCGCCGGGTAGCCGACCATCGCGCAGAACGCCGGATTCACATAGCTGATGTTGCCGTCCAGGTCGCGCGCGCGCAGCCCCGTGATCAGCGAGTTCTCCATCGCCTGGCGGAACGCCAGCGACTCCGCCAGCGCGTGCTCCGCCTGCGCGCGCTTGCGGGTGTCGCGCGCCAGGATGATGACCAGCGCGAACAGCGCCATCGAGAGGCCGAGCACCAGCGCCGTCGCCAGGTTGGGGATCAGCTGCGGCCGTCCGGTGGCGTTGTCCACCCGCAGTTGCAGGCTCAGGCCCGGCAGGTCGAGCAGGCGCTCCGACAGGTAGAAGCCGGTGCCGCGCGTCAGGCCCGTGCGCGCCAGGCGCGTGCCGTCCCCCTCGACGAAGGACATCTCGAAGCGACGCGCCTGGTCCTGCGAGACCGACTCCTCCAGCAGCGGCCGCAGACCCATGGTCGCGACGACGTACGAGCGCGGCTCGCCCGCACGCACGCGCGGCAGGCAGAGATCGGCGACTTCCATGCCGTCACCGCCCGGACCGGGCACGAAGTACGAGCGTGAGAACAGCGGCGTGCCTTGCCGCAGCGCGGCGATGCAGGCGAGTTCCGTCTCGATCTGGAGCTGCTCGCGCGACAGGATCGAGAACAGCGGCGGCGCGTACGGCGTGTCGACGGCGCGGCGCACCTGGCGTTCCGAATCGCGCAGCTCGATGCGCAGCAGCACGCGCGTCTGGCGCAGCTGCGCCGCGGCGTTGCCGCGCCAGTCGTCGTCCTCCGCCCACATCAGGCCCTGCAGGCCCTGCAGGTCGCGGCCGATCAGCTGCTTGGCGCGCGCCGTCACCTCGGCGGCGGCCAGGTCCGACGCTTCCTGCGCGCGGGCCGCCTCATGGCTCAGGGTCAAGGACAACAGCAGCGACTGCGCGATCAGCAGCAGCGCGACCAGCGTTCCCCACAGCAGCGCACGCCGCCAGCGCCGGGGG
>CBIHMU010000002.1:0-141190 GCA_966211105.1 uncultured Burkholderiales bacterium
CCCATCCATCCTGCCCCCCGCTCGGCCGCACCGGTCGAGCTCTACGTCTACTACCGCGTCCACGCGGACCAGCGGACGGCCGCGCTGGCCGCCTTCGAACAAGCGCGCCAGACGCAGCCGGTGCGGCTGCTCCAGCGCCATGACAACGATCCGGTCTTCCAGACCTGGATGGAGATCTACGGCCCCGAACTGCCCGACGCGGCGGACGCGGAGCGCCGGATCGCCGCCGCCCTGGGCGCCTTCGCCCAGGGTCCCCGTCACCGCGAGGCCTTCGCTGCCGTCGCCGGTCCGGGAGCGGCGCACTGATGGAACACAACGTCTCCCTGATTTCCACGCTGGCGGCGGGCTTCGGCCTGGCGCTGATCCTGGGGTTCATCGCCGAGCGGCTGAAGCTGCCGGCACTGGTGGGTTACCTGCTCGCCGGCATCGCCATCGGCCCGGCCACGCCGGGCTTCGTGGCGGACGTGGGCATCGCCGCGCAGCTGTCGGAAATCGGCGTGATGCTGCTGATGTTCGGCGTCGGGCTGCACTTCTCGCTGAAAGACCTGATGGCGGTCAAGCGCATCGCGCTGCCGGGCGCGGTCGTGCAGATGGCCGCGGCCACGGCGCTCGGCATGGGCCTGGCGATGTGGTGGGGCTGGCCGGCCGGCCAGGCGCTGGTCTTCGGACTGACGCTGTCCTGCGCCAGCACGGTGGTGCTGCTGAAGGCGCTGGAATCGCGCGGCTCGCTCGAATCCATGAATGGCCGCATCGCGGTCGGCTGGCTGGTGGTCGAGGACCTGGCCACGGTGCTGATCCTGGTGCTGCTGCCGCCGCTGTCCACGGTGCTGGGCGGCAACGCCGCGCCGGGCGCCTCCGCCGACGCGCCGCTGTGGCGCACCATCGCCGAGACGCTGGCCCAGATGGCCGCGTTCGTCGTGCTGATGCTGGTCGTGGGCCGGCGCGTGCTGCCGTGGATGCTGTGGCAGGTGGCGCGCACCGGGTCGCGCGAGCTGTTCACGCTGATGGTCATCGCCGTGGCGATCGGCATCGCCTACGGCGCGTCCGAGCTGTTCCACGTGTCCTTCGCGCTGGGCGCCTTCTTCGCCGGCACCGTGATGCGCGAGTCCGAGTACAGCCACCGCGCCGCGCAGGAATCGCTGCCGCTGCGGGACTCGTTCTCGGTGCTGTTCTTCGTGTCGGTGGGCATGCTCTTCGACCCGATGACCCTGGTCGACCAGCCGCTGCATCTGCTGGGCGTGGTCGCGATCGTGATGCTGGGCAAGGCGATCGCCGCGGCGGCGCTGGTCATCGTGTTCCGCTATCCGCTGAACACGGCCATGACGGTCTCGGCCAGCCTGGCGCAGATCGGCGAATTCAGCTTCATCCTCGCCGGTCTCGGCGTCCAGCTGGGGCTGTTGCCGAAGGCCGGGATGAACCTGGTGCTGGCGGCGGCGCTGATCTCGATCGCGCTGAATCCGGTGATGTTCGCCATGATCGCGCCGCTGCAGCGCTGGGTGCTGGCGCGCTCGTCGTTCGCGCGGGCGCTCGAGGCGCGCGACGACCCCTATGCCGAGCTGCCGCAGACCACCGATCGCCAGTTCCTGGAGGGTCAGGTCGTGCTGGTCGGCTACGGCCGCGTGGGACGGCGCATCGCCGACGCGCTGACCGAGCAGGGCATCCCCTTCGTCGTCGCGGACGAGGGCCGCGAGACCGTCGAGGCGCTGCGCAAGCGCGGCATGGCGGCGGTCAGCGGCGACGCGAGCGAGCCCATGGTGCTGATCCAGGCCCACATCGCCAATGCGGCGATGCTGGTGGTGGCGGTGCCCGACTCGATGAAGGCGCGACAGATGGCCGACACGGCGCGGCAGCTGAACCCGGGCATCGAGATCGTGCTGCGCACCCACGGCGAGGAGGAATCCGAGCTGCTGCGCAAGGAGCAGCTCGGCACCGTGTTCTACGGCGAGGAGGAACTCGCCAAGGGCATGAGCCGGCACGTACTGCAGCGCTTCAACGCGGACATCCCGGAAGGCCTGTCGCCGATGGCGGCGCCGGCGCATTGAGCGCCGGCAGGCGGACCTCGCCACGATGTCCGGTGCGGCGATGATGAGCGATCCTCCGGGGTCGCTTTTTCTTGCCCGCCGGCCTGACCGCACCCCCAGCAATCGCCGCTTTACATCGTCCGCTTAGCGTCGCCGCCCATGATCGCATCGACCCGCCCTCGCCCGCGCGCCCGCGCCGGCTTCCTGGCCCTCGCAGGCGCCGCCGCGCTGGTCGCGGCCCTGCTGCTCGCCGGTTGCGGCGGCGGACCGCCGAAGGCGCGCGTCGAGGAACAGCAGCTGCAGCGCGAGTTCGCCTCCCGCGGCTACGCGCCGCAGGGCGAGGCGGTGACGGCGTGGCCGATCCTGTGGCGGATGCGCGGCGACGACGTGCGCGTGAGCCTGACGCTGCCGGCCAGCGCGGGCGCGACGCCGCGCCCGGTCGTGGTGTACCTGCCGGGCCTGGGCGAATCGGACACGGCGGGCGTCCGCTGGCGCCGCGCCTGGGCGGCGGCCGGTTATGCGGTGCTGTCGCTGCAGCCGCTGGAGGACGACGCCAACGCCTGGTCGTCGGACCTGGCGCGTTCGGCGGAGTTCACCGAGCTGGGCCGGCGCCACTACGCCGACGCGCAGATGCGCAAGCGGCTGGCGCGGCTCGACGAACTGCTCGCCGAGGCGCAGCGGCTGGGCCGCCAAGGCCAAGGCCAGAGCCAGGGCCCGGGCGAGGTCCCGTGGCGCGCGCTGGACTGGTCGAAGACGGTGATCGCGGGTTATGAACTCGGCGCGCAGACGGCCCTGGCGCTGGCGGGCGAGCGGCAGCCTGACGGGTCGGTGCTGGCCTTGAAGTCCGTGCAGCCGGTGGCCGCGATCGTGATCAGCCCGCAGGTCTTCGGACCGCCGGACGCGGCGAGGTACCGGGACATCGCGATGCCCGTGCTCGGCCTGACCGGCCCGGACGACAGCGACGTGCTCGGACTGGTGCGGGAGCTGCCCTGGCGCCAGGCACCGTTCGCCGCGATGCCGCCGGGGCGCGGCTGGCTGCTCAGCGTGAACGAGGTCCGGCACGCCGCGCTCGGCGGCAACGAGCCTCGCCCCGAAGACAGCGAACGCGAGCAGAAGCGCATCCGCGCCGCCGAGGACCAGGCGCAATCGCAGCCCCAGGGTCGCCGCGGCGGCGGCCGCGGCGGACGCGGCCAGGAAGGACCCACGCGCATGGCGCCGGTCCCTGCGGTGCCGGACTACCGGCAATTGCACGAGCAGCAGCTCGGCATGACCGCGGCCCAGCAGGTCAGCGTGGCCTTCCTCGACCTGCAGCTGAAGCGATCCGACACGGCCCGCGCGTGGCTGGCCGGGCCGGTCCGCACGTGGATGGGCGCGCGCGGGACGCTCACCGCCTCACAGGACGGCGTCGGAGGACGTCGGCGGGACTGACTGCAGGACGTGGATCATCTGATGGGCGGGCAGCTCGGAAGCCGCCCCCGCATTGCCCGCGCGGTCGATCTGGCGGACCTCCCCCGGTCCCCGGAGGTTGCTGCCGGCGAGGGCCGCCACCCAGTCGGACGCGCCCCCGGCGCGGTACTGGAGCTGGGCCTGATCCTCCAGATTGGCCACGGACAGCAGGGCGTCGGTGACCTCCTGCGCGATCGGGCGGAAGGTGGGGGCTTCCGGCGGCTGCGTGTCCAGCCAGACGTGTTCCACGCGCAGCAGGCGCAGGGGCCCGGCATCGGCGGGGTGCCGCGCCCCGACCACGAAGACCTGGGGGCCTTCGACAAAGAGGTCGGCAGGGATCAGCGCGGTGCTCGCGTCGACGTCGACGTGGGATCTCTGGACCACGCCCTGGTCGTCGCGGGAAACGCGGCTGATCTCCAGGACCAGTCCGTCCTCCACGCCGCCTGCCACGCTGGGCAAGCGGACTTCGGGCTGTCCGGTCAGCACGAAGTCGACAAGATCGCCTGACCACGTCCGGCCGACGACGCGGCCGCGATCGTGCACGACCACCAGGCGAGCCAGCGCTTCCGGGTGAGCCCCCTCCGTCATCCCCTCCGGGCGGATCGCCGGCGGAAGACCGCCATCCGGTGCCCCGTTCCCGCGCGGCTCGTCGACGCGCTCGACCCGTTCGAGCCGCTCGAGCCGCCCGACCCGCTCCACCCCCAGCGGTACATCGGCGGCGAGGGGCGCCAACCGCGCCTCGGGGCGCGTGCCGGCCTCGTCCTTGACGCTATGGCGCGCGGAGCGGCGCAGGGGCACGGGCTCGGGCGCGTCGTCGAACGTGGCGGCACCGTTGCTGACGCGGATCTGTGCGTCCGCCGGCACGCGCGGGATGTCGAAGGTCGCCGCCGGCGGGGGATCCAGATCCAGATTCAGGTCGAGATCCCCGTCATCTTCCCGCTCATCGCTCGCGATCCGGCCCTCGACGATCTTTTCCAGGGGGAGCTCGTCGGCCGCCTGCCGCGCCAACGACGCCTTCTGGACCAGGGCTTTCTGGGCGCTCGTCTCCTGCGCCGGAGGCTCCTGGACCAGCATCTCCTGCAAGCGCGTTCCCGCGATCTGCCTTTCCTGGACCGGCTCTTCCTGAAGCGGCTTTTCCTGCACCAGCTTTTCCAGGGTGGGCATTTCCTGGACGGCTTTTTCCAGGACGGGCTTTTCCGGAATCGGCTCTTCCGGAATTGGCTTTTCCGAGATGGGATTTTCCGCGCTGGACTTTTCCTCGACCGGCTTTGCCTGGATCTGTGTCCCCGGCGACGCCGTTCCGCCGGCCTTCACGATCCGGGACTGCGGCTCCGCGAATGGCGGCACCGACAGCGGCGGCGGCCGCTGCGCGGCGACGGTGTTCGTGGCCAAAGCCGCGAACGTCATCGTCGACACAGCGCCCCAGGCCAAGGGCAGGAGACCGTCCAGCGGGGGCGCCTCGTCGGGCGGGACGACCGGCCCAGCCGGGACATCGCTTGGCGCCTGCTCGCCCTCGTCGGCCGGCATGCCCTCGATCACCTCGACCCCGTCGAGACGTCTGCGCTTGCCGCCCCCGGCCACCTGGGTTCTGGGCGCCGTCTGCGCATCCACCGCCGTCCGTCCCTGCCTTTGTCCGTCCATCTCATTCAGCCCAGAGTCATGAAACGGGACAGTATGGGAAGGCGGCGTCGCGTCGGCACTCGCAGACGATCGTGGCGGTTCGCGCGCCATTGACCTGTCCAGGTCGCGCGCGCCGGATCCAAGTGAGCGAGGTTCGAGCACCCACCATTTCTGTCTTGACAGAAACATCTGACAAGCTAGAGTGCAAGGCATGGAACTCACCGACACCGCCCGCCGCTTCGTCCTGCACTGGGGCGAGATGGGCAGCGCCTGGGGCGTCAACCGCACCGTGGCGCAGATCCACGCGCTGCTCTACTTCCACGGCCGTCCGCTCAACGCGGAGGAACTGGCCGAGACCTTGTCGGTCGCCCGCTCCAACGTCAGCACCAGCCTCAAGGAATTGCAGAGCTGGAACCTGATCCGCGTGACCCATGTCCTCGGCGACCGCCGCGATTATTTCGAGACCACCGCCGACGTCTGGGAGCTGCTGCGCACCATCGTCCGCGAGCGCAAGCACCGGGAGTTCGACCCGACCGTGCGCATGCTCTCGGAACTCGTCGCCGACGAGGGGTTCCAGGAGGAGTCGCCCGATGCCCAGGACCGCGTGCGCGAGTGCCTGCGCCTGATGCAGACGCTGGGCGCCTGGTCCGAGGAAATGATGCGGCTCTCGCCGTCGACCTTGGAAAAGGTGCTCAAGCTCGGCGCGAGCGTGCAGCGCTTCGTGCGCGGGGACGGGACCTGACCCGACCTTTTTTTGGACACGAATTTCTGTCTCTACTGAAATATCAAACGCACCACAAACAGGAGGACGCCATGCGAGCCAGCCCCACTCCCCTCGCCGGCCCCGGCCACGATCCGTCGGTCTATCCGCTGACGCTGTATTTCGACGGCGCGTGCCCGGTCTGCAGCGGCGAGATGCACAACCTGATGCTGCGCAACACGGCCGGCCTGCTGCGCTTCGTGGACATCTCGGAGCCGGGATTCGCCGCGTTCCCGGCGGGCACGGACATGCGCGCGCTGATGGACCTGATGCACGGCGTGCGCGCCGACGGCCGCCTCGCGATCGGGGCCGAGGCGATCCGTCTGGCCTACCGCGGCGCGCAACTCGGCTGGATCGCGCGGATCATGGACCTGCCGGTGCTGCGGACCCTGTGCGACCGGGCCTACCCGGTCGTCGCCCGCAACCGCTACCGGATTCCCCGCCCGATCGTGCGCCTGGTCTTCGAAACCGGCCTGCGCCGCGCGGCGCAGCGGCGCGCCGGGCGCTCCGCGTGCCGCGACGGGGCCTGCGACTTCCAGCCCCACCCCCACCCGCATCCCGTGCGGCGTGACAACACCGGAGACGCCTCATGAGCACCCCCACGATCCGATCGGTCCTGGTCTGCGGCGCCAGCGGCTTCGTCGGGCGCCGCGTCGTGCGCGCGCTGCGCGAGGCGGGCCTGGCCGTGACCGAAGGCGATTCCCGCACGCAGGACTTCCAGCAAGACCTGTCCCCCGACGCCTGGCTGCCACGGGTGACCGGCTTCGACGCCGTCGTCAACGCGGTCGGCGTGCTGCGCGACACGCCGCGCCGCCAGCTCGAACCGATCCACCACCGGGCGCCCGCCGCGCTGTTCGAGGCCTGCGCCCGGGCCGGCGTGGCGCGGGTGATCCAGATCTCCGCGAACGGCGTGGCGCACAGTCCCACGCGTTACGCGAGCACCAAGCGCGCCGCGGACGAGGTCCTGCTGCGCCTGCGCACCGAAGGCCGCCTCAACGGCACCGTCCTGCGCCCGAGCATCGTCTTCGGTCGCGGCGGCGCGAGCGCCGCGCTGTTCATGAACCTGGCCCGGCTGCCGGTGCTGGTGCTGCCGCGCGCGGCCGTCCAGGCCCAGGTCCAGCCGGTCGCCGTCGCCGACGTCGCGCAGGCGGTGCTGCGCCTGCTGCAGGACGGCGGGCCGGAGATCGTGACGGCCGTCGGCCCGCGGGCGCTGAGCCTGTCGGCCTTCATCGGCGAACTCCGGCGCCAGCGCGGGCAGCCGCCCGCGCGCGTCATCCCGCTCCCCGACGCGCCCAGCCGCTGGAGCGCCCGGCTGGGCGACTTCGTGAGCAGCCAGCCCTGGAGCAGCGAGAGCCTGGCCCTGCTGGAGCAGGACAACGTCGGCGACGCCGCCGTGTTCGGGCGCCTGCTCGGTCGACCGGCCTTGCCCGTCGAACGGTTCGTGGAGGCCGCATGGGCATCGGACGTGTGAACTTCCGGCACCGCCGCACGCGCGTCGTCGCGCGGGCGGGACTGATCGCGCTGTGGCTCGCCACCGGCGCGGCCAGCCTGATCGAACTCGACGGCCGCAGCCGCGATCTGATGGTGGCCGCCCAGACGCCCGAAGCCTGGATCGCACCGGTCATCGTGGCGGGCGCCCTCGTCGACCTGCTGATCGGGGCGGCGATGTGGCGCTGGCATCGCCGCTGGGTGTACCGCCTGGCGGGCGGGATGATGCTGCTGATGACGGCGGTGGCGACGGTGATCCTGCCCTCGTTGTGGCTGGATCCACTGGGCTGCCTGACCAAGAACCTGCCGGTGGCCATCCTGCTGCTGATCCTCGACGAGGACGCGCCGGCCTGAGGAAAAAAATGAACACCTACCTCGTGATCAAGTGGCTGCACATCGTGTCGAGCGTGCTGCTGGCGGGCACCGGCTTCGGCTCGGCCTTCTACCTGTTCTTCGCGAACCGCAGCGGCTCGCTGGCGGCGCAGGCGGTGGTGGCGAGGCTGGTCAAGCGCGCGGACCTCTGGTTCACGACGCCCGCGGTCATCGTGCAACCGGTGACCGGCGTCTGGCTGGCGATGACGGCCGGATGGGCGCTGGACACGCCGTGGCTGATGCTGTCGATCGCGCTGTACCTGATCGCTGGCGCCTGCTGGCTGCCGGTGGTGTGGCTGCAGATCCGGCTGTCGCAGATGGCCGATGCGGCGCTCGCCAGCGGCCAGCCGCTGCCGGCGCTGTACTGGCGCTACGCGCGCTGGTGGGAAGGCCTGGGCTACCCGGCCTTCCTCGCCGTGCTCGTCGTCTTCTACCTGATGGTGAACAAGCCCGCGCTGTGGGGCTGAACGACGCTCGGTTCCGCTGCGATCACTGGTTCCGGAGTTCGGTCTTGCGCTCGATGATCCGGGAGACCAGGCCGTACTCGACCGCCTCCTCCGCCGAGAGCCAGCGGTCGCGGCCGATGTCCTCGAGCACGACCTCCAGCGGCCTGCCCGTCTCGCGCGCGATCGTCCGGGCGATACGCTCCCGGGCCTTGATGATCTCGCGGGCCTGGATGGCGATGTCGCTCGCCGGGCCGCCGGCACCGCCGCTGGGCTGGTGGATCAGGAAGCGGGTATTGGGCAGGCAGTAGCGGCGCTCGCGCGGCACCGACAGGTACAAGTGGGTGGCGGCGCTGCCCACCCAGCCGGTGCCGATCATGTGCACCGGCGCGGCGATGAAGCGCACGATGTCGTGGATCGCGTCGCCGGACTCCAGGTGCCCGCCCGGCGAGCTCACCAGCACGTCGATGGGGTCGGCGCTCTCGGCGTCCAACGCGATGAGCCGTCGCGTGACGTCGGCGGCCAGGACGTCGGTGACGGTGCCGAAGATCAGCAGCGTGCGGGCCTTGAAGGCCTTCTCCTCCAGATACGAGGTGCGCGGCTCGATGGCGCTGGACGGGGCGGCGGGGGTCGGATGCTCCATGGGAGGGTGTCCTGGTGGTGGAAGTCCTGCCTTGACGAACGGGACGCCGCTCGCGTGACACCGGCGCCGCCGATCGGTCACTGATCGGCCACTGATCGGTCACTGATCGGCCTGCGATCGCCTGTGGCAAGCTCCCGCCATGCACGACGACAGCACCCCAACCCTGATGGCGGCGGACCACCGCCGCCTCGTCCGCGCGGCCGCCCGGCTGCTGGGCCCGGCCGAGGCCGAGGACGCCGTGCAGGACGCCTACATCCGCGCGCTGGAAACGAACCCGGCAGGGCTCGATGACGCTCAGGCCTGGCTGTTCACCGTGGTCCGCCACCTGGCCATCGATCGCCTGCGGCGGCGCGGATGGATGCAGCAATGGCTGGGAGCGATGCCTGCGCAAGACCCGGTGCCGTCGGCCGAGCGGGCCGCGAGCTTGGCCGAAGAAGTCGCCCAGGTGCTGCGCCTGATGGCCACGCACCTGACGCCGATGGATGGCGCCGCCCTCCTCCTGCACGCGGTGTTCGAGGTCGAGCATGCGGAGATCGCCCGCGCCAACCATCAGTCCGAGGCCGCCAGCCGGCAACGGCTGCGCCGCGCGCTGGCGCGGCTGCGTCAGGCGGGCGACGGGCCCGCCGGAGACGCTCCGCGGCAGGCCACCGCCGAGCGGGATGCCGAGCCCGATGCCGGTGAAGACGCGGTCTTCCGCCAATACCTCGACAGCCTGCGGCTGCGCGATCCGCGATCGCTCTGGGCGATGCTCCGGCAGCCGCCGATCCGCGCGATGGCGCCGGCCTCTGCCGTGGTCATCGCCTGCGCCCCGTCCTCCAGCGTCGCGGCCTGCGGCGTCCTGCAGGTCGGCGGACAGCTGGGGCTGGTGCTCACGCTGGACGGGGTCAGCTTGTGCGTGCTGCCGCTGGGCGTGCGCGCAGAACAGGACCTCGAGACCGCAGCGGCCTGAGCTCCCGATCCCCCTGGCGACGGGGCGCATTCTCGCCGTGACGCACCACCGCGCGTCATGACCTCCGCCACAATCCCGCCCCATGAGCTTCGAACCCACACCGCTGCTGGACATGTCCAGCCCCGAGGCCAAGCGCGCCTCGTACGACACGCTGGTTGCCCAGACCCAGGCCCTGCTGCACGGCGAGCGCGACTGGCTCGCCAACCTGGCGCAGTTCTCCGCGCTGGTCTTCAACGCCGTCCCGACGCTGAACTGGGCCGGCTTCTACCTCGTGAATCCGAAGAACGACCAGGAACTCGTCCTCGGCCCGTTCCAGGGCAAGGTCGCCTGCGTGCGCATCGCCTTCAGCCGCGGCGTCTGCGGCGCCTGCGCACGGACGCAGGACGTCCAGCTCGTCGAGGACGTGCACGCCTTCCCCGGCCACATCGCCTGCGACGCGGCCTCGCGCTCGGAACTGGTGCTGCCGCTCATTGCCGGCGGCCGGCTGCGCGGGGTCTTCGACCTCGACAGCCCGGAGCCCGCGCGCTTCGACGCCATCGACGCCGACGGCTTCCAGCGCGCGATCGCCGCGCTGGTCGCCGGCACCGACTGGGCCTGACACGATGCGCGCGACGTCCACGGGCGCCCGCCGCGCCAAGGCCGGGGTGCTGGGGCTGATCGCCCTGGCCGGACTCGGCGTCCTGCCGATGCCGCTGTCCGCCGCGGAGCTCAAGCTCCGCGTGCTGGAGACCAGCGACATCCACATGAACCTGCTGAACTACGACTACTACCAGGACCGCCCGGCCCAGGAGTTCGGCCTGGCCAAGACGATCACGCTGATCCACCGCGCCCGCGCCGAGGCGCCCAACAGCCTGCTGTTCGACAACGGCGACCTGCTGCAGGGCAATCCGCTGGGCGACGTCGTCGCGCGCGTGAAACCGCTGAAGGCCGGGGACGTCCACCCCGCCTACAAGATCCTGAACCTGCTGGACGTGGACGCCGCCAACCTCGGCAACCACGAGTTCAACTACGGCCTGCCCTTCCTGCGCCAGGCCATCGCCGGCGCCAACTTCCCCTACCTCAATGCCAACGTGATGGAGGCCGACGGCCGCCGTCACGCGTTCACGCCCAGCACGATGCTCGAGCGCACGATGCGCGACGAGACCGGCAAGGACCACGCGCTCAAGATCGGCGTCGTCGGCGTGACCCCGCCGCAGATCCTGGAATGGGACCGCCAGAACCTCGCCGGCAAGGTGCGGGTGCGCGACATGGTCGACGCCGCCGCCGAGCAGGTGGCCGACCTGCGCCAGCGAGGCGCCGACCTGGTCGTCGTCATCGCCCACACCGGCATCGACAAGACCGAGCTGCCCAAGCTGTCCGAGAACATGGCCGCCCAGCTCGCCCGCGTGAAGGGCGTGGACGCGCTGCTGCTGGGGCATGCCCACACCGAGTTCCCGGGCCCCGGCTTCGCCGGATACCCCGGCGTGGATCTCGCGAAGGGCCGGCTCTACGGCACGCCCGCCGTCATGCCCGGCCGATGGGGCGATCACCTCGGCATCGTCGACCTGACGCTGAAGCAGACCGGCAAGACCTGGCACGTGGCGGACAGCCAGTCCAGCCTGCGCCCGATCTTCGACCGGTCCGCGCGCAAGCCCCTGGTCGATGCCGACCCGATGCCCGCCGCCGTCATCGCCGCGGAGCATCAGGCGACGCTGGACTACGTCCGCAGCCAGGTCGCGGTGGCGGACCAGCCGATCCAGAGCTACTTCTCGCAGGTGCTGGACGGCACCGCCGTGCGCCTGGTCGCGCAGGCGCAACTGGCCTACGCGCTGAAAGCCGTGCAGGGCACGGCGCTGGAGAAGCTGCCGATGCTCAGCGCCGCCGCGCCGTTCAAGTCCGGCGGACGCCAGGGCTGGACGCAGTACACCGACATCCCCGCCGGACCGGTCGCGATCAAGCATGTGGCCGACCTCTACGTCTACCCGAACACGATCAAGGTCGTGAAGCTGAGCGGCGCGCAGGTGCGCGACTGGCTGGAGATGTCCGCCGGGCAGTTCCGCCGCATCGATCCGAAGGGGCCCGCGCGTCAGGACGTCGTGGACACGGGCTATCCGAGCTTCAACTTCGACATGATGCTGGGGCAGGACGGCGCGCTGCGCTACGAGCTCGACCTGACGCAGCCCGCGCGCTTCGACAAGGACGGCAAACGCGTCGGCGACGGACAGCGCGTCGTGAACCTGACTTGGCGTGGCCAGCCGCTGGACGAGCGCGCGGACTTCCTCGTCGTCACGAACAACTACCGCGCCTACGGCGGCGGGCATTTCCCGGCGCTGGCGGCGGACAAGGTCGTCGTGGACGCTCCGGACGAGACGCGCGAAGCCCTGGCGCACTTCCTGGCGGCCCAGCCGTCGCTGAGCGCGGCGGTCGCCGGGTCGTCGTGGCGCATCCGGCCGGTGCCGGGCGTGGCGATGCAGTTCGTGTCCGGCAGCGGCGCGGCGGCGCATCTGAAGGACACGCCGCAGGTGACCCGGGTCCAGGACAACAGCGACGGGTCGTCGCTGTTCGAGCTGAAGCCGTGACGCTGAAGCCGCGAAGCTGATGCCTTGAGCGGGAACCTGCATCCAGGAACGACAACGGCCGCTCGAAGCGGCCGTTTTTCCTGGGATCGGGAGGTCCGCGCCGGGAGGCCCGGACCGGGCATTCGCTCAGACGTGGATGTCGAGCAGCGCGCCCTCGGCCCGGATCTGCGTCTGCAGCACCCGCAGGTTGCCGACGAAGGCATAGGTCGCCGACTTCTGTTCGACGATGTCCGCCGCGAGGTCGGCGCCCGGTTGCGGCAGCTTCTCGACCTTGGTGGTGACGCCGTTGCCGTCCTCGGCGGTCTGGGCCTCGATCCGCTCGCGGCGGTAGCCCGGCGTGGCGGCGTTGGCGACGTTGTTCGCCGAGGCACGCAGGCGCTCGTTGGCGGCGGACATGCCGGACAAGGCGGTCGACAGGCTGACGTTGGACATGGCGTTCTTCCGGGATTCCCGGCCTCAAGCGACCAGGTATCCCGCCGTCATCGGCACTTTCCGGGCGATCTTTAGAAAAGAAATGGCTTTCCCAGCCAGTTGGATGGATCAATGATCCGCCAATCGCACAAACGCCCTACGCCCTACGCCCTACGCCCTACGCCCTACGCCCTACGCCCTACGCCATACGCCCTACGCCCTCGGAGTCCGGAGTCCGGGCACCTCCAACAGCCCCGGCAGCGCCTCAAGCGCCCGCGAGTTCCTCGTAGCTCCCGCTCGAGATGAACACGCGGACCGAATCCCCGCCGGCGGCCTTGGCCTCGGTGCAGGCCAGTTGCCCGGCGCCGAGCACCGCGTCCACGGTATCCAGCGACGTCTGCAGCTGCACCACCCCCAGGCTCGCCTTCACGCGCGCCCGGTGCAGGCCCCAGCGCAGCCGGTAGCCGGCGATGGACGAGCGGATCTTCTCCGCGACGATCTGGGCGTAATGCTGGTCGCAGTCCGGCAGCAGCACGACGAAGTGGTCGTTCTCCAGCCGCGCCACGGTGTCGGACGCGCGCACCTTGGTGATCAGCATCTGCCCGAGCCCGTACAGGAAGTGGTCGGCGACCTCCGACCCCATGCCCTGGATGATCTCGCTGAACTTGTCGATGTCGACGAACAGCACCGACACCGGCTCATGCCGGCGGCTGCCGACGTGTTCGGCCAGGCGGCGTTCGATCTCGCGGCGGTTGGCGAGTTCGGTGATGTCGTCGTGCTTGGCCGACCAGGTCGGCTGCAGCCGTTGCTGGCGGGCGGCGGTGACGTCGTCGAGGATCCACATCGCCTCGCCCCCGGGCTGTTCCCAATGCACCGGCGTCGCCTGCAGCCGGCCCCAGAAGCGCGAGCCGTCGCGGCGGACGAACTCCACCTCCTCGTCCAGCGGCCGCCCCGCGCCGAAGGCGGTGCCCATGCGGGCCTGCAGCGCCTGATGCGCCGAGTCCGACACCACCGAGGCGCGCTGGTCGGTGCCGGTCAGGTCGGTCTCGTCCCCGTGGCCGAACAGGTGGTTGAAGTGCTCGCTGACCACCTCGAAGCGGCCGGCGGCCACGAAGGCCACGGCCAGCGGCGCCCGCACCAGCATCGCCCGCATGCGGGCGGCGTTCGGATCGGCGGCGTCGTGTTGGGATTGCATGTCGTCTCCTGGCGTATGCCGAAGGTGTACCGGTTTTTGCCCGCCCTGGAAAGCCCGGAAAGGACCCGGTTCCAGGGCCTCGTCAGCCGCTGGACACGCTTTCAGGGGGGCGGAGGTGCGATCTGTTCGGCCCATTCGTAGAGCGCGGAGAGGATGTCGCTGGCGCGTTCGTCCTCCGACTCTTCTGCCGTCTGGGCCAAGGTGTCGATGCGCTCGAAGAAGGCTTCCAGCGTCTGCGCCCCGCCCTCGCCCAGGTGCAGGCGGGCGGCGCGGTGGTGCTCCCAGCGCGCCTGCTCGTCCGCCGTCAGGCTGTCGGGGAAGTTGCGCGCGCGGTAGCGGAACAGCATCTCCTCCAGCCGGCCGTCCTCGAAGGCGACCTTCCCCTGCGCGACGCGATCGGCCAGCGCCTCGGGCGACAGGCCGCGCAGGCGCTCCAGCGCACGGCGGTCGTCGTTCGACACGAAGCCGCCGTACAGATCCTCGTCGACATCCACGCCACCCTCGCCCGCCGGCCGCTGGAACACCTGCGGCCAGAGCCGGGAGAGCGTCCCGCCGCGCTCCGCCAGGGTCTGCGCGTGCGCCTGACCCCGCGCCAGGTCCAGGCCCCAGCGGGCCGCCATCTCGGGCGACAGGATCTTCATCGACGAGATCACGATGGGCGACTTGTTGACGTGGATCGTCTTGATCGGCAGCCGCGTCACGCCTTCGGGCAGCAGCTCCTGCTTCGTGTACATGCGCAGCCGGATCGCCTCGGCATCCAGCGCCAGCAGCTCCGCCGGATCGCTGCCCAGGTCCCAGACGATCAGCTCGTTCTTGTTGGTCGGATGCGGCGCCAGCGGCCAGACCAGCGCGATGCAGCCGCGCTCCGTGCCATACATGCCGGAGACGTGCAGGAAGGGCCGGTTCGTGCCGATCTCCGCCCAGACCGCATCCTTGCGGCGCAGCTTCAGGCAGAAGTCCCACAGCCGCGGCTGCTTCTCCTTGATCAGCCGCGCCAGCGCGATCGTCGCGCGCACGTCCGACAGCGCATCGTGCGCGGCCTCGTGGGCCAGGCCGTTGGCGGCGGTCAGGTGCTCCAGCTTGAAGGACGGGCGGCCGTCCTCGTGCTTCGGCCACTCGATGCCTTCGGGGCGAAGCGCGTAGGCGCAGCGCACGACGTCCAGCAGGTCCCAGCGCCCGCAGTCGTTCTGCCATTCGCGGCCGTAGGGATCGATCAGGTTGCGCCAGAACAGGAAGCGCGTGACCTCGTCGTCGAAGCGGATCGTGTTGTAGCCCAGCCCGACGGTGCCGGGACGCGACAGCTCGGCGTGGATGTCGGCGGCGAAGCGGTGTTCGGCCAGCCCCTGCTCGGCGCAGGTCTGCGGGAGGATGCCGGTCAGCAGGCAGGACTCCGGATCAGGCAGCGAATCGGTGGGCGGCTGGCAATACACCATCAGCGGATCGCCGATCTCGTTCAGCTCCGCATCGGTGCGGATGCCGGCGAACTGCGCCGGCCGGTCGCGGCGCGGCACGCGTCCGAAGGTCTCGTAGTCGTGCCAGTAGAAAGTCATCTCGTGCATGGGGCGGGACGATACCTCAGCGAGGCGGCGACGCTGAGGACGCGGCAGGCCATCGCGCCGGCGCAGGCCCCTTGGAGGAAGCCGGCCCGCTTCGCGGATACTGCGGCGCGATTGCCTCCTGACAACCCGACCCCGCCCTCACCCCGATGCCGCTCAGCCACCTGCTCCTGTGCCTGTCGATCGCCGCGACCCTGCTGCCGGTGCGCGCCCCCTGGCCCTGGCTGTCCCTGCTGATCATGGCGGTCACCGCCGGGCTGGTGCACGGGCAGCTCACGATCGTCGCGATGGTGCCCGTGGCCGCGCTGGCCGCCCTGGCCTGGATGGCGATCGAGGCCCGGCACCGCCCGCGGCGCGAGGCGGTGCTGATGCTGCTGATGCTGGTCATCGGCTTCGCGCTGGCGCTGCACCTGCTGCCGGGGTTCCTGAACCCGACCTACCTGGCCACGACCTCCGACGCCCGCCCGCCGACGCTCAAGTACCTCAACTTCGACAAGGGCGTCGCCGGCATGCTGATGCTGGCGGTGCTGGCCTCGCAGCAGCGGCGCCGGTCCGAGGGCCGGTCCGAGGGCCGGTCCGAGGGTTTGTTGCCGACGCCTTCGCCCGGCGCGGCGGGCCTGCCCGGCTGGACGCTCTGGGCGGTGCTGGTCGCGACGCTCGCCCTGCCCTGGCTGGCGGCCGCGATCGGCGGCCTCGGGCGCCCCACGCTGCGCTGGCCGGACAACGCCGGGCTGTTCCTCGCGGCCAACCTGTTCCTGACCTGCGTGGCCGAGGAGGTGGCCTTCCGCGGCGTCATCCAGGGCCTGCTGGCACGCCGCCTGGGCACCGACCTGCGCACGATGAACGGCTGGCTGCCGATCCTGCTGGCCGCCGTGCTGTTCGGCCTGGCCCACGCGGCCGGCGGGACCCCCTACGTCGCGCTGGCGATGCTGGCCGGACTCGGCTACGGTCTGGCTTACGCGCTGTCCGGTCGCATCGAGGTGGCCATCCTGCTGCACTTCGCGCTCAACGCGCTGGTCTTCCTGACCTTGAACCTCGGGCACGGTTGATGCCCTGACCGCCGATTTCCACCCTTGTGGGTCGGCGGTGTGTCTCATGTGTACGGATTGTTGCCGTGCGCACCGAGCCCGGGACAACCCGGGATGTCTGACGATAATCCGCCGACCTGAACTCGTGCGCCCCGCATGCAGCAGATTGCTCAATTCGCCCGCAAGGTCGCCCATACCGTGGCCGGCTTCTTCCTCGCGCTCTGGCGCCGCACCGCGCCGATCCGGGAGTCGCTGCGCCAACTGCCCACATGGAAACGCATCGCCGTGTGGACCGGTGCCGGCGTGCTGGCGGTGGTGCTGCTGGCGGCCGGCGCGGCGGCCGTCATCTGGCCGGGCCTGCCCGACCTCGACCGCCTGACCGACTACAACCCCAAGCAGCCGCTGCGCGTCTACTCGGAGGACGGCCAGCTGCTCGCCGAATACGGCACCGAGCGGCGCAGCTACCTGCCGCTGGAGAAGATCCCCAAGCAGATGCAGCTCGCGCTGCTGGCCGTCGAGGACACCAACTTCTACGACCACCAGGGCGTCTACGTGCCGGGCATGCTGCGGGCGTTCTGGGTCAACCTGTTCTCGTCCTCGCGCAGCCAGGGGGCGTCGACGATCACGCAGCAGCTGGCGCGCGACCTCTACCTGACGAAGAAGAAGCTCTACACCCGCAAGATCGTCGAGATCCTGCTGGCCTTCAAGATCGAGAGCCAGCTGTCCAAGGACAAGATCCTCGAGGTCTACATGAACCAGATCTATCTGGGTCAGCGGGCCTACGGCTTCGAGGCGGCGGCGCAGGCGTATTTCGGCAAGTCGCTGAAGGACCTGTCGATCGCGGAGACGGCGATGCTGGCCGGCCTGCCGCAGAGCCCGTACCGCGCCAATCCGATCACCAACCTGAAGCTGGCGCAGCGCCGCCAGGCGACGGTGCTGATGCGCATGGTCGACGTCGGCATGATCACGCCGGAGCAGGCCAAGCAGGCCCGCGAGGAGCCCCTGAAGCTGCGCACCGCGCAGGAGCAGCGCCTGCCCTACGGCCAGTACGCGACGGAGATGGTCCGCCAGGTGGTGCACGCCCAGTACGGCGAGGACGCCTACAACCGCGGCCTGCGCGTCACGACGACGCTGCGCATGGACGACCAGATCGCCGCGTACAAGGCGCTGCGCCGCACGCTGATGGACTACGAGCGCCGCAAGGCCTGGCGCGGTCCGGAAGGCGACGTGGACCTGCCCGACGGCATGGACGCCCAGGAGCAGGATGCCGCGATCTCGCAGGTCTTCAACGAGCATCCGGACAACGACGACCTGCGCACGGCGGTCGTCACGCAGGTCGCGAACAACAAGCTTCAGGCGAGCCTGTCCGACGGCGACGACATCGAGATCACGGGCGAAGGCCTGCGCTCGGTGCAGTCGGCGCTGTCGCCCAAGGCCAAGGCGGACCTGCGCATCCAGCGCGGCTCCATCATCCGGGTGCTGCACGGCGCGCCGACCAAGGCGTTCCCCAAGGGGGCCTGGGTGGTGACGCAGTCGCCGGAGGCCGAGGGCGCGCTGGTCTCGGTCGAGCCCGACACCGGCAAGATCCTGGCGCTGGTGGGCGGTTTCGACTTCAACCGCAACCAGTTCAACCACGCGACGCAGGCCTGGCGGCAGCCGGGGTCCAGCTTCAAGCCCTTCCTCTACTCCGGCGCGATGGAGATCGGCGCGAGCCCCGCGACCCTGGTCGACGACGCGCCGATCTCGGTCGGCGACTGGAATCCGCGCAACTCCGACGGCAACTTCGACGGTCCGATGACGCTGCGCCAGGCGCTGGCCAAGTCCAAGAACATGGTCACCATCCGGGTGCTGGAGCAGCTCACGCCGGCGCGCGGCCGCACCTGGGCCGGCAAATTCGGCCTCGATGTCGACAAGCAGCCTGAGAACCTGACGCTGGCGCTGGGATCGGGCTCGGTGACGCCGCTGCAGATGGCGAGCGCGTATTCGGTCTTCGCCAACGGCGGTTATCTGCTCAAGCCGCTGCTGGTGACCAAGATCGTGGACGCGCAGAACCAGGTGCTGTTCCAGGCGGAGCCGGAGAAGCTCACCGACGACCGCCGCGCGATCAGTGAGCGCAATGCGTTCATCACCGGCTCGCTGCTGCGCGAGGTCGCGATCCGCGGCACGGCCTACAAGGCCAGCGCGTCGCTCAAGCGCTACGACCTGTACGGCAAGACCGGCACGACCAACGACGCGGTGGACGCCTGGTTCGCGGGCTTCCAGCGGCGCGTGGCGACGGTGGTCTGGATCGGTTACGACCAGCCGCGCAGCCTGGGCGCGGGCGAGTCGGGCGGCGGCATCGCGCTGCCGGCATGGATCGACTACATGCAGGTCGCGCTGAAGGACATCAAGCCCTCCGAGATCGAGCCGCCCAAGGACGGCGGGCTGGTGCAGGAGGAAGGCCCCTTCGGTCCCGACTGGGTCTTCAGCGAGTACGCGGGCGATGCGGGCCTGAAGACGATCGGGCCGATGCCGCCGCCGCTGCCGCCCCCGGAGGCGGCGTCGGGCGCGGCGTCGGGGCCCGCGACCGGCGCCTCCGGCGTGCCGCCGTCCTGGTGGATGGGCGGCGAACGTGGCGGTCAATGAGGAGACGCTTCCCATGAAGAAGACGCTGATGATCGCAGCGGCGCTGCTGACGGCCGCCGCCGGTTCCGCCCGGGCGGCGGAGGAGGCCAGGACCGATGAGGCCATCGAGCCCGACCAGCCCGGCATCGTCGAATCGAGCAGCACGGTCGGCAAGGGACGCGCGCTGCTCGAGACCGGCCTGGGTTATCAGCGCGACAAGAGCGACGGCGTACGCAGCCGGCTGTGGTCCACGCCGACGCTGCTGCGCTTCGGCTTTGCCGAGGACTGGGAGTTCCGTGTCGAGACCGACGGCTACCAGCGCCTGCGGGCGTCGGACGGCGGCGGCACGGTGAAGGCCAGCGGCTGGGCCGACACGGCGCTCGGCGTGAAGTGGCACGTGCAGGACGGCGACGGCGAGCGCCACACGCCGGGGCTCGCGTGGCTGCTGCACGTGGACATGGACAGCGGCTCGTCGGCGTTCCGGGGTCAGGGCTTGCGTCCGTCGCTGCGCCTGACGTCGGAATGGGACCTGCCGCACGACTGGTCGGCGGGGCTGATCGGCGGGCTCTACCGCGACAGCCGCGACGACGGCAAGCACTTCGTCGGCGGCATCCTCGGCGCCTCGCTGGGCTGGCCGATCGCGGAGTCGTGGAAGGGCTACGTCGAAGTCGCGGGCGATCAGCTCGCGTCCAAGCGCAACGGCGGGCGCAGCATCTCGGCGGGCACCGGCGTGACCTGGCTGGTCGACCGCAAGCTGCAGCTGGACGCGTCGATCAATCGCGGCCTGACGAAGCAGACCGCGGATTGGGTGCTGGGCCTCGGCGTTTCGATCGGATTCTGAGATGCGATTCCTCCTTCAAGTCATTGCCCTGAGCGCGGCGTTCACCATCCTGCCCTCGACCTGGGCGGCGCCGGCCAGCGGCACCCTCACCGCTTCGCGCGCCTGCGAGGCCTTCCAGTCCTTCAGGAAGAGCACCAACCCGGACGGGACGAAGCTCAGCCCCGGCACGGGCTACACCATCCTCGAGACGCACGATGCGGGCTGGACGCGCGTGCAGGTGCCCGGGGCGCGACCGCCGGAGCGCTGGGTGCAGAACGACTGCGGCGCGGCCGCGGGCGGCACGGCACCGTCGACCTCGAAGTCGACCGGCGCACGCCCCTCCTCCGACGACCCCGCGACGACGAACACCGGCCAAGGCATGTGCAAGACGCCGGACCAGTACGACAGCTTCGTGCTGGCGATGTCGTGGCAGCCCGGCTTCTGCGAATGGACGGCGGGCGGGCGGCGCGGCAAGCCCGAGTGCGAGGCGATGGAGGACGGCAAGCTCAAGGTGACCAACCTGACGCTGCACGGCCTGTGGCCCAACCGGCAGCAATGCGGGATCAGCTACGGCGACTGCGGCAACGCGCCGATGACCCTCTCGAAGGAGACGGTCGCCTACATCGGCCCGTGGATGCCGAATTTCCTCTACGAGAAGGGATTCGGCGAGCACGAATGGCGCAAGCATGGCACCTGCCAGACGACGCTGAACCCGGACGCGTATTTCCGTCGCGCGGTCGATCTGGTGAAGCAGTTCAACGATTCGGGCGTCGGCAAGTACATCCGGCAGAACATCGGCGGCGCGATCTCGCGCAACACCTTCTACGAGAAGCTGCAGGCCGAGACCGGTAGCGACGCGTATCGCGACAGCGTGAAGCTGATGTGCTCGGGCCAGTACCTCACCGAGATCCAGGTGAAGCTGCCGAGAGACTACAAGGCCGGTGGAACGCTGAAGCAACTGCTCGGCGATCAACCGAGCGGCAGCGGCGGCGGCACCTGCCGCCGGGATGAGATCCGGATCGAGGCGAGCGGGCGCTGAGCCCGGCGCGTCCGCACTCATGACGGCGATGTGGTGACTGGCGAGGGCGCGCACTACTGCAAAGCGATGAACGCCGCTTGTATGCTCCGCGTCCAATAAAACGATCCAGGGAGCGAGGCATGGCCGCGGCCATTGAACCGTCTTCGCCGACGGCCATCGGGCGTTGGGAAACCCTTCGTCGGCAGTTGGGCGAGCGCCTGTCCAAAGACCTGCTGCAAGAAGTCGCCCGAGAGGACCTGATGGCGACCCGCCGCGTTCGTGTGCGTTTGTCCGGGCGTCTCATGCTGGCCTATCTGGTGGCCCTCCTCGTGCACGGCGCGGGGCTCGGCGCAGGGGTGGCGGGTGTCGTGTTGCTGACCGGTGCCTGGTCCAATCTCTTCATCCCGCTGGGCGGTGTCGTGCTCGTCCTGATCGGAATCCTGGCGGACGGATGCGAGTCACCCGCCGACGGCGATGCGGGTCGATCAACTGCTGCGGCGAGTCGAAAGTGCGCCGACGGTGACGCTGCTCCCTGCCGAGGAGGAGGCGCTGGCCGAAGAGGTCAGCCGCCTCCTGCAGATGTCGCAGACCACGCTGGTCGGGCGAAAGCTCGAAGCGATCTACGGATGAGCGCGAGACAACGCCTGGCGGCATCGGCGCTTGCCCTCTTCGCGATGACATCTGCGCACGCTGACAAGCCCGACTTTCAGAAACCGCTCTCCTGCGATCGGCTCTTGCAAGTGCATGCACCGGTGGATGCGGACGGCCGGCGCGTTGCCGGCGAGATCACCGTCGAGGCGCGCGTCGTGCGCGGTCGCGTGGACAGCGTCGATTTTCTGGATGGGCGGGCCGACCTGTTGCTCGCCGCGCAGAGCCGACTGCGGGAGCTGCGCTGCGAGAAGCTCGACGAGCCGCGCACGTTGCGCATGACGCTCGTATTTTCGGGCAAGGAGCTGAATGCCTTGCCGGGTTTCGGGCCGGGCAGCGAGAGCATGGCGGCGCACAATGCCTTCCTCCGAGAGCACTTTCCGACGCGTGTCGACGCGCTGTTCACCCGGCCCGCGATCGATCTCGGGGCCTACCGGAATGTCGCCATCCTCGACGACGTGCAGGTGGAGCTCGAGCTTGGCGCGTTGCCGGCTGGGCCGATCACCGCGCCTCGACGTCTCACTTCTTCAGACAGCTCGCGAAAGGCGGCGCCTCGCCGGGCTGCTTCGCGCAGATGCGCACCGGCGACATCGCGCTGAGGCGCTGCTGCAGCAGCGCCCGATCGGGATGCGGAGGCGTGGTCGTCGGCTCGCCGCGCTCCGACCATTGGATCGTGTACATGTTCTTGTCGCCCTTGTAGACCGCGAGGATCGTGAATTCGCTGGTCGGCGACTTGTCGTTCGTCATCGTGTGCGTGCCGCAGCCGATGATCAGGATGTAGCCGTCGTGTCCGGTCTCGATGCGGCCCTCGAGCATGCGGGCGCCCATGAAGCTCGTCGGACAAGCCTGCTTGAAGCCCGCGGCGACGTTCATCGCATAACCCGCGGCGGTCGCGTTCGGCGCGAGCGCGGCATCCTTCACCGCCGTCAGGAGGAAGCGTTGTGTCCATCGACCGTCGACAGGATCGCCGGCGAGCACCATCGAGCGCATGTACAACGGGCCGTCGGTCTTCTCCACCTGCGGCTTGAAGCCCGGCGGGAGCTGCTGCACGAAGATCTCGTCGAAGATCGGCGTGGAGGCCGTCAGCGGCGGGAAGGTGCCCGGCTCCGGCGAGGCGGCGGAAGCGACCGTCGCAAGCGCGGCGAGCGAGCAGATCGTGGCAGAGGCGAAATGGCGGGTGATCGCGTTCATCGTGGAATTGGAGCATGAACGGGCACGCGGACACGGCGCCCGCGCGGGTCGCCCGCTGCGCCCGCGCTTGATCGGATCGGCACCAAACCTGATCGCCGCCGCACCGCCGGCCTAGGGCGCGCCCGCTAGGATCGATTCATCCCTTCCCAAGGAATCGATGTGAAGCCGAGCCCGAATCAGCCCCCCGACGGATCCTCGCTGGCCCGCGCGCTGCACGGTCGTCCCGGCATTGGCATCTCTGCCCATGTGCTGCAAGGACGCGGATTGCGGATCCTGCGCATGCGGGTCGACCAGCCCGCGCTGATCCTCGTCGACCGGGGCATCAAGACCGTCAAGCCGGCCCGCGGGGCGAGCGTCCGCGGCCGTCCCGGTCAGATGCTGCTGTTGAGCGGACAGCAGACCGTCGATTTCACCAACGACGTCGTCGAGGGCGAGCACTACGAAGCGCGTTGGCTGGTGCTTGACAACGCGTTGCTGGAGGACGCCTTCTATCGAGAGGCAGCGGCGCGGATCGCGTCCGTCGATGCCCCACTCGCCCCGGTGCGGTTGCTGACCCGGGCACGGGCGGGTCTAGCAGATGCCTTCGAGCGAGGCCGGCAAGCCCTGGCCCCCGACCCCGCGCTGCCCGACGCGGTCGCACGCCTGCGCGTGCTGGAGGTGATGCAGTGGTTGCTGGAGGACGGACTCGTGCTCCGGTCCGCACCGGCCGAGATGAAGGTATCCGTCCAGGTCCGCGCGCTGATTGCTGGACGACTCGATCACGACTGGACCACCCCGCGCGTGGCGCAGGCGCTGGCGATGTCCGAAGCGACGCTGCGGCGCCGGCTCGCCGCCGAAGGTGCGTCGATGACCGCGTTGATCGTTGACGCCCGCATGGCGTCCGCGCTGACCTTGCTGCAGGCGACGACCCACCCCGTCTCCCGGATCGCGAACGCCGTCGGTTACGACTCCCCGTCCCGCTTCGCCATCCGATTCCGCGAACGCTTCGGCTTCGCGCCCACCGTCGTCCGTGGCCACGAGCGCCTGGACTGACTCCCCCTCATCGGCCCGTCATGATCACCATCCACCACCTCGGTCATTCCCAATCCGAACGCATCCTGTGGCTCTGTGAGGAACTCAGCATCCCGTACGAGCTCAAGCGCTACACGCGTGACGCGGTGACGCGGCTATCGCCGCCGGAGCTCAAGGCATTGCATCCGCTCGGCGCGGCGCCGGTGATCGAGGACGGCGGGCTGATGCTCGCGGAGTCGGCCGCCATCGTGGAGTACCTCATCGCCCGGCATGGTGGTGGCGGGTTGAAGCTGTGCCCCGAGCACCCGGACTTCGCGCCCTACCTGTACTGGTTGCACTTCGCCAACGGCAATCTGCAGCCGGTGATGCTGCGGCGCCTGACCTTGGAACGTGCCTTGCCCGCGGACCATCCCGTCCTGGCGGCGACGCAGGAGCGTCTCGACAAGGTGCTGGCGCTCGTCGAGGAACGGCTCGGTCAGGCGCCCTACTTCGCCGGCGACGTCTTCAGCGCGGCGGACATCATGAGCGTCTTTTCGCTCACGACGATGCGGCTGTTCCTGCCGGTCGACCTGGCCCCGTATCCGAACATCCGGACATACCTGCAGCGCATCGGCGAACGGCCCGCATATCGACGGGCCATGACCAAGGGCGATCCGGAATTGACGCCGCTGCTGACCTGATCAGCGCTTCTTGACGATCACGCTGCCCACCGAGTACCCCGCCCCGAACGAGCAGATCACGCCCAGGTCGCCCTGCTTGAGGTTGGCGCGGTGCTCGTGGAACGCGATCACCGAACCGGCCGAGGCCGTGTTCGCATACGTGTCCAGGATCAGCGGCGCGATCTCCGCGCCCGCTTCGCCGCCAACCAGCTTCTTGATCACCAGCTGGTTCATGCCCAGGTTGGCCTGGTGCAGCCAGTAGCGGCTGACGTCGTTCGGCTGGATGTGCAGCGACGCGAGATGGTTCTCGATGTGCGCCGCGGCGATGGGCACCACTTCCTTGAAGACCTTGCGGCCCTCCTGGCGGAAGGTCTTGTCGCGCCCGTCCGGATCGCTGTCCTCGGCCTTGTTCATGAAGCCGAAGTTGTTGCGGATGTTGTTGGAGAACTGCGTCGCCAGCTTGGTGCCCAGGATCTCCCACTGCTCCGGCGCCGTCGCCAGATCCGCGCGCTCCACGACGATCGCCGTGCACACGTCGCCGAAGATGAAATGGCAGTCGCGGTCCTTCCATTCCAGATGCGCGGACGTGATCTCCGGATTCACGATCAGCACGCACTTCGACGCGCCCGAGCGCACCGCGTTGTACGCCTGCTCCAGCGCGAAGGTCGCCGACGAGCACGCCACGTTCATGTCGAAACCGTAGCCGCCCGCGCCCAGCGCCTGCTGGATCTCCACCGCCATCGCCGGGTACGCGCGCTGCATGTTCGCCGCCGAGCAGAACACCGCGTCCACGTCCTCGGGCTTCTTGCCCGCGGCCGCCAGCGCCTTGCGCGCCGCGTCGACCGCGATCTCCGCCATCAGCGACAACTGGTCGTCCGCCCGTTCCTCGAAGCGCGGGTACATGCGCGTCGGGTCCAGCACGCCTTCCTTCTCGATCACGTAGCGCTGCTTGATGCCGGAGGCCTTCTCGATGAACTCCACGTTGGAGTGCACCAGCGCCTCACGCGTGCCGGCGGCGATCGCCTCGGCGTGCTCGGCGTTCTGCAGGTCCACGTAGCGGTTGAACGAGTCCACCAGCTCGGCGTTGGTGATGACGTGCGGAGGCTGGTAGAGCCCGGTGCCGCTGATGACGACGGAATGCATGTGGCTGGTCTTCGGATGTCGCCCGTTGCAGGGCCAAGGGGGCGAAGTTTAGCGAACTGCGCCCAAAAGCCCCTGATCGATGCATGCTGCACCGCAGCGCGGCGGCGAGTCCCTCCAGCACGCGTAGAATGGGTCACCGGGCCCAAATTTTGGGACCCGGT
The DNA here is from genome assembly GCA_966211105.1 of uncultured Burkholderiales bacterium. Classification (GTDB taxonomy): domain Bacteria; phylum Pseudomonadota; class Gammaproteobacteria; order Burkholderiales; family Burkholderiaceae_C; genus Roseateles. The sequence continues at coordinate 25,746 of CBIHMU010000002.1, forward strand.
TTTTTTTTGGCCGGGTCTCAAGTCAAGCGCTCGCAGCCCAGGGCGTGCACTGCATCAACGCAGCCCGACTTTGCGACTTTGGACCATGGAAATCTTCGACTACGACAACATCCTGCTGCTGCCGCGCAAGTGCCGCGTCAACAGCCGCAGCGAGTGCGACACCTCCGTCGAGTTCGGCCCCCGCCGCTTCAAGCTGCCGGCGGTGCCCGCGAACATGAAGACGGTCGTCGACGAGTCCATCACCGAATGGCTGGCCGCCAACGGCTACTTCTACGTGATGCACCGCTTCGACCTCGATGCCGTCGCCTTCGCCCGCACCATGCGCGACAAGGGTCTGCTGGTCTCGATCAGCGCCGGCGTGAAGGAAGCGGACTACGCCCTCATCGACCGCCTGGCCGCCGAGGGTCTTGGCGCCGACTACATCACCATCGACATCGCCCACGGGCACGCCGATGCCGTGCAGCGCATGATCGCCCACATCAAGCACAAGCTGCCCGACACCTTCGTCATCGCTGGCAACGTCGGCACGCCCGAAGGCGTCATCGACCTCGAGAACTGGGGGGCCGATGCGACCAAGGTCGGCATCGGTCCGGGCAAGGTCTGCATCACGCGGCTCAAGACCGGTTTCGGCACCGGCGGCTGGCAGCTCTCGGCGCTGAAGTGGTGTGCCCGTGTCGCGACCAAGCCCATCATCGCGGACGGCGGCATCCGCCATCACGGCGACATCGCCAAGAGCGTGCGCTTCGGCGCCGCGATGGTGATGATCGGCTCGCTCTTCGCGGGTCATGAGGAGTCGCCCGGCCACACCGTCGAGGTCGACGGCAAGCGCTACAAGGAGTACTACGGCTCCGCGTCCGACTTCAACAAGGGCGAGTACAAGCACGTCGAAGGCAAGCGCATCCTCGAGCCCGTGAAGGGCCACCTGGCGGACACGCTGCGCGAGATGGAGGAGGATCTGCAGAGCTCCATCTCCTACGCCGGCGGCCGCGCCCTCGGCGACCTGCGCAAGGTGAACTACGTGGTCCTGGGCGGCGAGAACGCCGGCGAGCACCTGTTCATGTAAGGCCTGGCCCGCAGTCCACCCGCATGCCCAAGGCCCGAGGGCAGCGGGTGCTGCTGGGGCCGGAATGATGCTTGGGGTTCCCGGAGGGATGCCCCATGCATCGTGGAGCGCCCGCGCCAGGCGCCACGAAGTCGACGCCCCTCCCGTTATGATCCCGCCCGTTGGTGCTCGCGCCCGGCCTTCCGCCGGCGCAGTTCAACGGGAATCAGGAGGGGCTGCACCCACGCGGTTGTGGCCCCAACCTGAGCTGCCCCCGCAACGGTAAGCGGAAGGCGCGCCGCTTCTGAACGCAGAGGGTGCGCGGCTCGTGTCTGAAACCACTGGACGGTTGTCCGGGAAGGCAACACGGGTTCATTCTTCCGACAGCCCGGATACCGGCCAACAGGCGGATCGTCGCTGTGCTTCCAGGAGCATGGCGCGTCCATTCCGCATGCGGCCGCGGGGAAGCGGCCGTCTGCCGCTGCTTTCCGAATCCCGACATGCCAGTCTCTTCTCCCCGCGCCGCGCTGCGCGCTGTCGCCCGTGCGTCGGCGACCGCGCTGGTCGCCCTGCCCACCCTGTCCGCCCTGTCCGCCCTTTCCGTCGTGCCGTCGATCGCGTTCGCGCAGTCCTCGCTCGATCCCGTCGTCGTCATCGGCACCCGCGAGCCGCAGGCCCTGAGCAAAAGCGTCGCCGACATCGTCCTGATCGACCGCGACACCTTGCGCGACAGCGGCGCCGCCAGCGTCGAAGAGGTCCTGCGTCGCTACGCCGGCCTGCAGATCCTGCAGAACGGCGGCCCTGGGCAGACGGCCGGCTACCTGCTGCGCGGCACCAACACCAACAGCACCGTCGTCATGATCGACGGTCTGCGCATCGGCTCCGCGACGCTGGGCCAGGCGGCCTTCGAGGCCTTGAGCCTGGATCAGATCGAGCGCATCGAGGTGCTGCGCGGTCCCGCGTCGGGCCTCTACGGCTCGGACGCCGTGGGCGGCGTGATCCAGATCTTCACGAAGCGCGGTCAAGGCCCGCTGAACATCACCGCCGGCGTCGCCGTCGGCGAGTACGACTCGCGCAAGGCGGACTTCGCGCTCAGCGGCGCGCAGGCCGGCTTCGACTACGCGGCCAGCATCGGCCGCGAGACCAGCGACGGCGTGTCCTCGATCCGGCCCAACGACCTCAACGGCTACTACAACCCGGACCGCGACGGCTTCCGCCGCACGGCGGCCACGGCGCGCCTGGGCTTCACGCCCGCCGAGGGGCATCGCATCGGCGTGAGCGCCTCGCAGAACAAGCTGAATTCACAGTACGACAGCGCCAATTTCAATCCGCCGGACTTCCTGCCCGACGCGACGCCGGACTTCCGCAACCGGCTGACGACCCGCGTGGTCAGCGCCGATTACCGCGGCACGCTGTCGCCGATCTGGACCACGACGGTCCTGGCGACGCATGGCATCGACGACTCACGCTCCGGCGCCCCAGATCCCGTGCCGTTCAAGACGACCCGGGATCAGGCGACCTGGCAGAACGCCCTGCGCCTGGCGCCGGACCAGCAGCTGCTGCTGGCCTACGAGCATCTGTCGGAGAAGGCCGAAGGCGTCGTCACGGAGGCGCTCAAGCGCACCAACAATGCCTACATCGCCGGCTACACGGGCCAGTTCGGCGCGACCTCGCTGCAGGCCAACCTGCGCCGCGACGACAACTCCGCGTACGGCGGCTTCACGACCGGCACGCTGGGCGCGAGCTACGCGCTCACCGAGACCCTCAAGGTCCGCGCCCTCGCCGGCACCAGCTTCCGCGCGCCGACCTTCAACGATCTGTACTTCCCGTTCTATGGTCGTCCGGACATCCAGCCCGAGCGCGGTCGCAGCATCGAGTTCGGCGTGAACTGGCGCTCGGGCGCGAGCAGCGCCGCAGCCACGGTGTACCGCAACAAAGTCCGCGACCTGATCGTCTACAACCCCGATCCCAGCGGCACCGAATGCCCGGCGGGCTTCTTCGGCTGCGCGGACAACATCGGCCGCGCCAAGCTGCAGGGCGCGACGCTGTCCGGCGCACACCGCTTCGGCAACCTGAGCCTGGCCGCGACGGTCGACTTCCTCGACGCGCGCAACGTCGAGACCGGCGCGCGCCTGCCGCGTCGCGCGGCCCATCAGGAGAGCGTCTCCGCCGACTACGACACCGGCGTGTGGAGCGTCGGCGCGTCGCTGACGGAAGTCGGCGCGCGGCCTGACGTGGGCGCGCAGCTCGGCGCCTACGCAGTGACGGACCTGCGCGCCACCTGGCGTTTCCTGCCGCAGTGGCGGCTGGAGGCCAAGGTGCTCAACGTCGCCGATCGCGACGTGCAGCCGGTCTATTCGTACCAGGGCCTGGGTCGTCAGGCGTGGGTCGGCGTGCGCTACGACATGAAGGGCTTCTGAGGCCTCAGGCCGCAGCCTCGCGCGGTGGCAGCGATGCCACCGCGCCCTTCATCACGCGCCCTCCCCCCTCACTTGGCCATCCCCATCGCCGCCTCCAGCTGCGCCGGATCGAACACCCGGCCCGCCTTGATCGTCTTCACGACCTGCCGCAGCGCGGCGATGTCCTTCAGCGGATCGCCGTCCAGCAGCACCATGTCCGCGTGCTTGCCCGCCGCGATCTCCCCGCGCTGGCCCGCCACGCCCAGCACCTGCGCCGGCGTCAGCGTCGCCAGGCGCAGCACTTCCGCGTTGGGAATGCCCGCGCGCACGTAGAGTTCCAGCTCGCGCTGCAGCGTGTAGCCCGCGAACCCGTCCGTGCCTGGCATCAGCGTCACGCCGCCGTCGTGCAGCCGCTTGACCAACTGCAGCAGCCGCGGCAGCGCCTGCCGGTACGCCTCCTCCCGGCCCGCTGGCACCGGCACCGCGCCCGACAGCAGCCGCCGCCGCACCATCGGCGGGAAGCGCTCGACCCGGCCCTGCAGCGCCGCCGGCGGCTCGCCCGGCGCGCCCGAGTACAGCCCCTCCAGGATCGCCACCGTCGGGTCGAGCACCGTGTGCCGGCGCCGCAGCTCCGCGATGAAGCCCGTCACCGGCGCGCTGTCGAGGTCCAGCTGCAGCAGCTTCTCCGCCATCACGGTGTAGCGGTCCTTGCCACGCGTGTCGGCGACCTCGGGGAAGAAGTTCAGCACGATGAAGTTCAGGTGCTGGATCTCGTCAGCGCCCGCATCGATGAACTGACCCGCGCGCATGAACGCCGGCACGTGGCCGCTGACGCGCAGCCCGCGCGCATGCGCCAGGTCGGCGATGGGGCGCACCAGCTCCGGCTTGAGGGACGAATAGAGCTTGATCTGCGCGTAGCCGCGATCGGCGTACCAGTCGACCGTCTGGCGCGCCTGCTCGACGGTCTCGACGCGCACGTCGGTCGGGGCGGCCAGTGGGCCGACGCCCTCGACGATGCCGGCCTTCACCACGCGCGGACCGAGCTCGGTGCCGGCGTCGAAGCGCTGCACGCGCTCGATCAGCGCCAGGTTGTCGTTGGCCATGTCGCGCGCGCTCGTCACGCCCGCGATCAGGTCGAAGACCCCGTCCGTGCCGGAGAAATGCTGATGAACGTCCCACAGCCCCGGCATCAGGAAACGGCCGGCCGCGTCGATGACCTCAATGCCGGCCGGCGCCGGCAGCGCGTCGTCGGGCTCGACGCGCACGATGAAGCCGCCGCGCACCAGCACCCGCATGTCCTCGCGCGCGACCAGGTCGCGCGGCTCGAACAGCCGCGCATGGCGGATCAGCAGGTCGCCCTGCGGCACATGCGTCATCCGCTTGGCCAGGTCCGCCGACCAGCGCTTGTCCGCGTCGCGCTGCGCCGCCGTCAACCGCGCCTGCAACGGCAGGTCGCGCGCCTCCAGCACCTCGAACCAGTCGTCGATCACGGCGGCGGTCTGCTGGCGCTCGTCCAGCCACACGGCCACCGGCGTGAAGTCGATGCCGGCGATCTGATGCAGCGTCAGCCGGCGCCCGCCCGCCACGATCGTCGGTCCCTTCGTGAGCGTCGCCTCGCCAGCCGGCAGCAGGGTCAGGCGTTGCCCCGGCGCCTTCAGCAGCGCGCGGGCCAGCACGCCGATGAACGCCGGCGGTGCGTTGGCGGGCAGGTAGAAGGCGCCCGCCTCCGGCCACGCGGCGCCGCCCTGCTCCACACGGTTCTTCCATGAGGCCTTGCCGTCGACGCGGTCGAAACGCTCGGTGAGCGGGACCTTCCAGTAGTCGTTGCCCTCGGCCTCGTAACGCAGCGGCAGGCCGCGCGCATCCAGCGTCCATCGCGCGCGGAGCTGGTCGCCGCGGCCGCGCTCGCTGAAGGCGTAGTCGACCAGCACCTCGTCGCCCTGGCGGCTCAGCGCCTGACGGCCGACGGTCATGCCGTGGATCCGGACCTGCGTCAGCTGCGCCTTCGCGCCCGGCAGCACCTGCGGCGCGGGCAAGTCGGTTGGCGTCGCCTGGGCGTCGGCGGCGGTCGGCGCCCATTGGCGCGCCAGATCGTCATGCGCGCGGGCGGCCGGCGCCCAGAGCGCGATGACCATCGCCGCGCAGACCGGCCAATGCCGGTTGGGGTGGTCCAGGACACCCAAGCCATTCAGGAGGGAAAGCAAAGAGGGCTTCATGCGTGCGTGGATCCCGTGGCCGTTGAGGGATGATCGCGCCTGTCGTCCCGCGATCGACCAGACGCCGGGGCAGGACTGCCGACAACTCCAGAAGCGTATTCCAAACATGCCCACGAAGACCGCCCAGGCCGTCGCGAGGACCGAGCAGGTGCTGAGGGCCGCCTACCCGGAGGACCGCGCCGAGACCAAGCGGCTGATCCTGGCGCAGGCCTTGTCGGCCTTCAACGCCCGGGGCATCGAGACCACGACGATCGACGACCTGCGCGCGGCCAGCGGCCAGGGCGTGGGCACGATCTACCACCACTTCAAGAGCAAGGAAGGCGTGGTCGCGGCGCTGCTGTTCGCGGCGGTGGACGACCTGGGCCGTGCGATCGCGGCGCGGATCGACGGGCTGGAGGACAGCCACGCGGTGGTCGACGCCCTGATTACCGCCTACGTCACCTGGATCACCGAGACCCCGGACCTCGCGCGCTTCTATTTCATCGCCCGGGAGGTGGTGGCGGGCGGACCGTTCGGCGACGAGCTGCGGGCGCGGACCGCGGCGCGGTATGCGCCGATCGACGCCTGTTTCGCGCGCGACGTGAAGTACGGGCGGGTGATGCCGCTGCCGGAGGAACTGATCCCGGCGCTCGTGCTGGGCGCGGCGGAGTGGTACAGCCGTTCGTGGCTGGCGGGACGCCGGCTGGCGAGCCCGGCGGACCGCGCCGCGGTGCTGGCCGAGGCGGCCTGGCGGTCGATCGCGCGGCACCTCTGAACGGCCGTCCCGCCTGGGGTCAGGCCTTGAGCCGGCGGAGTTCGTCCAGGAACCGCCCCGCCGCGATGTCCGCCGGCCAGGGCTCCCACGGGGTGCCACCGTACGCGGCCTGCAGCGGATCTTCCTCCAGCACGGGATGCGTGATGCCCAGGACCTCGCGCACCTCGCGCTCGGACCAGCCGGTGCAGCGCACGGCCTCGGTCGCGGCGGCGATGCTGTCGGCGCGCTTGTGCGTGACGTGCGTGTCCGGTGTCCACGCGGGCAAGCGGTAACGGACCGCGATCGCCGCCAACAGCCGGTCGCCGACGATGCGGAACGGCTCGCCCAGCACGCGCTTGAGCGGCGAGATGCAGTCGAACCCGAGGAAACCTTCCTCCGCGTCGTGCAGGAGTTCGGCCCGCTGGAGCGCCGCGGACAGCGGGGCGCCGTCCTCCTGCGCCCATCGGCGGCGCAGCGCGAGCACCAGCAGCGAATGCTGCGCCACCGACAGCGGCCAGGGCCAGACGGACTCGCCGCCCCAGCGGTAGGTGCGGGCCAGGCGCAGCGCCAGGTCCTCGTCGGTCCAGGCGTCGGGGGATGGATTGATCAGGTCGAGCGCCGCCCCGGAGGGCAGGCGGATCCAGGCGCGGGGGCTGTCGGTCATGAATCGACTGTAGCGAGCGCCACGACGCGCCCTGTCAGCAGGGCGTCGTCAGCCGAGCATGCGGCCGCGACATCGGCGCCGTCGGCGGCAGTCCCGCCCGCGCCGCAAGGCCGGTACGGCCCACGGCAGGCGAGCGTGCTCAGTCCATCTGCTCGCGCAGGGCCTTGGCCTTGGCGCGGTAGAACTTCGCCGAGGCGGCGTTGCCCGCCTTCTCGAAGCGGTCCGCGACCGACGTGGCGGCCTTGGCGGCTTCGTCGAAGGCCTGGATGAACACCTGGCGGTCCTCGCTGGGCACGAGCTTGCCCTGCTCGAAGCGGCCGGCCATGTAACCCTGGTCAGGGATGTCGACGACGCCCAGCGCGAGTTCACCCTTGGCCACGCGGCCGAGGAACATGCGCTTCACGGCGGCGCCCTGCTGCTCCTTGAGCACGCCCAGGCCGTCGGCCCGGTCGGCGGCGCAGGCGCCGTCCCAGCGCGCGGAGCCCGCGGCCCAGCCGTCCGGCAGCGTGGCCACGTTGCAGGCGGCCAGCGTGGGCTGGCAGGCGGCGGTCATCACCAGGCCCGACAGGGCCAGCAGGCGGAAAGCGGAGATCAGGCGGAGCTTCATGACGACGAGTATCCACGCAGCGCCGCACGCCGGCGGGCGCGCGTCGCGGAGATTGAAACAACGGGTGTCGCGGCGAGCGTCACCCCACGGGGCCAGAGCCTGCGGTCACCGGCGACCGCAGTCGCCGGCCGGACGGGATCCGCTCAGGTCAGGCGCGGCGCCCACTGGGAGACCAGCGAGCGGCTGGCCTCGAAGTGCATTGCGTCCTCGGTGCGGAATGCGGCGCCCCAGTACCAGCCGTGGCGGTTGAAGATGGGCGCGATCAGCGTCAGGCCGACCTGCACCTTGCTGTCGCCGCGGCGGTCCAGCACGCCGTTGAGGGTCAGGTCGATCGCCGTGCCCCACGAGTGGTTGGAGATGCCGGTGGTCGAGCCGCGGATGTTGCGGCAGCAGAGCATGCCGGCGGTGCCCAGCGCGGCGTAGACGGCGGGCTGCTCCTTGCGGATGTCCTCCATCACGGCGGCCAGGCTGTCGACGGCCAGGTCCAGGCCGGTGGCCCGGAAGGGGCCGACCGACTTCGACACGATGTGCTTCTTGAGCTTCTCGTTGGTCAGCGGCTGGCAGTCCTGCGAGTACGAATGGCGCGGCTGGCCCAGCGCCTGGACCATGTAGGACGAGGACACGGCCACCAGGCCGGGGTTCATCGTGTGCGCGTCGGGACGCGGCACCAGCGTGGTCAGCAGGGCGCGGGCGCTGCCGGCATCGCCGCTGGCCGCGACGTTCTGCGGCGTCGCGGCCGAGGTGCTGCCGGCGCTGGTGGCCGGCGTGGTGGTGGCCGCATGGGACGGCGTGGCCGAGGCCGCGGGACGCGCGGCGGCGGCCGGACGGGAGGCCGCGGCCGGCGCCACGCGCGCGGCCGGCGACGCGGTGTGCGTGGCCGGGGCGGCGGCGATCAGGCGCTTCAGCGTCCCGCCGTTGGGATCCACGCGCCCGTCGGGCTTGCTCATGAAACCGCGCTGGAAGCGCAGGATGCCGTCCACCGTCAGCGGGCCGCACAGGCCGTCGACGCGGCCCCGATAGAGATGGCGGGCCGTCAGCAGGCGCTGTACGGATTCGACGTCGGCCTTGCGGTTCTTGCCGGCGGCGCCGACGGAGTCGATGAGATGGGCTTGCACGCGAGGGTCCCCCTGCTGTCTGAAGTCGGATGGCGATCGCATTCTGGGCATCCGGCCCCGAGTGCGACATTGACCAAGGTCACGCGCACGGCTTCGCGTCCCTCGCAGCTGTGACCGGCGGTAACGCGGAACGCCCAGAACGCCCAGAACGCTCAGAACGCTCAGAACGCGCGAAACGCCCAGGCGCTCCAACGTCCTGAGGGCGCTCGCCGCGCCCGCATCGCCCGCTCAGGCCGCCGAGGCGGCGCCGACCAGTTCGCAGAAACGCGCCATGTCGACATTGCCGCCGCTGATGACGATGCCGACGCGCTGGCCTTTCAACTGGTCCTTCATCGCCGTTGCGGCGGCGAAGCCGAGACAGCCGGTCGGCTCCACCAGCATCTTCATCCGCGCCGCCAAGAAGCCCATGGCGTCGACCAGCTCCGCGTCGGAGGCGGTGAGGACGTCGTCGACATGCTGACGGATCAGCGCGAAGGTGATGTCGCCGAGGTGCGGCGTCTGCGCGCCGTCCGCGATCGTGCGCGGCGTGTCGATGGTGACGATCGTGCCGCTGCGGAAGGACTGCTGGCCGTCGTTGCCCGCCTCGGGCTCGACGCCATACAGCTTCGCCTTCGGCGACAGCGCGCGGGTCGACAGCGCCGTGCCCGACAACAGCCCGCCGCCACCCAGCGGCGCGAAGACGGCGTCCAGCGGACCGACCTCGTCGAACAGCTCCTTCGCCGCGGTGCCCTGCCCGGTCAGCACGTCGGGATGGTCGAACGGCGGGATGAGGGTCAGGCCGTGCCTGTCGGCCAGATCGCGGCCGATCTGCTGGCGATCCTCGGTGTAGCGGTCGTAGAGGACGACCTGACCACCGTAGCCGCGCGTGGCGGCGATCTTGGCGGCGGGCGCGTCCTTGGGCATCACGATGGTCGCCGGCATGCCGAGGAGGCGCGCCGACAGCGCGATCGCCTGCGCGTGGTTGCCCGACGAGAACGCGACCACGCCGAAGCGGCGCTGTTCCGGCGTGAAGCGCGACAGCGCGTTGAACGCGCCGCGGAACTTGAAGGCGCCCATGCGCTGGAAGTTCTCGCACTTGAAGAAGACCTGCGCGCCGAACAGCTCGTCGACGGTGCGCGAGGTCAGCACCGGCGTGCGATGCGCCTGGCCGTCGATGCGGCGGGCGGCGGCCTCGACGTCGGCGTAGGTCGGAAGGGCCACGGGCGTGGCGGCGATGGGGGACGTGGCGCTCATCTCGGCTCCAGAACGAAGGGCCGGACCATGATGCCGCAGCGCTGTATCGGAACAGCGATGGGCCAGCCATTCAGGCCTGTCGTCCGGGCGTCTCGTTCAGGCCTGCCAGACCCCGTAGCCCGCCTCGCGCAGGCCGATGGCGAGCTCGACCTCCATCTCCCGCGCGGCCTCGTAGGGCATGGGGTTGTAGACCTCGTAGAGCTGCGGCAGCAGGCGCAGGCCGTAGTCGAAGACGTAGCGGTTGGACTGGATGCCGGCCTTGTGCTTGTCGAAGCGCAGGTCGGGATCGAGCCCTGTCATGCCGACGTAGACGAAGGGCATGCCGAGCCGGTAGTCCGGATTCGCCTTGCGGAAGCGCGGCTCGTTCCAGACCTGGTCGGCGAGCTCGACGACGTAGACGTAGTGGCGGTGACGCTTCTCGCGCGGGGCCTTGGCGGCGGGCTTCGCGGCCGATGTCGCTGCGGGCTTCGTCGCGCGTTTCACAGCAGCCTTCGCAGCGCGTTTCGCAGCTGGCTCCGCAGCACGATTCGCAGCAGGCTTCGCGGCGGTCTTCGTCGACGCCGCGACAATGGTCTTCTTCTTCCGTTGCCCGCCCTCGCCCGCCATGCCGCTGTCCCCTTACCTAGCTACTGCCCCGGTGCTCGCCGAGCGCGTCTTCGTCCATGACTCCGCCCAGGTGATCGGCGATGTCACCCTCGGTCCGGACAGCTCGGTCTGGTGCAACGCGGTGCTGCGGGGCGACGTGAACCGCATTGTGATCGGCGCCGGCACCAACGTGCAGGACCTGACGATGGGCCACGTCTCGCACAAGCATCCGAAGAAGCCGGAGGGCTCGCCGCTCATCATCGGCGACCACGTGACCATCGGCCATTCCGTCATCCTGCACGGCTGCCGCATCGGCAACGAGTGCCTGATCGGCATGGGCAGCATCGTGATGGACGACGTCGTCATCGAGGACCGCGTGATGCTCGGCGCCGGCAGCCTGGTGTCGCCGGGCAAGGTACTCAAGAGCGGCCACCTCTACATGGGCCGGCCCGCGATGCCCGTGCGCGAACTGACCGCCGACGAGATCGCCTACCTGAAGTACTCCGCCGAGCATTACATCCGGGTGAAGGACAACCACCTGCGCGGCTGAACCGACCCCTCGCGATCGCTCGCGCTGCCTCGCGCTGCCTCGGGCTACCTCGCGCTGCCTCGCGGCCAGCCTCACGACATGGACCAATCCAAGCTCTTCGACGACCTCGACCCGCCCTCCGACGCGCTGCCTGACGGCATGACGTATCGCTCGGGCTTCCTGTCGTCGGACGAGGAAGCCGCGCTGATCGCGCTGATCCGCTCGCTGCCGTTGGAGGCCGCGCAGTACAAGGAATACACCGCGCGGCGCCGCGTCGTCAGCTACGGCGGCAGCTTCGATTACGACACCAACCGGCTGCGTCCGGCGCAGGCGCTCATCGAGGAACTGCAGCCGCTGCGGCGACGCGTCGCGGAATGGGCCGGCATGGCGCCGGAGGCGCTCGTGCACGCGCTGGTGGCCGAGTACTCGCCCGGCACGCCCCTGGGTTGGCATCGCGACGTGCCTGACTTCGAGGAGGTGTTCGGCGTGTCGCTCGGCGCGGCCGCGACGCTGCGCTTCCGCCCTTATCCGCCCGATGCGCCCAAGCGCGGGGACGTGATCAAGGTCAGCGTCGAGCCCCGATCGATCTACGCGCTGCGAGGGCCGGCGCGATGGGCCTGGCAGCACAGCGTCGCCCCGGTGGAACGGCTGCGCTGGTCGATCACGTTCCGCACCGCGCGTCGGGAGCGTTGAAGGCGTTCATCCGGTGATCGCACGACGATCCGAGCCTCCGCGCCATCGCGCTTGACCGTGCTCGCGAGGCACCACTACGATGACAACCGCTCCGCAGTCGTTTCGTTCTGAACTGATCTGCACCGGGCCGTAAGCGTTTACGTCAGCCAACGCGCAACCCCACTGGCATTCCGACGCCTCAGCGTCGTGCCGGCTTGCGCACAGGCATACCATGACCACGCACACCACGGTCCATTCCACGCTCAACCATCTGAGCTTCCCCTCCCACGACGTTCCCGCGACCGCTGCGTTCTTCGAGCAGTTCCTCGGCTTTGCCGTGCTCGCGATGGGCCGCAGCCGCGTCGTGAAGAAGGACGCCCTCGACATCGTCCTCGAGGACGCCCGCGATCGCGACATCAGCTGGCCCGGCAACTTCCACATCGGCGTCGAAGTCTCGACGCTGACGGATCTCCATCGCATCCACGCCGACATGCTCGGCGCGGGCGTGCCGATGGAGACCGAGCTGATCTCGCATGCGCGAGGCTCACGCTTCTTCTGCTGGATGCCGGGACGGCTGATGCTCGAAGTCAACACCCGCGAGGACGCGGCGCCGGAGTTCCGCAGGACCTTCGCGAGCCAGCAGGGCTGACCCTCGACGACGGAAGGCTGAAGCACCGAGCCGGCGGCCTCAAGCCGCCGGCTTGGCCTTCTTCGGCTTGGCGGCCGCGTCGTTCAGCGCCGCGGCCGCCTTGAACAGCGCTTTCAGCGCGGTCTCATCGATCTTCTCGCCCTGGCGGATGTCGATGGCACGGCGCGCGTTGCCGTCGAGGCTCGAGTTGAAGAGCTTGCCCGGATCCGCCAGCTTCGCGCCCTTCGCGAAGGTCATCTTCACGACCTCCTTGTAGGTCTCGCCGGTGCAGATCTGGCCGTTGTGCTCGAACACCGGCGTGCCGCGCCACTTCCACGTTTCCTCGACACCCGGCACCGCCTCCTTCATCAGCTTGCGCAGCCGTGCGAGCAGCTCGCCGCGCCAGTCGCCCAGCTCCGCGATGCGGGCATCGATCATCCTGGAAGCATCCACGCCGGGGACGTCGTCGTCGCTGGGCGCGGCATTCCTGAACGTGCTCTTGGCGACTGGCTTGGCCGCCTTCTTCGCCACGTAGGTCGCGGCGTGCTTGGCAGAGCCGGTCGAGGCCTTCTTCTTCGGAACGGTGGTGCTGGGCATGCGCGCCTCCAAGGGTCAGTGCTTGAGTTGCTGGATACGGATCATGTTGCCCGCCGGGTCTCGCACGCCGAAGTCGCGCACGCCGTAGGGCTGGTCGGTGGGCTCCTGGACGATCTCGGCGTCCCGCGACTGCAGGCGCTCGAAGGTGGCGTCCAGGTCCTTCGCGCCGAGCAGCAGCATCGCGTAGGTGCCCTTGGCCATCATCTCGGCGATGGTGCGCTTTTCCTCGTCGGTGAGGCCGGGCGTGGCGTTCGGCGGGAACAGGACGATCGACGTGTCCGGCTTGCCCTTGGGTCCGATCGTGATCCAGCGGTTGCCGCCGAAGGCGACGTCCTTGCGGATCTCGAAGTCCAGGCCGTCACGGTAGAAGGCCAGCGATTCCTCGGGGTCGGTGTGCGGCAGGAAGGTCGAGTGGATGGTGATGTCCATGGGTGTCTCCAGATGAATGGTTCCAGGTGACTGATGTCAGCGGGGTGAGCGGCCGTCGCCGCCGGGGTCCGGACCCTTGGAACGCAGTCTAGGGGGACGCCTTTTCCGGCGCTTCTCGATTCCTGATCGGACGCGTCACCTGCTTGGCGACGCAGGACGGCAGGCCCTCGGCCTCGCCCGCCGAGTCGCGGCGGTAGACGCTCGGCGGCACGCCGACCAATTCGGTGAAGCGGGTGCTGAAGGTGCCCAGCGACGAGCAGCCGACCTCGAAACAGACCTCGGTGACGCCGAGGTCGCCGCGGCGCAGCAGCGCCATGGCGCGCTCGATGCGGCGCGTCATCAGGTAGGCGTAGACGGACTCGCCGTAGGCCAGCCGGAACTGGCGGCTCAGGTGCCCGGCCGACATGCCGACGCCCTGCGCCAGCGCCTCCACGTCCAGCGGCTGGGCGTACTCGCGGTCGATGCGGTCGCGCACGCGTCGCAGGCGCGCGAGGTCGCGCAGTCGGGTGCCGGAGGTGTCGGGCGCGGTCATCCGCCCATCCTATCCGCCGGACCCGGCTTGCCCAGGTCGCCCAGGTCGCCGGGTCGCCGGGTCGCGAAGGTCGCCGCCGATAATGCTGGATAACCCGCAGACGAGTCATCGCATGGAAATCAAGGTCAACTTTCTCGACAAGCTCCGCCTGGAAGCCAAGTTCGATGATTTCACGGTCATCGCCGACCAGCCCATCCGCTACAAGGGCGACGGCTCGGCGCCGGGTCCGTTCGACTATTTCCTGGCCTCCTCGGCCCTGTGCGCGGCCTACTTCGTCAAGTTGTACTGCGTCACCCGCGACATCCCCACGGAGAACATCCGCCTCTCCCAGAACAACATCGTCGACCCCGAGAACCGGTACCAGCAGATCTTCAAGATCCAGGTCGAGCTGCCGGCCGACATCTCCGAGAAGGACCGCCTGGGCATCCTGCGCTCCATCGACCGCTGCACGGTCAAGAAGGTCGTGCAGGCCGGGCCGGAGTTCGTGATCGAGGAGGTCGAGAACCTCGACGCCGACGCGCAGGCCCTGCTGACGCTGAATCCGGATGCGACGGCGGCGACCTACATCCCGGGGAAGGATCTGCCGCTGGAGCAGACCATCGCCAACATGACGAGGATCCTGGCGGACCTGGGCATCAAGATCGAGATCGCCTCCTGGCGCAACCTGGTGCCCAACGTGTGGTCGCTGCACATCCGCGACGCGCACTCGCCGATGTGCTTCACCAACGGCAAGGGCGCGACGAAGGAAAGCGCGCTGGCCTCGGCCCTGGGCGAATACATCGAACGCCTGAACAACAACCATTTCTACGCGGGCGTGTTCTGGGGTGAGGACATCGCCAACGCGTCCTTCGTGCATTACCCCGATGAGCGCTGGTTCAAACCCGGACCGGACGATGCGCTTCCTGACGGCCTGCTCGACGAACGCTGCCTCGCCTGGTACGACCCCGACGGCGAGCTGCGCGCCTCGCACCTGATCGACACCAACTCCGGCAATGTGGCACGCGGCATCTGCGCGCTGCCGTATGTGCGGCGCTCCGACGGCGAGGTGGTCTGGTTCCCGTCCAACCTGGTCGAGAACCTCTACGTCAGCAACGGCATGAGCGCCGGCAATACGCTGGCCGAGGCGCAGGTGCAATGCCTGTCCGAGATCTTCGAACGGGCCGTCAAGCGCGAGATCCTGGAAGGCGAGATCGCCCTCCCCGACGTGCCGCAGGCGGTGCTGGACAAGTACCCCGGCATCGTGGCCGGCATCCGCAGCCTGGAGGAACAGGGCTTCCCGGTGCTGGTGAAGGACGCGTCGCTGGGCGGCCTGTATCCGGTGATGTGCGTGACGCTGATGAACCCGCGGACCGGCGGCGTGTTCGCTTCCTTCGGCGCGCATCCCCGCCTGCAGGTCGCGCTGGAGCGCAGCCTGACGGAGCTGCTGCAGGGCCGCAGCTTCGAAGGCCTGAACGACCTGCCCCGGCCGACCTTCGCCAGCAACGCCGTCACCGAGCCCAACAACTTCGTCGAGCATTTCATCGATTCCAGCGGCATCGTCTCGTGGCGCTTCTTCAGCGCCAAGGCCGATCACGACTTCGTCGAATGGGACTTCTCCGGCCAGGGCGCCGACTCGAACGCCCAGGAAGCGGCCACGCTGTTCGGCATCCTCGAGGACATGGGCAAGGAGTCCTACATGGCCGTGTACGACCAGCTGGGCGCGACGGCCTGCCGCATCCTGGTGCCGGACTATTCGGAGATCTACCCCGTCGAGGACCTGATCTGGGACAACACCAACCAGGCCCTGGCCTTCCGCGCCGACATCCTCAACCTGCACCGGCTGGACGATGAGCAGCTGGCGGCGCTGCTGGAGCGCCTCGAGGACAGCGAGCTCGACGACTACACCGACATCGCCACCCTGATCGGCATCGACTTCGACGAGAACACGGTCTGGGGTCAGCTGACCCTCCAGGAACTGAAGCTGCTGATCCATCTCGCGCTGGGGCAGCTCGAGGAGGCGCAGGAACTGGTCGGCGCCTTCCTGCAATACAACGAGAACACGGTCGATCGCGGCCTGTTCTACCAGGCCGTGAGCGTGGTGCTGGAGGTGCTGCTGGACGAGGAGCTGGAGCTGGACGACTACGTCGCCAACTTCCGCCGCATGTTCGGCGACGCGCGCATGGATGCCGTGCTCGGATCCGTGGACGGCAGCGTGCGCTTCCACGGCCTGACGCCGACCAGCATGAAGCTGGAAGGCCTCGACCGGCACCACCGCCTGATCGACAGCTACCGCAAGCTGCACGTGGCCCGGGCCGCCGCCGCGGCCCGCAACGGCAAGCCGGGCTGAACCGCCCGTCCATTGCGGGTTTTCCCTGAATCATCCTAGGGGGCTCTTCCCCCGGATGCGTACAAGGCACTCCGAGGGGCCGCTTCCTAGACTGGGCCGGCCCGGTGCATCTCGCGCCGGGCCACCTCATCAAGGGAGACACCATGACTCAGACAGCTTCGCCGCGGACCGCCCTGCGGACCGCCGCCCTGTGCGTCGCCTTCGCCACCTTCGCCGCGGGCAGCGCCTGGGCGCAGATCGGCCCGGATCCCACCTCGGCCAGCCTCAACGCCACCGCGGGCTCGTTCGCGGTCGCGACCAGCAACGTGACGCTCGCGCGGGGCTTCGGCGGCGGCACCATCTACTACCCCACCACTGCCGGGCGCTACGGCGTGGTCGCGATCAGCCCCGGCTTCACCGCCACGGAATCCAGCATCGCTTGGCTGGGCCGGCGCCTGGCCACGCACGGTCTGGTGGTGATCACGATGAACACCAACACCACGCTGGACCAGCCCGCCAGCCGCGCCACGCAGCTGATGGCGGCGCTGAACTACGTGGTCAACAGCGCCAGCAGCACCGTCAGAAGCCGCGTGGACAGCACCCGGCTGGCCGTGGCCGGGCACTCGATGGGCGGCGGCGGCGCACTGATCGCGGCCGAGGACAACCCGACGCTCAAGGCCGCGCTGCCGCTGACGCCGTGGAACCTCAGCACCAGCTTCACCCAGGTGCGGGTGCCGACGCTCATCGTCGGCGCCGACGGCGACACGGTGGCCCCGGTCGCCGTGCATGCGCGGCCCTTCTACGCCAGCCTGCCGGCCACCACGTTCAAGGCCTATGCGGAGCTCAACCTCGCCACCCACTTCACGCCGAACAGCACCAACACGCCGATCGGCCGTTACGGCGTGACGTGGATGAAGCGCTTCGTGGACGCGGACACGCGCTACTCGCCCTTCCTGTGCGGCACGCCGCACACGGCCTACGCGACCGCGCTGGTCTTCGATCGCTACAGCCAGAACTGCCCGTACTGAGCCCGAGGGAGGACGCCATGTCGCACCTGTCCGATCGCCAACGGGGCCGGCGCATCGCGCTGGCCCTCGCCACCGGCCTGGGCGCCGTGGCCCTCCTCGCCTGGCTGGCCGCCGGGGCTCAGGCCCCGGCGATCGCCGAGGAGCCGACCACGGCCTTTCCGTGGTCGCGAGCGGCCGGGGCGTCCGCGCCGGTCGACGCTCAGGCCGCGAACGCGAACGCGCCGTCGGCGTTCGACGGCAGCGTCAGCGCCTGGACGCCTGGGCCGACGCCAACCTCGGCATCTGCGTCGGCCTCGGCGTCGGGGGCAGGTCTTGCCGAGCCAGTGCAACGCGTCTTCCGCACCGATGCCAAGGGGCGACTCGTCGTCGACCAACCGATGCGTCTGCGCGCCGAAGCGCTTCTGGCGCTCAACGAAGGCGAGGCGCTGACGGCGCGCGTGGACGCCGAGCTGGCCGGCCTGCCGGCGCCGGCGGCCGCGCGGGCGCGCGAGCTGGTGGCGCAGTTCGAGGCCTACCAGACCGCCCAGGCGGCCGCGTTCCCGCCGGGTCAGGCGCTGCAGGTGCCCGAGGAGGGACTGGCACAGCTGAAGACGATGCAGGCGCTGCGAGCCGCCCACTTCGGCGCGGAAGCGGCGCAGCAGATGTTCGCGCAGGACGACGCCGTCGCGCGCCGCATCCTGGAGCTCATGCGCGAGGACACCTCCACCGCGCGCAGCATGGAGGAGAAGGCCATGCGCGCGCAGGTCCGCTATGACCAGGAGCGCGGCGCGGTCCCGCCTTGACGCGACGGCGAGACTGGACGCAGCATGTCCCCATGACGTCTGGCAACTTCGTCGGGCCGCGCCTGGGCCTGTTGGGCGACAGCTTCATCTATGCGAGCGGCGCCGTGCGCTCGCAGGTGCGGCGGCACTCGGTCACGCTGGCCTGCGCGCTGACGACGCAGCCGCTGAGCGTCAGCGTCGGCGGCCAGCAGTGGCAGGGCCGGCTGGTGGCGGTGCGTCCGTTCGCGGCGCGCGCCCTTGACTCCGGCGGAGCACCGGTGGTGCTGATCGACCTCGAGCCGACCCACCCGCGCTACAACACATTCAGCCGCTGGCCGGACCGCGCGCCGGTGCGCGTGCTGGACGCGCAGCACTTCGCCGGCCTGCTGGACTGCGCCGGCGCCTTCGCGCGCGACGCGCTGAGCGGCCGTCGGCTGCGGGCCTCGGTGCAGATGCTGGTGGGCAGCGTGGCCGACAGCGTCGCGCCGCATCGGCCGCTGGATCCGCGCGTGGCGCAGATGATGGCGGTCCTGCGGCTGGATCCCGCGCAGGATCTGGCGGCGCTCGGCGCGCCGCTCGGCATGTCCGCCGCGCAGGCGTCGCGCGGCTTCCTGCGATCGCTGGGCATCTCGGCCCGGCAGTACGCGCTGGCCGTGAAGATCCAGCGCGCGGCGATGTTCTTCGGCAGCGGACGCGCGCTGACCGCCATCGCTCAGGCGTCCGGGTTCACGGACTCCGCCCACTTGGCGAAGGTGTGGGTGCGCTGCTACGGCGACTGCCCGTCGCGCTACTTCGCGCAACACGGCGGCACCCAGGACGGCCGCGTGGATCACGCATGGCGGCAGCAGGTCAGCCTGCAAGGGGCGATCGGGCACTGATCGCGGATCGCTGATCGCTGATCGCTGATCCTTCATCCCCGACCTGGGACGCGGCGGCAACCGGCGGCGCCGGTTGTCGGCTGGCCGCCGTCGCGCCCTGCGCGTCTACTTCGCCGCCGCCGGGAAGGCCGGCAGCTTGCCGATGTCGCGCGGGTCGTGCTGGATGATGACCGTGGCCTTGAGGTTCTTCTCGATCTGCTTGACGCGCTGGATCGAGGCGAGCGTCTGCGCGCGGTCGTCGTTGAAGCCGGGCACGCCGTCGTGCTCGTAGTTCTCGTGGAAGTGCACGGAATCACCGCTGAGGATCACCGGCCCCATCTCCTTCAGGCGCACCAGCAGGATGCTGTGTCCGGGCGTGTGACCCGGCGCGCGCAGGACCATGACGGTGCCGTCGCCGAAGACGTCCTTGTCCGCGCTCAGCGGCTCGACCTTGCGCTTCTCGGCGATCCACTCGGCGAAGCCCTTCGCGTTCGCGCCGGCCATCGGCGGGGTCGCGTTGATGGCTTCCCAATCGGCCTTGCCGATCAGCAGGGTCGCGTTCTTGAACAGGCTCACCTGGCCGGTGTGGTCGGCGTGGAAGTGGCTGATGCCCACGTACTTCACGTCGGCCGGATCGACCTTGATCTGCTTGAGCAGATCGCCCAGCGGCTTGTTGGTCGCGTTGGGTGCCGAGCCCGGCAGGTAGCCGGTGTCCCAGACCATCACGTCCGCGCCGTGCCGGATGACGTAGCAGCTGAAGGTGAAGGGCTTGGACGTCTCGGTGTAGGCGAAGGTGTCGCTGAAGCGCCGAGGGTCGTTGGTCCCGTTGCCGCAATCGAGCCGCGTCAACGTGACCTCCTGGGCCGCCGCCGACAAAGAGAACAGTGCGCCCGCGGTGAGCGCCATCCAGAAGCGTGGGGTCATGTCGTCTCCTTGATGGCGGGGATGATAGCGATGAAGCAGCCCGAGATGCGCCGGGCCCTTTTTTGCGGATGAAAGAAGACCTTGTCAGCCACGCTGGCCCGGAGGCACGCATGGCCCGGCATTCATGAGCACCGTTGCCACGGACCACCCCTTCAATCCATCAGGCGCCTGAACCTGCGCGACGTTGGCATCGCAGGTTCTCCGTCCGATGACGACCAGGCCCGACTCGCGGGCGAGCATTCGAGGCACCGCGCCCGGATGACCCGAAGCCACCGAGATCGCGTCCTGCTCCGTGTCGAAAACGGAAACGACGTCTGCGCAAGCTCCTTCAATCGAGCCTCTCGCGGCGCCGCCTGTGATGGCGCACCAGCACTTCCACAACAACCCCCAGGCCTATCACGCTGAGCAACAGCATGACAAGGGGCCCGAACATGGCGATGCCCATCATCATGGCCGCGCCCTGATCCCACGGGAGCATGAAGGCCGAGGCTATCCCCAGTCCGACAAGACCCAGCAAGCCCGCGATCCCCCAGAGGGCCTTGGGCCATTGGGGCGTTTCCTCGTCGGCGCCACGCCAACCGGTGTAGACGCCCCAGGCGATGAGGAAGACCAGGATGATCAGGCCGAGCAAGTGTGAACTCCCAGAGGTATGAGAAACCGGTCCCCAGTATCCTCAGCGCGACACCCCTCAAGTCCATTCATCTGGTCCGGTATCTCCTGCCGGTACTACTGGGCTCAACTGGCGAACGTCGACGGTCAGAACAAGGCACGCACCAACGCCTGGGAGTAGCCCGCCTGCACGCCGGCGCCGGACGGCCCCGGCGAGTTCGGGGCGGGTGATGCTGGAGGCAGGGCGGCGTTCTCCTCTTGAGGACGCGCGGAAGGTTCCGCCGGCGGACTGGGATCCGTGCCGGCATCGACGGCCGCGCTCACGTCGCATCGCAGCGCCAACCCCGGCCCCGGCGACCGCCGATGAGCGCTCAGGCGCCAGCCATGCGCGGACGCGATCTCCGTGCAGATGGCCAGCCCCAGCCCAGCACCCTGCTCCCGCCGGTCCGCGCCGCGCCAGAAGCGCTCGAAGATGCGCGGCAGGTCCTGCTCGGCGACGCCCTTGCCCTGGTCCGCGACCGTGAAGCCGTCCGCATCCGCCATCAGCGTGACCACGCCCTCCCGCGGACTGTGCTGGATCGCGTTCTCCAGCAGGTTCTTCAGCAGCGTGAACAGCGCGCCACGGTCCGCGCGCCAGGACCGCAGCGACGGGCTCACGTGGAGGCCCAGGGTCACGTCATGCCTTGCGGCCACGCGCTCCATGAACTCGAAGACCTCGCGCAGCGCCGGCGTCGGATCGATCGCCTCGACGCGGTAGTTGCGCTGCTCGCTGGCCTCCGCCAGCAGGAGCAACTGCTGCACCTGCCGCGCGACGCGGTCCACGTCCTCCAGCACCTGGTCGCGCCACGGGCCGGCCTCCGCCAGCTCCACCTGCGCGCGGATCAGCGCCAGCGGCGTCTTCAGCTCGTGCGCCGCATTCGACAGGAACTCCTGCTGCGTCTTGAAGCCGCCCTGCAGGCGATCCAGCGCCGCGTTGAAGGCCTCGACCAGCGGCCGCAATTCGCGCGGCTGGTCCACGGTCGGCAGCCGCTCGGCCAGCGTCCGCGGCGCGATGCGGCGCGCGGCGCCCGACGCGGCGCGCACCGGCAGCAAGGCCTGCCGCAGCGCCACGTGGATCGTGACCAGGAAGATCAGCACGAAGGTCGCCCCCAGCGCGATCACGCCCTGCCGGAAGACGTCGAAGCCGATCGACTCCCGCATCTTCAGCACCATGCGGTCGGTGACGGCGAACTGCACGTACCAGCGCCGCCCCGCGTGATCGAACGGGACGGTCGCGCCATGCATCGAGATGCCGTTGCGTCGGAAGACGAAGGAATGGCGGTGCGCCTCGAAGTCCCGGCCCTCCGGCGCGATCGTGGTCTTGACGCCGTCCGACGAATACGCGACGTGGCCTTCCTTGTCGGCCACGCGCAGCATGACCTCGCTGCGCAGGCTGTCGAACATCCAGGGCTCGATCACCCGCTCGTCGATGCCCACCGGCCAGCCCTGCGCGTCGAAGCGCAGATGCCGCGCCAGCGCGGCACCGTTGTCCTCGATCTGGTGGCGCAGCACCCAGCGCGAGAACGGCTCCCACAGCACCATGGAGGCCACGCCCACCACCACGCCGCTGAGCACCATGCTGGCGCCCAGCACGGCCAGCACGCGGTCGCGCAGACTATTCGGCCACCGCATCTTGAAGCGCATACCCGTGATTCCTGAGATTGACGATGCGCAGCGCCGAGCCCAGCGAGCTCAGCTTCTTGCGCAGGCGATGCAAGGCGACATCGAGCGCATTCGGCGTCACCGCCTCGGACAGGCCCCAGGCCGCCGCCTCCAGCGCCGCGCGCCGGACCGTGCGTCCCTGCTGCTGCACCAGCGCGACCGCGATCTGCAGCTCCGCCGGCGCCAGCGCCACGGAGACCTCGCCGCGCACCAGCAGCGCCTCCTCGACCACGATCTCGATGTCGCCGAAGACCGCCCGCGGCGGCCGCACCGCCACCGACCGGCGCATCAGCGCCCGCACGCGCGCCACGAGCTCCTCCATCGGGAAGGGCTTGGCCAGGTAGTCGTCGGCGCCGGACTCCAGTCCGTCGATCCGGTCATGCAGCGCGTCGCGCGCCGTGAGCATCAGGCACGGCGTGCCTTGATGCGCGGCACGCAGGCGCTTGACCAACGAGAGGCCGTCGCCGTCCGGCAGGCCCCGGTCGATGACCAGCGCCGCGTAGCCGACGTCGCGATGGGCAACCCAGGCGGCCTCCATCGCATGGAAGACGTCGGTCGGGATGCCGGCGGACTGCAGGGCCTGACGGATCAGTCCGGCAAGCCGGACGTGGTCCTCGACCAGGGCGATTCGGTTCATGGGCGGGGGAAGGCGGAAGCGCTGATATTAAGGGCGCATCCTCCGCCCGGACGACTTACCCACGGCTTACCGGGCCCGCGAGCACTCGGGCCCGGTGCGCCTCAAGCAGCGTCAGGCAGCGTCAGGCAGCGTCAGGCAGCATCCCGCTACATCACGCAGGGTCACGCCACCTCAAGCCGCCTCACGCCGCCTCGCTGGCGATGGGCTCGTGGTACTGCACCACCGCCACGCCCTCGCGGATCGCCTGCTCGTACACGCCGAGCATGCCCAGCGCCTCGCGCAGGTCGTCGCGGATCGCGGCGGTGGCGACGACCGCCTCGTCGTCGTTGCACAGCCCGCCCTCCTCCTCGTCGTCACGCTTGAGGCGGCAGACGAGTTCGGCGATGACCGCCGCATGCTCGATGCGCTCGCGCAGCGTCTTCATCGCCAGCCCGACGGTGATGTCGCGTCGCGGCACGAAGTACTCGACGCTGCCCGGCGCGAAGCGGCTCAGCGACGGGTACATGCGCGACTGGTAGAGGAAGGCCTCGAACGCCTCGCCGTTCAGGCGCAGCAGCGGACGGAGCTCCATCAGGCGGCGCTGCATGAACAGCGTCCTGGCAGGACGCGGCGCCGGCGCGGCAGCCGTCGCGCCGGACGTTGGCGGCGGCACCGGCGGCGCGCCGCTGCCGGCGCCCTCGTCGAGGGCCAGCGCGGCGAGGTCTGCGCCGGGCTCGTCGTCGAGCTCGTCGTCGAGGCTGGGAGGGAAGCTCGCCGGGCCGTGGAAACGGGCGCGGGCGGCGGAGGAACCGGACGTGCCGGCTTGCAGGAAGGACATCGAGGACATGGACAACTCCAGTCAGATCGGATCAATTCATCAACATCACCTTCATCGGGATGACATGGACCGCGCCAGGCGACGCGGGAGAGCGATCTTCCTCGCGACATCCGCAAGACTTGGCACGAAAAGATCAATGAAATCGATTCGATGAAATCGATGGCGCCAGCGCCACACAGGTTCTCGCGGGGACACCGACTCGTCTCGGTAGGCGGATCCCCCGAGGCCACTCGCATGAGTCGGTCGGCCATCGTCAGCGGTCGTCGTCCCCGGTCGGCCGCCGCCAGCATCCCCACATTGAAGGGTGAAGTCCGGAGCGGCGTGCACCACACTTCAGCCTTCGACGCGGCGCGCCGAGGAGAACCGCCATGCCCATGCTCAAAATCTTCGCGACGCCCGCCGATGTTGCCGCGGTCGCGCCTGGCGCGCGCGTGGTCGAGCGTTATCCGGCGTTCGTCCTCATCGACGCCGCCGACGCCGATGCGGCGCGCCTCGTGCGCCAGTTCCCGGTCGAGGAGATGGCCGACCAGTACCGGCTCGATCTCGGCGGCGGCGCGACCGACCCGACCGCCCGCACGGCCAAGTCGCGCGCGCTCGCCACCAAGGCGGCGGCGCTGCCGCCGGGGGCCCACCACTACGTCGTGCAGTTCATCGGTCCGGTCAAGCGGCCGTGGCTGGCGAAGCTGCGCAGCGCCGGCGGCACGCTGCGCCAGCCGATGAGCGGCTTCGCCTACGTGGTCAAGGCCGACGAGGCCGCCCTTCGCGCCATCGAGACCCTGCCGATGGTGCGCTGGGTCGGACACCTGCCCCACTCGGACCGCGTGGCGCCCGCGCTGGCCGCCCCCGGCGGTGCGCCGGAGCTGCCGCGTCGGCGGGTCGTGCCGGACCTGCTCGTCGTCGAGGTCTTCGACGCGGCCGACCTCGGCGCGATCGAGCGCGCTGCGCGCGAGCTGGGCTTCGCGGTCGTGTCGTCCAATCCGCGCGCCCGCATGCTCAAGCTCCGCTTCGGGCCCGACGCCACGGCCAGGCAGCAACGCGACCAGGTGCGCGCGCTGTCCGCCGTGCACGGCGTGCGCTACATCCGCGAGCGCGTGGTGCCGCGGACCTCCAACAACGTGGCCACGACGCTGATGGGCAATGCTTTCGCGGCCGTCCAGGCCAGCGGACTCCACCTGACCGGCAAGGGCGAAACCGTCGCCGTCTGCGACACCGGCCTGGACACCGGCGATCCGGCGACCATCCATGCCGATTTCGCCGGCCGCATCGCCGCGATCAGGAGCTATCCGGTCACGCCCGACTGGAAGGTCTACGCCACCAACGCCGGCGCCGACGACGGCCCCGCCGACCTGGACTCCGGCCACGGGACGCACGTGGCGGGCTCGGTGCTCGGCAACGGCAGCGCGTCCGCCTCATTGGCCAAGCCGATCCGCGGGCACGCGCCGCAGGCGAAGCTGGTGTTCCAGGCCATCGAACAGCAGATGCAATGGAAGCCGGGCGCGCCGGCCAATCTCAAGGCCGAGCGATTCCTGCTGGCCGGCCTGCCATCGGACCTGGCCGGCCTGTTCCAGTTCGCATACGACAAGGGCGCGCGCATCCATTCCAACTCGTGGGGCGGCGGCGACGCCGGCGACTACGACGAGCAATGCAGCCAGTTCGACGCCTTCGTCTGGAAACGCAAGGACATGTGCTTCGTGATCGCGGCGGGCAACGACGGCACCGATTCGGACGGCGACGGACAGATCAACACCGGCAGCGTGACCTCGCCCGGCACCGCGAAGAACTGCATCACCGTGGGCGCGAGCGAGAACCTGCGGCCGGAGTTCAACGCCGAGCGCTACGGCGGCTGGTGGCCGGACGATTTCCCGGTCGCGCCCTACAAGGCCGATCCGATGGCCAACAGCGCCGACCAGGTGGCGGCGTTCTCCAGCCGCGGCCCGACGCTCGACGGCCGCGTCAAGCCCGACGTCGTGGCGCCGGGCACCTTCATCCTGTCGACGCGCTCGACGCAGCTGGCGGCCAACAACTTCGCCTGGGCGGCCTTCCCGAAGAGCAAGCTCTACTTCCACATGGGCGGGACCAGCATGGCGACCCCGCTGACCTCGGGCGCGCTGGCGCTGCTGCGCGAGTTCCTGCGCACCAAGCGCGCCATCGCCGCGCCGACGGCGGCGCTGCTGAAGGCGCTGCTGATCGCCGGCGCGCGGCGGCTGCCCAGGACGGCGCCGGCCGGCACCCTGCTGGACAACCACCAGGGCCACGGCGCCGTGAACCTGGACCGGTCGACGAAGAGTGTGCTGCTGACCCTCGACGGCAAGGGCCTGGCCAGCGGACAGCTGGTGAACCAGGCGCTGCCCGTGACCAAGGCCGGCCGCACGCTGCGCGTGGTGATGGCCTACTCGGACTTCCCCGGCAAGGGCCTGATCAACAACCTGAACCTGGTGGTGACCGCACCGGACGGCACGCGCCACGTCGGCAACCTGGCGACCGGTGCGAGTGGTGCAAGTGGTGCGACTGGTGCGAGCGGCGCGCTGGCGATGGACACGCGCAACAACGTCGAGGTCGTGCAGGTGGCCAAGGCCCGCAAGGGGGCGTGGACCGTCACCGTGATCGCCTCCAACGTGGTGCAGGGGCCGCAGGATTACGCGATCGCGGCGGTGCTGGTCTGAGGCTGGCCGTCAGGGGAATCTCACCGCGGCCTCGAACCCCGGCTGCGCGTTGCGCAGCTCCAGCCGGCTGCCGTGCGCCTCGGCGACCAGCCGGCACAGCGACAGGCCCAGGCCCACGCCGCCCTCGCTGCGCACGCGCGCCTCGTCGGGCCGGAAGAACGGCTGGCCGAGCTGCGACAGCACCTCCGGCGGCACGCCGGGTCCGTGATCGCGCACGGTGAGCATCGCGCCGTCGCCGTCGCGCTCGACACGGACCATCACCGGTCCGGCATCGGGATCGTTGTGCCGCAGCGCGTTGTGCACCAGGTTCCGCAGCAGCAGCTGCACCCGCATGCGGTCGAGCTTGAGCACCGGCAGGTCGCGATCGATGCGCAGCGCCACGCCCGGCTGGTCCTGCTCCCGGGCCAGCGCGCCGAGGTCGCAGTCGCCGACCTGCAGCGCCCGATGGCCGCTGCCCAGCCGCTCGCTCTCCAGCAGCGCCGAGATCAGCTCCCGCATCTGCGCCAGCTCGTCCAGCAGCGCGTCCTTCGACGCCCCCTCGTCGACCAGCTCCGCATGCAGCCGCGCCCGCGTCAGCGGGCTGCGCAGCTCGTGGCTGATCGCCAGCAGCAGCGCCCGCTTGCCGTCGAGCATCGCCTGGATGTCCTCGGCCATCTGGTTGAAGCGGTGCGCGAGGTCGCCGATCTCGTCGCGGTGGTAGATCGGGACGCGATGCGCAAGGTCGCCCCGGCCGAAGGCCTCCGCGCCCGCGGCCAGCTCGCGCAGCGGTCCCACCAGGTGGCGGATGCCGCCATAGGCAAGACCTGTCACCAGCAGCAGCAGCGGCACCGCCCACAGCAGGCCGTACTCGACCTGCATCGATGCCCACAGGATGGCGATGCCGGCGCAGGCCAGCACGACGAAGATCGCGATCAGCCGCGCGCCCAGCGAGTGCTTGAAGTGCGCATGATGCCGGTGCCAGCGCTGGTGCCAGCGGTTGCGCGCCCGCATGTGCCAGCGCCAGCCGCGCTCGCGCGGGAACGGGATGCCCTGGGCCTCCATCTCGGCCCAGCGGCGCATCTTCTCCAGCTGGTGCAGGCGCCGGACGTGCCGGTCCCGGCGACGCCATCCGTCGCGCCGCCGCTCCTGCTGACGAGGGTCGTGCCAGTGGTCGTAGGGATGGCGCGGATCGTTCATGCGCCCGCCTCGCCCGCGGCCGGCAGCGCGAAGCAGTAGCCCGCGTTGCGCAGCGTCTTGAGCGCCTCCAGCGGTTCGAGCTTGCGGCGCATCCGGCTCACCAGGATGTCGACCGCCCGCGTGAAGATGTCAGCCTCCTGGCCGCGCAGCTGGTTGAGGATCTCGTCGCGCGAGAACACCCGCCCGGGTTCCCGCGCCAGCATCAGGAGCAGCTCGTACTCGGTGCTGGTCAGCTCGACCGGCCCGCTGGCCGCGGTGACCTGCCGGCGCGCGGTATCGATGTCCAGGCCCACGAAACGCAGTGTCGTCGTGGCCGGCACCGGCGCCGTCACCGGGGCTAGCCGCGTGCGACGCAGGATCGTCTGCAGCCGCGCCGCCAGCTCGCGCGGCTCGAAGGGCTTGGACAGGTAATCGTCCGCGCCCAGCTCCAGGCCGACCACGCGGTCGGTCAGGTCGCCGCGCGCCGTGAGCATCAGGATCGGGATCTCGCGCCACGGCTCCGTCCCGCCCCGCACGCGCTTGCAGAACGCGAAGCCATCCATCTCCGGCAGCATGCCGTCCAGGATCAGGGCGTCGAAGCGCTCCTCGGCCAGGCGCGCGAGCGCGGCGCTGGGCCGCGTCACCGCGCTCAGCGCGAAATCGAAGCGCGCCAGGTAGCTCGCCAGCGGCGCGGCCAGCGCCTCGTCGTCGTCAATCAGCAGCAATCGATGCATCGTGGCGTCCATTGTGGCTGTGCCGGACCAGCGTGATCGCCCGTTCGGGACAGGCCTTGACGCAATGGCCGCAGGCGCGGCACGCGTCGGCATTCGGCGTGAAGGCCTGCTGCCAGCGGTGCGCATAACCGCGCAGCTTGCCGAACAGGTTCAGGTCCTTGCGCCTGTCCACCGGCAGCGTGCCGACCGAGAAGACACCGTACGGGCAGACCACGACGCAATCGCCCTTGCCCTCGCAGCGGTTGCGGTCGATGACCGGCCGCAGCAGCCCCGGAGGCTGCCGGCAGTCGCGGCTGTCCATCAGAGGCTCCGGTGGTCGTTGCGGTCGTTGCCGCCGCGGTCATCACGACCATCGCGGCCCGCCCGGCGCCGCAGGCGGCGCAACAGGAAGCGCAGCATCTGCTGCTGGTCGAAATCCAGCGCGTCGAAGAAGTCGCCGAAGGCCGCCACCAGCGCGGGGCCCGTCGCGCGCAGCGCCTCGATCTGGCCGTCGAAGATCGCCTGCGCCTCGTCGCGGCGGAAGTTCTCGCTCTCGACGAGCCGCGCGACCTCGGGGCCGCGCGCCAGGGCCTTCAACGCGCGCCTGGCCGTCGTCAGCTGGTCGACGAGCCGATCCAGCCGATCGGACTGGCTGTCGCTCAGGTCCAGAAAGGCGCGGGCCCGGGCCTGCAGCCTCTCGCCGCGACCGGCGTGGTGGGCATCGGATCCCAGGCCCCCGCCGAAGCCGTCCCACCCATGACCGCCGTGGTGACCATGGCGACCGTGGTGGCCGTGGCGACCGTGTCCGCGTCCATGCCGTCCATCCCCCCCGCCATGCCGGTGTCCGAGACCGCCCCAGCCCCAGGGGAACCCACCGAAACCGCCGAGGCGGAACCAGGGCCCGGAGACGGGCAGCGGGCCGTAGTAGCCATGGTCACACACAGGGCCGACAGGACCGAAGCGACCATCGTGGCCGAAGTGAGCGTGCTGACGTTCATGGGGGTGGCTCCAGCGTCGAAACAGATGCATGTTGCAATTCCTCGGTAAAGCCCGGGTGTCCGGGCGGTGAATCCATGTCGCCATGATTCCCATGCCCCCTCGCCAGGGCATCTCACCGCGGTATCGCTGTTTGTCGTTTTGTATCGCCGTTGCCTTGTCCGAGGGAATGCCTCCAAGGGGGAAACGGGCGAAACACGGCGGCAACAACCGCCCCTGCTGACACGACGCGTCAGGGTGTCGGGTTTCGACACCCCTCTCCGATGGGAGCCCCTCCCCCTCAGTCCCCCTCTGGGGTGTCCCCCGTCTCCGGGCGCCCGGACGGGGCGTCGCGGGGTCACGCCGCCCTACAATCGACGGCTCACCTTGTCCCTCGCCCAGATGACACCGCTTCACAGCGGCGCCCCCCATGACCGAACTCGCCAAGTCCTTCGAACCCGCCTCTCTTGAAGCCCATTGGGGCCCGCTGTGGGAGTCCAAGGGCCTCTACGAGCCGACGCTCGATCCGGCCAGGCCGTCGTTCAGCATCCAGCTGCCCCCGCCGAACGTCACGGGCACGCTGCACATGGGCCACGCGTTCAACCAGACCATCATGGACTCGCTGACGCGCTACCACCGCATGCGCGGCCACAACACGCTGTGGGTGCCCGGCACCGACCACGCCGGCATCGCCACGCAGATCGTCGTGGAGCGCCAGCTGCAGGGCCAGGGCCAGAACCGCCACGACCTGGGCCGCAAGAACTTCGTCGCCCGCGTCTGGGAGTGGAAGCAGCAGTCCGGCTCGACCATCACGCAGCAGATGCGCCGCATGGGCGACTCGGTGTCCTGGGGCCACGAGTACTTCACGATGGACGAGAAGCTCTCGCCCGTCGTCGTCGACACCTTCGTCAAGCTCTTCGACGAGGGCCTGATCTACCGCGGCAAACGCCTGGTGAGCTGGGACCCGGTCCTGAAGTCCGCCGTCTCCGACCTCGAGGTCGAGAGCGAGGAGGAAGACGGCTCGCTGTGGCACATCCGCTATCCGATGGCCGAGGGCGACGAGACGCTGGTCGTCGCGACCACGCGTCCGGAAACCATGTTGGGCGACACCGCCGTCATGGTCCATCCGGAAGACGAGCGCTACAAGCACTTGATCGGCCAGCAGGTGAAGCTGCCCATCACCGGCCGCCTGGTGCCGGTGATCGCCGACGACTACGTGGACAAGGAATTCGGCACCGGCGTCGTCAAGGTCACGCCGGCGCACGACACCAACGACTACCAGGTCGGCCAGCGCCACAAGCTGCCGACGCTGACGATCTTCACGCTGGACGCGACCGTCGTGGACACGATGGACGAGATCCCGGCCGAGTACCGAGGCCTGGACCGTTTCGCCGCGCGCAAGCTGATCGTCAAGGCGCTCGAGGACCAGGGGCTGCTGGTCGAGGTCAAGAAGCACAAGCTGATGGTGCCGCGCTGCACCCGCACCGGCCAGATCATCGAGCCGATGCTGACGGACCAGTGGTTCGTCGCCACCAGCAAGCCCGGCAAGGACGGCAAGTCCATCGCGCAGAAGGCGATCGACGTCGTGGCCAGCGGCGAGGTGAAGTTCGTCCCGGAGAACTGGGTCAACACCTACAACCAGTGGATGAACAACATCCAGGACTGGTGCATCTCACGCCAGCTGTGGTGGGGGCATCAGATCCCCGCCTGGTACGGCAGCAACGGCGAGACCTTCGTCGCCCACGACGAGGCCGAAGCCCAGGCCAAGGCCGCCGCGGCCGGCTACACCGGCGCGCTCAAGCGCGACGAGGACGTGCTGGACACCTGGTACTCGTCGGCGCTGGTGCCCTTCTCGACGCTGGGCTGGCCGGCCAAGACGCTGGAGCAGGACCTCTTCCTGCCGTCGTCGGTGCTGGTGACCGGCTACGACATCATCTTCTTCTGGGTCGCCCGGATGATCATGATGACGACGCACTTCACCGGCCGGGTGCCCTTCAAGCATGTCTACATCCACGGCCTGGTGCTGGACGCGCAGGGCAAGAAGATGAGCAAGTCCGAGGGCAACGTGCTCGACCCGGTCGATCTGATCGACGGCATCGAGCTGGCCCCGCTGCTGGACAAGCGCACCCAGGGCCTGCGCAAGCCCGAGACCGCGCCCAAGGTCCGCAAGGCCACGGAGAAGGAATTCCCCGAAGGCATTCCCGGCTACGGCGCCGACGCGCTGCGCTTCACCTTCGCCGCGATGGCGACGCTGGGCCGCAGCGTCAACTTCGACAGCAAGCGCTGCGAGGGCTACCGGAACTTCTGCAACAAGCTGTGGAACGCCACCCGCTTCGTGCTGATGAACACGCAAGGCCAGGACTGCGGCCTGGTGGAGCACACGAAGGAGCAATGCGCCCCCGGCGGCAGCGCCCACGGCTACCTGCAGTTCTCGCAGGCCGACCGCTGGATCGTCAGCGAGCTGCAGAAGGTCGAGCAGGCCGTCGCGCAGGGCTTCGCGGACTACCGCCTGGATCAGGTCGCCAACGCGATCTACTCGTTCGTGTGGGACGAGTACTGCGACTGGTATCTGGAGCTGGCCAAGGTGCAGCTGCAGACCGCGCAGGCCGAGGGCAACGAGGCGGCGCAGCGCGCCACGCGCCGCACGCTGATCCGCGTGCTGGAGACCATCCTGCGCCTGCTGCACCCGATCGCGCCCTTCATCACCGAGGAACTCTGGCAGACCGTCGCCCCGATCGCGGGCCGCAAGTCGACCGAGTACCTGGTCACGGCCGCCTACCCGGTCGCCCAGCCCGAGCGCATCGATGCGCAGGCCGTCGCCTGGGTCGAGCAGCTGAAGTCCGTGGTCGGCACCTGTCGCAGCCTGCGTGGCGAAATGGGCCTGAGCCCGTCGGACCGCGTGCCGCTGCTGGCCGGCGGCGACCTGTCCTTCCTGCGCGAGGCCGCACCGGCGCTGAAGGTGCTGGCCAAGCTGCAGAGCGTCGAGCTGATCGAGGACGAGGCCGCGTTCAACGCGCAGAGCGCGATGTCGCCGGTGCTGGTGCACGGGGCGGCACGCCTGGCGCTGAAGGTCGAGATCGACGTCGAGGCCGAGCGCGCCCGCATCGCCAAGGAGATCGCGCGTCTGGAGGGCGAAGTGAGCAAGGCCACCGCCAAGCTGGGCAACGAAAGCTTCGTGGCGCGCGCGCCGGCGGCCGTGGTGGCGCAGGAACGTCAGCGCATCGCCGACTTCAGCGCCACCGTGGTTCGGCTAAAAGATCAGGCAGCGCGCCTGGGTGGGTCGGCCTGAACTCAGGCACCACGGCGGGCGTGGACAGGATCTCCGAGATCCGCCGCGCCACGCTCCACGCGGCGCGCATCCGCGACTCGCGCGTCGTCGCCGCGATCCGCGGCGTGACCTGCAGGCCGGGCGCGCCGTGCAAGGGGCGCCCGGTTTCCATCAGGCCGGGCTCCATCAGATCCAGCCAGGCGGCCAGCAGCCGGCCGCCTTGCAGCGCGTCGGCCAGCGCCTGTTCATCGAACAGGGCCGAGTGCGAAGTCGACACCAGCACCTGCGAGGGCTTGCAGAAGTTCAGTACCCGCTCGCCGATCAGGCCGCGATAGCGCGGGAAGTAGGCCAGCTGCACGCTGACCGCATCCGCGGCCTGCATCAGCTCGCGCAGACCGTAAGGTTCGATGCCCCATTGGCCCCACAGCGGGTCGGCATGGTGCAGGCTGGGGTCGTAACCGATCACGCGCGCACCAAAGGCCGGCAGCAGCGTCGCCAACTGGCGCGCCGACGGCGTCAGGCCGACCAGGCCGACCGTGGCGCAGCCAAGCTCGCGCCCCACCCAATTGCCATCCGCCCCTTGCACCGGCACGCGGCGCAGCAGCGCCAGCAGCGCGCCGATGACGAACTCGGCTTCCGCCGAAGCCGCCGCGGTCGGCGCGCGCACCACCTCGATGTTGGCGGCGCGGCAGGCTTCGAGATCGATGTTCTCCGCGCCGGCGCCGATGCGGCCCACGGCACGCAGACGCGGCGCGCGTCGGATCATCTCCGCATCCAGCGCAATCGAGGCGGGCAAGAAAATTGCCTGGGCCTGCGCAACATGCTCTCTCAAGGTCAGCGGCGCCTCCGCCGGATCGGGTGCGGCCTGGATGACGTGGCGCTCCGCCAGCCATTCCAGGACGTCAGCCTCCAGCGGTTCCAGGACTAGCACTGCCATGAGTGGTTTGGAGAGGTTTGTTTGATTTTCTTTCAGCCGCGCCGTGCAAGAATGCCTGCGCAATTACCGTCGGAGTGTACGTAAATGGCCCTCATCAACAAGGCAATCTTCCCGGTTGCTGGACTCGGCACACGCTTTCTGCCCGCCACCAAGGCGCAGCCCAAGGAGATGCTGCCGGTGGTCGACAAGCCGCTGATCCAGTACGCGGTGGAGGAAGCCTACGCGGCGGGCATCCGTCAGATGATTTTCGTGAACGGCCGTAACAAGCGCGCCATCCCGGATCATTTCGACACGGCCTTCGAGCTGGAGACCGAACTGGAAGCCGCCGGCAAGAAGGAACTGCTGGCGATGGTGCATTCCATCAAGCCGGACGACATGGAGTGCATCTACATCCGCCAGCCCAAGGCCCTGGGCCTGGGCCACGCGGTGCTGTGCGCGCAGTGCGTGGTGGTCAACGAGCCCTTCGCGGTGCTGCTGGCCGACGACCTGATGGTCGGCAAGCCGCCGGTGCTCAAGCAGATGGTGGACCAGTTCTCCGAATGGCAGGCTTCCATCCTGGCCGTGCAGGAAGTGCCGGCCGAGCACACCAAGCGCTACGGCATCGTGGCCGGCGCGGCGATCAGCGACCGCCTGATGGACCTCACCCACATGGTCGAGAAGCCCGCGCCCGAGGACGCGCCGTCGCGCCTGGGCGTGGCCGGCCGCTACATCCTGACGCCGGGCGTGTTCCGCGAGATCGCCACGCAGCCGCGCGGCGTCGGCGGCGAGATCCAGCTGACCGACGGCATCGCCGCGCTGATGCGTCGCGAGAAGGTCTTCGCCTTCCGCTATGAAGGCAAGCGCTACGACTGCGGCAGCAAGGAAGGCTTCCTGCAGGCCAACGTCGAACTCGCGCTGGCCCACCCGGAACTCGGCGCCAGCTTCCGCGAGTACCTCAAGGCCCTGGAAATCTGACCGCGCCGCAGGCGTGCTGAACTTCTGACAGCAGGACTTCCCGTCACTGTCCCGTCATGAAGCGCGAAGGCCACGCAGAGCGTGGCCTTCTTCGTTTCCGGGTTGTCGTTTCCGGGTCGTCGTTTGCCGGCCGTCTTTCCCGGTCGTCGATTCAGCGTCGCTTGAGCACGTGGATGAACTCGTCGCCCGCCGAGCTCTGCTCGACCAGTTCGTTGCCCGTCTGCCGCGCGAAGGCCTGGAAATCGCGCGTCGAACCGGGGTCCGTCGCGACCACCTTCAGCAACTGACCGCTTTCCATTTCTGCCAGGGCCTTCTTGGCCTTGAGGATGGGCAGCGGGCAGTTCAGTCCGCGAGTGTCGAGTTCCTTGTGAATGTCCATGAGAGCGTCCTTGCCGCCAATGACCGGCGGGCGATGCAGCAGATTCTAGTCAGGCACCTCAACCGCGAGGCGCCATCCACTTCGGTTCGATGCCGCGTCCACGCAGCCAGTCCGCCAGCGCCTGGCCCGTGCCGGCGGGCCAGCACTCGAGCTGCTCCGGCGGCGTCAGCGTGTACTCGACGAGTTCCGGCGACAGCACCACCTCGCCGCGCGCCGGCACGTGGTACGCGATGAGGACCTGGTTCTTCTTCTGGAAGTCGTAGACGCCGATCAGCGTCGCGCCGAGTGCCTCCAGCGAGGTCTCCTCCAGCACTTCGCGCCGGATGCCTTCCTCGGGCGACTCGCCGGCCTCCATGAAGCCGGTGATCAGGCCGAAGAAGGGACCCGGCCACGCTGCATTGCGCGCGAGCAAGACCTGGCCCTCGCGGTCGACGCATTCGACGACGGCGGCCAGCACCGGGGTCGGGTTGTTCCAGTGGG
Source organism: uncultured Burkholderiales bacterium (assembly GCA_966211105.1). Lineage (GTDB taxonomy): Bacteria > Pseudomonadota > Gammaproteobacteria > Burkholderiales > Burkholderiaceae_C > Roseateles. Next base: position 60,890 of record CBIHMU010000002.1, read on the forward strand.
TGAAGTCGCAGTTCGGGCAACGCAGCCGCGTCTTCGGGCCGCCGTCTTCCGGCAGTTCGATCCATGCCAGCTCGCTGGCGCATTGGGGGCAGAAGCGGAAGCTCATGGGGCGGGGGCGTCGGGGCGCCGGCTTGTCGCGGATGTCGCGGAACGGGCATCATCCCCGATCCGCCGTGCCGCCGCTCAGGCGGGGAACACCCCGGTGGAGAGATAGCGATCCCCGCGATCGCAGACCACGAACACGATCGTCGCGTTCGAGACCTGGCGCGCGATCTGCATCGCGACCCAGCACGCGCCGGCGGCGGAGATGCCGCCGAACAGGCCTTCCTCGCGCGCCAGGCGGCGCGCCATGTCCTCGGCGTCGGACTGGCCGACCAGCACCAGTTCGTCCACGGTCTCGGGGCGGTAGATCTTGGGCAGGTAGGCCGCCGGCCACTTGCGGATGCCGGGGATGCGCGAGCCCTCGGCCGGCTGCGCGCCGACGATGCGCACCTCCGGATCCTTCTCCTTCAGGAAGCGCGACACGCCGGTGATCGTGCCGGTGGTGCCCATGGCGCTGACGAAGTGCGTGATGCGCCCGCCCGTGTCGCGCCAGATCTCCGGCCCGGTGGTCTCGTAGTGGATGCGCGGGTTGTCGTTGTTGGCGAACTGGTCGAGCACCCGGCCCTTGCCGTCGCGCTGCATCTGCTCGGCCAGGTCGCGGGCGTACTCCATGCCGCCGGAGCGCGGCGTCAGGATCAGCTCGGCACCGAAGGCCTTCATCGTCTGGGCGCGTTCGATCGAGAGGTCCTCCGGCATGATCAGCACCATGCGGTAGCCGCGGATCGCCGCGGCCATCGCCAGCGCGATGCCGGTGTTGCCCGAGGTCGCCTCGATCAGCGTGTCGCCGGGCTTGATCTCGCCGCGCTCCTCGGCGCGCCGGATCATGCTGATGGCCGGGCGGTCCTTCACCGAGCCGGCCGGATTGTTCCCCTCCAGCTTGGCCAGCAGCACGTTGCCGCGCGCCGCCAGTTCCGGCCCCAGCATGCGCTGCAGCCGCACCAGCGGCGTGTTGCCGATGACGTCTTCCAGGGTCGGATAGCTCGTGGGGTCGAAGGCGCTTGCATCACTCATAGCCATGCATTCTCTCAGTGGAGCTCTCGTCCTGCGTGGCATAATGTCTTTCTCATTTCGCGGCTCACCGTTGCCTCCGCGGCAATGCTTCCGGGCCTCGACACAGATCATCCAGATCATGCAGGCGGCCTCCGGGCAGCCTCGCACGCAGCAGCTTGCCGTGACGCCCGGATGGCGAAATCGGTAGACGCAGGGGACTCAAAATCCCCCGCCGCAAGGTGTGCCGGTTCGAGTCCGGCTCCGGGCACCACTCTCCAAGTGGTCAGGTCTTGGCAACTGCAACGCGTCCCCCCCCGTCGCATCGCGCTCCCATCGTTCCGCAGCTTTCCGCAGGAAAGCCTTGCGCGTCGCGGGTCGGGTCTTGCGCACGGCGCGGCTACACTGGCCCGGACGCAATGGCTGGACCCCTTGTCCATTGCGCCTGCCTAACGCCCAACGCGCCATTCCCGGTGCCTTCTGAAGACGCCCGATCCATGCCCTTCATTCCTCCGGTGACCAAGGCCTTCATGCTGATCTGCGTGGGCCTGTTCTGTCTCCCGATCGTCATTCCGCCGCTGGGCGCGATGAACGTCCTGATGGCGTTGTGGCCGCTGAACTCCGGCAGATTCGAGTTCTGGCAGCCGATCAGCTACGCCTTCCTGCACGGCAGCTTCGGGCACCTGTTCTTCAACATGTTCGGGCTCTGGATGTTCGGCTCCGAGCTGGAGACGATCTGGGGCGGCAAGCGCTACGCGCAGCTGCTGGTGGCCAGCGCGCTGACCGCCGCGGCGGCGCAACTGGTGTTCACGCTGCTGATGGGCTCGTTCGCGCCCACCGTCGGCGCCTCCGGTGCACTGTTCGGACTGCTGCTGTCCTACGGGCTGCTCTTCCCCGACCGGATCATCATGCCGCTGTTCCCGCCGATCCCGATGAAGGCCAAGTACTTCGTCGCCCTCTTCGGCGCCCTCGAACTGTTCCTGGGCATCACCGGCGGCAGCGGCATCGCCCACTTCGCCCACCTGGGCGGCATGCTCGGCGCCTGGCTGATGATCAACTACTGGCGCGGCAGCCGCCGGCGCTGAGCGGATCGGCGCGCCGGGGGCTGAGGGGCGTCGGCCCGCTCCGCGGCCGCAGCGCTTCAGAGCCCGGTGTCAACCTTCGACGGCGAGCAGCCCGTCGCGCGGCGTCGGGTAACGCAGCCGCAGGCGCAACTCGCGCCTGAGGCGCCGGTTGTCCATCCGGCGCGATTCGTTCATGAAGCTCATCTGCATCGGCGTGAAGACGCCAGGCGCCTCGGCGCGCGCCACGCGCGCCGGCGGCGCCAGGCCGCACAGCGACGCGGCGAGCTCGAAGTAGTCCCCCATCAGCAGTTCGCTGTCGTCGCTCACGTGCAGGATCCGCTGCGTCGGGCCGCGCACCAGCGCCAGCACGCAGGCGCGCGCCAGGTCGTCGGCCTGGATGTGGTTCGTGTAGACATCGTCCTCGCGGGCGAGCACCGGCAGGCCCTTGCCGAGCCGCTCGCGGGGATGCCCGCCGTCGCGATCGAACGCATAGATGCCGGGCACGCGCAGGATCGTCACCGGCGCGCCCGTCGCACGGCCCCACTGGCGCAACTGGTCCTCGGCATCGACGCGGCGCCAGGCGCGGTCGTTGGACGGATTCACCCGGCGCGTCTCGTCGATGCGCGCGCCGCCGCAGTCGCCGTACACGCCGCTGGTGCTCGCATAGACCAGGTGGGCCGGCGGCGCCGAGCGCGACAGCGCCTGCAGCAGTCGCCGCGTGCGCCCATCGCTGCGGCCCTGCGGCGCCGGCGGCGCCAGGTGCAGCACGCGGTCCGCGAGTCCCGCCAGCCGGCCCAGCGACGCGGCGTCGTCCAGGTTGCCGATCAGCGGGATCGCCCCGGCGGCCCGCAGCTCATCGACCCTCGCCGCGCTGCTGGTGAGCGCGAACACGGTCCATCTCCCCGCCAGCTGCCGCAGCACGCGCATCCCGACATCGCCGCATCCGACGATCAGCAGGCGGCCGCGACGGCCCCGACGGTGGAGGGAAGGCGAAGCAGGAGAGGCACCGGGCATGGGGTCGAAGCGGGCTGGGGCAAAATGGCGAGCCAGTTTAGTCACATCCCCACCATGAGCTTCCAGGTCACCGTCCTGCCCGCCGGCCGCAACTTCACCGTCGACGACGACGAAACCGTGCTGGCCGCGGCCATCCGCCAGGGCATCGGCCTGCCCTACGGCTGCAAGGACGGCGCCTGCGGCTCCTGCAAGAGCAAGCTGGTCGAGGGTCAGGTCGTGCATGGCGACCACCAGACCAAGGCGCTGCCGCCCGAGGACGAAGCCGCCGGCATGATCCTGACCTGCTGCGCCAGGCCGCAGACGGATTGCGTGGTCGAGGCCCGCACCGTGCCCGGCGCCGGCGAATACCCCGTGCTGAAGCTGCCCAGCCGCGTCATCACGGTCGACAAGCCGGCCGGCGACGTCGCCGTGATCAGGCTGCAGCTGCCGGCCAACCAGAACCTGCAGTACCGCGCCGGCCAGTACGTGGAATTCATCCTGCGCGACGGCGCGCGGCGCAGCTACTCCATGGCCAACGCGCCGAGCCGGCTCGGCACGCCGCCGGCGATCGAGCTGCACATCCGCCACATGCCCGGCGGCAAGTTCACCGACCACGTCTTCGGCGCGCTCAAGGAAAAGGACATCCTGCGCATGGAAGGCCCGTTCGGCAGCTTCTTCCTGCGCGAGGACGGCGACAAGCCGATCGTGCTGCTCGCCTCGGGCACGGGCTTCGCGCCGATCAAGGCGATCCTGGAGCGCATCCAGGACCAGGGCATCACCCGCCCGGTGACGCTGTACTGGGGCTGCCGCTCCAAGGCCGACCTCTACCTGAACGACTGGGCCGAGGCGACCGCCGCCGCGATGCCCTCGTTCACCTACGTGCCGGTGCTGTCCGAGCCGAAGGCCGAGGACGGCTGGACCGGTCGCACCGGCTTCGTCCACCAGGTCGTGATGGCGGACCTGCCCGACCTGTCGAAGCACCAGGTCTACGCCTGCGGCGCGCCGGTGATGGTGGCATCCGCGCAGCGCGACTTCGTCGCCGCCTGCGGCCTGCCGGCCGAGGAGTTCTACGCCGACGCGTTCACCTCCGAAGCCGACAAGCACGCCGGCTGACCGGAACGCCCAACGCACCGCGAAACCCGCGTTGGCGGCGTGACCTGCGCCATCCGCGGCGTGAAGTTCCATACTTTCGGACATGAAGCACTTCCCGCCGCCCTATTCCAGTGCCGCGCAGTTCGAACAGCAACTGCAGGACCTCGGCCACACCGTCATCGCGCCCGAGAGCCTGGCGCACTGGCTGCACTGCCAGGCCAATGAATTGCGCGGGCTGCAGACCTACTGGAACGACCTGCCCCCGGACGCCTACCTGCGCGACGGCGGCCGCTACCGCTTCCGGCGGCATGCGAGCTTCGTGGTGGACTCGCAGGCCGATCCGGCGGTGCGCCTGGCGCCGCATCGCGCGCACTGGCAGCCGGTGGACTACAACGCGCTGCACGGCGGCATCGAGCGCTGGTTCGAGCCGATGGCCCCCGCCGCGGTCGACCTGCCGATCTGGCCGCGGCTGCTGCTGGGACTGGCGTCGGTGGCGGACCGGCTCAAGGGCGCGCGGCCCTGGTTCGTCGAGGCGCACCAGTTCCGCATCGACACCGCGGGCGGCATCGGCCGGCCGACGCCCGAGGGCGCGCACCGCGACGGCGTGGACCTGGTGGCGGTCTTCATGCTGGCGCGCCATGGCATCAAGGGCGGCGAGTCGCGCGTCTTCGAGGCCGACGGCCCGCGGGGCCAGCGCTTCACGATGATGGAGCCGTGGACGCTGCTGCTGCTCGACGACGAGCGCGTCATCCACGAGACCACCCCGATCCAGCCGATCGATCCCGCCCACGCCGGCCACCGCGACACGCTGGTCGTGACGCTGCGGGCGGACGCCTTCATGGGCCGGTGACGGCGGGCGTTCCCGGGTCGGGCAGTTCGGCGAAGAAGGTCGACCCGTTGCCCGGCGAACTCATCACGCCGACGCTGCCGCCCTGTGCCTCGACGATGCGCTTGCTCAGCGCCAGGCCCAGGCCGGTGCCCCGATAACGTCGCCGCGCCTCCGAATTCAGTTGCGTGAATTCGGTGAACAGGCGGGGCAGGTCCTCGGCCGCGATGCCCAGACCGGTGTCGGCGACCTCCAGCCGGACGCGCTGCGCGCCGACGCGCCGGCCGCGGACGACGATCTCGCCCTTGGCCGGCGTGAACTTCCAGGCGTTGGACAGGTAGTTGTAGAGCACCTGCCGCAAGCGCAGCGGATCGGTCCAGACGCTCGCCACGCCGTCGTCGATCTCGAGCCGGACCGTCATGGGCTTGTCGGTGAAGCTGCCCGTCACGACGTCGACCACCTCGCGCGCGACCTCGGCCACGCAGGTCGCCTGCGGATGGAGATCGATCCCGCCGGCATCGATGCGCGCCACGTCGAGGATGTCGTTGATCAGCGCCAGCAGATGGCGGCCGCTGGTCAGGATGTGGCCGGCGTAGCGCTGCACGGCCGGCGCATCCAGCGCGGCGGATCCGTCGCTCATCAGCTGCGAGAAGCCGATGATCGCGTTCAAGGGCGTCCGCAGCTCGTGCGACATGTTGGCCAGCACGCGTTCCTTCTGACGGCTGACCTCCAGGATGCGCTTGTTCTCGAGCTCGAGTTCCGCGCTGCGCAGGCGAAAGGCCTGCGAACGCAGCCGCTCGCGGGCCTCGCGGGCGCGGACGATGGCGTAGTCGATGGCCCGCAGCAGCGAACGGGGACGCACGTCCTGCTTGGACAGATAGTCCTGCGCGCCGGCGGTCATGCAGGACAAGGCCAGCTCGTCGTCCTCCAGACCGGTGAGCACGACGATCGGCGTGTCGCGCGCCTGCGACCGCACCGCCTTCACGCAGTCGATGCCTTGCGCGTCCGGCAGCCGCAGGTCCAGGAGGATGGCCGACACGCGCTGCTGCTGCAGCGTGCGCACCGCATCGTCCAGCCGCGCCGCCCGCACCACCGGCCGCGGCGGCACCGCGCCGCTTTCGGCCAGCAGGTCGGTGATCAGGTCCGCGTCGCCGTCGTTGTCCTCCACCAGCAGGATCGGCCATCGCGCGCGCGCGCGCTCCGGGGCCAGGTCTTCCGGCAGCGCGCTGATGGGCTGGTTCATGCCCTGGTTCATGGCGGGGTTCATAGCGGTGTTCAGGGCGGGGTTCACGGCAGCTTCACCACGGTGAACCAGAAGCCCTCGATCGCCTGCACGATGGTCTGGAACGCCACCAGCCCCACGGGCTTGGTCACATAGCAGTTGGCGCCCAGCTGGTAGCTCCTGACGATGTCATGCTCGGCGTCGGACGAGGTCAGCACCACGACCGGGATCTCCCGCAGGCCGGGCTCCTGCTTGATGCGCGCCAGCACCTCGCGGCCGGTCACCTTGGGCAGGTTGAGGTCGAGCAGGATGAGGTCGGGCGGCACGACCGCCTCGAACGGCGGCTGGCGCAGCAGCCGGTTCAGCGCCTGCGCGCCGTCGACGGCCACCGCGATGTCCAGTTTCAGCTTGCCCTGCTCCAGGGTCTCGATGACCAGATCGGCGTCGCCGGGGTTGTCCTCGACCAGGAGGACGCTCAACGGCCGGTTCACGAGACCTGCTCCGGCCGGACCGCAGACAGCGTGAAGGACACGACGCTGCCGCGCCCCGGTTCGGAGTCGATCCGGATGGTCCCGCCGTGCCGTTCCACGATGCGCTTGGCGATCGCCAGGCCGATGCCGCTGCCGTCGTAGCGCCCCTGCTCGTGCAGGCGCTGGAACATCTGGAAGACGCGCTCGGCGTACTGCATGTCGATGCCGATGCCGTTGTCGCCGACGCTGAACCGCCAGCGCGCACCGTCGCGTACCGCCTCGACGCGGACGCGCGGCGCCTCCTCCGAACGGAACTTGATGGCATTGCTCACCAGGTTCTGCAGCAGCTGGTGCAACTGGAGTTCGTCAGCCAGCACGAGCGGCAGCGGCCCGGCCTCGACGGTGCCGCCCGATTCCCGCAGGAGACGCTGCAGGCCGTGCGTCACCGCGGCGAGCACCTCTCCCGCCGCGACCGGCGCCAGCGGCTTGCCCTGCGAGCCCACCCGGGAATAGGCCAGCAGATCCGCCACCAGCCGCTGCATCCGGCGCGCGCCGTCGGAGGCGTAGTGGATGTACTTGTCGGCGCGCTCGTCGAGCTGCCCCGCATACCGTTGCGCCAGCAGCTCGGTGTAGTTGGCGACCATGCGCAGCGGCTCCTGCAGATCGTGGGAAGCCACGTAGGCGAACTGCTCCAGGTCCGCATTGCTGCGCCGGAGTTCATCCTCGTAGCGTTCCCGCGCGCTCTTGCGCTCGGTGATGTCGATGATGGAGGCGAGCGTGCACAGGCCCTCGGCCGTCTCGATCGGGCTCAGGCCGATCTCGATCGGCACCTCCTCCCCGCCCTTGCGTCGTCCGAACAGGTCCCGCCCCGCGCCCATCGGGCGCGTCTCCGGCTGTGCGAAGAACTGCGCGACATGACGCGGATGCTCGCCGTGGAAGCGGCTGGGGATCAACAGCTCGACCGACGCGTCGAGCAACTCGTCGCGCGCATAACCGAAGAGCTCCTCCGCCTTGCGGTTGACCAGCCGGATCCGGCGTTGACGATCCACGAGCACGATGGCGCTCGGGATCGCCTCCACGATCGACCGGTAACGGTCGTCGTTGCGATCTGTGGACATGTGCAGCCTCCCTGACGATTTCGTTCGCCATGTGTATTTCTCTGCGACCCCGGTGTAACACGCGCCCATCGGTGCGCCAATCGCCCAACATGGGGACGACGGGGTTGCTGCGCTGGAGGCGGGCCGGGCGCTTAAACTGCTGGCCCGCGCGCCACAAGCGCGACGGCCCCCGCCGGTCCGCCATGGTCCGGTCTTCTTCAAGCATCACAAGTGCAGGTTCCATGAACGCCATCACCGACATCGCGCGCGCGCTCGCCGCCGGCTCGACCGACGCCATCCCCTCCTCCCTCTTCGGTCTGCCCGACCAGGCCCCGCACGAACGCGTGCTGCTGGCCGCCGATCCGGTGACCGGTCTCAAGGCGATCCTGGCGGTGCACAGCACCGCGCGCGGCCCGGCCTTCGGCGGCTGCCGCTTCTGGAGCTACGACAACGAACTGGCCGCGCTGAACGACGCGCTGCGCCTGTCGCAGGGCATGAGCCTGAAGAACGCGCTGGCCAACCTGCCCTTCGGCGGCGGCAAGGCCGTGATCATCAAGCCGCAGGGCGACTTCGACCGCGCCGCGCTGTTCGCGGCCTTCGGTCGCGCGGTGCAATCGCTGCAGGGCGCCTACATCACCGCCGAGGACGTGGGCACGACCACGGCCGACATGAAGGGCATGATGGCCCAGACGCAGTACGTGTCGGGCATCCCGCGCGAAGGCGCCTTCGGCGGCGATCCGAGCCCCAAGACCGCCTACGGTGTGTTCGTGTCCATCGACGAAGGCGTCAAGCGCGTGCTGCGCCGCGAGTCGCTCGAGGGCGTGCGCGTCGCGCTGCAGGGCCTGGGCGCGGTCGGCTGGCACCTGGCCGAGTACCTGCACCGCGCCGGCGCCAAGCTGGTCGTCGCCGACGTCAACGCCGAGAAGGTCGCGCGCGCGCAGACCGAGTTGGGCGCGAAGGCCGTCGGCATCAACGAGATCCTGGCCGCGGACGTCGACGTCGTCGCGCCGTGCGCGCTGGGCGCGACGCTGAACGCGCAGTCCATCCCGCTGCTGCAGGCCGCGCTGATCGCCGGCGCCGCCAACAACCAGCTGGCCACGGCGGCCGACGGTGACGCGCTGCAGGCCCGCGGCATCACCTACCTGCCGGACTACCTGGTGAACGCCGGCGGCATCATCAGCGTCGCGCGCGAGTTCCGCAACGAAGGCGAAGAGAACGCCGTCATGGCGGAAGTCGGTCAGATCCGCGGCCGCGTCGCCGAGCTGCTGGACCGCATCCAGGTCAGCGGCCAGACGCCGGCCCGCGAGGCGGACGCCTGGGCGCGTTCGCTGCTGGTCAAGCCGGTCTGACCGACTGGCTCTCCGCGGAAGACGGCGCCTCCAAGGCGCCGTTTTTTCGTCGGTCGAAGAACTTCTTGAGCTTGAGCACGGGCTGCTCGAGCCCGTGGTACGAGACCAGCGCGATGGCGATGGTCACCGCGGAGCCGGCCACCAGGAGGGTCAGAGGCGCGACGCCGTGCGCGCGCATCATCCGGTAAACGGGGTAGTGCCAGAGGTAGAGCCCGTAAGAGATGCCGCCGAACCAGCGCAGCGCCCCGAGGCTGAAGAGCCGCGCCAGGCCGGCGCGCTCGTTGAGCAGCAGATGCGCCATCAGTACGACGGCGCTGAGTTCGACGGCTGCGAAGCCCCAGCGGTACATGTAGGGCTGGCGCCACTCCTCCTTGCCGCTGACGAGCATCACCGCGGCGATGAACACGAACGCAAGCGGCCCCAGGACCGACAGCGGTCCGGCCCAGCGCCGACGCAGCGCGTCGACCCGCTGGCCGCTGAGCCACAACGCCAGCGCGCAGCCCACCATCAGCGCGTCGGCGCGCGTGTCCAGGCCGTTGAACAGCCGCTCGGGACTGCGCTGCTGCTCCAGCAGCACGTTGCGCCAGGTCAACGACAGCGCGGCCAGTCCCAGCGCGAGCCACGCCAGCGTGCGCCGGTTGGACGTGAAGCGGCTGGCCAGCAGCAGCACCAGGGGCCAGACCAGGTAGAACTGCTCCTCGATCGACAGCGACCAGGTGTGCCCCAGCAGATCGGGCGCGTTCCACCAGAAGGCGCGCGCCCAGTTGGACATGTAGGTCAGCGCGATGCCGGCCTCCAGCAGGTTCTGCCGCGCCTTGCCGCCGTCGAGCGCGAGGCAGCTCCAAACGGCATACACGAACACCAGCAGGATCAGCGCCGGCGCGAGCCGCAGCGCGCGTCGCGCATAGAAATTCTTCAGGCTGACGTCGCCGTAACGGTCGAGCTCGTCGCACAACAGCGTCGTGATGAGGAAACCGCTGAGCGTGAAGAAGATCTCCACGCCAAGGCCGCCGCCCTCCAGAAAGCCGGTGTGGGCGTGGAAGACCATCACGCATAGCACGGCGAAGCCGCGCAGGCCGTCCAGGGGCGGACGATGTCCGAGACGGAACGTCGATGACTCCATGGCATGCCTCCGCAGCGGACCCGGTCCGCGCACAACCCCGCCCGGAAGCAAGTGCGATGCCTGCCCGCACGTCCCGTTACATCGGGCCCGTGCCGGATTCGCGCGATCCGGTTGCGTCCCGTCCCCGCGAGCGAGGTCATCTCCCTACGCGACGCTGCCGATCACTCACAACTCCGATGCCATCGACGTATACCGCCGTCTGAGTTCCGCGCAGCCCATTGCGGAGCCTCACCCAGGAGACCTCCATGACGTCCATGACCCGCCTCAAGCGTTTGAAGTCCTTGCCTGCCCTCCTCGGATCGACGCTGGCACTCGCCGCCGCGAGCGTCGCCCTGCCCGCCCTCGCGCACGACATCGTGTACACCGCGCCCCTGAGCGGTGCGGCGGAGTTCCCGCCGAACGCCTCGGCGGGCACCGGCCTGGCGACCGTGACCTTCAACGACGACGACTTCACGATGCGCGTGCAGGTCAGCTTCGCCGGCCTGACCGGCACGACGACGGCGTCGCACATCCATTGCTGCACGGCCGCCGCGGGCGCCGGCAACGCGGGGGTGGCGACGACGACGCCGACCTTCCCGAACTTCCCGCTGGGCGTGAGCTCGGGCATGTACGACCAGACCTTCGACCTGACGCAGGCCGGCAGCTGGAACGCGGCCTTCATCACCGCCAACGGCGGCACGATCGCAAGCGCCTTTGCCGCCCTGTCGACCGGGCTGGCCGGCGGCAATGCGTATCTGAACGTGCACTCGACCTTCGCCCCGGGCGGCGAGATCCGCGGCTTCCTGCAGGCGAGCGCCGTGCCCGAGCCGGCGAGCTACGCCCTGATGCTCGCCGGCGTCCTTGCCGTCGGCGGACTGGCGCGGCGACGCGCGCGCCAGGGCTGAGCGCCGCTCCAACGGCGCTCCCCCGGCGTTCCAAGGACGCTCCACGACGCGCCGACGCCGCCCGCCCGGCGGCGGCGGCCTGTCATCGTCCGACACACCTCGGGGACACGCGCAGCGCTCGAATCCCTTCCCGCCTCGGTATGCTCCGGGCTCCGCCGCCCACGGGGAGCCCGCACGCAGAACGGGCCTCCGATCGGCGCGGCCGCGCGTGCAAGGGAGGACAGGCAGGAATGGTCATCGAGAGGCTCTGGTTGCGCTGGTCCGTCGCCGTGCTCGTCTTCGTCGCGGCGACGTGGCTCAACCTGTCGCTCCAACCGGCGCTCAGCAGTCGCGAGCCGCTGCTGCCCTACTTCCCCTCGCTGGTGATCGTCGGCCTGGTCTGCGGCCTGGCGCCCTCGCTGGCCTTGCTGGTGGCCGCGAGCCTGGCGATCCTCTACTTCTGGATCGAGCCCGTCGGGCAGATGTTCCCGGTCAATTCGGTGGCGGACGCGGCGCTGGTCGTGTTGTTCCTGCTGACCGGCTCGCTGGTCGCGACGGTTTCGGCCTGGGCCGGCCGGCTGATGCAGAAGGAGCGCAACAGCCGCCGGCGGCTCAACCTCGCGCTGGCGGCGGGGCGCATGATCACCTGGGACTGGGACGCGGTCACCGGCTTCGCCACCACCGGCGGCGGCGCCAGGCAGCTGTTCGGCCAGCACTGGAAATCCATCGACGACATGCTGGCCGGCATGTCGGCGCAGGACGCCGCGCGTTTCCGCGACCGCTACCGCTACGCCACGCAAAGCGGCGGTCGTTTCAGCCTGGCCTGCCCGATCACGCGCGCGGACAACGGCGAGGTCGTCTGGACGCAGTTCGACGGCTACGTGAGCCTGGACGCGAAGGGCCGCGCCGTGCACGCCTACGGCGTCGCGGTCGACGTCACCACGCAGCAGGAGGCGCTGCGCGCGAGCCAGGCGGCCGAGGAGCGCTTCCACCTCGCGCTGCAGAGCGGCAAGGTGATGGCCTGGGAATGCGACGTCCAGGGCCGCTACACCTGGGCGTTCAACACGCCGATGGGATTCACGCGCGAGGCGCTGATCGGCGCGGAGGTCGGCAGCCTGGTCGGCGAGCCGGAGTTCGCCGGCATCGTGCGCGAGGCGGCGATCACGGGCCAGGCGGTGAACCTCGCGCAGCGCATGTCGCACGGCGGCCGGACCTACCAATTGCTGACCTCGCTGCGGCCGATCACCGCGCACGACGGGCAGGTGCAGCGGGTGATCGGCGCGACCGTCGACGTCACCGAGCTGTCGGCGGCGCAGGAGGAACTGCGCCGCGAGAGCGAGCGCAAGGACGCATTCCTGGCGACGCTCGCGCACGAGCTGCGCAACCCGATGGCGCCGATCCGCTACGCCGTCGCGATGCTGCGCCAGTCCGCCTCGGACGACACCCGCGCGCAGGCCACGGACATCATCGCGCGGCAGTCGGCGCACATGGCGCGGCTGCTCGACGACCTGCTCGACATGAGCCGCATCACGCGCAACGTGGTGGAGCTCAAGCGGCAGGTCATCGACCTGCGCACCGTCGTGAAGCAGGCGCTGGAGGCCATCGAGCCGCTGTACGGCGAGATGCGGCACCGCGTCTCGCTGTCGCTGCCGCCGGCGGCGGTGCCGGTGGACGGCGATCCGACGCGGCTGCAGCAGGTGCTGGGCAACCTGCTGGACAACGCGGCCAAGTACAGCCCGGAGCCGGGCGAGGTGGCCGTGCACGTCGCGGTGGTCGCGGACCGGGCGCAGGTCACGGTGACGGACCGGGGCGTGGGCATCGCGCCGGGGATGCAGCCGCGGGTCTTCGAGCTGTTCACGCGGATCGACGCGCGCGGCGCGGCGCCGTCGGGGCTGGGCATCGGCCTGGCCGTGTCCCGGCAGCTCGTGCAGCTGCACGGCGGCACGATCGCCGTGGCGAGCGAAGGCATCGGCCATGGCAGCCGCTTCACCGTGAGCCTGCCGCTCGCCGCGGGCGGATTCACCACCGACGAAGACGACGTGGCGGGCGGTACCGGCCGCGCGCGCGTGTCACCCGGCCAAGCGCGCGTGCTGGTGGTCGACGACAACGAGGACGCGGCCAACACGCTCGCCGAGGTGTTGCGCGGTGCCGGCTATGCCGCGACGGTCGCCTACAGCGGGGAAGAGGCGCTGGCCGTCTTCGAGCGCACGCAGCCCCAGGCAGTGCTGCTGGACATCGGTCTGCCCGGTCTCTCGGGGACGGACGTCGCGCGGCAATTGCGGGCCATGCCGGGCGGGGAGCCGCTCGCGCTGATCGCGATCACCGGCTGGGGACAGCGCTCCGACCGCGAGGCCACGTCGGCCGCGGGCTTCGACGCCCACCTGGTGAAGCCGGTGGAATTCGACGAGCTCGAGCAGGTGATGCAGGCGCTGCTCGGCGGCGTGGCGCAGAAGCCGGTGGCGCAGAAGCCCGTGGCGTGAGGCGCCGGACCGCCGCGGCTCAGCTCACCATCGCCGAGCCGAGCACCAGCGCGACGATGCCCGCCAGCAGCAGCGGGAGATAGAGACCGGCGAGCAGTCCGCCGCGCCAGATTCCGCCCCACCAGCTCGTGCCGTAGACGGTCCGCAGCGCGATGACGCCGTGCAGCAGCACCAGCGCGACGATCACCGCCGAGGCGGACGGCACCACGATCGCGAGCAGGTAGGCGGAGAACCAGCAGGCGTGCAGGTGCAGCGCGAAGACGAAATGCTGGGCGTATTTCATCCGCCGTCGCAGGAAGATCAATGCCAGCAGGCCGGCGAAGACCGGCTGCATCAGCAGCATCGCGTACGGGGCGAGCTTGTCCATGCGCTTCTGCACCTGGGCGGCGGAAGCACCGTCGGCCAGACGCTCGCCGATGCCGTCGAGGCGACGCTGCCACTCGCTGCAGTGGCTGCCGGCGCTGGCGCAGCTGCCTTGCCGCGCCTGCGCGATGGCCTGCTCGTCGCGCGTGACATGGAGTCCGTGATCGCCGGGCAGCAGATGCACGGCGATGAAGAACACGAAGCTGAGGCTCAGGTACAGGCGCAAGGGCTGGACGTAGCGCCGGCGCCGGCCGATGAAGTACTCGCGGGTCAGGCGCCCCGGCAGGAAGACCATCGCCCAGAGGGTCCGCCACAACGGTCCCTCGAGCGCGACGTAGTGGCCGATGAACTCGTGGATGAACTCGCGCATCGAGGGCGGGTGCAGATGCGCCTCCTGGCCGCAGTGGGGACAGAAGCTCCCGCCGGGCTGGAGCGCGAGATCGCAGTTGTGACAGGTCGCGGCACCGTGGGCCGGAGAAACAGACGTCATGACAGGCGGCTCCGAGGTCGTCGTGGGCGCGCGGGCTGTCCACTCCCTGCCGGTCGCGCGGGCACGATGATAGGTCGGGACGGCGGGCGCCCGACATGGCACGACATGGCACGACATGCGCCCGACCGGTCCGCGGACGGCTCGGATCTTTCGCCTCCCAAACTCAGCGGCATGCCGATGGACTGCGGCACGACGGCTTCCTATCGTGCAGGCTCGCGGCCGGACGCCGCCCGGAGGGCGCATGCGCGTACAGGAGTCGACATCGGCGGGGCCCACGCTCCCGGCAGCCGAGCGCCAGCCTGGCAGGACGGGGGTGACGACGAACGCTGCCCCATCGGGCGCACTGACCCGTCAGGGCGCACTGCAGGCGTACGTCGACGCGTCGCCGGTCATGCAGGCACAGCGGGCCACGCTGCGGTCCACCTTCGGTGCCGGCTTTCAACCCCGGACGGCGGCGCCGATCCAGCGCAAGGTGGGATTCGAGTACGAGATGACCGACATCAACACGCGGCGTCGGAACTTCTTCGGCAACGGGACGCATCCCCACGAGAAGGGCGACGTGTTGCGGCAGTTTCCCGGATTCCAGCTGACGGCCGACGTCGACGTCAACGGCGCCAGTCAACTCGAGGTGATCATCAAGGAGATCGATGAGACCGATGCCAACGCGGTGTTGGACCTCGTCAACAACA
The DNA here is from genome assembly GCA_966211105.1 of uncultured Burkholderiales bacterium. Taxonomy (GTDB): domain Bacteria; phylum Pseudomonadota; class Gammaproteobacteria; order Burkholderiales; family Burkholderiaceae_C; genus Roseateles. Next base: position 76,100 of record CBIHMU010000002.1, read on the forward strand.
CGGCGCCGGGCGCGGTCGCCGCGATCACTGCCATCGCCAATGGTGCCGCGGCCTGGACGCGCGCGAACCAGATCGGGGGCGTGGGAGGCAGCAGGTTCGACGAATATCGATTCATGGGGAACGGCGTGGCCAACATCGTCGGCCAGCTCCAGATGACGGGCGGCGTCGATCCCGCCAAGCTGCTGGCCCACCTGACCGGCGCGCAGGCGCAGAACTATCTGGCGACGCTGCCCCCGGTGGGTGGCAATGCGGACGACGACGCGGTGCGCGCAACGCTGGCGCCGTACGAGCCGGTGATGGGCGGCATGGGTCTCGCGGTGGGGCCGCATGCGGCGGTCGCGGTGAACGGGACGGCCGCGCTCAATGCGCTCACGCAGGCGGAGCGCGACCACCTGGCCGGCATCGTGGCGCTCATGGCGACGATCCCTGTCACGGCTCGATCGCAGCTGGGCCATCTGCCTTACGCGAAGTCGGCGGCAGGCGCGCATCTGGCGCGCACCGACTTCTCACGCCTGCTGAAGAAGCTGTCCAACCCCACCAAGGCGGCGCTGACGCCGGCGGACATGCGGCAGATCGTGCTCACGACCATCAACGCGGCCTTTCCGCCGGGCGGTGTCGTGATCGGCGATCCGGTCCTCCCCGCCGGGGCGGTGGCCGGTGGCGCGGCGGACCTCGACGACCTCACCCTCCAGGACTGGGTGGACGACGCCTTGCCGACCGCCGGTTTCTTCGGCGGCTACAACAAGGGCGTGGACCGGCTGACCAAGAAGCACTTCCCGGGCGGGAAAGCGAAAAAGGACCAGCTGGAGTCCCTCGGCAGCTATGGCAAGAAGCTCGATCCCGGCGATTTCCCGATCCTCGAATTTCGCACGCTGACGAACGTGGTGATCGGCGAACTCACGGAGCAGCTCCGGCGGCTCCTGGCCTTCATCAATCATTGATGAAGGCGCTCCGGCCAAGGGCGACAGGTCCAGGTGTGCGAACCGCCGGGCATCGTCGCGCTGGCATGCCGGTTGCCTGTTGTCGGCGAGGGCCTCAGGAGGAGGCCGCCATCACAACAGGAGATCGTCATGCCCATTCGCCCTCTCGCCGTCGCCCTCGTCGGCGCGGCCGCCCTGCTCACCGGCCTCGGTGCCGCGGCGCAATCCGTCGGCAAGGCCTCCGATCCCGCACGGGACGTCGGCCGGGCCGCGCCCGGCCAGGACAACTCCTACTTCAACGTGACGGCCAAGAACCGCATCCCGGCGCCGCTGCTGCCGCTCAAGAGCGGTCAGTGCGTGATCTGGTATCCCGAGAAAGGCGTCGCCGAGCACACCGGCCCGATGCCGTGCAAGCCGCTGCCCAAGGTCGAGCCGGGCGGTTGGCTGATCGCGCCGTCGAAGGATCCGGTGATCCTCGAGGTGGCGGTCTATCACGCGGAGAACCCCGGCATCGTCATCGCCCGCGGCGCCTTCGACGCCCGCACGCGCTACCTGGTCCGCACGCTGGATCCGGACAGCAAGATGGACATCGAGAAGGGCAAGTCGAAGCGCTGATCGCGTTCAGGCGCTTCCGCGCGAGGTCTTCGCCGAGGCGATGGCCTTGCTTTCCTTGCGCAGCTTCTTGGACACCGGACAGACCTGCTGCACAAAGCTCGTGAGGGTGTTGGCCAGGCTGTCCTTCTGCAGGCTGTAGAAGACGAACTGGCCGCGCTTTTCAGCCTTCACCAGGCCGGCGGCCTCGAGGATCTTGAGATGCTTGGACAAGGACGGCTTCGTCATGTCGAAGCGGCTCGCGATGTCCCCCGCCGAGAGTTCCGTCTCGGAGAGGAAGGCCAGGATCTTGCGCCGCGGTGTCGACGCCAGCGCTTCGAAGACTTTATCCATCAGCGCATCTTATCCGCGCGCCGATCGCATTCGCCAATTAGCTATTTAGCCATTTAGCTAATTAACGGTTATGCTGCCTCCCATCGCAGGAGTTCGCATGTCCGCAGATCCCCTTCCCTCCACATCGCCCGCCGCACTGCCGGCAGCGCTAGCCGCCGCACCACCCGTCGTCGACGCTGTCGTCCGACGCCACACCGTCTACTACAACAGCGCTTGCCCGGTGTGCGACGCGGGCGTGTGCGCCATGCGGGAACGCATCGACGAGCACGGCGTGGAATGGGTGGACGTGCACCGCCACCCGGAGCGCCTCACGCCGCTGGGCCTCGATCTGGAAAGCGTCCGGGAACGCCTGCACCTCGTCGACGCCGACGGCCGGCTGCAGATCGGCGCGCCGGCGTTGCTGACGACCTGGTCGCTGCAGCGCCGCTGGGGCGGGCTCCTCAGGCCGCTGGGCCTTCCCGGGCTGCGGACCCTGACCTCGTGGGCCTACATCGCCTTCGCCCGCCTCCTCTATCTCTGGAACCGCCGGCAACGGCACTGGTGATTCACTCAAGACAAGGACCACAAGATGACCATGCATACCAATGTCGACGCCGCAGAGCTCGCCAAGTTCCAGGCGCTGGCCTCCCGCTGGTGGGACGCCGGGTCGGAGTTCTGGCCCCTGCACGCGATCAATCCGCATCGGCTCGAATGGATAGACCGGCTGGTCTCGTTGCGTGACAAGCGCGTCCTGGACGTCGGCTGCGGCGGCGGCATCCTGGCCGAATCGATGGCGCACCGCGGCGCGGACGTGCTCGGCATCGACCTCGCGGACAAGGGGCTGAAAGTCGCCATGCTCCATGCGGCGCAGAGCACGGCCTCGGTGGCCTATCGCCATATCGCAGCCGAGGATCTCGCGAGCGAACGCCCGGGCACCTTCGACGTGGTGACGTGCATGGAGATGCTCGAGCACGTCCCGGATCCCGCGCAGGTCGTGGCCGCCTGCTCGGCGCTGGTGAAGCCCGGCGGCTGGGTGTTCTTCTCCACGATCAACCGCTCGCCCCTGAGCTGGCTGGTCGCCATCTTCGGTGCCGAGCGGGTGCTCAAGGTGCTGCCGCGCGGCACGCACGACTACGCCAAGCTCATCAAGCCGGCCGAGCTGAAGGCGATGGCGGCCGCCGCCGGACTGGTTCTCAAGGAGGAGGAGGGTTTGCGCTACAACCCGGTCACCCGGACCTTCCGGCTCTACGGCTGGACAGGGGTGAACTATCTGCTTGCGATGCAGAAGGTCTGAGGGGCCGGGTCAGACCCGCCGGCGCATCTCGGCGGGATAGTCGACGAACCCCAGCGACCGGTACAGCGCACGCGCTTCCGGCGTGGCGCCGAGGTTGAACTCGCGCACGCCCAACGCTTCGCATCGCGCCATCACCTTGGCGACGAGCGAGCGTGCGATGCCCTGGCCGCGATGCTGCGGCTCGACGAAGACATTCGCCAAACGCCCCATGAGCCCGCCGGGATTGGCGCGCGTCGGCCCCCAGTCCAGCAGGACGACCCCGGCGCCGCCGACGACGACGCCCTCCCTGAGCGCAAGCAGCCCCACGTATCGTCCAGCTTCCAGGCGAGGCGCCAACCATGCCGCGTAGCCGGCACGGCGATGCGCGTCCTCTTCGCGGTAGCAGGCGTGGGCGGCGATCTGGTCGGCGTCCGGAGCCAGCGCGGAGCGCTCAGTCCAGGCGGGAGTGATTGAGAGTGACACGAAAGCCATCAGGGGACAGTCAGGTCCAGGCCGAGCGCCGTGCCCACGCTGAAGGTCAGGACCACCAGGCCGACGACCAGCAGCACGAAGACAGCGGCGACGATGGCGCTGGTGCGAAGCACCGCACGCTGCTTCTCCGCCCCCTGCTCCTTCTTCGCTCGGTCGTAGTGCCACTTGATGGCGAAGAACATGCCGATGCACAGCACGCTCGCCTTGAACGCGATGAAGACAGTGGGCACCCATTCCATGATCTTTGAACTTCCTTCCAGGTTGCCACTGTGCGCCCGCCACCATCAAAAGTACAGATCCAGATTCTTGGAAAAACACCAGATCAGATGGGCATCCCGGAGGGCATTCTCACTGAACTGACTGTTGCCGATACAGTGCCATCGTCCCTCGGAACGGGCCAGATCAGCATCCCACCTCATGAAGCGCTACGAAGTCCTTGCCGACGATCTGGCGGCGTCCATCGCCGCGGGACAGCTGCGGCCTGGCGACCGTCTGCCTTCGGTCCGCGAGGCAAGCAAGGGCCGCGGTGTCAGCCCGTCGACCGTCTTCGAGGCCTACTACCTGCTGGAGGCCCGCGGCCTGATCGAGGCGCGGCCCCGGTCCGGCTACTTCGTCCGCGGGACGGCGATCCCGCATCCTGAGCCGCACGCCTCGGATCCGCTGGCCGAGGAGCGCAGCGTCGAGGTGTCGGAGCTGGTGTTCCAGGTGCTCGAGCTGTCGCGCAACCGCGCCGTGGTGCCGCTGGGCTCGGCCTTTCCGAGCCCGACGCTGTTCCCGCTGGACAAGTTGGCCCTGGCGCTCGGCAAGGCCGCGCGCGGCTTGGACCCGTGGCGCACGGTCGAGGACCTGTCGCCGGGCAGCACCGAACTGCGGCGCCAGATCGCGCTGCGTTACCTGGGCGCCGGATGCAAGGTCGACGTGGACGAGGTCGTCGTGACCAACGGCGCGATGGAGGCCTTGAACCTCTGCCTGGAGGCGGTCACGAAGCCCGGGGACCTCGTCGCCATCGAGTCGCCGACCTTCTATGGCGCCTTGCAGGCGCTCGAGCGGCGCGGGCTCAAGGCGGTCGAAGTGGCCACCCATGCGCGCACCGGCGTCGACGTGGCGGCGCTGGCGGCCGTCCTCGACCGTCATCCCGTCAAGGCATGCTGGCTGATGCCGAATTTCCAGAACCCCTTGGGCAGCCTGATGCCCGATGCCGCCAAGGCGGCGCTGGTGGCGCTGCTCGCCGAGCGCGGGGTTCCGCTCATCGAGGACGACGTCTACGGTGAGTTGTATTTCGGCTCACGCCCACGGCCCGCGAAGGCCTGGGACAAGGCTGGTCTGGTGCTGCACTGCAGCTCCTTCTCGAAGTCGCTGGCGCCCGGGTTCCGCGTCGGCTGGGCGGCCGCGGGCCGGTTCGCGCGGGACGTCAGCCGTCGCAAGCTCATGAGTTCGCTGGCCACCCCGGTGCCGATGCAGGAGGGCTTGAGCGAGTACCTCCGGCGGGGCGGCTACGACCGCCACCTGCGGCAGCTTCGGCAGGCGCTCGTCACGAACCGCCAGGCCGTGCTGAGGACCATCGGCAAGTGCTTTCCGCCCGGCACCCGCGTCACGCAGCCGGAGGGCGGCTATTGCGTCTGGGTCGAGCTGCCCGCGCAGATCGACGCGCTGGAACTGCACCGGGTCGCCCTGTCGCATGACATCAGCATCGCGCCGGGGCACTTGTTCTCCGCCGATCGGCGTTTCACGCACCACCTGAGGCTCAATTTCGGGCATCCGGACAATGCGCAGGTCGAGGGCGCGCTCAAGACCTTGGGGCAGCTCGCGAAGGCGCTCACGCACTAGGGCTTGCGCCGGTGCGCGAGCATCAGCAGGACGCCTGTCATGGCCAGGCAGAGGACGACCGCCACGACGGAGCCTTCTGCGCCAAAAGCACCGCCGGACAGCCAGACCGGGCCGGTCAGTGTGCCGTGGAGCCAGGACTCTCCCGATTGACCAGAGACCGCGATTGAAAACACGGCTCCCTGCACGAAATTCCAGGCGAAGTGCAGTGCGGTGCACATCCATATCCGACGGGTCAGCAGGTAGGCCGCGCCAAACAGCAGACCGAGCTCCAACCCGAGCAGGACGGCGATCCATGGCGTCGCTCCCGCATTGCCCAAATGGGCCAGACCAAAGACAAGGCTGGAAATCAGCAGCGCCCCCGCGATGCCGAAGGACCGCTCCAGCAGGCGCAAGAGCACGAGCCGGAACAGGACTTCCTCGATCAGCGCACCGGCGGCAATCCTTGGCACCATGCTCACCAGCACGGCGCGCAGATCGCCGAACGTTCCCACTGCTTCCAGCGAATACGCGCCCAAGGCGCTCAGCATGGCCACGACGCAGGAGAAGAGCAGGCCACCCAGCAGCAAGCCGGCAAGGAACTCGACACCAGCGCCTGATGCGGAGAGCTCCCGCACGGAACGGCGCTCCCAGCAACGGACATAAGTCCAGTACCCGGCCACCAGGACCAGCGCCTTGATCAGGTTGCGCCACTCTTTCAGGCTCTCGTCCGGCATGAAGAGTCTGGTGCCGATGTTCGCTGCAACGAAAGGGAGGGCGATGAACAGCAAGGCGGCGAGCCAGGCGCCAGCGGTGGATGCACCAACCCGCTGAACCCACGACACAGGGCCTATTGGCGACACGGCGGCGCCTTGTTTCATTCCGGAAAGGTCCATGGGGGCGACGCAGCGGCTGCGCGGTGAATCCATCGTTCTGACACTCTGCCTGATTTGCCGATCAGCTCTCACCGAGCGCCGACAGGCTGCAAGTTGCGAGGCTTGAACTGCAGCGGCCGGGTGACGCAGGTGTTGGCGCACATGCCGCGACATGCGTCTCAAGTGGCGCCCGACTCGCTCAGCGCCACCAGTCCTTGCCGCCATTCCCTTGGCGACCGCCCCACCCGCTGCGTGAAGACCCGCGACAGCGCGGACGCATTCGCATAGCCGAGCTGATCGGCGATCTGCTTGATCGAGCGGCCCAGCCGCAGTTGCTCCTGCGCCAGGCTCAATCGCCAGTCGGCAAGGTACGCCGCCGGCCCCTGCCCCACCAGCTCGCGGAAGCGCGCGGCGAACGCGCTACGGGACATGCCTGCGCGCTCGGCCATGCGCTCCAGCGACCACGCTTCGCCAGGCGCCTCGTGGACCGCCGCCAGCGCGAGCGCCACGCGCGCGTCCGACAGGCCCGTCACCAATCCAGGCTGCACGCCCGCCTCGGCCGGATGGTCGATCAACCATCGCAGCAGTTGGATCAGCACGACCTCGAACAGCCGGTCTGCCAGGATGCGTTGACCGCAGCGCAGCCGCTCGGTCTCCGAGAACAGCAGTTGCAGCGACAGCTCCAACCCCTCCACCCGCGCCAGCGGCAGCAGCACCAGCGGCGGCAGCGCGCGCACCAGTGGATTGAGCGCACCGCCATCGAACTCCAGCTCCGCGCAGGTGAAGTCCGAACCCTCGCGCGGCGGATTGCGGAACTCATGCGCGACTGGACGCGGATAGAAGAGCAGCGACGGCTGGTCCACCCGCAGCCTGCGCGGCAGGCCGGCTCTGGCCGGGTGACGGAGCTCCATCTCGCCGCGCTTCATCACATGCAGGAAGCCCCGCCCCGGCAACGGGTCGAAGGGGTTGACCCCGCACAGCGGCCCGACGTGGAACAGCCGCGCGCGAACGCGGAAATGCGCCAGCAGCGACGACAGGCGATCCATAGTCGCAAGCGACGCGGTCGAGGCCATCGACGTCGCGGTCGTCGCGGTCGCGGGAGTGGCTGAGGGCTGGAGCGTGGGCTGGGGTTTGGGCTTGGGCTTGAACTTGGCAGCCATGGACGTTCGGATGCGTTTGTTGGACGAAACGCACCCAATGGTACTGCTCCGAGGACCACACTGACGTCCAGCAGCGGACGAACGCCGGACGCTGCCTGACACCACCCAACGACCTCAACCGACACCACCATTGAAAGGCAAGCTCATGTCCACCACTTCCCGCGTCGCCCTCGTCGATCCCAAGCAGGCCCACGGCGACGCCAAGGTCGCGCTCGACCAGATCCAGGCCGCCTTCGGCGCCACGCCGGCGATGTTCCGCGCCGTGGCCAACTCGCCCGCCGCCATCAAGAGCCTGTGGGGCAGCTTCGGCGCCCTGGGCGGCGGCGTGATCCCCGCCAAGCTCGGCGAGCAGATCGCCGTCGCCATCGCCGATCGCAACGCCTGCGAGTACTGCCTGGCCGCGCACACCGCGTTGGGCCGCAAGGCCGGCGCCTCGTCCGATGAGATGGCAGCCGCGCAGATCGGCGAGTCCGCTGATCCCAAGACCGCCGCCGCGCTGCGCTTCGCGCTGAAGGTCGTCAACGAACGCGCCCAGGTCAGCGACGCCGACGTGCAATCGCTGCGAGACGCCGGTTTCGACGACGGCGCCATCGTCGAGATCCTCGCCCACGTCGCGCTCAACCTGTTCACCAACTATGTGAATGTCGCGTTCGCCGTGCCGGTCGACTTCCCGTCGGTGAAGCTGCGTCGCGGCTGAGCGCGCCCGGCGGTCCGACGTGGCACATCCCTTGCACACCCGCCGGGCATGTTCCCGCCGACCGCCCTGCCCGTTCCCATGGCCGCCTTTGAGACAGCCGACGATCAGGCCTCTCCGGACGAGGCGGCGCGCCGGCTTGCGCTGCTGCTCGAAAGCACCGGCGAAGGCATCTTCGGCATCGACATGGACGGCCGATGCACCTTCGTGAATCGCGCCGCCTGCGACACGCTGGGCTGGCGCACCGACGAGGTGCTCGGCCGCAACATGCATGCGCTGATCCACCACTCGCATGGCGACGGCAGCGGCTACCGCGAGTGCGACTGCCCGATCTTCAACGCCTTCCGCCGCGGCGACCCCTGCCGCATCGACGACGAGGTGCTCTGGCGCGCCGACGGCAGCGCCTTCCCGGCCGAGTACTCCAGCTACCCGCTCTTCGAGCACGGCCGGGTCCAGGGCGCCGTGGTCACCTTCGTCGACATCTCCAAGCGCAAGCACGCCGAGGAGCTGCTGCGCGCCAGCCACGACCAGCTCGAACGGCGCGTCGCGGAGCGGACCTCGCAGCTGCGCGAACTCGCGCATCACCTCGAGGCCGTGCGCGAGACCGAGCGCAAGCGCATCGCCCGCGAGATCCACGATGAACTCGGCTCGCTGCTCGTCGCGCTGAAGATGGACGTCAACTGGCTCGAGCGCCGCGTCGGCGATGAGGCTCAGCGCGCCGCGATGGTGGCGAAATGCCATCGCATGGGCGGGCTCGTGGACACGGCCGTGGACGCGGTCGGGCGCATCATCACCGACCTGCGGCCCAGCATCCTCGATCACCAGGGCCTGTGGGCCGCGCTGGAGTGGCAGGCCCAGGAGTTCCAGCTCGCCGGCAGCGACGAGCGCGAGGTCCGCTTCCGCATCTTCGTCGCCGCCGACGTCGTCCCGCCGGAGGGCGGCCTGGCGATCGCGGTCTTCCGGATCTTCCAGGAGGTGCTCTCCAACGTCGCGCGTCACGCGCAGGCCTCGCGCGTGGACATCCGCATCGACGTCGACGCACCGCCGCAGCCGGTGCTCTACCTGCAGGTCAGCGACGACGGCATCGGCGCACGCGACGAGGCGCTCAACGACCCGCGCAGCTACGGCGTGCTCGGCATGCGCGAGCGCGCGGCGCAGTTCGGCGGACGGCTCGGCATCGCCAGCGCGCCGGGGCGCGGCACCACGGTGCGGCTGGTCATGCCGCTCGAGGGGGCTTCACGCGATGACGCACCGCGCTCGGACACGCGGCCCGAAAGAACGCCGTCATGACGATCCGCGTGTTGATCTGCGACGACCATCGCATCGTCCGCGAGGGCATCAAGCAGATCCTCGCCGAGGCCAGCGACCTGCGCGTGATGGGCGAGGCGGCCAACGGTCCCGAGGCGATCCAGCAAGTCCGCGCAGGCATCGCCGCCGGGTCGGGACCCGAGGTCGTGCTGCTGGACATCGCCATGCCGCAGCGCGACGGGCTCGACATCCTCAAGGCGCTGCGCAGCGAGTTTCCGAAGCTTCCGGTGCTGATGCTCTCCACCTATCCGGACCGTCAGTACGCGGTGCGCAGTCTCAAACTGGGCGCGGCCGGCTACCTCAACAAGAGTGCCGACAGCGAGCAGATGATCGACGCCGTGCGCACGGTCGCGCGCGGACGTCGCTTCATCACCCCCAGCGTCGCCGAGCATCTGGCCGCCGCCATCGGGGACGGTTTCGCCGCGGACGACGGTATGCCGCTGCACGAGGTCCTCTCGCATCGCGAGCACCAGGTCTTCCAGATGCTGGTGGCGGGACGCAGCGTCGGCGAGATCGCCGAACAGCTGGTGCTGTCTTCCAACACCGTGTCGACCTACCGCGCCCGCATCCTCGAGAAGACCGGCGTTCGCAACGACGTCGAGCTGACGCTCTTTGCCGTGAGGCGGGAGCTGCTCTCCCCCTGACCTCGCTCCGGAACACGGACGAGGTCAGCGAGAGCAGGTGGGGCCGGAATGGGGCTTGGGGTCCCTGGAGGGGTGCCCCATGCCCCGTGGAGAGCCCGCGCTTGGCCAAACGAAGTGCCCCGTGGAGAGCCCGCGCTTGGCCGAACGAAGTGACCCGTGGAGAGCCCGCGCTTGGCCCAACGAAGTGACCCTCGAAGGCAACTGAGCGCGTTTGTAGTGCGTCCCCTACAAGAGAACCACGCCCTGCACGATGCCGCGATCGAACGCGTTTTCCTAGAGTGGAGTCCTCCGTCCACCGACCTGGAAAGCAGCGATGAGCGACCTCCGCCACGACCCTTACGACGCCGATCGCCCGCTGCTGATGCGTTGCGCCTGCGGCCGCCACGGCAGCGAGGCCGAGCATGCCCTTGAACGGGATCGCGACCGCGCCGCCGCGACGCTGCGCCAGCGCGCCGATGCGACGGACACAACGGACATCGAGCGCGAGTCCAACCAGTTCGTCGAAGCCGCGCTGGTGAAGGCGCTGTTCCCGCAGGACGCGCTGCGGCGCCGCTTCCTGCGCGCGGTCGGCCGCGGCAGCGCGATGGCGGCGATCAGCAGCGTGCTGCCGATCGCGCCGCTGCAGGCGATGGCGCAGGAGCGCGGCGCGCTGGAGAAGAAGGATCTCAAGATCGGCTTCATCCCCATCACCTGCGCGACGCCGCTGATCATGGCGCACCCGCTGGGCTTCTACAGCAAGCAGGGACTGAACGTCGAGGTCGTGAAGACCGCCGGCTGGGCGTTGATCCGCGACAAGATGATCAACAGGGAATACGACGCCACGCACTTCCTGAGTCCGATGCCGCTGGCGATCAGCCTGGGCCTGGGCGCGACCGCCACGCCGATGAACGTGGCGACGATCCAGAATACCAACGGCCAGGCGATCACGCTGGCGATGAAGCACAAGGACAAGCGCGATCCGAGGTCGTGGAAGGGCTTCAAGTTCGCCGTCCCCTTCGAGTACTCGATGCACAACTTCCTGCTGCGCTACTACGTGGCGGAAGCGGGCCTCGATCCCGACCGCGACATCCAGATCCGCGTCGTGCCGCCGCCGGAGATGGTGGCCAACCTGCGCGCCGGCAACATCGACGGCTTCCTCGGCCCGGATCCGTTCAACCAGCGCGCCGTGTTCGAGGAGGTCGGCTTCATCCACGTCCTCTCGAAGGACCTGTGGAACGGCCACCCCTGCTGCGCCTTCGGCACCAGCACCGAGTTCATCCAGAAGAACCCCAACACCTTCGCCGCGCTGTACCGCGCGGTGCTGACCTCGGCCGCGATGGCGCGCGAGGCGCGCAACCGCGAGCTCATCGCCAAGGTCATCGCGCCGCAGGCCTATCTGAACCAGCCGGAGACGGTGATCGCGCAGGTGCTCACCGGCAAGTTCGCCGACGGCCTGGGCAACGTGCGCGTCGTGCCGGACCGCGCCGACTTCGATCCGATCCCCTGGCAGAGCATGGCCGTCTGGATGCTCACGCAGATGAAGCGCTGGGGCTACCTGAAGGGCGATGTGAACTACAAGCAGATCGCGGAGAAGGTCTTCCTGCTCACCGACGCGAAGAAGCAGATGAAGGCGCTCGACCAGGCGGTGCCGGACGGCGCGTATCCGAAGTTCAGCGTCATGGGCAAGACCTTCGACCCCGCGCAGCCCGATGCCTACGTGGCCGGCTTCGCGATCAAGCGCGCGTGAACGGGAGTCGCCCATGATCTCGCCCACTTCGCTGAACGCGCGCGCCGCCCTGCTCTCGCTGCTGCTGCTCGGCCTGCTGCTGGGGATCTGGCACCTGGCGACGATGAGCAGCGGCGCCGCCTCGTCCGCGACCGCCGCCGCGGCACCGGCGATGACGGCCGAGCAGATCGAATACGCCAGGCTGATGGGCAAGCCCGTGCCCGCGGACGCCAGCGGGAGCGCCTCTCCGGTCGCGACGAAGAGCGGTTTCCCGACCCTTGCGCAGATGGGTGCGACCGTCGTCCACCACCTGGCCGATCCGTTCTACGACAAGGGTCCCAACGACAAGGGCATCGGTCTGCAGTTGGCGTATTCGCTGGGCCGGGTCGCGCTGGGCTACCTGCTCGCGGCGCTCGTCGCGATCCCGCTGGGCTTCGCGATCGGGATGAGCCCGCTCGTCCATCGCGCGCTCGATCCCTTCATCCAGATCCTGAAGCCGATCTCGCCGCTGGCCTGGATGCCGCTGGCGCTGTACACGATCAAGGACTCGGCCGCGAGCGGCATCTTCGTGATCTTCATCTGCAGCGTCTGGCCGATGCTGATCAACACGGCTTTCGGCGTCGCCGGCGTGCGCAAGGAGTGGCTCAACGTCGCCCGCACGCTGGAGGTCCGTCCGCTGCGCCGCGCGCTCGAGGTGATCCTGCCGGCAGCCGCGCCCACCATCCTCACCGGCATGCGCATCAGCATGGGCATCGCCTGGCTGGTGATCGTCGCGGCGGAGATGCTGGTCGGCGGCACCGGCATCGGCTACTTCGTCTGGAACGAGTGGAACAACCTCAGCCTGCCCAACGTGGTCTTCGCGATCCTCGTGATCGGGCTGGTGGGCATGGCGCTGGACGGGCTCTTCGCCCGCGCGCAGAAGGCGGTGACCTATGCGGATTGATCCGCTGGAACAAGGCGCGGCAGCGGCGGTCGACGCCCTGCCTGACACGGCGCCCGTGCTGGTGCGTGTCGAAGGCCTGGCCAAGCGCTACGGCGACACCCCGATCTTCGAGGACGTGAACTTCACGCTGCGCCAGGGCGAGTTCGTCTGCATCGTCGGCCACAGCGGCTGCGGCAAGACGACGATCCTCAACACCCTCGCCGGCCTGGAGCGGGCGAGCGACGGCCACGTCATCGTCGATGGTCGCGAGGTCGTGGGACCGGGCCTTGACCGCGGCGTCGTCTTCCAGGGCCATGCGTTGATGCCCTGGCTCACGGTGCGCCAGAACATCGCCTTCGCGGTGCGCAGCAAGTGGCCGGACTGGTCGAAGGCCCAGGTCGACGAGCAGGTCCGCAAGTACGTGGCCCTGGTGAGTCTGACGCCGGCGCTCGACAAGAAGCCGAGCCAGCTCTCCGGCGGCATGAAGCAGCGCGTCGGCATCGCCCGCGCCTTCGCGATCGAGCCGCGGATGCTGCTGCTCGACGAGCCTTTCGGCGCGCTGGACGCGCTCACGCGCGGCACCATCCAGGACGAACTGCTGAAGATCTGCGCCGCCACGCGGCAGACGGTCTTCATGATCACGCACGACGTCGACGAAGCCCTGCTGCTCGCCGACCGCGTGATGCTGATGTCGAACGGCCCGCGCGCGCGGGTGGCGGAGATCGTCGTGAACACGATGCCCCGCTCGCGCCAGCGCGCCACGCTTCATCACGATCCCCAGTACTACCCGATGCGCAACCACCTGATGGACTTCCTGGTGGAGCGCAGCCATCCCCTCACCCCTGCAAGGAGCAACGCATGAGCCGACTCGATGTCACCGAAAAGATCATCGCCGCCAAGGTGGCCAAGGGCCTCAAGTGGTCCGACGTGGCCGAGGCGGTCGGTCTCAGCAAGGAGTGGGTGACGGCCGGCTGCCTCGGCCAGATGACCTTCGACGATGCGCAGGCCGCGACGCTGGCCGGGATCTTCGATCTCACCGAGGCGGAGACGCAGTGGCTCAAGGTCGTGCCCTACAAGGGCAGCCTGCCGACGTCGGTCCCGACCGATCCGCTGATCTACCGCTTCTACGAGCTGATCAGCGTCTACGGGACGACGTTCAAGGAACTGATCCACGAGGAGTTCGGCGACGGCATCATGAGCGCCATCGATTTCCGCATGGACCTGCAGCGCGAGCCCGATCCGAAGGGCGACCGCGTCAGCATCGTGATGAGCGGGAAGTTCCTGCCGTACAAGACGTATTGAGGGGTCAGTCCTTCGGGGGCGCCGCGTCCTACGGCACGACCTCGTTCAGCCCGCCGGCATCGCCGCCGGGTCCATCCAAAGCGCGGCCCACAGGTGACCGTCGGGATCGGCGAGGTCGCGGGTGTACATGAAGCCGTGGTCCTCCATCGGATTCACGTCAGCCTGCCCGCCATGGGCAGCGGCGGCCTCGTTCATCGCGTCGACGGCGGCGCGACTCTCCAGGGCCAGCGACAACATCAGCCCGCAGGAACCGGCCGGCGGGAACGGCCGCTGGGTGAAAGTCCGCCACTTGGCGTGCGTGACCAGCATGACCTGGATCGCGTCGCTCCAGACCATGGCGGCGCCATCTTCATCGCTGAGCTGCGGGTTCTGGCCGAAGCCGAGGGCCTTGTAGAAGGCGATCGAGGCGCCGAGGTCGCTGACCGGAAGGCTGATGAAGAGGCTCTTGGGCATGGTTCACTCCGTTGACAGGTTGAGTCGGGTCCCGCCGCGCAGGACACCTTCTTCGTCACGACGATCGAACCGTCCCCGGATCGACACCACCGCGCGGAGGGCCGATCACGTCGCCGACCCCAGGCGCGCCTCAGGCGCATAGGACGCATAGGACGCATAGAATCCTCGCATGCATGCGACGCGGACATCGACCAGGCGCTGGGCATGGCTCGTGAGCTTCACGATCCTGCTCGCGGCGATGCTGCCGTCGTTGTCGCATGCCCTGCTGGTCCATCAGGGCGCCACCTTCGCGGAGATCTGTTCCGCGACCGGCGCCAAGCTCGTGGTGATCGACACCGCCGGCAATGCCGACACGAGCCGCGACAGCTCATCGCTGATGAGCTCGTCGATGAACTGCCCGTATTGCGCCATCCACCATGGCGCGCCGGACCTGCCGCCCGCCACCATGCAGTGGACGCCGCCCGATGCATTGAAGTTCGAGCATCCGCAGCTGTTCTTCGCCGCGCCGCGTCCGCTCTTCGCCTGGGCGCCGGCGCTCGCTCGCGGACCTCCCGCCGTCGCCTGATCGCCGCCTCGCGGCAGATGCGCCCTTCGCGCCGCTCCGGCCGCGAAGCACTCTCCGACTGACCTTGTCGCCTTCGCTCGTGCCCGCGCGCCGCTCCTGTGCGCGTGCGCTCCTGCGTCCCCAGGGTCGGTCCACGCCTTCTCGATCATGCGACACCCTTCCCTTGCGCGAGGCCTGCGCGCGCCCGACCGTCCTCGCATCACGACCGTCGACTCACGTCGCCGGTCACTGACGATCGCCGCCTGCCTGCTGCCGCTGGCGGCCTGCAAGCCCGCCCCGACCTTCCACGGCATCGACCTCTCGCTGGTGAGCTACGCGAGCGACTTCGCGCTCCAGGGCGCGGACGGCCGACCGCACCGCCTGGCCGATTTCCGCGGCAAGGTCGTGATGATCTTCTTCGGCTTCACGCAGTGCCCCGACGTCTGCCCGACCGCGCTCACGCGCGCCGCGGCCGTGCATCAGATGCTGGGTGAGGACGCCAAGGACTTCCAGGTCCTCTTCGTGACCATCGACCCCGAGCGCGACACCGCGCCGGTGCTTGCGGCGTACACCGCCGCCTTCCACCCGAGCTTCCTCGGGCTGTACAGCGACCTCGCGGGCACGGCCGCCGTCGCCAAGGAGTTCAAGGTCTATTACGGCAAGGTGCCCACGGGCAGCAGCTACACGATGGACCACTCGACGATCAGCACCGTCTTCGACCGCGAGGGGAAGGCGCGCCTGGCCATCAAGCACGAGATGAGCGCCGCCGACCTCGCCGAGGACGTGCGGCAGCTGCTCCAGGCGTGATGCTCAAGACGCATGGCTCGACGCCCCACAACACTTTCAGGAGAACCCCCATGACTTTCAAGATCCACACGCTGCTGCTCGTCGCAGGCGCGTTGTCCGCTTCCATCGCCAACGCCCAGGTGAAGATCGACGAGGCCTGGGTACGCGCCACGGTGCCGCAGCAGAAGGCCACCGGCGCGTTCATGAAGCTGACCGCCGCCAAGGACACCCGGCTCGTGGCCGTGACCACGCCGCTGACGCCCAAGGCCGAGGTGCATGAGATGGCGATGCAGGACAACGTGATGCGCATGCGCCAGATCCCGGCGATCGAGCTGCCGGCGGGCAAGACGGTGGAGCTCAAGCCCGGCGGCTTCCACCTGATGTTCCTGGACCTGACCGCCCAGGTGAAGGCCGGCGACCAGGTGCCGCTGACGCTGATCTTCGAGGACCGCAGCGGGGCCCGCCAGACCGTCGAGGTGAAGGCACCGGCGCGCGCGCTCAATGCGGCGATGCCGGCGAAGGACGACAAGGGCACTCAGGGCGGTGGTCACGGCGACCACGCGCATTGAGGCCAGCCTGACCGCCGACTTTCCGGAGCCCGCATGTCACCCCCGTCTGCTTCGGCCCCGCCGGACTCGTCGCTGTATCGACGGGTCTGGCGATGGCACTTCTACGCCGGCCTGATCTGCCTGCCGATCCTCGCGCTGATGGCGATCACCGGCGCCCTGTACCTCTACAAGGACGCCATCGAGTCGCGTGTCTACGCGCCGTGGCGCATTGTCGATCCGACGTCGCGGCCAGCGCTGGACGCGGAGTCGCTGGTGCAACGAGCGCTCGCCGTCCGGCCCGGCGAGCCGGTGCGCTTCATCGCACCGCCCGCGTCGGACCGGAGCGCCGAGGTGGCCGTGCGCACCGCCACGGGGATCGTCACGGTCTACCTGGACCCGGCGGAGGGTCGCGTGCTGGGCCAGTCGAGGGACGACCGCAAGCTGATGGAGGTGGTCAGGCGCCTGCACTCACTGGTGATCGCCGGTCCGGTGGCCAACTACGCCGTCGAGGTCGTCGCCGGCTGGGCCATCGTGCTGGTGGTGTCCGGCGTCTTTCTCTGGTGGCCGCGCGGCCGCTCGGGCGGCGTCTGCACGCTGCGCGGACGGCCGGCGCAGCGCCGCTGGTGGCGCGATCTGCATGCGGTGACTGGCGCGGTGGCGGCCGTCGCGATCCTTTTCCTCGCTGTCACCGGGATGCCCTGGTCGGCCTAATGGGGCAAGCAGTTCGGGCGGCTGACCAATGACTGGGGCGTCGGGTTGCCGAAGTTCCTCTGGGGCAAGCCCGCCTCGACGCCGCCCCTGTCCAGCCTGGGCGACACGCCCTGGACGCTTGTCCAGGCGCCCCTGCCTGAATCGACGGATCACTCCGGCCATGACGCCGCGACGCCCGCCGCCGCCCATGCCGCCCATGCTGCCCACTCAGGCGCGAAGCATGGCGAGTCATCCGCATCCGGTGCAGGTTCCGCCACCGTGGTGCCGTTCGGATTGAATCAGGCGCTTCGCGTCTTCGAGCGCCAGGGTCTGCCGCGGGGCACGCCCGTGAGCCTGCCCGTCGGGCCCAAAGGCGTCTACACGGCGATGTCCATGCCGGATGACGTCATGCAACAGCGCGTGGTCCATCTGGACCGGTACACGGGACAGGTGCTGGCCGATGTCGGCTATCGGGACTACGGCGTCGCCGGCCGGGCGGTCGAGTGGGGCATCCAGCTCCACACGGGTCGGCAGTTCGGCTGGCTGAACCAGCTCGTGATGCTCGCGGGCTGCCTGTCCATCGTGGTTCTGGCCGTCTCCGCCGTCGTGATGTGGTGGAAACGTCGCCCGCACGGTCGGATCGCGGCGCCGCCACGTCGGGCCGGCGATCGCGCGGCCCTCGGCGCGATCGTCGTGGCCGGCGCGCTGGGGACGCTGTATCCGCTGCTCGGCGCCTCCATGCTCGCTGCCCTTGTCCTCGATGCCATGGTGCCTCGGCGATGGCATGAGCGCTTCGGTCTCTAGGACGCGCCTCCACTGCGGCGCCGTCGGGAGTCAGTCTGCCATCCACGCGCTGTTGGACAGCGTGCACAGCTCGCCGACGAGCCGCTCGAAGTCGCAGGCCTTGTCGTAGAAGCCGTCCGCGCCGCTGGCGATCACCCGCGGCTCGTAGGCGGAGCGGTCTTCCGAACTCAGCACCAGGATGCGGCCGCGGAAGCGCGACGCGCGCAGGCGTTCGATCACGCCCAGGCCGGAACCGCCGTCGATGCTCAGGTCCACCAGCACCACGTCCGGCGCGCTCAGCGCGATGGTGCTGAGCGCCGCGTCTTCGCTGGAGGCCTGACCCACCACGGTGATGGACGCTTCGGACTGCAGGCGCGACACCATCAAGCGTCGGAGCAGTGCGTTGTCCTCGATCAGTGCCACCTTCATTGTTATCTCCCTGGAATGACCCAATGATGATTCACAGGGGACCGTCTTTCGATGCTGCGCGGCCTCCAGCCGGGGTGGGGCCGCTGGCCGACAGCGGGTCAGGCGAAAGACTACAGGCGGATGGGATTGCCCCACACCGCGCGGGCGCCATGGCCCCGGCGCGCTGTCGGCTCCGGGGCAAGCGCCAGCGCCGGCGCCGCCAGGCGCTCTCTATGCCCGGCGGCGCCGATGCACGATCAAGGCGACGAACACGACGCCCGCGGCGACGCTGGTGTGGCCGCTGTAGCTGACCAGCCCGAGGCCCCAGCCCTGCGCGCTCACGACGAGCGCCAGGCTGGTCAGCAGGAGCATTCCGCCGACGGTGCGCCAGGTGCGCGACGTCGACGCGGGCAGCTCGCGACCGAGCAGCTCCGACTGCGCGCGGTCCGTCGCCATCGCGAGCGCCGCGAAGGCCGCCACGCAGAGGAGCAGGCTGAGGACATGCATCATCGCGCGCCCTCCCCGCCGGATCGCAGCGCCATGCCGGCCTCGCCGGACGGCGGCGGGGGCGGCTGCCTCGAGGCCTTGACGGCCGCCCTGACTGGCGCCCGGTCCGGGGCGGCCGGCGGGGCTCGTTTCGCCTTCGGGACCGGCCTGCCCTTCGGCACATGGCGCGCCGTGCGCACCGCCAGGGAGGCCAGCAGCGCCGCGAAGGCCCAGAACATCAGCTCGACGGCCGCGAAGGTCCAATCGCCCTGCAGGAGGCTGTGCCACAACGGACGGTCCGTCGTCAGCGCATTGCCAACCGGCAGCAACGCCAGCGACGCGGCGCCCAGCCAGAACAGCTCGATCCAGGCGCGCTTCGCCGGCCGGACCAGCGCGTGCAGCAGCGTCACCGCCCAGACGATGAACATCGCGTGGACTTCCCATTCCGCGCGCTTCTCCAACCCCAGCGGCAGCAGCCGGTTGGCCCACAGCAGACCGCTCATCGCCAGCGGGAGGCCGGCGATGGCGGCGATGTTCAGCCGCTCCACCACCATGAAGCCGACGTGCGGCTTGTCGGGATCGGGCAGCTTCTGGCGGCGCTTGACCGTCCACATCACCAGCCCGCTGCCGACCATCGCCGTGCCCGCGAGGCTGACGATGAAGTACAGCCAGCGCGTCATGTCGTCGCTGAAGCGGCCCAGGTGCAGCCCGACCATCACGCCGCGGGTCTCGGCCGCGGCGCCGACGCCGCTGCGGTCCTCGAGCAGCTGGCCGGAGACACCGTCGAACAGCAGGTATTGCGGGCTCATCGACACGCGGCCGCCCTCACCGCGCGTGATCGCCACGCGCGCCGCGGCATCGCCCGGATTCGTCGCGGTGACGCGCGCCACCTTGCCCGCGCCCCAGCGGCTTTCGGCCTCGCGCACCATCGCCTCGACGGACGCCAGCCGCGCCTTCTCGCCCGAGGGCTTGCCGGGCTGGATGAAGGCGCTGAGCTCGGAGGTCAGCTGCTTCTTCAGCGCCGGCGTGTTGATGCCGGCCTGCTCGCCCCACGGCATGTACAGCGCCATCAGCGTCACCAGGCCGGTGTACGTGATCATCAGGTGGAAGGGCAGCCCGAACACCGACAGCGCGTTGTGCGCATCCAGCCACGAGCGCTGGCCCTTGCCCCAGCGGAAGGTGAAGAAGTCGGTGAAGATCTTCTTGTGCGTGATCACGCCGCTGACGATGGCCACCAGCATGAACATCGCCGCCAGTCCCGCGAGCCAGCGGCCCCAGAGCACCGGCATGTAGTGGAACTGGAAGTGGAAGCGGTAGAAGAACTCGCCGCCCACCGTCTCGCGCGCGCTGACCTTCTGCCCCGTCTGCGGATCGAAGACCGCCGACTTGAACGCGCGCCGCGCGCCCTCCTTGGCCGGCAGGCGCCAGAAGGCGTCGGCCACGCGGTGGCGGTCGTCGGTCAGGCGCAGGCTCCACTGCGACGTGCCTTCGGCCAGCGTCTCCAGCTCCTGCGCGATGCGGCCGGCCACGACGGCCGGCTCCGGCGTCACCGCCTGGTGCACGATCTCGGGCCGCATCCATTGCGACAGCTCCTCCTTGAAGTAGCTGACGGTGCCGGTCAGGAACATCGCGAACAGGAACCAGCCCAGCAGCAGGCCGGACCAGATGTGCAGGTCCGACATCGTCTGACGGATGCCGCGCGGCTTCGGCGCGGCCGGGGTGTCGCTGACGTCCACGGTCATGGCGAGGCAGCGGGGGCGGCGGCGGTCCAGACGGACCAGGCGAAGGGCAACAGGAACAGCGCGGCGACGATCAGGCCGATCCAGGCCCGCGTGGCGCTACGCGCAGCGAAGACCCAGACGACGGCGCCTGCATAGACGGCGAAGCTGCCGAGCATGCCGCCGATGACCGCTTGCGGGAGGCTCACCGGCAGCGCGAGTACCGCCACGCTGAGCAGCGCGGCCAGCACGTAGCCGCCGCCTGTCGCCGCGAGGATGCGCGAAGCCAGGGGCAGCACGCCGAGGACGCCGCTCGCCGCAATGGCAACGGACGAGGGCGTCGACAGGGCGGTCGACTCGAAGCGGACGGACATGGGCAACGGCCTTGTTGCAAATGAGAATTCTTCTCATCATAGGGCCGCAACATCGAGGGGCCGTGAATGCCCGTGCGATTGATGGCGGTACCGCGGGCTGACGAGCCGTGGTCCGCTCCCATGCAGGACGCCCGGCTCATGCCGGGCGTCCTGTTTCAGTGGTGGCCCGCGCGGGCCGCCGCGTTGCGCTTGCGCGTCGCGGCGGCTTTCTTCGCGGAGGCTGAGCGCTCCGCCGCTGTGCGGCTGGCGGCGGCCTGGCCGCCCAGGCGCCCGCCCTTGCGGGAAGGCTCGTGGTTCTCGGGCTGACCGCGTCCCGAGCCGGACTTCTTGCCCCCGCCGGTCTCCTTGTTGACCGTGGCCCAGGCGCGCTTTTCCGCTTCGGCCTTCCGCACGCCGCGGTCCTCGTAGCCGGCCTCGATGTGCTCGGCCTGCCGCTTCTGCTTGTCCGTGTAGGACGACTTGTCGCCTCTGGGCATGGGGTTCTCCGGTGGCGGTGGACGACTTACTTCATGCGCACTTCGCCGGTCTCTGCCAGGCCGGTGGGCGGCTTGCCGGTCACGGCGGCCTTCGCCATCGCATAGAGCTGCGTCAGCTTCGAGGCCTTCACGTCCCAGTAGCTGGCGTGGCTGATGCGCACGCGCACCACCGCCAGATCAGGGTCGTCGACGCCCTTGGTGAACCAGGCTTCCGCGGCCTTGCTCCAGAGCTCCTGGCGCTTGGCGCGTTCCTCGTTGAGCTCCGCGACGCCGGAGACCGAGACGTAGGTGTCCTCGCTGCGGTCGGCGAAGCCGACGTTCACCTGCGACGACGACACGATGTCGCTGTACGGCTCGCCCTTGCGCGACATGAAGAACCACAGCGATTCGCCCTCGTCGAGGTCCTTGTTCTGCAGCGTCATCGGGCGCGAATGCAGATGCCCGTTCGCATGGTGGGTCGTGAACAGTCCGACCTTGACGTCCTTGATCAGATCCCAGAGCTTCTCGCGGCGTTCGGTGTCGGAGAGGGGCTTGTCGGTCATGGTGAGGCTCCTTTGAAGGGTTTGCCTCCCTCGCAGCAAACCTCGCTCCCGACCCCTGCCCGCGCTCGACGCTCATGGCGCCCCGCGCTTGATCACGACACGCCGCGACGGCTGACCGGTTCGTGGATCGGGCATCGATTGAACGCCGACCGGAACTCGCGCGACGCCGCCATGACGATCTTGCGCGCGCGGTTGACGCCGCCCAGCGGCCGGTGAGCGGCAAGCCCGTTCCAGGGACTGAAGGCCAGCGCGTCTTCCTCGGCCTGCGTCGCGTCGCCCTGCCAGCTGTCCTGCGGCGCGACCGACAAGGTCGCCACCGTGACCCACGGGCTCATGTCCTCGGGCCATTCGACCGACGCGTCCTCGATGGGCATCTCATCGGTGTTCACGCAGAGCTGCACACGCAGCGCCCATTCGACCGGTGCCATCTGCGCGGACAGGAAGCGCGCCACCGACAGCCGCTGCGCATCGTCGCCGTCGGCCTCCATCGCTTCACCGGTGAGCGCAGTGAGCGCGGGCGACACGGGCTGCAACGAGAACTTCGCGATGTACGGTCCGAAGAGGTAGGGTGTCTGCGAGAAGTAGGTGTCGCCCAGCGGATGGACCTTCGGATGTCCGCCCAGCGACTTGAGCTTGGCGCTCTCCGCGCCGATGGCCTCGAGCACGTGTTCCGCGCCGCGCAGCACGGCGGACAGCACCTCCTTGCCGCGCGGCGATTTCTCCGTCGTGGACGCCAGCAGCTGAACGTCCTTGAGGAAGCCTCGAGGATCGGGCCGGGAGAAAGCCGGCCCGTTGACCATCAGGAAATCCTGGGCGTCGGGGCCCAGCGCCTCCGGCAGGCGCTCGCCGGGCACGCCCAGCACCTTGAGCGCGAGCGCGCGCGGCGTCGACACGCTGTCCGGCAGCTGTTCCGCCGGCGGCGACGACAGTCGCACCAGGGCGTCGTAGACCGCGGGCCGGGCGAACAGGCCCTGGGCGAAGGTCGCCGGCAGCTCGCCATGCACGATAAGCTGGCCGCGCAGCAGCCCCTGCCCCTTCGCATGCACGGCCCGGAACGCGTGGCCTTCGGTCTCGGCCACGGTCCTGGCCATGCCGACGAAAGTCTTCACCATGTCCTCGACGGTCGTCGCCTCGCTGGGCTCCTCGCGTTCGAGCGACGGGTCGAAGGTCACAGGCATCACATCGGCAGAAAGGTTCATGGCGGGGGCTCTGAAGTGGAACCCTCCGAAGGCAACGGCCATGCCCGTCCCCCTGGACACCCCCCGGCGCCCGGCGCGCTGGGCATCCGGCTTGCTGATCGGTCGCATCGACCGATACTCCGGCCCGCCGTACCCGCGCATCTTGCGCCGATCAAAGAGGTTCCGTCTTGGCCAAACGCTCCACCGCGCGCTCGCAATCCACGCCGTCCCCCGCGATCGCGGCATCCTCCGATGCCATCCGCGAACAGCCCGGCCGCGCCGCCTTCGTCCAGGTCCGCGGCGCGCGCGAGCACAACCTCAAGAACGTCGATGTGGACGTGCCGCGCGACGCGCTGGTGGTGTTCAGCGGCGTGTCGGGATCGGGCAAGTCCTCGCTCGCCTTCGGCACGATCTACGCCGAGGCGCAGCGGCGCTACTTCGAGTCGGTCGCGCCGTACGCGCGCCGGCTCATCGACCAGGTCGGCGTGCCCGCAGTCGATTCGATCGACGGACTGCCGCCCGCCGTCGCGTTGCAGCAGCAGCGCGGCACGCCGAGCGCGCGTTCGTCCGTGGGCAGCGTGACCGGGCTTTCGTCGCTGCTGCGGATGCTGTATTCCCGCGCCGGCCGCTATCCGGCGAAACAGCCGATGCTGTACGCCGAGGACTTCTCGCCGAACACGCCGCAGGGCGCCTGCCCGCACTGCCACGGGCTGGGGCGCGTGTACGAGGTCACCGAGGCCTCGATGGTGCCTGACGATTCGCTCACGATCCGCGACCGCGCCGTCGCGGCCTGGCCGCCGGCCTGGCACGGGCAGAACCTGCGCGACATCCTGGTCACGCTGGGCATTGACGTCGACAAGCCCTGGCGCGAGCTGCCGCGCAAGACGCGCGACTGGATCCTGTTCACCGACGAACAGCCCACCGTGCCTGTGTACGCCGGCTTCACGCCCGCAGAGACCAAGGACGCGCTGCGCCGCAAGATGGAGCCGAGCTACCAGGGCACCTTCAGCAGCGCGAAACGCTATGTGATGCACACCTTCGCGACAACGCAGAGCGCGCTGATGAAGCGCCGCGTGTCGCGCTACCTGATCGGCGGCGCGTGCCCGGTCTGCGACGGCAAGCGGCTCAAGCGCGAGGCGCTGTCGGTCAGCTTCGGCGGACTGGACATCGGTGCGTTGTCGCAGTTCCCGCTGGCGCAGCTCGCCGATCACCTCGGCGACGCCGCGATCGACGGACTCAGCGAGGAGAAGCGCCTCGCAGCCCGGCGCCTGGTCGACGACGTGCTGATGCGGCTGCGGCCGCTGCTGTCGCTCGGACTCGGCCACCTGTCGCTGGAGCGCGCGACACCGTCCGTGTCACCCGGCGAGCTCCAGCGGCTGCGGCTGGCCACGCAGATCTGCTCCAACCTGTTCGGCGTCATCTATGTGCTGGATGAACCCTCGGCGGGACTGCACCCGGCCGACAGCGAATCCCTCCTCGCCTCGTTGCATGCGTTGAAGGCGGCGGGCAATTCGATCTACGTCGTCGAACACGACCTCGCCCTGATGCGCGCCGCCGACTGGATCGTCGACGTCGGCCCCGCGGCCGGGGAGCTCGGCGGTCGCGTGCTGTACAGCGGGCCGCCGGACGGCCTGCGCGGCGTCGCGGAGTCACGCACCGCGGCCTACCTGTTCCCTGAGGCCTTTGCCGACGCTCGCGCCGATGCCGCCACCGATGCCGCCACCGATGCCTCTGCCGGTCCAGCCGGCGCCGTCCGCCGCCCCGGCCGGAGACCGACGCCGCGCGTGCCCAAGGAATGGCTGCGCCTCGCAGGCATCACGCAAAACAACCTCGTCGACGTGGATGCCGCGTTCCCGCTCGGCGTGTTCACCGCGGTCACGGGCGTATCGGGCTCCGGCAAGTCCTCGCTCGTGAGTCGCGCGCTCGTGGACCTGGTCGGTGCGCATCTCGGTCATGAGCCGGTCGCTGCGGAAGACGACGAGGACGCCGAGGCCGGCGCGGAGATGCCGTCCGCGACCAGCGGTCGCATCGCCAGCGGCGCCGAGACGATCCGCCGCCTGGTGCAGGTCGACCAGAAACCGATCGGACGCACGCCCCGATCCAATCTCGCGACCTACACGGGGCTGTTCGACCACGTGCGCAAGCTCTTCGCCGCGACCCCGGCCGCGCGCGCGCGCAAGTTCGACGCGGGCCGCTTCTCCTTCAACGTCGCCAAGGGCCGCTGCGAGACCTGCGAGGGCGAGGGCTTCGTCAGCGTGGAGCTGCTGTTCATGCCCAGCGTCTTCGCGCCCTGCCCCGCCTGCCACGGCGCGCGCTACAACGAAGCGACGCTGAAGGTCCGCTACCGCGAGCGCAACATCGCCGACGTGCTCGGCATGACGGTCGACACCGCGTTCGAATTCTTCGCGGAGGAAGCGGCGCTCGCACGACCGCTCGGCCTGCTGAAGGGCATCGGCCTGGGTTATCTGCGGCTCGGCCAGCCGGCGACCGAGCTGTCCGGCGGCGAGGCGCAGCGCATCAAGCTCGTCACCGAGCTCCAGCGCACGCAGCGCGGCCACACGCTCTACGTGCTGGACGAGCCCACCACCGGCCTGCATCCGTCCGACGTCGACAAGCTGATGGTGCAGTTGCGCGACCTCGTCGATGCCGGTCACACGGTGGTCGTCGTCGAGCATGAGATGCGCGTCGTCGCC
This sequence comes from uncultured Burkholderiales bacterium, assembly GCA_966211105.1. GTDB lineage: Bacteria > Pseudomonadota > Gammaproteobacteria > Burkholderiales > Burkholderiaceae_C > Roseateles. The sequence continues at coordinate 101,801 of CBIHMU010000002.1, forward strand.
GGCGCGGACTGGATGATCGACCTCGGGCCAGGCGCGGGCGGCGACGGCGGCCGCCTGATCGCCGCGGGGACGCCGGACGAGGTGGCCGCGAACGCGGACTCGCGCACGGCGCCGCATCTGAAGGCGGCGATCGACGGGCCGCGCTGATGCGGATCAGCGGCTCGGTTGGAAGCCCTCGGGGTCGAGCGCGAATTGCCAGGCGCTGGAGCGCTGCAGCGCCTCCTTCAACGCCCGTGAGCTGGGTCGCACCAGCGCGGACAGTTCCTCGCTGAAGAACTCGCAACCGAGCGCGTGGGCGACGTCGCAGACGACCTCGATGAAGTGGTCGGTCTCTTCGGCGCAGGCATCCAGGCGCGCATGCAATTCGTAGCGGCCATCGGGGTCCGAGACCATGTCGATGCAGTTGCCGGCCTCGTTGCCGAAGTAGCGCCAGCCCTCGAGCATCGGCGTGCTCGGGCCGACGCGACTCGCGAGGTAGTGCATGACGTCGGCGCGCGACGAGGGCAACCACGACGCCGCAGCGCCGCCCTGCGCGAAGGCCAGATCGAATTGCCAGACGGACATGACGGGGGAGGCATGAGTCCGAGGAATCTCGATGCTACGCCCCCGTCCTCGGGCTTGTCATGCTGCGCCGCGTCAATGCGGCGCGTCAATGCGGCGGATCAATCCGCCACGTCAATGCGCCACGTCAATGCGCCACGTCAACGCGCCGCCTCAATGCGCGGCGGCAGGCTCACCGGGGGGCGAGGTCCGGCAGCAGCACGAATTCGAAGGGCCGCAGCAGGCGGTTCACCGACTCGGCGGACAGCGCCGGCGGGCGATCGCCATCCGCGAGCAACTGGCTGCGATGCGCGGCCAGGGCGGCGCGCTTGTCGCTCAGCGCGCGGGCGCTCAACGGCAGGCGACGCATCCGGTGCCACGGCACCGCGGCGTCGCCGGGGCGCGCCCAATGCCAGGCCCAGATCGGCAGTTCGATGAGCGAGGCGCCCGTCAGCAGGGCCGCGCGCGCGCAGGCGCGACCGGTGGCCTCATGGTCCGGATGGCCGTCGAGGCGCCACGACGTGAGGAGGACATCGTCGGGCCGCAGGCGCCGGCACAGCTCGAGCACGAGCTCGTCCTCATGGTCGGTGACGTGACCGTCGGGGATGCAGAGCGCATGGACGGGCACATGCAGCCCCAGGCGCCGCAACCCCGACGCCCGTTCGTGGCGACGCTGCACGGCGAGCCGCTGCGGCGTCCATCGCGGCGAACCGGGATGGCTGGCCTCGCCGTCGGTGACGGCCACCAGCTCGACGGGCGGCGCGGGCGCGCGATCGGGCGGCAGTCCGGCACGATGCCGCGTCACCAGCAGCGACAGCAGTCCGCCGCAGCCGAGCACCTCGTCATCCGGATGCGGCGCGACGACGACGGCGCGACGGCCCTCGGGCACCAGTTCATCGAGCGAGGTCAGCGGCACCCCCCACAGCGGCTGCCATTGGCGCCAGGCCCATTCGGGCGTGCCCTCGCCGTCGATGCGGCGGTCGGAAGGCGATCGCGGCTGCGCCTCGGGGGCGAGAGCGACGGGCATGCCCTCGTTCACGGTACGGAACGGGCGTCGATGCATCAGAGCGTCCATGGCGTGGCGGTTCCTTCCAAGATGTCGGTATCCCCGGCGACCGGCTCGCGGTCGGCAAGGACTTGCGAGGGAACATGGCAAGAGGCCTGCCAGCTTCGTGAAACGGTTTGTGTCGGCTCCCTGTGCGGCGACGATCGTGCGTGGCCGCCGCCGGACACCCCCTCCGAGGAGACACGGTGCCAGGGGGCACCGAACCAGTTTCCGGACCGCCGCATCGCGGCGGAGGCACGACACTTCTGTAACTTTTCAGGATGCCGGGATCGGACCTCTACCGGTGCCGCCGTTGGTTGCGGATACTTCCGCGACTCGCGCCTCGGGGGAGCGGTCGCATGGGGCGACCGCTGAGGCGCCCACCTCCGCCATGCTTCCTACCATCACCGATCGGCGCCTGCGCGGCGCTCGATTGACCTGCCACTCGCGTCATTGGCTCCTCATCGGGGCCACCGCCCTCACCACCGCGTTGACCGCCTGCGGTGGCGGATCGTCCAGTGACGATGCGGGGCCGGAGGCCAATCCCGGCCCCGCGGCCGTCACCCTCGTGCGTGTGGCTCCGGAGCCCGCAGGCACGCACTGCGCGGCCGGCGGTACACGGGTTCAATCAGGCCCGGATGCGGATGCCAACGGCCAATTGGCTGACGCCGAGGTCACCAGCACCCAGTACGTCTGCAATGGCGTGGACGGCAGCGCCGGTGCTCAAGGGCCGTCCATGCTGGTGAGAGTCCAAGCCGAGGCCGCGGGCGCGAATTGCGCACGAGGGGGATCTGCGGTGCTCGCCGGGTTGGATGCCAATGGCAATGGCGCACTGGATGCCAGTGAAGCCAGCAGCATTGCCTACGTCTGCAACGGCGCGAACGGCACTGACGGAACCAATGGTTCGAACGGATCGAACGGATCGAATGGTCCGGCCGGTCCCACGGGTCCCACAGGTCCTGCGGGTCCCTCCGGTCCAACGGGTCCCACGGGTCCCACGGGTCCCACGGGCCCCTCGGGCCCCGCGGGCCCCACAGGTCCCAGTGGCCCCACCGGAGCTTCCGGCTTTGACGCGCTCGTTGCGGTCGTCGCGGAACCGGCTGGCGCGAATTGCGGCTATGGCGGCCAGCGCGTGCAATCGGGGCAGGATGCCAACCGCAACGGCGTGCTGGATGCCGGCGAGGTCGCAGCCACGTCCTATGTCTGCAGTGCCGCCCCGGCGGACACCCGGTGGGTGGAGGTGACGGGGACCGCTGCGCAGGCCGTCCCCAACACCGGCTACCTGGCGAATTCGAGTTCGACCGTGGTGATCACGCTGCCGGCGACGCCTGTCATCGGCGACTGGATCAAGGTCACGGGCGTGGGCACCGGAGGCTGGACGATTGCGCAGAACGCCGGTCAGCGGATCAGCACCATGGGCTTGCCGGGCGGCAACCTGATCGCTTGGGCAGCCCAGACCCCGACCGGCTCGTGGACCGGCACGGCGGTGTCGGCCGACGGGACCCGGCAGGTCGCGACCTCGGCATCCGGCGAGCTGTACACCTCGACCGACTCGGGCGCGCATTGGACGCTGCGCCTCACCGGGCAGCCCTGGTCGGGCGTGTCGACCTCGTCCGATGGCATGAAGATCCTGGCGTCGGTCAACGGCGGCGCCCTCTATCTCTCCACGGACGGCGGCGCCAACTGGTCCACCGACGGCAGTGCCCGCGCCTGGTCCGCCGTGGCCAGTTCGGCCGATGGCGTGCGCCTGGCGGCCACGGCCTACCTGGGTCAGATCTGGACCTCGTCGGACAGCGGTGCAAGCTGGACGGCACGCGACAGCAACCGCGCCTGGCGCACGATCAGCGCCTCCGCCGACGGCCGCGTGCTGGTGGCAGGCACCAATGGCGCACAGCTGTATGTGTCGACCGACTACGGCGTCACCTGGACCGCCCGGGCCTCCGCGCAGTTCTGGTGGAGCACGGCCGCGTCCTCGGACGGCAAGCGGCTGTATGCGACGGTCGATACCGGCGCCATCTGGCGGTCAGACGACTTCGGCACCACCTGGGAAGCCGTCGCGACCAGCCGGGACTGGCGCGGCATCGCCACGTCGTCGGACGGCCGCTATGTGGTGGCGGCCACGAGCGGCGGCACGCTGTATGAGTCGCCGGACGGTGGGCAGTCATGGCGGTCCACGGCCGACGCGGGTGCCTGGACGACGGTGGCCAGCAGCGCGAACGGCGTGACGCTGCTGGCCGGCAAGTCCGGTGCTGCGCTGTATGGCGGCGTGCGCCGGTCGTCCACCACGCCGGGCGTGACGGGGTCGCTCTCGGGCGGCCAGGCTGATGCGCTGCATCTGCAGTACGTCGGCGGCGGTGTGTTCATGCCGATCAGTTACGTGTCGGCGAACATGACGTTTACGCCGCAGTGATCGTCTGGCGCGTCATTGCGCGCCTTTGCAAAAGAAAAGGGCCCGGACGAAACGTCCGGGCCCTTTCAGGAAGATGGTGGAGCCGGCGGGAATTGAACCCGCGTCCGCAAGCCTTCATCGGGCAGTTCTACATGCTTAGCTCTCTGATTTGGTTCTCACCTATCCGGTCGCGCAGGAGCACGCTACCGGACGGGCCAGCACCCTAGATCTCGCCATCACCCAAGGTGCCCGGGTGACAGCCAGCCAATGTGAATAACCTCTCTGTGTCAGGACTTGCGTCCCATCACCCGGCCCATTGGCCTGCCGGTGAGAGGTCCGCGGGGTTTAAGCCGCGAGAGCGTACGTTTGATCGTTCGCAGTTGGTTTGTTCCAGATGGATTTACGAGGTGCCTGGCCCTCGGCATGCCCTACTCCAAATCCGTACCCACGTCGAAACCAGGTCGGCCCCAGAGAGAGAAGTCTCACATTATGCCTGTCGCGCGGACTTCAAGAGCCCGATCTCGACAAGTCCATTCACGCGTCTTCCAAGACTGCTTTCGAAGTTCGACAGGCGTGTCGACGGGCGCGCTCACCGCAACGCCTGCAGCCAGTCGATCAGTTGCGCCGGCGTGTCCACCACCACGTCCGCACCCCACGCCTCGATGGGCTCGCCATCGCCCAGGTAGCCCCAACGCACCGCCACCGTCGGCATGCCCGCCGCGCGACCCGCGAGGATGTCGCGTGCATCGTCGCCGACATAGATGCATTCCTGCGGCAGGACGCCCGCACGCCGCGCCGCTTCCAGCAACGGCGCCGGATGCGGCTTGCTGTGCGGCGTCGTGTCGCCGCCGACGACCGCGGCGGCCCGCGTTTCCCAACCCAGTCCGCGCGCCAGCGGCAGCGCGAAGCGCTCGGACTTGTTGGTCACGATGCCCCAGCGGAGGCCTTCGTCCGACAAGCACTGCAGCATCGCGGCGATCCCATCGAACGGGAACGTGGCGCGCAGCAGGCGCTGCTCATAACGATCGAAGAACTCGTCTCGCAGCGCGGGGAATGCACTCTCCATCGGGGACACGCCGAAGGCCACGCCCATCATCCCGCGCGCGCCCGTGCCGACCATCGGCCGCAGGCGCTCGAACGGCACTTCGGGCAGGCCCCGCGCCGCCAGCATTTCGTTGGTCGCACCGGCGAGATCGGGCGCGCTGTCCACGAGCGTGCCGTCCAGATCGAACAGCACGGTCCGGATGCTGGCGCGCACCGCCGCGTCGACCGGCGAGTTGAGCATCACCGTGCTCATGCGGGACGGCGGCAGGCCAGCAGGTAATTCACGTCGGTGTCCGCATTCAACGCATAACGCTGCGTGATCGGATTGAAGGTCAGGCCCTTGGCGCCCTGCACTTCCAGCCCGGCGTCGCGGCACATCTGCGCCAGCTCCGACGGCCGGATGAAACGCGCGTATTCATGCGTGCCGGCGGGCAGCATGCGCAGCACGTATTCGGCACCGACGATCGCGAAGAGGAAGGACTTGGCATTGCGGTTCAAGGTCGACAGGAAGACCCAGCCGCCCGGCTTCACCAGTTGCCCCAACGCCGTCACCACCGAGGCGGGGTCGGGGACGTGTTCCAGCATCTCCATGCAGGTCACGACATCGAAGGACGACGGGCGTTGCGCCGCGAGGTCCTCGACCGCGATCTCCTGGTAGGCGACGTGCTCGGTCCCTGCCTCCATCGCGTGCAGCTCAGCCACTCGCAGCGACTTCGTCGCCAGGTCGATGCCCAGGACATTCGCGCCCTTGCGCGCCATCGCATCGGTCAGGATGCCGCCGCCGCAGCCGACGTCCAGCGCCGTCTTGCCTTGCAGGCCGCACCACCCGTCGATCCAGCTCAATCTCAATGGATTGATCTGGTGCAAGGGCTTGAATTCACTTTCGGTATCCCACCAGCGGTGGGCCAGCTCGCTGAACTTCTCGAGCTCTTTTGCATCGACATTCGCCATGGTCGCAATGGTAGCCGAGCACAGCAGTGCCACGACCCCAACGCGCAGATTGCCGATGCCATGCACCCTCCCGGGCCGCCCCGCATGACATCCCAATGAAAAACCCCGCGAGCCTTGCGGCTGGCGGGGTTCGTCGATCGGCGACCGAAGTCGCCAAACCGTCGTCGCTTACTTGACGGCGCGAGTACCGACCACTTCGATTTCGACGCGGCGGTTCTTGGCGCGGCCTTCCGCGGTCTTGTTGTCGGCGATGGGCTGCTTCTTGCCCTTGCCTTCGGTGTAGACGCGGTTCTTTTCCAGACCCTTGGACACCAGGTAGGACTTGACCGATTCAGCGCGCTGAACCGACAGCTTCTGGTTGTAGGCGTCGGAACCGATGGCGTCGGTGTGACCCACGGCAATGATCACTTCCAGGTTGATGCCACCGGTCTTGGAGACCAGATCGTCCAGCTTGGCCTTGGCTTCCGGCTTCAGGGTCGACTTGTCGAAGTCGAAGAAGGCGTCAGCGGCGTAGGTGACCTTCTCGCTGGTCGGTGCCACCGGCACCGGCACGACGGCAGGCGTCGCCGGCTTGGCTTCGGGCGCCTTCTCAGGCTGAGCCACCGGCGCTTGCGCGACCACCGGCTTCAGTGCGCCATCGCAATCCTTGGCAGCCGTGGCCGGCGTCCAGAAAGCATCGCGCCAGCACAGCTCGTTCGTACCGTTCTTCCAAACGGTGCCATCCGTAGCGCGCCAGTTATCCACGGTTTGGGCCATAGCGCCCGAGGTGGCGACGGCGGCGACAGCGAAGAGCGCTGCCACGCGGTTCAATTTCTTCATGATTCTCCTCTCAAGGAAAGCCGCAGTTGCCCTGCGAAACGTCCAATGTCGGAACTAAAACCTCAGGAGTCTCCCTGACCAAGGGTTTCTCCTAGGGACGAACCGATTGTGCCATAGGGCAACAGGACGTCTGCATTCTCACGGCAGGCGCGTCTTCTGTTCATGAACCTGTTGCAGAAGCACGACAAGCGCGCGCAATTAGAATCAGCGTCTTCCGATCTCACCAGAGGCCGCGCAGTCCCCTGCGCGCCCCACGCGCATGACCCAGTTCGCCAAGGAAACCCTGCCGATCAGCCTCGAGGAGGAGATGCGCCGCTCCTACCTGGATTACGCGATGAGCGTGATCGTCGGCCGCGCGCTCCCCGACGCCCGCGACGGCCTCAAGCCGGTGCACCGGCGCGTGCTGTTCGCGATGCACGAGCTGAACAACGACTGGAACCGGCCTTACAAGAAGTCGGCCCGTATCGTCGGCGACGTCATCGGTAAATACCACCCGCACGGCGACAGCGCCGTGTACGACACCATCGTCCGGCTGGCGCAGGACTTCTCGCTGCGCCACATGCTGGTGGACGGCCAGGGCAATTTCGGCTCGATCGACGGCGACAACGCCGCCGCGATGCGATACACCGAAATCCGGCTGTCGAAAATCGCCCATGAAATGCTGGCCGATATCGACAAGGAAACCGTCGATTACGGCCCGAACTACGATGGCAGCGAGAAAGAACCGCTGGTATTGCCGGCCCGCCTGCCGAATCTGCTGATCAACGGCTCGTCCGGTATTGCGGTCGGCATGGCGACGAATATCCCGCCGCACAACCTCAACGAGTCGGTCGACGCCTGCCTGCACGCGCTGAAGAATCCGGACTGCTCGATCGACGAGCTGATGGAGATCATCCCGGCGCCGGACTTCCCGACCTCCGGGATCATCTACGGCCTGAGCGGCGTGCGCGAAGGCTACCGCACCGGCCGCGGCAAGGTCGTGATGCGCGCGAAGGTCCATTTCGAGGACATCGACCGCGGCCAGCGCCAGGCGATCATCGTCGACGAGATCCCCTACCAGGTGAACAAGAAGACCCTGCTCGAGCGCATCGCCGAGCTGGTCCAGGAAAAGAAGATCGAGGGCATCAGCCACATCCAGGACGAGTCCGACAAGGACGGGATGCGCGTGGTGATCGAGCTCAAGCGCGGCGAGGTCCCGGAAGTCGTCCTGAACAACCTGTACAAGCAGACGCAGCTGCAGGACAGCTTCGGCATGAACATGGTGGCGCTGATCGACGGTCAGCCCAAGCTGTGCAACCTGAAGGACCTGATCACGGTCTTCCTGGAGCACCGCCGCGAGGTCGTCACCCGCCGCACCGTCTTCGAGCTGCGCAAGGCCCGCGAACGCGGCCACGTGCTGGAAGGCCTGGCGGTCGCCCTGGCCAACATCGACGACTTCATCGAGATCATCAAGCGCAGCCCCAGCCCGCCGGTCGCCAAGGTCGAGCTGATGAACCGCGCCTGGGACTCGTCGCTGGTGCGCGAGATGCTGTCGCGCGCCGAGGGCGAGACCGCCGGCGGCCGCAACGCCTACCGGCCCGAAGGACTGCCCGCGCAGTACGGCATGCAGGAGGACGGCCTGTACAAGCTGTCCGACGACCAGGCCGGCGAGATCCTGCAGATGCGCCTGCAACGCCTGACCGGTCTGGAACAGGACAAGATCGTCGGCGAGTACCGCGACGTGATGGCCCAGATCGCCGACCTGCTCGACATCCTCGCCACGCCCGCCCGCGTCACGACCATCATCGGCGACGAGCTGACCTCGGTGCGCCAGGAGTTCGGCCAGACCAAGCTGGGCGCGCGCCGCAGCGTGATCGAGCACAACGCCCAGGAACTCGGCACCGAGGACCTGATCACGCCGACCGACATGGTGGTGACGCTCTCGCACACCGGCTACATCAAGAGCCAGGCGCTCAGCGAGTACCGCGCGCAGCGCCGCGGCGGCCGCGGCAAGCAGGCCACCGCCACGAAGGACGACGACTGGATCGACCAGCTCTTCATCGCCAACACGCACGACTGGATGCTGTGCTTCAGCAACCGCGGCCGCGTGTACTGGCTCAAGGTCTGGGAAGTGCCGCAAGGCTCGCGCAACGCGCGCGGCAAGCCGATCGTCAACATGTTCCCGCTGCAGCCGGAAGAGAAGATCAACGTCATCCTGCCGCTGACCGGCGAGTTCCGTACCTTCCCGGAAGACCACTTCATCTTCTTCGCCACCGCGCTGGGCACGGTCAAGAAGACCTCGCTGAAGGACTTCAGCAACCCGCGCAAGGCCGGCATCATCTCGGTCGACCTGGACGAGGGCGACTACCTGATCGGCGCCGCGCTGACCGACGGCCAGCATGACGTGATGCTGTTCTCCGACGGCGGCAAGGCGGTGCGCTTCGACGAGGACGACGTCCGCCCGATGGGCCGTCAGGCCCGCGGCGTGCGCGGCATGATGCTCGAACCCGACCAGCGCCTGATCGCCATGCTGGTGGCCGAGGACGAGACCCAGAGCGTGCTGACCGCGACCGAGAACGGGTACGGCAAGCGCACCAACATCGCCGAATACACGCGGCACGGCCGCGGCACCAAGGGCATGATCGCCATCCAGCAGAGCGAGCGCAACGGCAAGGTCGTGGCCGCGACGCTGGTCCGTCCCGAGGACGAGATCATGCTGATCACCGACACCGGCGTGCTGGTGCGCACGCGGGTTGCCGAGATCCGCGAGCTGGGACGCGCCACGCAGGGCGTCACGCTGATCGCGCTGGACGAGGGCGCCAAGCTCTCGGGCCTGCAACGCATCGTGGAGAACGATGCGGTTGAACCGACCGAATCTCCAGAATCGACAGAATCGACCGGAGCGGACGCCACCGGCGCCGCCGGTTCCGATGCCGGCGACGCCACGGGCGACGCAGGTGACTCCACCCCCGACGTGAAGGAATGACCTTGTTGCTGAAGTCCATCCAAGCCGGCGCCATCGCCGCCTCGCTGCTGGCGAGCCCCGTCGTCTTCGCGCAGAAGGCCGACAGCCCGCAGTCCAAGAAGGACGTCATTGCGAAGATCCTCAAGATCCAGCAGCCCGCGATCGAGGCGCTGACTATGGGCGTGCTGAGCCGTCCGGTCAACGAACTCGCCGCCAAGGCCGCGCCGGCGCTGCGCAACGTGCCGGAAGTCAAGCGCGAAGCCACCGCCAAGCAGATCGACGCCGACCTGCGCAAGTTCATGGAAGACAACGCCAAGCCGCTGGTCGACAAGGGCCTGAAGCTGGCGCCGTCGACGATGGGCGTGGCGCTGGACGAGAAGTTCAGCGAGGACGAGCTCAAGCAGCTGCTGGCCTGGCTCGAATCGCCGGTGAGCAAGAAGTTCGCCGAGTCCTCGCAGGAACTGCAGAGCCTCTTCACCAAGAAGCTGATCGACGACAACGGCAAGCAGCTCGACGACAAGTTCATCGCGCTGCAGCAGAACGTCGCGAAGCAGCTCGGCCTGGAAGCCGGTCCGCCGCCCGCGGGCTCGGCCTCCGCCCCGAAGCTGAACACCAACAAGCCGGCGACCTCGCCGACGCCGAAGAAGTAAGCACGGCACCGCGCTCCGGCGAGGGCCCCGCACCCTCGCCGCGCCGCGCCATCTCGCCCTGCCCCAACCCTCACCCGCGACCTCCTCCGCGCCCCATGCCAGTTGCCCGCCCGTTCAACTTCTCCGCCGGTCCCGCCGCCCTCCCCCAGGAGGTCCTGAGCCTGGTCGCGGAGGAGATGCTCGACTGGCACGGCTCCGGCATGAGCGTCATGGAGATGAGCCATCGCGGCCGCGAATTCATCTCGATCTACGAAGCCGCCGAAGCCGACCTGCGCGATCTGCTGCAGGTCCCGGCGAACTTCCGCATCCTGTTCATGCAGGGCGGTGGCCTCGGCGAAAACGCCATCCTGCCGATGAACCTCTCGCGCGGCGGTGCCGTCGACGTGGTCGTCACCGGCTCGTGGTCGAAGAAAAGCGCCGGCGAAGCCGGGCGCTATGCCGACGTGAAGATCGCCGCGAACGCCGCCGACCTGGACGGCGCCGGCGGCCGGTATCTCGACATCCCCGATCCGTCGACCTGGCGACTGCGCAAGGACGCCGCCTACGTCCACGTCTGCACCAACGAGACGATCGACGGCGTCGAATTCCAGACCCTCCCCGACCTCCGCGCGCTGGGCTGCGACGCGCCGCTGGCGATCGACTTCTCCTCGCACGTGGCGTCGCGCCCGGTCGACTGGTCCAAGGTCGGCATCGCCTTCGGCGGCGCCCAGAAGAACATCGGCCCGGCCGGCCTGACGCTGGTGATCGTGCGCGAGGACCTGCTGGGTCATGCGCTGCCGATCTGCCCGTCCGCCTTCGATTACAAGATCGTGGCCGAGGCCGGATCGATGTACAACACGCCGCCGACCTTCGGCATCTACGTGGCCGGCCTGGTCTTCCAATGGCTCAAGCGTTTCGAGTACGGCGGCAAGACCGGCCTCGCGGCGATCGAGCAGCGCAACATCGACAAGGCCGCCCTGCTCTATCAGGCGCTGGACGGCTCCTCGCTCTATGAGAACCGCGTGGCGACGCAGTGCCGCTCGCGGATGAACATCCCTTTCTTCCTCCGCGACGAGCGTCTGAACGACGCTTTCCTGGCCGGCGCCAGGGAGCGCGGACTGCTGCAACTCAAAGGCCACAAGTCGGTGGGCGGCATGCGGGCATCGATCTACAACGCGATGCCGCTGGAGGGCGTTCAAGCCCTGGTGAGCCACCTCAAGGACTTCGAGACCCGACATGGCTGACACGCCGACCTCTTCCACGCCGCCTGAGCCCCATGGGCCGGTCCCGCCGACCGGACCGGCAGGCACCACCGTGCCCGCGCCCGTGGCCGACCCGGAGCTGCTCGCGCTGCGCGACCAGATCGACGCGCTCGACGCCCAGCTGCTGACGCTGCTGAACCAGCGCGCCCACGTCGCCGAACAGGTCGGCGAGATCAAGCGCCGCGACGGCACGCCGTTCTTCCGCCCCGACCGCGTCGCGCAGGTCATCGCCAAGATCAAGGGCGCCAATCCCGGGCCGCTCAAGGGCGATCACGTCGCCGCGATCTGGCGCGAGATCATGTCCGCCTGCCTGGCGCTCGAGTCGCCGCAGCGCGTCGCCGTGCTGGGCCCGTTCGGCACCTTCTGCGAGCAGGCCGCCATCGAGTATTTCGGCGGCGCCGCCGACCTCATCTACTGCAACAGCTTCGACGAGGTCTTCCACGCGACCGCCTCGGGCAGCGCGCAGTACGGCGTCGTCGGCGTCGAGAACATGACCGAGGGCGTGGTGACGCGCTCGCTCGACCTGTTCCTGCACACGCCCACGCACGTCGTCGGCGAGGTCAGCCTGCTGATCCGCCACAACCTCCTGCGCAAGGACAACACGCTCGAGGGCATCGAGGCCGTGCTGGCCCACCCGCAGGCGTTGGCGCAGTGCCAGAACTGGCTGTCCAAGCACCTGCCCAACGCCGAACGTCGCGCCGTGTCCAGCAACGCCGAGGGCGCCCGCCTGGCCGCCCAGGACCCGACCCTCGCCGCCATCGCCAGCGAGCGCGCGGCCACGCTCTTCGGCCTGCACATCACCGCGCACGCGGTGCAGGACGAGGCGTACAACCGCACCCGTTTCGCCGTGATCTGCCTGCCGCAGACCATGGCCACCCCCCCGGCCACGGGGCGGGACTGCACCAGCCTCATCGTCTCCGTGGCGAACCGCCCCGGCGCGATGCATGATCTGCTGGTTCCCTTGAAGAAGCATGGCGTGTCGATGACGCGCCTGGAATCGCGTCCGGCCCGCACCGGTCAGTGGGAGTACTACTTCTACATCGACCTGGATGGTCATCCGTCGCAACCGCATGTCGCGGCCGCGCTGGCAGAGTTGCGGGCCCTGTGCGCGTTCTACAAGGTCATCGGCGCCTACCCGCTGAAGTCCTGAAGCTGAAGTCCCGAGCGAAAGAGGTTTCTCGCGATGTACAACCAACTCGGCGTGATCGGTTGCGGCCTGATGGGCGGATCGTTTGCGCTGGCCATGAAGAAAGCCGGCCTCGTGCGCCGGGTGGTGGGCTACAGCAAGAGCCCGTCGACGACCGAGACCGCCCGTCGCATGGGCGTGATCGACATCGCCGCGGAATCGGCGCTGCTGGCCGTCTCCGGTTCGGACATCGTGCTGCTGGCCGTGCCGGTCGCCGCCACCGAGTCGACGCTCAAGGCGATCCGCCACCTCGTGCGCGCCGACGTGCTGCTGATGGACGTGGGCTCGACCAAGGGCGACGTCGTCGACGCGGCGAAACGCGCGCTGGGCAAGCAGTTCTCGAGCTTCGTGCCCGCGCACCCGATCGCCGGCAAGGAAAGCGCCGGCGTGCAGCATGCCGACGCGGCGCTGTACCAGGGTCGCCAGGTCATCCTGACGCCGCTGGAACAGACCCGGCCGGAGATGGTGCAGAAGGCGACGGACGTCTGGTCGGCGCTGGGCTGCCAGGTGCTCAAGATGGCGCCGCACCACCACGACGAAGCCTTCGCCGCCGTCAGCCACCTGCCGCACCTGCTCGCCTACGCGTACTTCAGTTCGGTGCAGAAGCAGCCGTCGGGCCGCGACTTCCTCAGCCTGGCCGGTCCCGGCTTCCGCGACTTCACCCGCATCGCCGCCAGCGATCCGACGATCTGGCGGGACATCCTGGTGGCCAACAAGCAGGACCTGCTGACGCAATCGCAGCGCTTCCGCGAGGTGCTGGACCAGATGGAGCAGGCCATCCGCGAGGGCGACGCCCACGCGCTGGAGGCCATGATCCGCCAGGCCTCCGAGGGCCGCGCGCAGTGGCAGCTGGGCGCCCCCGCGCCGTCGTCGAAGTCCAAGTAGCCAAGCAGCCCTTTCCCCGCTTTTTCCCTACCCCCTCCCCGCCGGCACGCCGCGCGTGCCCGGACCGCGCCATGTACAAGATCCCCTTCCTGGACCTGCCTCCGCTGCGCGGCGCCGCCGGCACCGTGTCGCTGCCCGGCTCCAAGAGCATCTCCAACCGCGTGCTGCTGCTGGCCGGCCTGTCCGACGGCGTGACACGCGTCCACGACCTGCTGGACTCGGATGACACCAAGGTCATGCTGGCCGCGCTGCGCGAACTGGGCTGCCGGCTCGAGACCGGCGACGACGGCGTGCTGTCGGTGACCGGCATCGGCGGGGCCCCGCGGACGAAGGAGGCCCAGCTCTTCCTCGGCAATGCCGGCACGGCCATGCGACCGTTGACGGCGGCGCTCGCCCTGCTGGCCGCGACGCAGGGCGGCCGCTTCGAGCTCTCCGGCGTGCCCCGCATGCATGAGCGTCCGATCGGCGATCTCGTCGACGCACTGCGCGCGCTGGGCTGCCCGATCGACTGCCTCGGCCAGGAAGGGTATCCGCCGCTGCGCCTGAACGGGCCCGCCCCCCTGACCCTCGACGCCCCCGTGCGCGTGCGCGGCGACGTGTCCAGCCAGTTCCTGACCGCGCTGCTCCTGGCTTTGCCGCTCGTGGCCACGAACGATGTCGTGATCGAGGTCGCCGGCGAGCTGATCTCCAAACCCTACGTCCACATCACGCTCGAACTGCTGGCGCGCTTCGGCGTGGACGTCCGCCGCGACGACGACTGGCAGCGTTTCGTGATCCCCGCCGGCAGCCGCTACCGCTCGCCGGGCGAGGTGCACGTCGAGGGCGACGCGTCGTCGGCGTCCTACTTCGTCGCGCTGGGCGCGATCGCGGCCACCGACGCGCCGGTGCGCATCGAGGGCGTGGGCTCGAGCTCCGTGCAGGGCGACGTCCGCTTCGTCGAGGCCGCGCAGGCGATGGGCGCGCGCGTCGAGATCGGCCCGAACTGGCTCGAGGTCCGCCGCGGCGCCTGGCCGCTGAAGGCGCTGGACCTCGACTGCAACCACATCCCCGACGCCGCCATGACGCTGGCCGTGATGGCGCTCTATGCCGACGGCGCGACGACGCTGCGCAACATCGCCTCGTGGCGCGTCAAGGAGACCGATCGCATCGCCGCGATGGCCGCGGAGCTGGGCAAACTGGGTGCGCAGGTCGAGGAAGGTCCCGACTGGCTGCGCGTGCATCCGCTGAAGGCCTGGAAGCCGGCGGCCATCCACACCTACGACGACCACCGCGTGGCGATGTGCTTCTCGCTGGCCGCGTTCAACGGCCTGCAGGACGACCGGCAGGGACCGGCGGTGCCGGTGCGCATCCTCGATCCGCAATGCGTGGCCAAGACCTTCCCGGATTACTTCGAGACGCTGTTCGGCGTCGTCCGCGCGGACGTGGCCGACATCCCCGTCATCACCATCGACGGTCCCACCGCCTCCGGCAAGGGCACGCTGACGGACGAGGTCGCCCAGGCGCTGGGCTACGACGTGCTCGACTCCGGCGCGCTGTACCGGGTGACCGGCCTGGCGGCATCCCGCAAGGGCATTTCGCTGGACGACGGCGAGGCCGTGGCCGCCATGGTCCCGACGCTGGACCTGAAGTTCGAGGCCGGCCGCGTGCTGCTCGACGACGAGGACGTGTCCGGTGATCTGCGCCAGGAGGCCACCGGCCTGATGGCCTCGCGAGTCGGCGCCCATCCGGCGGTGCGCCGCGCGTTGCATCACCTGCAGCTGGACTTCCGCCGCCTGCCCGGCCTGGTCGCCGACGGGCGCGACATGGGCACCGCAATCTTCCCTGCGGCCGCGCTCAAGGTCTTCCTCACCGCCAGCGCCGCCACGCGGGCCGAGCGGCGACACAAGCAATTGATTTCCAAGGGAATTCCGGCTAATATCGAGGGCTTGCGCGCTGATCTTGAAGCGCGGGACGCTCGCGACAAGGGTCGCAGCGCGTCGCCGCTCCAGGCTGCCGCGGATGCGATCGAACTGGACAACTCGCAGCAGAGCATCGGGGAATCCCGTGACCTGGTGCTGAGCTGGTGGAACGAACGGCGTCCGTTCAAGGCCTGACCCTCACGGGTCCGAATCACAGGTTCCGCACGCAAGACAGGAGTGTCACCCCTCCCTCCGGACGTCAGTCCACTGGGGGTGACGCGTTCTACAACCTAACCCGCAAGTCCGCTTGCAACACACGCCCGCGCACCTCTCGGATCAGGCTGCCTGACTCACTGTCCAGTGATCAAGCAGCCGGACGCTCTGTGCCTGGCAAGGAAATCTCACATGTCCCAAATGGAATCTTTCGCCGCCCTGTTCGAGGAATCGCTGCAGAAGGCCAACATGCGCACCGGCGAGGTCATCTCGGCTGAAGTCGTCCGCATCGAGCACAACTTCGTGGTGGTGAATGCCGGCCTGAAGTCGGAAGCCTACGTGCCGGTCGAGGAATTCAAGAACGACCAGGGCGAAGTCGAAGTCCAAGTCGGCGATTTCATCTCGGTGGCGATCGACGCCATCGAAAACGGCTACGGCGACACCATCCTGTCGCGCGACAAGGCCAAGCGCCTGGCCTCGTGGCTGTCGCTGGAGAACGCGCTGGAATCCGGCGAGTTCGTGACCGGCACCGTCTCCGGCAAGGTCAAGGGCGGCCTGACCGTCCTGGTCAACGGCATCCGCGCCTTCCTGCCCGGTTCGCTGCTCGACACCCGCCCGGTGAAGGACATGAGCCCGTTCGAGGGCAAGACCATGGAGTTCAAGGTCATCAAGCTGGACCGCAAGCGCAACAACGTTGTGCTGTCGCGTCGCGCGGTGGTCGAGGCTTCGATGGGCGAAGAGCGCGCCAAGCTGCTGGAAACGCTGACCGAAGGCGCCATCGTCAACGGCGTGGTCAAGAACATCACCGAATACGGTGCGTTCGTGGACCTGGGCGGCATCGACGGCCTGCTGCACATCACCGACATGGCCTGGCGCCGTGTCCGTCACCCGAGCGAAGTGGTGACGGTCGGCCAGGAACTGACCGCCAAGGTCCTGAAGTTCGACGCCGAGAAGAACCGCGTCTCGCTGGGCCTGAAGCAGCTGGGCGACGACCCGTGGTTCGGCGTGTCGCGCCGCTACCCGGCCAACACCCGCCTGTTCGGCAAGGTCACGAACATCGCCGACTACGGCGCGTTCGTCGAGATCGAACCCGGCATCGAAGGCCTGGTGCACGTCTCCGAAATGGACTGGACCAACAAGAACGTCGCGCCTTCCAAGGTCGTCTCGCTGGGCGACGAAGTGGAAGTCATGGTCCTGGAGATCGACGAAGACAAGCGTCGCATCTCGCTGGGCATGAAGCAGTGCCGCGCCAACCCGTGGGAAGAGTTCGCCGAGAACGTCAAGCGCGGCGACCGCGTCAAGGGCCCGATCAAGTCGATCACCGACTTCGGTGTGTTCGTGGGCCTGGCCCAGGGCATCGACGGCCTGGTGCACCTGTCCGACCTGTCGTGGAACGAGCCGGGTGAAACCGCCGTCCGCAACTACAAGAAGGGCCAGGAAGTCGACGCCATCGTTCTGGCCGTGGACGTCGAGCGCGAGCGCATCTCGCTGGGCATCAAGCAGCTGGACGGCGATCCGTTCACGACCTTCGTCTCGGTCAACGACCGCGGCATGATCGTGACCGGCAAGGTCAAGACCGTCGACGCCCGTGGCGCCGAGATCGACCTGGGCGAGGAAGTCACCGGCTACCTGCGTGCTTCGGAAATCGGCCGCGACCGCGTGGAAGATGCCCGCAACGTGCTGAAGGAAGGCGACGAAGTCTCCGCCGTGATCGTCAACGTCGACCGCAAGTCGCGCAGCATCCAGCTGTCGATCAAGGCCAAGGACAGCGCCGACGAACAGCAAGCCATGCAGCGTCTGTCGCAGAACAACGAGCGCGAGAACGCCGGCACGACCAGCCTGGGCGCCCTGCTGCGCGCCAAGCTGGACAACCAGGGCAACGGCTGATCTCCTTGGACGCCGGGCGTGGCGCGCAAGCGTCGCGCCCGGTCTCAAGAGAATCCCTTGTTCTGGCGGGAGGCGGGCTGAGTTAGCCTGCCTTCCCTGACCCATCGACGCACAAGCGCTTCGACAGGCTCGCTCCGCAGCGAGCCTGTTTTTCTTCAGATGCCGACGACCATGACCCGATCCGACCTGGTGGCCCACTTGTCCGAGCGCTTCGGCCAGCTCACGCAACGAGACACCGAGTTCGCGGTCAAGACCATCCTGGACGCGATGTCCGACGCGCTGGCCCGCGGCCACCGCATCGAGATCCGCGGCTTCGGGAGCTTCTCGATCAACCGCCGTCCGCCCCGCATGGGCCGCAACCCGCGCAGCGGCGAGCAGGTGCTGATCCCGGAGAAGCTGGTGCCCCACTTCAAGCCGGGCAAGGCCCTGCGCGAAGCCGTCGACGCGCAACTGCCCGTCACGGACGAGGACCAGCAGGCCGCCTGAGCGCCCCGCATTCCAAGACCGAAGGCGTCGCGATCCGCGGCGCTTTTTTTTCGTCCGTCGGCGGACGAATGTATGCAGGGGTTAACTCGCCCTGCCATCCGTCATGGCGTACTCCGCACGCGCCTAGAATCGCCTCCCATGCGAATCCTGGTCTGGCTCTTCCGAGCATTCCTGTTCTTCTGTCTCTTCGCCTTCGCGCTGAACAACAGCCAGGAGGTCGTCGTGCACTGGTTCTTCGGCCAGTCCTGGCGATCTCCGCTGGTGATCGTGGTGCTGCTGGCCTTCGGGCTGGGCTGCGCCTTCGGCGTGCTGGCGATGGTCCCGGCCTGGTGGCGACACAAGCGCGCCGCCGCGCGATCGCTCCCTCCGGCGGACGACCTGCCGCCCTCTTCGGCGACTGCGACCGCCAACGACCCCAAGATCCCCGATGGAATTTGATCTCAGCTGGCTGCTGATCGGCGTGCCCCTGGTCTTCGGACTGGGCTGGCTGGCCTCCAAGCTGGATGCGCGCCAATGGAAACGCGAGCAGCGCGACGCGCCGCGCGCCTACTTCAAGGGCTTGAACCTGCTGCTCAATGAGCAGCAGGACAAGGCGATCGACGCCTTCATCGAAGCGGTGCAGGCCGATCCCGACACCTCGGAGCTGCACTTCGCGCTGGGCAACCTGTTCCGCCGCCGCGGCGAGTACGAACGCGCCGTGCGGGTGCACCAGCACCTGCTGTCCCGCGGCGACCTGCCGAAGTCGGAGCGCGACCGCGCCCAGTACGCGCTGGCGCAGGACTTCTTCAAGGCCGGCCTGTTCGACCGCGCCGAGTCCGCCTATGCGGCCCTCAAGGGCACGGCCTTCGACCACGAGGCCGCGCTGGCGCTGCTGTCGCTGTACGAGCGCTCGCGCGAATGGGCGAAGGCGGCGGAGGTCTCCGAGCAGCTCGAGGCGGCCGGCACCGGCAGCTTCGCGAGCCGCATCGCCAACTACTGGTGCGAGCTGGCGCTCGAGGCCCAGGCCCGCCAGGACGAGCCGCAGGCGCGTCGCTGGCTGGACCAGGCCCGCGAGCGCGCGCCGCAATCGGCGCGGGCCTATGTGCTGCTGGGCCAGATGCTGGCGCGCCAGGGCGACCAGGTCGGTGCGATGGGGCTTTACGGCGAGCTGCTGAGGGCCAATCCCGACGCTTTCAACCTCGTCGCGCGCGACTACGCGCAGGCCGCCCAGGCCACCGGCACGGTCGCGCAGGCGCTCGCGCTGATCGAGGCCCACTACCGCCGCCATCCCAGCATGGCGCTGCTGCAGGCCATCGCGCTGCTGGAACCCGCGCCCGACGCACAGCGCCGCCGGCTGACCGACCACCTCCGCGTCGAACCGGCCCTGTCGGCCGCGACGCTGCTGCTGCAGCAGAGCCACGCGCGCCAGCAGGCGCTCGACGAGGACGAGGCCCAGCTGGTCGGCGCCGCGCTGCAACGCGCCGTGCGGCCGTTGCAGCGCTACCGCTGCGCCGCCTGCGGCTTCGAGTCGCAGCACTATTTCTGGCAATGCCCGGGCTGCCTCAGCTGGGACAGCTACCCGCCCCGCCACGTCGAAGAACTCTGACCGATGACCACCCCGATGAGCTCCGCTCCGGCGCCGACGTCCGGCGACCGCGTCATCCTCTGCATGAAGTGGGGCACGAAGTACGGCCCCGAGTACGTCAACCGCCTCTATGCGATGGTGCGCCGGCATCTGCGCGGCGACTTCCGCTTCGTGTGCCTGACCGATCGCGGCGAAGGCGTGCGGGCCGAGGTCGAGTGCCTGCCGATCCCGCCGCTGGACCTGCCGCCCGGCAGCCCGGAGCGCGGCTGGACCAAGCTGACGACCTTCAGCGACGACCTGGTGCAGAAGTACGGCCTGCGCGGCACCGCCCTCTTCCTCGACCTCGACGTGGTGATCGTCGACGACATCACCCCGTTCTTCGAGGAGCCCGGCGAGTTCCTCATCATCCACGACTGGAAGCGTCCCTGGCGCATCACCGGCAACTCCTCGGTCTACCGCTTCACGTTGGGCGCCCATCCCGAGGTGCTGGCCAAGTTCCGGCGCGAGTTCGACGCGATCCGGCAGCGGTTCCGCAACGAGCAGGCCTACCTCTCCGACGAGATGCACCGCAAGGGCCTGCTGAAGTACTGGGACGATCGCTGGTGCGCCAGCTTCAAGTACCACAGCATCCCGCGATGGCCGATGAACTACTTCCAGGCGCCGTTCATCCCCGACGGCGCGCGTATCCTGATCTTCCATGGCGTGATGAACCCGCCCGATGCGTTGGCCGGCCGCAGCAACGGCAACTGGCGTCGTCCGAAACCGGCGCCATGGATTGCCGATCACTGGCACGAATGAGCGAGACACCATGAGCGCCGCCCCTGCGCCCCGTCTCCAGGAACCGCCGCCCGGCGCGGGCGACCCCTGGCTGTCGGTCCTGATCCCCGTGCACAACGTCAAGGACTACCTGCGCGAATGCCTGGACTCGGTCCTCGCGCAGGCGGATGCCGGCGTCGAAGTGCTGATGGTGGACGACTGCTCCACCGACGGGTCCGACGAACTCGTGCGCACGCTGGTCGCCGAGCACGCCGACGGCCCGGTGAGGGTGCGGGGCCTGTTCCACGCGCAGAACCAGGGGCTCTCCGGCGCGCGCAACACGATGCTGCAGGCGGCGCGCGGCGAGTACGTCTGGTTCCTGGACTCCGACGACTACCTGATGCCCGGCGCGATCCCGAGATTGCGCCAGGTGGTCCAGGGCCACGCCCCGGCGCTGGTGCTGTGCGACTTCTTCATGCTGCGCGAACGCATGAAGCTCAAGCACCGGCTGCGCGGTGAACTGCACCGGCACACCTTCACGGGACCGGAACGCCAGCTGATGCGCGATCCGTCGCGGTTGATGCAAGGGCTGTTCGAGGCGGGACAGATGCACAGCTGGTCCAAGATCGCGCGACGCAGCGTCTGGGGCGAGCAGGTGCGCTTCCCGGTCGGCCGGTATTTCGAGGACATGGCGACCACGCCCCTGCTGGCGCTGCTCGCCGACAGCGCGTGGTACGAGCCGGAAGTCTGGGTGGCCTATCGCCAGCGCGCCGGTTCGATCCTGAGTACGCCCAACACGACCAAGGCGGAGCACCTGGCCCATGCGCTCGCGAACCTGCGCGACGCCCCCACGGGCGCGGCGTTGGACGACGCCGCGCGTTTCGCCTGGGCGCACTTCGCGGCGCGCAACTTCATCGGCGCCTCGCGCATGGTCGAGAAGGCCATGCCCGACGGCTGCGCCGGCATGGTCGCGATGTTCAGACAGGCCTTCGAGGAAGCGTCACCGATCCCCCTGCGCGAGCTCGACCGGGCCTACAAGCGCCGGGGCTGGTACCTCCGCGCGATGCGCCTGCGCTATTGGCTGCGCCGGGCCGACGACCAGCGTCGCGCCGCCGCAGCCTGAGGAGGGGCGACCGGCCGGCGGGTCCGCGGGCATCGGACCCGGTTGCCCGGCGATCGGCCGCCGCGCCGTCCAGGCGTCACAGCGCCATCAGCATGTCCTCGTAGCGCCGCATCATGAGGTCGACGCCGTGCTCCTCGATCGCCCGCGCGCGCGCGGCGGCGCCGAGGCGCCCGGCCAGCGCCGGATCGCGCAGCAGGCGCTCCAGCGCCCCGGCCAGCGCCGCCGGATCCGCCTCCGGCACCATCAGGCCCGTGCGCCCGTCCTCGATCACACCCTCGACGCCGGGCACCAGCGACGCCACGCAGGCGCAACCCGCGGCCATCGCCTCCAGCAGCGCCAGCGGCATGCCTTCCCAATGCGTCGACAGCACGAAGATCCGCTGACTCATCAACAGGGCCGGGATGTCGCCGTGGTGGCCCAGGAAGCGCACCTGCTCCTCCAGGCCGAGCTGGCGCGTCAGGTGCTCGGTGGCGCGCCGGTAGGCCTCCTTGCCGCCGCCGGCCAGGTGCAGCACCGGCCGCAGCCCGCGCTCGCGCAGCAGCGCCAGCGCGCGGATCAGCGTCTGAGGATCCTTCTGCCGCGCGAAGCGCGCCGACATCACGATGCCCGGCTCCCGCCCTTCGACCGGATGCTCGTCAGCGGCGGCGAAGCGCTCCAGCCGGATCCCGTTCGGGATCGCCGCCGTCTTGTGCTCGGGCATGCCCAGATCGACCAGACGCCTGCGCACACCTTCCGACACGCCGACCAGTCGCGCGCTGACCTCGCTCAACCGACGCGCCTGCGCGCGCTTGAAGCGCGTGTATCGCTCGCGCGAGTTGTGCTCCACCTGCACCAGCACCGGCACGCCAGCCAGACGCCCGGCGCGACGGCCCAGCAGGTGTTCGGGAAAGCCATGGGCCATCAGGACATCGGGGTGAAGCTGCTCGCAGAGGCGACGCAGCGCCCAGATCGTCGCCAGGTGCGCCCAGCCGGGCACGACATACACCGGCAGGCCCTGCTCGCGCAGCGACTCGATGCGGGCCAACTTGACGGCGTTCTCGGTGCGCATCTTGCGGCGCAGGACCAGGATGGGCGCGATGCGCTCGCTCTTCAGCTGCGCCAGGCACAGATCGACCGCCACCTGCGTGGCGCCGGAGAACCCGCCGGTCACGAAGTGCAGCACGCGGCGGCGCGCGGGCGCCGACGGAGCGCTCGGGGAAATCTCAGACATCGCGCCAGTGTATGCGGGGCACGTTCGGTTACTGGCGCGCCACGGCCGCCGGCCGCGGCCCGCGCCCGCGTGCGCCCTCGACCGAGAAGCCACGGTAAATTTGGGTTGATCCGGGGAGATCACCAGGCGCCCGCGATCACAATCGCGGGCAATGGAGAACCATGAACAGGAGACGGCCCCGGAGGGCTTCCACCATGAAGACTGACTACCTGATCGTCGGCGCCGGCTTCGCCGGCTCGGTCTGTGCGCGCGTGCTGGCGGATGCCGGCAAGACGGTGCACCTGATCGACAAGCGTCCGCACATCGGCGGCAACGCCTACGACGAGCGCGACGCCCACGGCGTGCTGATCCATCCCTACGGGCCGCACATCTTCCACACGAACGCGAAGAAGGTCTTCGAGTTCCTGTCGCGCTTCACCACCTGGCGCTTCTACGAGCATCGCGTGCTGGCCCAGGTCGGCGAGCAGCTGGTGCCCATCCCCATCAACCGCACGACGATCAACACGCTCTACGGCCTGTCGCTGACCGAGGACGAGGTGCAGGGCTACCTCGAGACGGTGCGCGAACCCCGCGACCCGATCCAGACCAGCGAGGACGTGGTGCTGAACAGCGTCGGCCGCGACCTGTGCGACAAGTTCTTCCGCGGCTACACCTTGAAGCAGTGGGGGCTGGACCTGTCGCAGCTGTCGGCGGGCGTGGCCGCGCGCATCCCCACGCGCAGCAACGACGACGACCGCTACTTCGGCGACACTTTCCAGTTCATGCCGGCGGACGGCTACACCGCGATGTTCCAGCGCCTGCTGGACCATCCCGGCATCACGGTGCGCACCGGTGTGGACTTCCAGGACGTGCGCGGCGATTTCCCCGGCGCCCACATCATCTACACCGGCCCGATCGACGCCTACTTCGATCACTGCCACGGCGCCCTGCCCTACCGCAGCCTGCGTTTCGACCATGAGCACCTGCCGACCACGGCGCAGGTCCAGACCGTCGGCACGGTCAACTACCCGAACGACCACGCCTACACCCGCATCACCGAGTTCAAGCACCTGACCGGCGAGACGCATGCGGGCACCTCCATCGTGCGCGAGTACCCGCAGGCCGAAGGCGATCCCTACTACCCGGTGCCGCGGCCCGAGAACGAGGCCCTCTTCAAGAAGTACGCCGAGATGGGCGAGCAGGCCGAGGGCGTGACCTTCGTCGGCCGCCTGGCGCAGTACCGCTACTACAACATGGACCAGATCGTGGCGGCCGCGCTGAAGACCGCGCAGGAGCTGCTGGACGGGAGCGCGGTGGCATGAGCGGTGAGACGCCGGATATGACGCCGGAAACGACTCTGGAACCGAAGCTGGATACCACGCGCGCGCGGCGCGGCATCCGCAACCTCGTGGTCCTGCGCGCGGGGGACGCCTCGCTGCATGCGGGCTGGATCGCCCAGCCCGATCGCGACTTCGACCTGTTCATCAGCTACTTCGGCAAGCAGCCCGGCATGCACCAGGCCGACGCCGACTACTACGAGCACCGGCCGGGACCGAAATGGTCCTGCATCGCGGAACTGCTGGCCGACCATCCGTCGCTGATCGACCGCTACGACGCCTTCTGGTTCCCGGACGACGACCTGGCCGCGACCACCGACACGGTGAACCGGATGTTCGCGCTGTTCCGCGGCTTCAGCCTGTCGCTCGCGCAACCGGCGCTGACGCGGGACTCGTACCACACGTGGCCGATCGTGCTGGAGCGTCCGGACTGCGTCATGCGCCACGTCGACTTCGTCGAGGTGATGGCCCCGCTGTTCGACCGCGCCACGCTGCGGGCCTGCCTCAAGACCTTCTCGATGAGCCGCAGCGGCTGGGGACTGGACTGGATCTGGCCGACCATGGCCGGCAAGGGACGCACCGACTCGATCGCGATCATCGACGCCACCCCGGTGCGTCACACGCGACCGCTGGGCGGCGACCTGTACCGCAACCATCCCGAGCTCGATCCGCGCCAGGACGAGGCGCGTCTGCTGGCCGAGTTCGACCTGGTCAAGCACCGCTGGTCGGGCAAGTTCCGCGTGTACAGTGTGATCGCCCGCCAGCCGCCGTCGCTGGGCGACCGCTGGCGCATGGCGATCAATCGCCTGAAGGCGACGCACCGCTACAAGCGGGCGCTCCGCAAGGGCCGCGTGACGCAGCCCATCGCCCCGACCTGATTCCGATCAATGACGACCCCTTCGACGCCCTCGGACGACACCCCCCTGCGAGAGACCGCCAGCCGTCTGTGGCGCTTCATGAAGCCGCACCGCTGGGGGCTGATGCTGTCGGTGCTGGCCTTCGTGCTGGTCGCGACGACCGAACCGATGATCCCGAAACTGCTGGGCTACGCGCTCGGCGAGGGCTTCAACGCCAAGCCGGCCACCACGTCGGTGATCGGCCTGCCGGGGGCAGCGCCGGCAGCGTCGGCGGTATCGGCGGTGCCGGCGGCCTCGGCCATGTCGGTCGCGCCGGCGGCCTCCACCACCGCATCCGCCGCGCCTTCGATGGCCTCGG
Source organism: uncultured Burkholderiales bacterium (assembly GCA_966211105.1). Taxonomy (GTDB): domain Bacteria; phylum Pseudomonadota; class Gammaproteobacteria; order Burkholderiales; family Burkholderiaceae_C; genus Roseateles. The sequence goes on from CBIHMU010000002.1 coordinate 127,163, forward strand.
TCAACCTGGACTACAGCTTCCCGATCTGGATGGTGCCGATCGTGCTGATCGGCCTGTTCGCCGTCCGCGGCCTGTTCACCTTCTGCGGCCAGTACATGCTGAACTGGACCATCTCGCGCACGGTGATGGACATCCGCACCGCGCTGCTGCAGGTCCTGCTGCGCGCCGACGCGCGGGTCTACACGAGCCTGCAGCCTGCCACCGCCGTGACCAAGGTCGTCAACGATCCGCAGCATGTCGTGACGCTGATCGCCGGTTCGCTGGTGACGATCCTGCGCGACGGCCTGCCGGCGCTGGCGCTGATGGGCTACCTGTTCCTCCTGAACTGGAAGCTGACGCTGCTGTCGCTGATCACGGTGCCCGGACTGGCCTTCGTCGTGCGCCGGGTCAACAAGCGGGTCCGGCGCATGGGCACCTGGGCCTACGACGCGCAATTGCGCCTGGTCTCGGTGATCGAGGACGTCACGCGCGCCTGGCGCGTCGTGCGCAGCTTCGACGCCGCCGACTACGAGACGCGCCGCTTCGCGGAGCGCGCCCGGGAGGTGCAGCGCAGCATGTTGAAGACGGCGGCCTCCAACGCGATGGCGCAGCCGCTGTCGCAGCTGATGGCCAGCGTCGGCATCTCCATCATCGTCAGCCTGGCGCTCTACCAGTCGCGGGTGAACGGCACCGGCGTGGGCGAGTTCGCCTCCTTCGTCGCGGCGCTGCTGTTCATGAGCTCGCGGCTGCGCCACCTCAGCGACGTGATGCAGCCCATCACCAATGCCCTGGTGGTCGCGCGCGGCTGCATCGGACTGCTGGACACGCCGGCCGAGCCCGACACCGGCACGCGCGAGCTCACCGACGTGCGCGGCGACATCGCCCTGCAGCAGGTCACGCTGCGTTATCCCGGCGCGAACCGCGACGCGCTCGCCGCCCTGAACCTGCACATCCCGGCGGGCAAGACGACGGCGCTGGTGGGCAGCTCGGGCGCGGGCAAGAGCTCGGTGGTCAACCTGCTGCTGGGCTTCGAGCGTCCGGACAGCGGCCGCATCCTGCTGGACGGCGTCGCCATCGACGAGCTGACCAAGGCCAACCTCAGACGCCAGTTCGCGGTCGTGTCGCAGGACATCGTGCTGTTCGACGCCTCGGTGGCCGACAACATCGCCTACGGCCAGGCACGCGACGAGGCGAAGCTGGAGCAGGCGCTGCGCGCCGCGGCGCTGTGGGACTTCGCGCAGGCGCTGCCTGAAGGGCTGGACACGACGGTCGGCGCCAACGGCAGCAAGCTGTCCGGCGGTCAGCGCCAGCGTCTGGCGATCGCGCGCGCGCTGTACAAGGATGCGCCGGTGTGGATCTTCGACGAGGCGACCTCGGCGCTGGACACCGAGAGCGAGCGCGCCGTGCAGCAGGCGCTGGAGCAATGGCAGGGCCGCAAGACGCTGATCGTGATTGCGCACCGCTTGTCGACGATCCGCCGCGCCGACTGCATCCAGGTCATGGCGGACGGTCAGGTCGTCGAATCCGGCGATCACGACGCGCTGATGGCCAGGGACGGCGTCTACGCCAGCATGGTGAAAGTGCAGCACTGAGCACCGCTGGGTCCGAGCCATCGGAAGCCGGCCCCGGGGGATGCGACCTGCGGTGAAGCCCCGCCAGCGTGGGAGCAGACCCCGGGGCCGGCTTCCGATGGCGAGCGAAGGCAGCGCACGGAGGCTTGTCAGCCCTGACACAAAGACGATAAGCCCCTGACAAGGCCGATCGGTCCAATGCGGAGCATCCCGTTCAGGAGTTCCGCCATGCAGCCGCCCCGCCACCATGCCCACCATGCCCACGATGCCCACGAATCCGACCACGCATCGGGCCACGACCACGATCAAGGTCTGACCCACGACCTCGCCGTGCTGCAGCAGCGCCGCCGTGCGCTGGGGCTGTTCGCGGGCGTTGTCAGCCTCGGCGGCCTGAGCTTGCTGGGCTGCGGCGGCGGGGGGTCCGACGCCGGGACCAGCACCGTGAGTTCAGGCTCGGGATCCACGGGCTCGACGGGCTCGACGGGCTCGACGGGCACCACGGGCTCGACCGGCAGCTGTTCGGTCATTCCCGAGGAGACCGCCGGCCCCTACCCCGGCGACGGCTCCAACAGCAACGGCAGCGGGACCGCCAACGCGCTGGCGCTGAGCGGCATAGTGCGCAGCGACATCCGCACCAGCATCGGTACGGCGAGCGGCACCGCCGGCGGCGTGCCGCTCACCCTCACGCTGAAGCTGCTGAACGCGAGCAGCAGCTGCGCCGACCTGTCCGGCTACGCGATCTACCTCTGGCACTGCGACCGCGAGGGCCGCTACTCGCTCTACAGCGCCAGCGTCGTCAACGAGAACTACCTGCGCGGCGTGCAGAGCAGCGGCAGCGACGGCACGGTGACCTTCACCACGATCTTCCCCGGCTGCTACGACGGCCGCATGCCCCACATGCACTTCGAGGTCTACCGCAACGCCGGCGCCGCGACCTCGTACGCCAACAAGATCAAGACCTCGCAGATCGCGTTCCCCACGGCGGTCTGCACGACGGTCTACAGCAGCGCTTCGGGATACGGCAGCAGCCTGACGAATTTCAACCGCATCAGTTTCGCTGCCGACAACGTCTTCAGCGACGGCTACGACACGCAGCTGGCCACGCTCACCGGCGACGTCGCGAGCGGGTATGCCGCGACGCTGACCGTCGGCATCGCCGCCTGAGACGGACCGCATGCCCCGCTACATCCCTTCCCTGCGCAAGGACGGCGCTCAAGATGCCTACGGTGCGATCGGTGTGATCGGCGCGACCGGTGTGATCGGCGCCAATGCCTCCCCCGGTGCCGACCCCGGTGTATCGTCCGTGGCGGGGTTGGGCATGCCGCCGAGCCCGGCGGTGGAGAGTTGCATGACGCGGTGCCTGGTGGTCGACGACGATGCGGAGATCCGCAGGTCGCTCGAGGAGTATCTGCAGAAGTTCAGCGTCGCGGTGAGCGCCGCCGGCGACGGCCGCGAGATGCGCCGGCAGATGGCGACGCAGGTCTTCGACGTCGTCGTGCTGGACCTGATGCTGCCCGACGAGAACGGCCTCACGCTGTGCCAGTGGATCCAGCAGCACCACCCCTCGGTGCCGGTGATCATGCTGACGGCGCACGGCGATCCGATCAGCCGCGTGCTCGGGCTGGAGATGGGCGCGGACGACTACCTGGCCAAGCCCTTCGAACCCCGCGAGCTGGTGGCCCGCATCCATGCCATCCGGCGCCGCGCGCGTCGCGGCGAGAACGAGGCGCAGACGCGCCGCGAGTTCCGTTTCGAAGGCTGGGCCTTCGACCGCCTGCTGCGCCAGCTGGTGTCGCCGCAGCAGGTGGTGGTGCCGCTGTCGAGCGCGGAGTTCCGCATGCTGAGCGCGCTGGTCGAACGCCCGGGCCGCGTGCTCAGCCGCGAGCAGCTGATCGAGCTGACGCGCGCGCCCGGCGTCGAGGTCAACGATCGCAGCGTGGACCTGACGATCTCGCGGCTGCGGCAGAAGCTCGGCGACTCGTCCAAGGAGCCGCGCCTGATCCGCACCATGCGCGGCGAAGGTTACCTCTTCGACGCCCAGGTGCAGGCTTGAGCGCCAGCGATCCCGGGACGGACGTCAGGGCGGGACGCCTGACGCATCGCTTGAAGCGCCGGGTCGTCGCGATGCGCGACCGCCTGGCGCGGGCCTTCGGCGACACGCTGGCACGGCGGATCTTCCTGCTGCTGTGGGTCACGCTGGTGGCCGCGCAGGCGCTGGCGATCGGTGTCGTGACCTGGGCGCGGGGCGACACGCACGTCATGCCCTTGCACGGCGCACCGTCGCTGCCGCCGATGCCGGGGCTCGTGCGCGGGCCGCAGTTCCCGCCGCAAGGCGGACCCGGGCCGGGACCGCAGGACCTGGGCGCTGAAGCCGGGCTGCGCGACGATCCGCCGCTTCCGGGCGACATGCCGATCCCGCCCCGCGACGGTTTCCGCGGCTTCCCGCCGTCCTCGCAGAGGCTGGAACAGCCGGAACAGCCGGAACAGCCGGGACAGCCGCGACAGCCCGGCGCGCAGGCATCGCCGTGGCCCCAGGGCCAAGGCCCGCAGCCGCCGTGGCGCGGGCCGTTCCGCGCCCTCACCGCGTGGGAACTGACGCTCGATTACGGCATCCGCCTGCTCGTCACCGGCCTGGCGGCGTGGATCGCCTCGCGCTGGTTGTCGCGCCCGATGCGCGACCTCGTGCGGGCCTCGCAGGCCCTGGGTCAGTCGCTGCACAAGCAGGACCGGCTGCCGCTGCTCGACGAGCAGCGCGGCACGCTGGAAGTCCGCGAGAGCGCCCAGGTCTTCAATGCGATGGCGCGCCAGTTGCGGCGGCAGTTCAACGAGCGCGGCCTGATGGTGGCGGCGATCTCGCACGACCTGCGCACGCCGCTGACGCGCTTGCGCATGCGGCTGGAAACGCTCGACATCGAGGAGATCCAGCGCCAGCGCTCCGTCGAGGACATCCACGAGATGAATGCGCTGGTGGACGCGGTGATGGAGCTGTTCCGCGGCGACGGACCGGGCGCGGCCGAGCCGCTCGTCGACGTCGATCTCGGGGCGCTGGCGCAGGCGTTGACGGACGACCTGATCGAGCAGGCCCTGCCGGTGCGCTTCGAGGACGGCGGCGAGGCGGTGCTGGCCAAAGGCCAGCCGATGGCGCTGCGGCGCGTGCTGGGCAACCTGGTGGGCAACGCGGTGCGCTACGGCGGCAGCGCCGACGTCCGGGTCGGCCGCGACGCGCAGGGCGTCTGGCTGCGCGTGACCGATCCGGGTCCCGGCATCGCGGAGGAGAAGCTGGAAGCGGTCTTCGAACCGTTCTTCCGGCTGGAGGATTCCCGCAACCGCCACACCGGGGGCGCGGGACTGGGCCTCTACATCGCGCGGGAGCTGACGCTGCGGCAGCGCGGCTCGCTGACGCTGTCGAATCGCCCGGAAGGGGGACTCGTCGCGGAACTTCGGCTGATGCCCGCCTGAGCCCGTCAGGCCCTGGAGGACGCCACCAGCCGCGGCGGGCCGGGCGGATCCGGCGGCACCTGCAACGCGAAGCCGCCGGCGCGCTTGCGCATCGCGGCGGGGTCCATCTGCGGCGCCTGCGCGGGCCAGTCGAAGAACTTCTGGATCTCCACGCGACGGGCCAGCGTGTCCGACATGCCCAGCGTGATCAGCTCGTTGGTGTACGCGGGCTCGAAGAGCAGGTAGCTGACCAGCGCCGAGCCGCTGGCGGTGGCGCCCTCGCCCGACACGCCGACGCTGCGCAGCAGCGCGCGGATCGGCGGCGGCAGCGCGCCCTGGTGCTCGGCGGCGAGGCTGTCGAGCGGCCGGCTCGGCGCGATCACCAGCGCCTCGATCGGCTTGAGGGGCGTGTTGCGCAGCGCCTCTTCCGGGAGCAGCGCGAGCGTGCTGTTGATGCGCTTGAGGCGCTCGATGTCGACGGCCAAGGCGTCCAGGAAGATGTTGGACAGCGCGTGCCCGGCGATCTGCGCCAGGCTGGGATGTCCGGTCGACGTCGGACCCTGCTGGCCTTCGCCGCCGGCCTCGTGCATGCGGCCCGCGCCGATCACGAGGACCTTCTCGGCGCCCAGGTGCACGGCGGGCGAGATCGGCGCGGTCTGACGCATCGAGCCATCGCCGAACCATTCGACTTCACCGCCGAGGTCCAGCGGCTCGGCCGGGAAGATGAAGGGGATCGCGGACGAGGCCACCAGATGCTCGATCGAGAGCCGCGGGATGCGGGTCGCGATGCGTTGCGTGCGGACCCAGGGATCGCGCTGCAGATGCGTCTGGTAGAAGGTGACGTGGTGCCCCGAGGTGTAGCTGGAGCCGGTCACCGCGAGCGCGTCGATGTAGCCCTTGGCGAGCATCTCGTCGAGGCGGTCGAACTTGATCCACTGGCTCAGCAGGCCGCGCAACGGGGTGTTGTTGAGCAGGCTGCGCGGACGGGTGCGGCGCCAGCGGTTGAGCGCCCAGCCGAGCGACAGCATGCTGAGCCATTTCGCACCGGAGCGGATGACGCCGAAGGAATCGGCCGCGTAGACCTGGTTGACGTGGATGTTCTGCCAGATGTACATCAGGCCGTCGACGGCGGAGCAGAAGTCGTCCGCCTGGCAGGCGAGCGTGGCGGCGTTGATCGCGCCGGCCGAGGTGCCGGAGATCACCTGGAAGGGGTTGTCGCCGGTGGTGCAGGCGTCGCGGCGCAGCTGCGCGATCGCGGCCAGCACGCCGACCTGGTAGGCCGCGCGTGCGCCTCCTCCGGTAAGGATCAGGCCGGTCCGGGGCTTGGCATCCTGCATGGGGGAAGCTTACGCCTGACACCCCCGGCCCGGGGTGGGGGAAGCCCCCGCCAAATGGGGGATGGTGGCGTTTCCGGGCAACGACGCGAGCCCCCCCCCGGAATCTGCATCTCCTCGGAAGCGCGCGGAGGCGCGCGCCGCTTCAACCGCCCGCGTCGTACACGATCTCCGCCGGCTTGAGCTGCTCCAGCGCCTCGTCGCTGGGCCAGAACTTGCCCGCGCCGCCCAGGCCCAATTCCGCCGTCGCGCCGTCGCGCCTGATCGGGATGCGCAGCTCCAGCCCCTGGCTGAGCACGCCCTGCTCCGTCTCCACGCGCTTGGCCGGCCAGCTCTTGATGAGCTCCAGCACCGTGGCCGCCGGCAGGTTGGGCGCCGTGCGCAGGTAGCGCCCGAAACGTGCCCGCGCCGCCGCCAGCCCGAACACCTGCTGCACGTTCATCCGCAGCCCGCCCGAGAAGCGGTCGTTCTGCACCTTGCCCACCGCGATGATCAGCTCGTCCTCCGCCAGCAGCTCCTTGTTGGCGTTGAGCATCTCCTCGTTGGCCACCGCCTCGATCGCATGGGTCTTGTCGTCGATCTTGAAGATCGCCACCCGGCCGCGCGAGCCGTTGATCACCCGCATGTCCGACACGATGCCCGCCACCGTCGTCGGCTCGCGGCTGTCCTGCAGGTCCACGATCCGGCGCTTGACCATCCGGCGCAGCTCCGTCTCCGCCTGGTCGAACAGGTGGCCCGACAGGTAGAAGCCGATCGCCGTCTTCTCCAGGCTCAGGCGTTCCTTGATGCCCCATTCGGGCACGTCGACGAAGTCCGGTTCCGCCGTCGACGAGCCGTGCCCGCCGTCGAAGTCGAACAGCCCGCCCTGGTTGACGTTCTGCGCCAGGTTGTCCGCGTAGGTATAGCCCAGCGAGACGCTGGCCAGCAGCCGCGCGCGGCTCGGGTGCAGCCGGTCGAAGGCGCCGGCCTTGATCAGCGCCTCGACGACGCGCTTGTTGACCGCCTTGCGGTCGACACGCGCGCAGAAGTCGAAGAAGCTCGTGAACGGCCCGCCCTCGGTGCGCGCGCGCACGATCGCCTCGATCGCGCCGGCGCCCGTGCCCTTGATCGCGCCCAGGCTGTAGTTGATCTTGCGCGCACGCGGCGTGGTGCCGGCCTTGCCTTCCTTGGCCACCGTGCGGGACGTGCCCTCGTCCGCGGCCATCGGCTCGAAACGACCGACGCCGAGGTTGATGTTGGGCGGTTCGAACTCGATGCCGAACAGCTTGGCGTCGTTCATCAACACCTTGAGCTTGTCGGTGTCGTCCGATTCGATGGTCATGTTCGCGGCGAAGAACTCCGCCGTGAAATGCACCTTCAGCCAGCCCGTGTGATACGCCAGGAGCGAGTACGCGGCCGCATGCGACTTGTTGAAGCCGTAGCCCGCGAACTTCTCCATCAGGTCGAAGACCTCGTCGGCCTTGTTCTGATCGATGCCCTTCTCGGCCGCGCCCTTCCGGAACAGGTCGCGGTGCATGGCCATCTCTTCGGCCTTCTTCTTGCCCATCGCGCGGCGCAGCATGTCCGCGCCGCCGAGCGAGTAGCCGCCCAGCACCTGGGCGGTCTGCATCACCTGCTCCTGGTAGACCATGATCCCGTAGGTCTCGGACAGCACCGGTTCCACCAGGGGATGCGGGTACTCGACCACCTCCTTGCCGTGCTTGCGCGCGACGAAGCTGGGGATCAGGTCCATCGGACCGGGCCGGTACAAGGCGTTCAGCGCGATCAGGTCTTCCAGGCGCGACGGTTTCGCGTCCTTGAGCATGCGCTGCATGCCGCTCGATTCGAACTGGAACACCGACTCCGTCAGACCGTCGGAGAACAGCTTGTAGGTCCGCTTGTCGTCGAGCGGGATGGTCTCGAATGCGAAGTCCTTGTGCTCGGGATAGCGCTCGACGATGAAGTTCTTGGCCAGCTCGAGGATGGTCAGCGTCGCCAGGCCCAGGAAGTCGAACTTCACCAGGCCGATGGCTTCGACGTCGTCCTTGTCGTACTGGCTGACCGCCGAGGTCGAGCCCGGCTGCTGGTACTGCGGGCAGAAGTCGGTGATCTTGCCCGGCGCGATCAGCACGCCGCCGGCATGCATGCCGATCGAGCGCACCGTGCCCTCCACGCGCGCCGCCATCTCCAGCAGCCCGGCGACTTCCTCGTCCTGCGCCTCGCGTTCCTCGATCTCGGGCGACTCGTGGCGGGCGTAGACCATCTTGGCCTTGTCCGGATCGAAGCCCGGCGGCAGCTTGGCCAGCGTCACCGTCTTGCCCGGCGGCGCCGGCACCAGCTTGGCGATCGAGTCGACGTGGCCGAAGCCCATGCCCAGCACCCGGCCGATGTCGCGCAGCGCGCCCTTGGCCGCCATCGTGCCGAAGGTCGCGATCTGGCTCACCGCCGGGCGGCCGTACTTGTCCTTCACGTACTCGATGACGCGGTCGCGGTTGCCCTGGCAGAAGTCGATGTCGAAGTCGGGCATCGAGACCCGTTCCGGGTTCAGGAAGCGCTCGAACAGCAGGTTGTACTGCAGCGGGTCCAGGTCGGTGATCAGCAGCACGTAGGCGACCAGCGAGCCCGCGCCCGAGCCCCGTCCCGGGCCCACCGGGCAGCCGTTGTTCTTCGCCCAGCGGATGAAGTCACCCACGATGAGGAAGTAGCCGGGGAAGCCCATCTTGATGATGGTCTCGAGCTCGAACTCCAGCCGGTCCACGTAGCGCTGGCGCACCGCCTCGCGCTTCGCGGGATCGGGATACAGCAGCTGCAGCCGGTCCTCCAGCCCCTCGTGCGAGAGCATGCGGAAGTACTGTTCCATCGGCATCGGCGTGCCGTCGGCCTGGATCGGGGTCGGGAAGTTCGGCAGCTGCGGCTTGCCCAGCACCAGCGTCAGGCTGCAGCGCCTGGCGATCTCCACCGTGTTGGCGATGGCGCTGGGGATGTCGGCGAACAGCGCCTCCATCTCGGCCTGGCTCTTGAAATGCTGGCTGGGCAGGAAACGCTTGACCCGTTTCGGATTGGACAGCGTCTCGCCGTCGGCCACGCACACGCGCGCCTCGTGGGCCTCGAAGTCGTTCTCCTCCAGGAACTGGATCGGGTGCGTCGCCACCACCGGCAACTTCGCCTTGGCGGCCAGCGGCACCAGCTGGCGCAGCAGCGCTTCCTGACCCGGCAGGCCGGCGCGTTGCAGCTCGATGTAGAAGCGGTTCGGATAGATCGCGGCGAGGCGCTGCGACACGTCCAGCGCGCGCGCTTCGTCGCCCGCGATCAGCGCCTGGCCGATCGGGCCGAACTGCATGCCGCCCAGGCAGATCAGGCCGGCGTTGAGCTCCTGCATCCACTCCAGCTTCAGCAGCGCCTGGTTGCGCTGCACGTTCTGGATCCAGGCGCGAGACAGCAGTTCGCTCAGGTTCAGGTAGCCCTGGATGTCCTGCACCAGCAGCAGCACGCGCGAGGGCGGCCGGTCGGCCGCTTCCGGCTCCAGCCAGGCTTCCACGCCGAGGATGGGCTTCACGCCCTTCTTGCGGCAGGCGTTGTAGAACTTCACCCCGCCGAACAGGTTCGCGAGGTCGGTCAGGGCCAGGGCGACCTGGCCGTCCTTGGCGGCCGCCGCGGCGGCGTCGTCGATGCGCAGCGTGCCGTCGACGACAGAGAACTCGGTGTGGGTGCGGAGGTGAACGAAAGCCATCGGGCGATTGTAAGAAGGCTATGCTCGCCCCCCATCGAACACTCTCGCGGAGCGCCCGGATGACGATGAGGACACCCCTGCCCCTGCTGGCGGCCCTGGCGCTGTGCGCGCCGATGATCGCGAACGCGGCCGAGCCCGCGGAGAAGGCCATCAAGCCTGCGGCAGCGGTCAAGAAGCCCGCCGCGCCGCCCCGCAGCAGCGCCGACATCCTCGCCACCGCGCCGGCGTCCGTCTGGCGCGACGTCGATCCGGACAACCTGCTGGTGATGGCGCTGCCGCAGGGTCAGGTCTTCATCGAACTGGCGCCGCGCTTCGCGCCGGCGCACGTCGACAACATCCGCGCGCTGGCCCGCGGCGGCTACTACGACGGGCTGGCGATCGTGCGCGTCCAGGACAACTTCGTCACCCAATGGGGCGACCCCAATGCGGACGACGAGGACACCGGCCTCAAGGGCAAGGGCAAGCCCTTCCCCGCCGGCGCGAAGTCCCACCTTCCGGCGGAGTTCTCGATCCCCCTGAAGGGCGTGCCGATGACGGTGCTGCCGGACGTCGAGGGCTGGGCGCCGCGCGCCGGCCAGGTGGACGGATTCCCGGCCGCCGCCGACCCGAAGACCGGCCAGGCCTGGCTGGCGCATTGCTACGGCACGGTCGGCGCCGGTCGCGGCAACGCCAAGGACTCCAGCACGGGGGCGGAGCTGTATGCCGTGATCGGCCATGCGCCGCGCGGGCTGGACCTCAACATCACGGTCGTCGGGCGCGTGCTCAAGGGCATGGAGTTCCTGTCGGCGCTGCCGCGCGGCGGCGCGGCGATGGGCTTCTACGACAAGCCTGAACAGCGGCTGGGCATCGAGCGCGTGTCGCTGGCTTCGACGCTGCCCGCCGAGCAGCGCCCCGCGCTGCAGGTGCTGCGCACCGACACGCCGACGTGGCGCGAGTTGCTGAACGCGCGCCGCCACCGGGGCGGCTGGTTCGTCCACAGTCCTGGCTACACGGACCTGTGCAGCGCTGCCGTGCCAGTGCGCATCAAGCCGGTGCCTGCGCCGGATGTGAAGCTCAACGAACCCAAGTCGCCTGAAACTCGTCGCTGAATCGGCCGCCTACAATTGCGCGTTTTGCTGAACCTGCGCGGCCGCCGCGCCGCCGCAACGGCATGAACACTGCTGTCCCGATCGCTTCCGCTTCCCATTCCGTCCTCAACATTTCCTGCTACCAGTTCGTCGCCATCGACGCGCCGGACGCGTTGCGGGACAGGTTGCACGAGCGTGCGCACGCGCTGGGCTTGAAGGGGACCGTCCTGATCGCGGAAGAAGGGATCAACCTGTTCCTGGCCGGCGCGCCGGAAGCGGTGAACGCCTGGGTGGCCGCCTTGCGCGAGGACCGGCGCTTCGCCGCGCTCGCGCCCAAGGAGAGCTGGAGCGACCAGGTCCCGTTCCGCAAGCTGCTGGTGAAAGTGAAGCCGGAGATCATCCGGATGAATCACCCGACGATCCGTCCGGACCGGGCGCCGCGCGCGCCCGCGCTGCCTGCCGGGACGCTGAAGCGCTGGCTGGACCAGGGCCACGACGACGACGGCCGGCCGGTGGTCACGCTGGACACGCGCAACGGCTTTGAGGTCGACGTCGGCGCCTTCGACGGGGCGATCGACTGGCGCATCACGAAGTTCAGCGAGTTCCCCGACGCCTTCCAGGCCCACCGGGCCGAGCTCGCCGGCAAGACCGTCGTCAGCTACTGCACGGGCGGCATCCGCTGCGAGAAGGCTGCGTTGTACCTCGACCAGGAAGCCGCCCGCCACGGCCTCGACGCGAAGGTCTACCAGCTCGAGGGCGGCATCCTGAAGTACTTCGAGGAAGTCGGCGACGCGCACTACCACGGCGACTGCTTCGTCTTCGACGCGCGCCGTGCGGTCGATCCCGAACTGGCGCCCTCGCCCGACTCCGTCGTCGAATGATCGAGCGCATGACCGAGCGTCCCACCCTCGGCGCCCGGCTGATGAAGCTGCTGGGATTCGCCGTGCTGGCGACGGCCCTGCTCGCGATGGCCTTCCGAGCGCCGGACCGGCCGCTGGAGAGCCTCGTCGCCCGCTGGGGTCCGCCACCGTCCGACTTCCTCGAATTGAAGCTGTCCGGCGGTCAGACCCAGCTGGTCCATTTCCGCGACGAGGGTCCGAAGACCGACATCACGCCCGTCGTGCTGCTGCACGGCGCCGGCGCCAGCCTGCACACCTGGGAGGGCTGGGTGAAGTCGCTCAGCGCGACGCGCCGCGTCATCACGCTCGACCTGCCGGGTTTCGGACTGACCGGCCCTTCCCCTCTAGGCGATTACGGCAGCGATGCCTATGACTCGTTCCTGTTGTCGTTCCTGCGACAGTTGCAGATTGACCGCATGGTCCTCGGCGGCAATTCGATGGGCGGCGAACTGGCCTGGCAGTTCGCGGCTCGGCATCCGGAACAGGTCGCGGCGCTCGTGCTGGTCGACGCCGACGGCCTCGATGTCCGCAGCGAGCTGATGCCCGACGCGTTCCGCATTCCCGATTCGCGCGTGCTGCAGTGGATCGCCGGCGTGTTCCTGCCGCGGCCCTTCGTGGACCGCAGCCTGCGCGAGCTCTACGGCGATCCGTCCAAGGTGACCGCGTCCCTGGTGGACCGCTACTTCGAACTGACGCTGCGCGAAGGCAACCGCGCGGCCTTGGCGCAACGACTGGCCCAGCGCGCGCCCGGCCGGCACGCCGATCTGCTGGCCCGCATCCAGGCCCCGACGCTGATCCTGTGGGGCGGCCGGGACCGCCTGATCCCGCCCGTCGCGGCCGAAGGCTTCCATCAGGGCATCGCGCACAGCACCGTGCAGATCTTCCCCGGATTAGGGCATGTCCCCCAGGAGGAGGCCCCCGCGTCCACCGTCCAGGCCGTTCACACGTTTTTGCACTCTCCTTAACCCTGATGGCCGCCGCCCTTGCGGCATTGCAACAATGCCCCCCAGTCCGGACGACCTCTCCGATCTCTGAATCAGGGCGGGCTCGAACCGCCCGAGGTCGTCGACGGATGTCCATTCCACGCGCTTCCACGCGCATCCCTGCTTTCTGCTCAATCTCACAAGGAGCCTTCATGCAACGACGACAACTGATCGCCCGCGCCGCCCTGGCGGCCTGCGCCCTGCTGGCCACCGCCGGCGCCGCGCACGCCCAGGCCCCTGAATGGAAGAAGATCCGCATCGGCGTCGAGGGGGCCTACCCCCCCTTCTCCGAAGTCGGCGCGGACGGCAAGCTCAAGGGCTTCGAGATCGACCTGGCCCTGGCGCTGTGCGCCGAGATCAAGGCCGAGTGCACGCTGGTGCAGCAGGACTTCGACGGCCTGATCCCCGCGCTGCAGTCGCGCAAGGTGGACGCGATCATCGCGTCGGTCTCGATCACCGATGAACGCAAGAAGGTGATCGCCTTCTCCAACCCGTACTACAACACGCCGGCCCGCTTCACCGCCAAGGCCGACGCGAAGTTCGACTTCTCGCCCGCCGGCCTGAAGGGCAAGAAGATCGGCGTGCAACGCGCGACCATCCATGAGAAGTTCGCCGCCGAGACCTTCAAGCAGAGCGAGATCGTCCGCTACGCGACGCAGGACCAGGCCTTCCTGGACCTGAAGTCGGGCCGCGTGGACCTGACGCTGGCCGACCTGGTGGCCGCCGACATGGGCTTCCTGAAGACGCCGGCCGGCAAGGGCTACGCCTTCGTGGGCCCGAGCTACGACGACGTCAAGTACTTCGGCGTCGGCAGCGGCGTCGGCATGCGCAAGGCCGACGAGAAGACGCTGGGCAAGAAGTTCAACGACGCCATCGCGGCGGTGAAGGCCAACGGCACCTTCAAGAAGCTCAACGACAAGTACTTCGAGTACGACATCTCGGGCAAGACGGGCAAGTGATCCCACCGGAGGCGCCGCGCTCGCGGCGTCTCCGCCCCCTGTGCGTCGTGGGGCCGCCCCCCCCGGCCCCCGCCCGTCAGAACGCACAA
>CBIHMU010000003.1:0-134554 GCA_966211105.1 uncultured Burkholderiales bacterium
GCCCCGACCACCGCCCTGGCCAACGACCTGCCGGGCTCGCCCGTGCTCCTGATCGCCGCGAGCCCCAGCCTGAAGTCGCGTTCCAGCGCCTTGCTCGGCGCCGCCGCGGAGCGGCTTCACCACCACGGCCTGTCGACCCGCACGCTGCGGATCCGCGACCTGCCGGCGCAGCCGCTGCTGCATGCCGACTTCGAGAACGACGATGTCCGCGCGGCCCTGGCCGCCGTGGCCGAAGCGCGTGTCGTCGTGCTCGCCACGCCCATCTACAAGGCCGCCTGCAGCGGGCTGCTGAAGGTCTTCCTCGACCTGCTGCCGCAGGACGGCCTCGCGGGCAAGAGCGTGTGGACGCTGGCCACCGGCGGGAGCATGGCCCACCTGCTGGCGCTGGACTACGGCCTGCTGCCGGTGCTGTCGGCGCTGGGCGCGCGCTCGCATGTCGACGGCGTCTACGCCTGCGACGCGCAGATCGCCAAGGACGCCGCCGGCGAGTACCGCATCAACGACGACATCGCCCGCCGCCTGCTCGCCGGCGCGTCGCAGGTGCTGGACCGCGTGCCGGCGCCGCTGCCCGCCGCGCCCGTCTCGCGTCCAGCGCTGGTGCTCTAAGGGCCCCGAACGCTTCGCGCGTGCCGAGCCTGACGCCTCCGATTCATCCCGACCCCTCCGACTCTTCACTCTCCAGGACCACGACCATGCCGTTCTTCCTCGACCGCCGCGGCGCACTGGCCTTCGCGGCCGCGCTGACCACCTCGCTCAGCCTGTTCGCCGGCGTCGCCAGCGCGCAGACGGCGGCCAAGCCGGCGGAAGTCCGCATCGGCTTCCAGAAGTACGGCACGCTCACCGTGCTGAAGGCCAAGGGCGACCTGGACAAGCGCCTGAGCGCGCAGGGCATCGCCGTGAAGTGGACCGAGTTCCCCGCCGGCCCGCAGCTGCTGGAAGGCCTGAACGTCGGCTCCATCGACTTCGGCACCGTCGGCGAGGCGCCGCCGATCTTCGCGCAGGCCGCCGGCGCGGACCTGGTCTACGTGGCCAACCAGCCGCCCGCGCCGACGGCGGAAGCGCTGATCGTGCCGAAGGACTCGCCGATCAGGACGCTCGCCGACCTGAAGGGCAAGAAGGTCGTCCTCAACAAGGGCTCCAACGTCCACTACCTGCTGGTCAAGCTGCTGGAGAAGCAGGGCCTGAAGTACACCGACCTCACCGTCGTCTACCTGCCGCCGGCCGATGCGCGCGCCGCGTTCGAGCGCGGTGCCGTCGACGCCTGGGTGATCTGGGATCCGTTCCTGGCCGCGGCGGAACGCCAGCTCGGCGCGCGCGTCGTGGCCGACGGCAGGGGCGTCGTCGCGAACCACCAGTTCTACCTGGCCGAGCGCGGCTATGCGGAGAAGTACCCGCAGGTCGTGCAGGCGATCATCGAGGAACTCGCCAAGCTCGACCGCTGGTCGGAGAACAACAGCGCCGCCGTCGCCGCGCTGCTCGCGCCGCAGATCGGACTCGACCTCGCGACGACCGAAGTCGCCGCCGCGCGCTTCGCCTACGGCATCCAGCCGATCACGCCGGCCATCGCCGCCGAGCAGCAGAAGATCGCCGACGCCTTCCATGCGCTGAAGCTGATCCCCAAGGCGATCCGCATCGCCGACGCGCTGCCGAAATCGGTCACCACCGCCGCCAAATGAGCGCGGCGCTTCACACGAGCTTCCCCCCATGAAGATCCTCTGGTTCATCCCCACCCACGGCGATTCGCGCTACCTCGGCACCTCCAAGGGCGCCCGCGTCGCGGACTTCGACTACTACCGCCAGATCGCCATCGCGGCCGACAGCCTCGGCTACGAAGGCGTGCTGCTGCCCACCGGCCGCAGCTGCGAGGACAGCTGGATCGTCGCGGCCAGTCTCATCGAGGCGACACGGCGGCTCAAGTTCCTCGTCGCGCTGCGGCCGGGGCTGGTGCAGCCGGTGCAGTCGGCGCGCATGGCGGCGACGCTCGATCGCCTGTCCGGTGGCCGCCTGCTGGTGAATCTGGTCACCGGCGGCGACCCCGATGAACTCGCCGGCGACGGCCTGTTCCTGCCGCACGAGGAGCGCTACGCGCTGTCGACCGAGTTCCTGACCGTCTGGCGCGACGTGCTGCGCGCCAGCCATGACGGCGAGGCCATCGACTTCGACGGCGAGCAGCTGCGCGTCAAGGGCGGCAAGCTGCTCTACCCGCCGATCAGCAAGCCGTACCCGCCGGTGTTCTTCGGCGGCTCGTCGGGGCCGGCGATCGACCTCGCGGCCGAGCAGGTCGACACCTACCTGACCTGGGGCGAGCCGCCGAAGGCCGTCGCCGGGAAGATCGGCGAGGTGCGCGCGGCTGCTGAAGCCCAGGGCCGCAAGCTCGAATACGGCATCCGCCTCCACGTCATCGTGCGCGAGACCGAGGAGGACGCGTGGGCCGCCGCCGGCGATCTGGTCAAGCACCTGGACGAGGACGTGATCGCCGCGGCGCAGGCCAAGTTCGCGTCGATGGATTCGGTTGGCCAGCGCCGCATGGCGGAACTGCACGGCGGCCGCTTCGACAGGAACGACATCCGCGCCGGCCTGGAGATCTCGCCCAACCTGTGGGCCGGCGTGGGCCTGGTGCGCGGTGGCGCGGGCACGGCGCTGGTCGGCAACCCGCAGCAGGTGGCCGACCGCATCCAGGAGTACGCGGCGCTCGGTCTCGAGTACTTCATCCTCAGCGGCTACCCGCATCTGGAAGAGGCCTACCGCTTCGCCGAACTCGTCTTCCCGCTGCTGCCGCTGGACGTGCGCGAGAAGCTCAGCGCGCCCAAGCTGACCGGCCCCTTCGGCGAGATCGTCGCCAACAACTTCGTGCCCGGTCCGGCCAAGCTGGCCGCGGCGAGCTGAGATGAGCACCGTCGCGATCAAGGCCGAAGGCCGATCCCGATCCCGAACCCGATCCCGATCCCGGGCCCAGCCGCAATCGCAATCGCAATCGCAATCGCAGTCTCAAGTCCAGAGATTGCCGGGCCGCGGCGCGGGCGCGTTCAGGGCCCTGGTGCCGTGGTTGGTGCCGCTGGCGGTGCTCGCGCTGTGGCAGTTGAGCGCGCAGGCGGGCTGGCTGTCGACGCGTGTGCTGCCGGCGCCGTCGGCGGTGGCCCGGGCCGCGTGGGAGCTGGCCTTGTCGGGCGAGCTCTGGCGGCATCTCGCGGTGAGCGCCGGACGCGCCTTCATCGGCTTCACGATCGGCGGCGGGCTCGGGCTGCTGCTGGGCCTGCTGACGGGGTCGCAGCGCTGGGCCGAGACCGCGCTCGACACGACGCTGCAGATGCTGCGCAACATCCCGCCGCTGGCGCTGATCCCGCTGGTGATCCTGTGGTTCGGGATCGACGAGACGGCCAAGCTGTTCCTGGTCGCGCTGGGCGTGTTCTTCCCGGTCTACCTGAACACCTTCCATGGGATCCGCGGCGTGGACCGCGACCTGATCGAGATGGCGCGCTCCTACGGCCTCAGCGGCTGGTCGCTGTACCGCCAGGTGATCCTGCCCGGCGCGGTCGCGTCCATCCTCGTGGGGCTGCGTTTCTCGCTGGGCCTGATGTGGGTGCTGCTGATCGTGGCCGAGACGATCTCGGCGCAGAGCGGCATCGGCTACATGACGATGAATGCGCGCGAGTTCCTGCAGACGGACGTGGTGCTGGTCGGCATCCTGATCTACGCGCTGCTGGGCAAGCTGGCCGACGTCGCGGCGCAGGCGCTGGAACGCGCATGGCTGCGCTGGCATCCGGGGTATCAGGCATGAGCGCCGACGCCCCGGCCATCGCCGCAGACATCACCGCAGACATCACCGCAGTTTTGACGGGCAAGACATGATGAGCGTGACCGAGATCGACGTCCTGACCGAGTGGCAGGATTCGCAGCCCGCGGCGCTGCCTGGCGAGGCGTCGCCGCGCGCGACGACCGTGCAACGCGAGGCTGTTGCGACAGGGTCTGCGCCTGGACGGCCGAATGGACCAGCGAACGGCCAGGCCGTGAAGCTCGACGGGCTGGGCAAGGCCTTCGGCGAGCGTCAGGTCTTGCACGGCATCGACCTGGACATCGCGCCCGGCGAGTTCGTCGCCATCATCGGCCGCAGCGGTTGCGGCAAGAGCACCTTGCTGCGCCTGCTCGCGGGACTGGAGACGCCGAGCGCCGGCGCCCTCGACGCGGGCGGGTCCGGGGACACGCGCTTCATGTTCCAGGACGCGCGGCTGCTGCCGTGGGCGCGGGTGCTGGACAACGTCGCGCTGGGATTGAAGGGGGACGATGCGCGCGAGCGGGCGCGACAGGCGCTGGCGCAGGTCGGGCTGGCGGACCGCGCCGGCGAGTGGCCCGCGCGCCTGTCCGGCGGTCAGCGGCAACGCGTGGCGCTGGCGCGCGCGCTGGTCCACGCGCCCAAGCTGCTGCTGCTCGACGAGCCGCTCGGCGCGCTGGACGCCCTGACGCGCATCGAGATGCAGCGGCTCATCGAGACGCTGTGGACGCGCCATCGCTTCACCGCGCTGCTGGTGACGCACGACGTGGCCGAGGCGGTCGCGCTCGCGGACCGCGTGCTGCTGATCGAGGACGGTCAGCTGGCACTGGACCTGCCCATCGATCTGCCGCGTCCGCGTCGCCGCGATGCGACCTTCGCGTCGCTGGAGCAGCGACTGCTCGACCGCGTGCTGAGCACGCCCGGTCGTGAGCCTGACGCCGCTCACGAACCGGTCCCGCTGTCCGTCGCCGCGCCGATGTTGCGCTGGGCGGTGTAAGGGCGCAGCCGCTCAGTTCCCGAACGCCTTGCGCAGCCGCTCCCCGGCGAAGGCCTGCGCATTGCGCGCCTTCTCGACGACGGCGGCCATGCCGAAGAACTCGTGGGTGACGCCTTCGTAGTCGCGGCGCTCGACGAGCACGTCGGCCTTCTTCAACGCCTCTTCCATCTTCGCGCTGTCCGAGCGCAGCGGATCCACGCGCGCGCTGATCAGCGTCACCGAGGGCAGTCCCGCGAGCTTCGCGTCGACGAGGTTCAGACGCCAGTCCTTGAGCTGCTCCTTGTTGTCGAGCAGCTTGTCGATGAACCACTCGACCATGGCGCGGTTGAGCGGCTGGGCGACGGCGTTCTCGAGGTAGGACTCGGTGTTGAGGCTGCTCTGCGTGACCGGGTAGATGGCGAGCACGTGCGCCGGCTTCTGGAGATTCGCGTCGCGCGCGGCGATCGCGGTGGCCAGCGCGAGGTTCCCGCCGGCGCTTTCGCCCGCGAGCGCGATGCGGCTCACGTCGCCTTTGAAGCTGGCCGCGTTGGCGATCGTCCACTTGTAGGCGGCCAGGGCGTCGTCCCAGGCGGCGGGGAATTTGTTCTCCGGCGCCTGCCGGTAGTCGACGGACACGACAACCGCCTGGGCCTGCTTGGCGATGCCGCGCGCGCTGGCGTCGTAGACCTGCTTGTCGGCGATGACCCAGCCGCCGCCGTGGAAGTAGACGACGACGGGGAAGGGCCCCGGGCCGGCCGGCGTGTAGAAGCGCGCCGGGATCATGCCCGCGCCGCCCTGCACGGTGCCGTCGATGCTGGTCACGCCGGGCACGAGCTGCGCGGGATCGGTGCTGCGGCCGTTCTGGCGCAGCAGCGCGTTGACCGCGTCGGCGACGGTCGGGTTGGCGCGGGCGGCGGCCACGTCGATCTTCTCGATCGCCTTGGGGCGCAGGCCCTCATGCGCCTTCAGCACGGCGCGCATGTCGCCGTCGAGCCGGATCCGGCCCATCGTCTTGGCGATGGCGGTCTTGACCTTGCCGGGCTGCTCGTTGCCCGTGCCCTTGCCGGCATCGTCGGCGGCGTGCACGAAGGGCAGGGTGAACAGCAGCGCGCTCAGCGCGGCGACCTGGAAACGGAGGTGGGGCATGGCGACGTCCTTGTTGAACCGGGCGATGCATCCGATGCGGATGCTCACGCAGGGCTCAGCAATCAGGATGCCCGGCTCACCATGCTCCTGGCCGCGGCCAGGATCGCTTCGTCGGCGGGACGCGGATGCCAGCCCAGCAGCGTGGCGGCCCGCGCGTTGGAGGTCCGTTTGGCATGGCCGAGGTCGTGGACGACGCTGCGCAACTCGGCCTTGAACAGGGCCATGACGCGGAGCACGAGGTCGGGGATGCGACGCGTGGGCACGCGCCGGGCCACGTCGCCGAGCCCGGCCCGAAGGAGGGCGGCGATCTCCGCCATCGCGAGCGCCCGGCCGTTCGACAGCAGGAAGCGTCTGCCGGCGGCCTCGGGCGCGGTCATCGCGAGGAGGTGGGCGCTGGCGACGTCGCGGACGTCGACGACCGGGATGAAGAGGTTGGGGAGCCCCGGCATCGCGCCCTCAAGCAGGCGCTGGAGCAGATGGTTCGAACCGGAGATGCCCGTGCCCATCACCGGGCCCATGACGGCAACGGGCAGCATCGTCGTCAGTGCCATCCCGCCGCCCTCGGCGGCGATGAAGTCCCAGGCGGCGCGCTCGGCCAGCGTCTTGCTCCGGCCGTAGGCGTCGACGCCGGGACCGTGGAGGACGGTCCAGTCGTCCTCGGTGAACAGGTGGTCGCGGTGCGGCCATCCCCAGCTCACCGCATGGAAGGCGGAGGTCAGCACCACCCGCTTCACACCGGCATCGCGCGCGGCACGGAGCACGCGCAGCGTGCCCTCTCGCGCGGGGCGGATGAGGTCGTTCTCGTCGCCGACGTGGCCCGGCTGCACCGGCGAGGCGACATGCAGCACGACGTCCACGCCCGCGACGGCCTGCGGCCAGCCCGAGTCGCTCAGGAGGTCGGCAGCGACGAACGACAGTCTGTCGTCCTGCACCGCACCGGATTGCCTGAGCGCGGCACGCACCGCGGCTTCCTGGCTCAGCGAGCGGAGCGTGGCGCGAACCTCATGGCCTTGCGCCAGCAGTTGGAGGAGGCAATGTCCGGCGATGAAGCCGGAGCCGCCCGTGACGAGGATGGGCTTGGAACGCATGTCGGAGATCCTGTGTGATTCAAGCGGGATGCAGGCCCGCCGCCGCGGCGTGACGCTCGCGCCAGCGCGAGGGCGTCGTCTGCTCCCAGCCGCGGAAGGCCCGGGCAAACGAATTGGGTTCCGCAAAGCCGAGCAGCATCGCGATCGCGACGGTGTCGAGGTCGGTGTTGGCCAGGAGCCGGCCGGCGAGGATCCGCCGCACGGTGGCGAGCTGCTGCTGGAAGCTGGTGCCGCAGCCGGCCAGGCGGCGCTGCAGCGTGCGGCCGCTGGTGGCGAGACGGCCGGCCACGGCTGCTGCGGTCGGGGCGCGGCCGGCACTCAGCTGCTGCGCAATGGCCACGCGCACCTGACCCACCAGCGCGCTGAAGCCCTCACCCTCGACGAGCGCCCGCTCAAGGCCGGCCAGCACGCGCGCAAACGCGCCGCCGTCGGCGGTGACGAACGCCACGTCGAGCGATGCGCGAGGGAACACCATCGCGTTGTGCGCCGCGCCGAACACGACGGGACAGTCGAAGTGCCGACGCAGCAGGGCCCCGTCCATCGCGCGCCGCGTCAGCTCGACGCGGGTCGGCAGGACCTGACCCGCCGTGCCCTGTTGCGCCAGGGCCTTCAGCGACGCCAGCGTCGTATCGATCAGCAGGCGCGGCACGTCGCCGCTGGCCTGCAGCCATCGGTAGCGCACGACGACGTCCTCGCCCACGGGGTCGATCTCGACGAGTTCCGGACAGGTCAGGCGCTTGTACCGGGACAGGGCCGCCAGCGCGCCGCGCAAGTCCGGCGCATGCAAGGCCACGAGCGCCGCAACGCCGTAGCCGCGGGCGATGCCCTCGGCGCCGAAGCGCAGTCCGGCGGCGCGGTCGCCGAGCTCCTCATCGAGGACGGCCCAGAGGCGGAAGAAATCGTCGGTGCACCAGGCCGTCGTGGGCGCGACCCCGGCGCGGGCACACAGCCGCGCCATCGACAGGCCCAGCTTGTCGAGCAGGTGTGCAGGCACGGAGAAGGTGTCGGGAGGCATGGCGCCAGCATAGGGAGCCGTCCCTCGCGCGACAAATCGGATCGCGCCAAAGTGCGTGGCGGTCCTACAGCTCGGAGCGCAGGCTCTCGAAGGACTCCCGCAGCAGCCTGGCCATCGGCTTGCGCGGGCTGGGCAGCTCGTTCCAGGTCTGCGTCGTCACCCGCATGGCGCCCATCGCCACCATGGCCACCATGCGCAGCGCGGGCCGGCGCTCCGGCTGGCGCCAGACCTCGCACAGCTGGGTGAAGAGCACCTGCTCCTGCTCCGCATAGAAGGCCTGCTTGCGCGAGTGCAGCGTCGGGCTGGACCGCATCAACGTGTCGATCGCCTGCATCTCCTCCGAGGTGTAGCGCGACATGTGCTTCACCATGATGTCCCGCACCGCGTCCAGCGGCGGCACGTCGGGCGACGTCGTCAACAGATCGTCGTAGATCGCGCGCCAATGCACCTCCTGCCAGAACAGCAGGATGTCGTCCTTGGACTTGAAGTAGGAGAAGAAGGTCCGACGGGAGATCTCCGATTCGGCGGCGATCACGTCCAGCGTCGTGCCCTCGAAGCCGTGCGCGAGGAAGAGCCGCAACGCGGTCTCGGCGATGCGGTGGCGCGTCTCGCGACGCTTGCGCTCGCGCGCACCTTCGGTGGCGTCGTCGTCCGGGGCGGGCAGAGGAGGAGGCATGCGGTCGTGCTTGTGTTCGTGCACCGGGTGCGCTATAACTTGCACCCAGTGCATTAATTTGTGCATCCAGTTTACTGCAGGCAAGGAACCATGGCGCCCTGGACAGCTTCCGACATTCCCTCCCAGACAGGCCGCACGGCGGTCGTCACCGGCACCGGCGGCCTGGGCTTCCACGACGCGCTGGCGCTGGCCCGCGCCGGCGCGACGGTGATCATTGCGGGACGCAACCCGCGCAAGGGCGCCGAGGCCGTCGATCGGATCCGCGAGCATGTCGCCCGGGCCGATGTGCGCTTCGAGGCGCTGGACCTGGCCAGCCTCGCCAGCATCGAGGCCTTCGCCGCGAGGCTCGGCAGCGCCATGGCGGGGCTGGACCTGCTCATCAACAACGCCGCCGTCATGACGCCGCCGCGGCGGGCGCTGACGTCCGACGGCTTCGAGCTGCAGTTCGGGACCAACCATCTCGGCCATTTCGCGCTGACCGCCCGGCTGCTGCCCTTGCTGCGCCGGGGGCGGGCGCCGCGGGTCGTCAGCGTGTCGAGCGTGGCGGCGCGCTCCGGCGTCCTGGACTTCGACGATCTGCAGTCCGAGCGACGCTACAAGCCGATGGCCGCCTATGGCCAGTCCAAGCTGGCCTGCCTGATGTTCGCCTTGGAGCTGCAGCGTCGCAGCGACGTCGGGGGATGGGGCGTCCAGAGCATCGCCGCACATCCGGGCATCGCGCGCACCGATCTGCTGCCCAACGGCGCCGGTCCGTCGAGTCCCCAGGCGATGATCCGCCGCTTCCTCTGGTTCCTCTTCCAGCCGGCGGCGCAAGGGGCGCTTCCGACGCTCTTCGCGGCCACGTCGCCGCAGGCGGAGGGCGGGCTCTACTACGGGCCTGACCGGCTCGGCGAGACACGGGGCCACCCTGCCTTGGCCCGGGTGCCGACGCAAGCGCTGGACAGGACGGATGCCGCGCGGCTGTGGGCCGATTCGGCCCGGCTCACCGGGGTCAGTCCTTGAGCGCCGATGTCCACGCGCCGGTGAGCGGACGTCGCCGGAAGGTGAGTGCGTTGCTGCTGGCCTCCGCGCTGCCGATGCCCGCGCTGACGCGCGCGGAGGACGCGAATCCCGGCAGCCTGCCATCACGCATCATCGATGTCGACTGGGTCGATGCGGCGCGATCGCGCGCCGTGCCTGCCCGCCTGTATTGGCCGGCGCGGACGTCGACGGCGGAGGGTGTCCCGCTGGTGGTGTTCTCGCACGGCATCGGCGGCTCGCGGCAGGGCTACAGCTACCTCGGCAGGCACTGGTCGTCGCATGGCGTGGCGAGCCTGCATGTGCAGCACACGGGCAGCGACACGGCCGTCTGGCGTGGCAACCCGTTCGGCATCGTGGGTCGCCTGCGCGCGGCCGCGCAGGAGAGCGAGGCCATCGCCCGCGCCGCCGACGTGCGCTTCGCGCTGGACCGCATGCTCTCCGACGAGACCGGTCCGCTGGGGCGGGCGGTGGATCGCCGGCGTCTCGTGGCCGCCGGACATTCGTACGGCGCGAACACCACGCTGCTCTCGATCGGCGCGCAGGTGGTGCGGCAGGGCCGGGTGGTCACCTGCCAGGACGAGCGCTTCTCGGCAGGCATCGTCATCTCCGCGCCGCCGTTCTATGGCGAGAGCGATCTGACGGCGGTGTTGGGACACGTGTCGGTGCCGACCGTCCACATCACCGCCACCGAGGACGTGATCGAGATCCCCGGCTATCGCTCGGGCGCGGCGGACCGGCTCCAGGTCTTCGATGCGATCGGCGATCCGCGCAAGCTCCTCGCCGTGTTCCAGGCAGGATCGCACAGCATCTTCACCGACCGCGCATTCACGGGCGGCGCGGCCTTGAATCCGAAGGTGAAGCTGGCCACCGCGGAGCTCGGACTGGCGTTCCTGGACCTCGCGTTCAAGGACGACGGCGCCGCGCTCGCGCAATGGCGAACGACGTGGCAGCCCCTGCTGGCACGCGCGCCGGAGTCAGGCTTTCCACCTCCACATACCGCGATGCAATCGGCGCTGGACGCCGCATGACGATGACCAAGTCCCTGGTCGACACCCCTGCGGCTGGCTCACCTTGAGCGGCGAGGGGATCGATCCGATCGCCGAGCGCACCTACTTCCTGGCCTTCGCCTCCAGCACGAAATAGGCGACGGCCGCGATCGACAGCGGGGCGAGGTAGTAAAGCGCCCGGTACGCGATCAGCGCGGCGAGGACCTGCCCGTGCCCCAGCGTCGGACCGAGGAAGGCGACGAACACGCCTTCCAGCACGCCCAGGCCCGCGGGCACGTGCGCGATGACGCCGGCCACCGCGGCGACCAGCAGCACGGACAAGGTGTGGCCGTAGTCCACCCCCTGCTGCAGCAGCACCCAGAGCACGGCGCCCATCGTCAGCCAGTTGGCCGAGGAGATCGCCAGCTGCATCAGCGCCAGGCGCAGGCTCGGGACGAAGAAGTCGTGGCCGCGCAGTCGGAACTCGCGACGCGGGGAGAAAGCGCACAGGGCCAGGTAGCCGGCCACGACCGCCCACATCAACGCGCCCAGTCCGCGCAGCGCGCCGGTGCCGACGTGCCACTCGGCCGGCGGTTCGAGCCAGCCGAAGAGGAAGAGCCCGCCCGCCAGCAGCCCGTAGCCCAGCCAGTTCGAGGCCATGCTCAGCGCGAGGATCTTGGCCGGGACCGGATGCTTCAGCCCTTCGCGCGCGTACAGCCGCAGTCGCATCGCGACCCCGCCGACCAGCGAGCCAAGGTTGAGGTTGAACGCGTAGCTGATGAAGGTGATCAGCATCACCCGCCGCGTGGGCACCGCGTGGTGCGCCCAGCGCTTGCCGATCAGGTCGTAGCCGCTGTAGATCAGGTGGCTGAGCGCGCACAGCGCCGCACCGCCGACGAGCACGCCCGGCGGCAGCTGCCGCAGCGCATCGCCGACTTCCGCCCAGTCGACCTGGCGCGCCGCCCACGCGAGCAGGGCCACCACCGCCACCGCGAACAGGCCGCTCACCCATCGGCTCCACCGCCAGCGCGCCGGGCGTGGCGCCTCGGCCTCCGGCGTGGGCGTGGCACTCACGCAGCGGTCTCCCTGCTCGGGCAGCGCACGCCTTGGGCGTCTTTGCCGTCTTTGCCGTCTTGGCCGTCTTGGCCGTCTTGGCTGCCTTGGCCGCCTTGGCCGCCTTGGCTGCCTTTTGCCTCTTCCGTTGCTGACGTCGCCTGCACGCGATGCGCGTCCTGCCATTGCCAGGCCTGCGCCTCCGGTGTCTGGGGGGCGCTGACGACGACCGGCGTGTCGGCGACCGGCATCACCGGCTGCTTCTGCCGCGGCAATCGCGCCAGCCAGCGCGGGAAATGCCTCATCACGTGGAAGACGAACGCGCCCATGCCAAGACGCCACCACCAGCGGTGCGCGTTGGTGTGTTCAAGCTTGAGCAGCTTGCACTGGCTCTCCATCAGCGGGAGGAGCTTGTCGCGCAAGGCGCGGTTGAACGCGCGGTCCTCGACGATCACATTGGCCTCGAGGTTGAGCGACAGGCTCAGCGGGTCGAGGTTGCTGGAACCCACCGTCGCCCAGTGGTCGTCGACCAGCGCCACCTTGGCGTGGATCGGTCGTTCGCAATACTCGTGGATATGGACGCCGGCGCGCATCAGCTGGTCATAGACCATCTGCGCCGCCCAGCGCGCCCAGGCGATGTCGGGTTGGCCTTGCAGGATCAGGTGGACCTTCACGCCGCGGCGCGCGGCGCGCTGCATGCTCCGCAGCAGCAGGAAGCCGGGGAAGAAGTAGGCGTTGGCGATGATCACCTCATGCCGCGACGCGTGCAGCGCGAGCCGGTACATGCGCTCGATGTCGTCGCGGTGACGGTGGTTGTCGCGCGTGACGATGACCGCTTTGGCCTGGCCGACGGCCGAAGACGCCGTGTCTGCGGTGGAGGGGTTGCTCTTTCGGGGTTCCTGCGCGCGGCTCGGCCACCAGCGTCGCTGGGCGGTCGGTCCGGCGGAAGGCGTCTGCGGTGTCGCGGTCGCGAGGATCTCTCCCGTCACGCGACGCAGCTGCGACACGACCGGTCCCTGCACGCGCACCGCGTAGTCCTGCTTGGCCTCGGGGCCGAAATCGAGCAGGTGGTCGGCCGAGTAGTTGATGCCGCCGATGAATCCGGTCTCGCCGTCGACGACGACGATCTTGCGATGCAGCCGGCGGAACGGCTTCAGACGGCGCGACAGCTTGGGCGGCGGATCGAAGACGTGCAGCCGCACGCCCGCGTCGGTGAGGCCGCTGACGAAATTCATCGACAGCTCCGGCGAGCCGAAGCCGTCCACCGTCATGTCGACACGCACGCCGCGCTTCGCGGCGGCGATGAGCACCTCGCGCAAGGCCAGCCCGACCTTGTCCTCGAAGAGGATGAAGGTCTCGATGAGCACCTCGTGCTTCGCCGCCTCGATCGCGGCGAAGACGGCGGGGAAGAACTCCTCGCCGTTCTCGAGCAGCTCGAGCCGGTTGCCGGCGCTCCAGTCGGGGCGCTTCACAGCCGGATCTCCGCCGCCAGCGGCGCGTGGTCGGACAGGTGCGACCAGGGTCGGCGTGGCAGCACGATCGGATCGTGCACCGACGCCCCGCGCACGTAGATGCGATCCAGCGGGAGCAGCGGGAAACGCGCGGGGAAGGTGCGCGCCGCGGCGCCGTAGGACTTCACGAAGACCTCCGCGAGGCCGGCGCAGCGGCTCAGCATCCGGTGCGCGCGCTGGCGCCAGTCGTTGAAGTCGCCGGCGACGACGACCGGGGCCTCGGGCGGCAGGCTGTTGATCAGCTGGCACAGGCGTTCGACCTGGCGCTGGCGGTGCGATTCACGCAGGCCCAGGTGGACGCAGATCGCGTGCAGCTCGCGGCCGTCGGCCAGCTTCAGCACGCTGTGCAGCAGGCCGCGGCGTTCCGGGCCCTCGATGGAGACGTCGTGGTTGGTGTGGCGCGTGATCGCGAACTTGGACAGCAGCGCGTTGCCGTGGTGGCCCTGCGGATAGACCGCGTTGCGGCCGTAGGCGAAGTCGCTCCACAGGCTGTCCGCGAGGAACTCGTAGTGGGGCGTCTGCGGCCAGGTGGGGACGCGGGCCGCATGCAGTTCGTGCTCGCCCAGCACTTCCTGCAGGAAGACGACATCGGCCGAGACGGCCCGGACCGCCTCCCGCAGCTCGTGCAGGATGAAGCGGCGGTTGAAGAAGCCGAAACCCTTGTGGAGATTGACGGTGAGGACGGTGAATTTCATGGCCTGCCCAGGCAAGCCATGTTCCCGTCACCCGTTCAGAGGTCGTCGGGCTTCAGCATCATGGGGCCGACGCACAGGACCCCGAAGGTGAGCGCGAAAGCGCCCACGAGAATCGCGCCGATCAGTTCAAGCATGGGGTGCTCCTGGTGGCGGTGCCGCGTGGCGGCGGGCTCCCGGTTCCCCGGGCGCAAGGCCCGGGGAACCGGGGGGGAGCGATCAATACTAGACCTGTCGGGCGACTCGCATCAATCGCGCACGCCGGTGTCCCACCGCCCGTTCGGGGGATTCCGGAGGCGGGTTGCGCAATCGTTCCAGGCGTGCACCGAATGCGCGGCGCCGCCGCTGGATTGCCGTACGCGTCCGATAGCAGCCTGACCCTGTCTTGCACCAACGTAACGTCGGCGCAATGAAGTCCATCAAAGCGCAACGCGGCGCTCCGGGCGCAGGCGTCGCCACTAGATTGCGGGCCACCGAACTCGTTGCCCAGGAGCACCTACGTGGCCAAGCCCTCCCTCAAGTCCCTTTGCCCCTCCCTCCCGAAGCCGCACCCGAAGCCGCTTCTGCTGCCCAGGCTCATCGGGCTGGCGCTCGGCGCCGCGGCGTTCGGTGCCGCCAACGCGCAGGAGGCGAACCAGCAGCTCGACACCGTCGAGGTCCGCGGCGTGCGGGCGACGCTGAAGAAGAACCTGGCCGAGAAGCGCGAGGCGCAGAACATCGTCGACAGCATCAGCGCCGAGGACGTGGGCAAGTTCCCCGACAAGAACGTGGCCGACTCGCTGCAGCGCGTGCCCGGCATCTCGGTGGACCGCATCTGGGGCGAGGGCAAGGCCATCTTCGTGCGCGGCACCGACAAGAACCTCAACATGACGCAACTCAACGGCCAGGCCGTGGCCTCGTCCGAGTGGTGGCTGAACGAGCCGCAGACGCGCAGCTTCAACTACGACGTGCTGCCGTCCGAGATCGTCGGCAGCCTGGACGTCTACAAGAGCCCGTCGGCCGACCAGGATGAAGGCTCCATCGGCGGCCTGGTCATCGTCAAGACGCGCCGGCCGCTGGCTTTCAAGGACCCGTTGACGGTGCAGGTCGCGGCCGAGGCGATGTACAGCAAGCTGCCCGACAAGACCGATCCGCAGCTCTCGGGCCTGCTGAACTGGAAGAACGACGACAAGACCTTCGGCGTGCTGCTGGCCATCAGCAGCCAGAAGCGCCACATGCGCCGCGACGGCCTGGAGCAGTTCTCCGACGGCAAGTACGACGTGAAGGACCAGAACGGCGTCGTCACCAACGCCTATGCGTCCTGGGGCGGCGGCTCGGCCATCTTCCGCCAGGAGCGCGAGCGCACGACGACCAACCTCGCGCTGCAGTTCCAGCCCAACCCGGCCACCGACCTCGTGCTGAACCTGATGGATTCGGACATGAAGATGAACAACAACAACCAGAACTACCTCTGGCAGGCCGGCGGCCTGGCGGTGGGCGGCGTCATCAGCGCCGTCGACCCGACGTTCATCACCGTGGCCGACGGCAGCAAGGCGCTGGTCGGCGGCACCTTCGGGCCCAGGACCGGCGTGTCCTTCGAGCCCATCTACCGCGAGAGCTACATCAAGTCGCGCGTGGCGGACCTCGACGGCACCTATCAGGGCGGCAGCTGGCAGCTGCACGGCCAGGCGGGCACCACCAGCAGCTCGGGCGGCAGCACGCACGACCGGCACTTCTGGATGGAAGGCGACACGCGCACGACGATCTCGCTGGGGCCGGACCACTACGGCGTGAAGTACCTCGACATCAACCCGCTGGACCCGACGGCGCTGACGCTCAAGTCCGGCGACGACCGCATCCGCCGCATGGATGCCCGGGAGAAGTACGCCCAGGGCGACCTGACGGTCGACATCGACGGCAGCGTCATCAAGGCGGTGAAGGTGGGCGTCAAGCTGCGCGACAACACGCTCAGGAACACCCGCATCCAGGGCACGGCCGGGCCGGGCTCGAACGGCTGGCAGTCGTTCTCGCTGGCCGACCTGTCCACCGGTCCGTCGCCGCTGCTGAGCCAGGCGGGGGGCACGCCCGACGCGCTGAGGCAGTACGCCTGGTTCGACGACGGTCTCGTCGTCGGCAGGGGCATCCCGATGTTCGACAAGGCCATGACCTACACGGACGTGCTCAACGAGAACTACAAGATCCACGAGCGCATCAGCGCGGTCTATGCGAAGGCCGACTTCTCGGTGGCCCGGTTCCGCGGCGATCTCGGCCTGCGCGTCGTGCGCACGCAGCAGACCTCGGACGGCTATCTGGGCAATGCCGGCGGCGGCTTCTCGCCCACCAGCGTCGACCACAACTACACCGACGCGCTGCCCAGCCTCAACATCGTCTACGACCTCAACAAGGAGGTGGTGCTGCGCGGCGCGGTCTCGCGCGCCATGGCCCGCCAGACCTTCGACCTGCTCAGCCCCGGCCTGCGCCGCGACGGCACCGTGCTGTCCAAGGGCTACGCCGGCAACCCGCTGCTCAAGCCCGTGCACGCCAACCAGGCCGAGATCGGCGCGGAGTGGTACTACGCCGACGCCGCGCTGCTGTCGGGCACCTTCTTCATCAAGAAGCTCGACACCTTCACCTACAAGGCGTCCAAGTCCGAGCAGGTGGGCGGCGAGACGCTGACGGTGGAACGCCCCTACAACGCCGACAACGGCGCCGACATCAAGGGCGTCGAGCTGCAGTGGCAGCAGCCCTTCGGCCACACCGGCTTCGGCACCGTCGTGAACTACACCTTCACCGACGCCAAGGCCGGCGCCGTGGCAGGCCAGCCGCGCCTGAAGGTGCTGGGCAACTCGCGCGACCAGTTCAACCTCAGCGGCTACTACGAGCGGGGACCGATCACGCTGCGCGTGTCCTACAACTACCGCTCCAAGAGCTACGGCAACGTGGAGATGGGCGGCCAGGTCGTCAACGCCGCCTATGGCCAGTGGGATGCGTCGGCCAGCTGGGACGTGACGCGCAACATGGCGATCTACGCCAGCGCGGTCAACATCAACAACGAGGTCATCAAGTCCAACACCGTCGATGGCATCCCCATCGGCCTGTACGAGAACGGCCCGCGCTACAGCGTCGGCGTCCGGGCCAAGTTCTAAGGGACGGTCTCCTCCATGCACACCAGAACCCTCACCCCGCCGGCACGCCAGGGCGTGCTGCTGCCCATGATCTTCATCGGGCTGATGTTCTTCATCCTCGGCTTCGTCACCTGGCTGAACGGCTCGCTGATCCCCTTCCTGAAGATCGTCTGCGCGCTGAACAACTTCCAGGCCTTGTGGGTGGCCTTCGCCTTCTACATCGCCTACACGGTGATGGCGCTGCCGTCGGCGGCCCTGCTGGCCCGCATCGGCTACAAGAAGGGCATGACGGCCGCCCTGGGCGTCATGGCCGCCGGCGCGCTGGCCTTCATCCCGGCCGCGCGCTCCGGCCAGTACGCGATCTTCCTCGCCGCGCTGTTCACGCTGGCCAGCGGCATGACGCTGATGCAGACCGCCATCAACCCCTACATCGTCTGCATCGGCGCGCGCGAGAGCGCGGCCATGCGCATCTCGATCATGGGCCTGTTCAACAAGGGCGCGGGCATCGTCGTGCCGCTGGTGTTCTCGGCGCTCATCCTGTCGGGCATGGAGCGTTTCTCCGAGCCGGCCCTCGCGGCGCTGGATCCCGCCGGACGCGAGGCGCTGCGCAACGAGCTGTCGCAGCGTCTGGTCCTGCCCTACGCGGTGATGGCCGCGGGTCTGCTGGCCTTCATGGCGCTGATCCACTTCTCCTCGCTGCGCGAGCCGGACCTGGACGAGAACGACGCGCCTGCTGCCTCGACTTCTGCCTCGACTTCTGCTTCGACTTCTGACGCGCTGTCGGACGCGCCTCCGCACAGGGCGAGGCGCTGGGGCGTCTTCCAGCATCCGCAGGTCGTGCTCGGCGCCATCGCGCTGTTCGGCTATGTCGGCGTGGAGGTGATCGCGGGCGACACCATCGGCCTTTATGGCCGCGAGCTCGGCGTGGCGCACTACGGGGTGCTCACGTCGTACACCATGGGCTTCATGGTGCTGGGTTATCTGCTGGGCGTGGCGCTGATCCCGCGCTGGATGTCGCAACGCACCGCGCTCCTCCTGTCGGGGGCGGGCGGCCTTCTGTTCGTGCTCGGCGTGGCGCTGTCGTCGCCGACGGCATCGGGCCTCTCGCAGGCGCTGCTGGGCTGGGCGGGCGTGCCGCCGGTGCCCGACACGGTGTTCTTCCTGGCGCTGCTGGGCCTGTCCAACGCCCTGGTGTGGCCGTCCATCTGGCCGCTGGCGCTGGAGGGCCTGGGCAAGCACACGGCCGCCGGCTCGGCCCTGCTCATCATGGGCATCGCCGGGGGTGCGCTGATCCCCATGCTCTACGGGCACCTGGCCGATGTGACCAGCCCGCAGCTCGGCTACTGGGTCATGCTGCCCTGGTACGGGCTCATCCTGCTCTACGCGCTGTTCGGCAGCCGCCTCAGGCGGTGGTGACGGCGGGGTCCCTCTTGCTTCCTCTCCCGCTTGCGGGAGCGGGCAGGGGTGAGGGCCCGCGGCGGCGGCAGTGCGTCGGGCGAGGGAGGGGCAGCGCTCAGGCCGCCGGGAGGGCGACGCGCGCTTCGAAACCGCCTGACGGGTGATTGCGGAAGCGCACGGTGCCGCCGTGGTCGGCCACGATCTCGCGCACGATGGACAGGCCCAGGCCGAGGCCGTCCTGGCGCAGGCTGGCGCCGTGCTCCAGCCGCGTGTAGGGCTGACCCAGGCGGGCGAGGGCGCTGTCGGGCACGCCGGGCCCGTGGTCGCGCACCGTGACCAGCACCAGCCCTTCCTCGTCGCTGCCCACACTCACTTCCACCGCCTGCGCGGCATCGCCGTAGAACATCGCGTTGTCCAGCAGGTTGCCGATGGCGCGCTTGAGCGCCAGCGGCTTGCCGAACACGGTCAGCGGCTCGTTCTGCAACTCGATCAGGTGCCCGCCCATGCGCGCGTCCCGCACCATCTTCTGGAGGACCAGGTCGATGCGCAGCGGCGCGCGGTTCTCGTGGATGTCGGTGTCCTTCACGATCTGCAGGGCGGTCTTCACCATCATGTCCAGCTCGTCGAGGTCCTCGTGGAACTCGTCCTGCACGGCGGTGTCGTCCAGCAGTTCGCTGCGCAGCCTCAGGCGCGTGATCGGCGTGCGCAGGTCATGCGAGATGGACGCGAACAGGCGCTCGCGATCGCCGATGTAGCGGCGGATGCGCTCCTGCATGTCGTTGAAGGCCTCGATGGCCTGGCGCACCTCCTGCGTGCCGCTGACGGGCAGGGGCTTGGGCGCCACGCGCCGGCCCACACGCGCGGCCGCCTGGCTCAGGCCCGCCAGCGGCCGCGTGATGGCGCGCACGGCGATCAGCGTCAGCAGCACGGCCAGGCCCAGCGCCAGCAGTTGCGGGGTCAGGCGTTGCCAGGTGAAGAATTCCAGCTGTTCCAGGAAATACGGGTCGGGCAGGGTGCTGCTGAGGTAGAGCCACACCCCCGGCTCGGTCTCGGCCTGGATGACGAGGAAGGGCGCCGGCCGCTCGGCGGCGATCAGCGACGGCTCCACCCAGCTCTCCGGCAGGTCGCTGAGCAGCGCGCCGCTGGGCGCCACCGCCAGGCCGATGGGCGAGGCCAGCGCGACACGCACCGGCGTGCCCGGGGGCAACTGGGCCGTCAGCTCCTGGGTGACCCGCTGTTCCAGCAGGCGCGCCATGGGCTGGTCGGGCAGCGGCGTCACCGGCACCGCCGCGTGGTTGAAGAAGACCTGGAAGCGCGTGCCGCCCATGGTGCGCAGCTGCTCGATGAGCAGCGGCCGGTAGGCGGCGGGCAGTTCGCGCAGGGCCCGCACCGCGCCCATGGCGCCGCTGGTCACATGATGGGCCGCCAGTTCGGTCTGACGCCGCACGCGCTGCTCGATCTGGCTGTACCAGACGAGGTTGACGGTGAGTTGCACCAGGGCCAGGCCGCCCAGCATGGCCAGGACGAAGCGGCCCTGCAGGCTGTCGAAGAGGAATTTGCGGGCGCGCTGCCAGGCGGACTCACGGCGCATGCCGCGGCGTCACCGTCGTCGAGAACACATAGCCCGACCCGCGCACGGTCTTGATCAGCGCGGGCTGCTTGCCGTCGTCCTGCAGGCGTTGGCGCAGGCGGCTGACCTGCACGTCCAGCGAGCGGTCCAGCGGCCCCAGGTCGCGCCCGCGCGTGACCTCGGCCAGGCGGCTGCGGTCCAGCACCTCGCCGGGATGTTCGACGAGCAGCTTGAGCAGCTGGAAGTCCATGCCCGACAGCGCCGTCGCCGTGCCGTCGGGATCGACCAGGCTGCGCTCGAGCAGGTCCAGCGTGAAGCCGTTGAAGGCGTAGTAGCGCGGCTCCTTGGCCTTCTCCTGGCCGGTGCGGCGGGTGATGGCCTTGATGCGCGCCAGCAGCTCGCGCGGGTTGAAGGGCTTGCCGAGGTAGTCGTCGGCGCCCAGCTCCAGGCCGACGATGCGGTCGGTCTCGTCCGCGCTGGCCGTCAGCATGATGACCGCCACCTCGGAGCGGCGGCGCACCGACTGGCACAGCGTGAAGCCCTCGGTGTCGGGCAGCATCACGTCGAGGATGCACAGGCTGATCTCGTCGCGGTGGCGCTCGAACTCGGCCATGAAACTGGCGCCGTCGTGGGCCAGCAGCACCTCGTACTGGTTCTTCTCGAGGTAGGTCTTCAGCAGGCTGCGGATCTTCTGGTCGTCGTCGACGATCAGGATTTTTCGCGGGGTCATGGGGCGGCTCTCCTTGGGCTCAGCGCGCGCAGCAGGCCCTGCAGCTTGCGCTGGGCGGCGGCGGGCGACTGGCTCGGATCCAGCGCGAAGCGGTGGACGGTTTCGATGATGGCGTTCTTGCCGATCTCGCCGAAGGCCATGCGGTGCACGAGGCTGGGCACGCGCGGCGTGGCGGGGTTGGCGAAGAGGTGGAAGGAGGCCTGGGCGCAGGGGTCGAGCTCGTCCACCGGCACGTCGCGGCGCACGGGGATCGACCCCTTGATGCGGTTGTAGCCCAGCTGCAGCGTGGCGCTGCCGAGCAGCTCGGCCATCTTCTCCTGGTCGGCCTGGCTGCTGCCGTTGCCGGCCAGCATGGCCAGCGTGTCGATGCTGTAGAGATGGACCTGGGCGGTGCCGGGCACGGCCTTGCAGCTGAAGTCGCGATCGCCTTCCAGCCCCATCGTGCCGAGCTCGCCGCGGGCCCAGTCGCCCATGATCATCATGGCGGCGCGCTCGTTGGCGAAGTCGGCGACGACGTCGGTCCAGGGCCGCTCGCCGGGCGCCGCGCCGCTGGCGGACAAGGCGAGGTTGCGCCAGTTGCGCAGGCGTCTGAGCGCGCGCTCCAGCGCCGGATCGTCGAAGGCGCTGAGGTCCCGCTGCTCCAGCATGCGGCGGTACAGGGCCGGGCCCGCTTCGCTGAGCAGCAGGGCCTCGAAGACGGTGGCCACCTGCCAGGGCTCGTCGCTGAAGGCCACGGGCGTGACGCCGGCGGCGCGCAGCTTGACCGCGGCGCGCTCCAGGCCGTCCCAGTCCTCGGGCGGGGCGATGCCGTGGCGCTTCAGCAGCGCCTTGTTCAGGTAGAGGTTGTTGATGCGCTGGATGCCCAGCGGCGCCGCGACGACGTGACCCCGCACGGTGACCTGCGCCATGACCTGCGGGAACATGACGGTGGCCCAGTTGCGCCGGGCGGCGACGCCGTCGAGTTCCAGCAGCAGGCCCATGTCGGCCCACTCGTTCATCGACGCGCCGTTGAGCTGGGCCACCTGCGGTGCCATGCGGCGCAGGATGCGTTCGTTCAGCACCTTGATGGCCGGGCCGCCGCCGCCGCCGGCGACGGCACCGTCGACCCATCTCAGGCCGTTCTCGGCCATGCGCGCGGCGACATGGTTGGCCGCGGCACGCTCGCTGGCGGAGGTCCACCAGTGCAGCACGTTCAGCTCACCGGCGCCGTCCACCGGCGGGACGGCGGCGATCGGCCCGGCCGCCATGACCGAGCAACTCCAGGGCAGGACCGTCAACGCCACCATGCGTCGCATCTTGCGGGCGGCCAGACGGCGCCAACCTTGCGTTTTGTACGACCGCTGTAATGTTGTGTGACTCAAGGACGCCGCCCGACTGCAGGGAGGCGTGGATTGTCTTGAGCGATGCGCCGGATGGCGATTGGGGCTTTACCGCGAGCCGATGGCGTCGCGCGCGCGAAAGGAAGTTCGGATGTGCGGCTTGGTGCGCGTCGGCGGTTCTCTAGAGAACTGGCGGAGCCTGAAGCTGCAACGCCAAAGAGAAAGGGGTCGCGCCTTTCGGTGCGACCCCTTCCGGATCTGTTGGTGGAGAGGAGGAGGATCGAACTCCCGACCTTCGCATTGCGAACGCGACGCTCTCCCAGCTGAGCTACCCCCCCAACGAAGACATCGACTATAGCAGAGATTTCACGAAGTCAGCCTCGTCGGCGGGATCCGGAATGGAGTTCGCACAACACGCCTGACGATCGTCGGGCGCGCCCGGGTCACCAGCGGCAACCCTTGTCCCGCGCTGCGTCGCGCACCAGCGGCACCACCGCCAGCAGACCCTTGTCCGCATACGCCTTGCGGCACTCCTGCTGGCCGGCCTCGCGCATCTTCTCGGCCAGCGCATCCTTGTCCTCCGGCGGCTTGGGCATCGCCGAGATCACGCCCGAAGGCGTTCCGCGTGGACGCATCGGACCACGGGCGGCGTTCATGTCGAGGTTCAGCTTCGGCGCGTTCGGCGGCGTGGAGGCCGGCGTCGCCACGTCGTGTCCCGTGCGCGAGCCGGCGTCGGGCGCACCGACGCTGGGTTGTGTCGTCGTGGGCGAGGTCGAGCCGTCCAGCGAGATCCGGTTGGCCGGTGTCGGCGTCGGGGACGGCGTGGTCGACACACGCGGCTGCGGTGCCGGCGAAGGCGCCGGACTCGGCGTGGGAGCGGCCGTCGCTGGCGGCGTCGGCGCAGGGCTCGGGGTAGCCGCAGGCGCCGGCGCCGGGGCTGGCGCCGGCGCGGGGGCAGGTGTTGCCACCGGCGGCGCTGGGGTCGGCGCGGGTGGCGGCGCAGCGGCGGGCGCCGCGGTCAACGGTGGAAGTTCCGTGGGAGCCTTGAGTTCCGTCGGGACGGGCGGCGTTGGAGACCGCTCGATCGGTGAGCGGTCGATGCGTCTCACCGTCGTCGGCGTCTCGCTGAGGATGGGCGCCGGGCGCTCCGGCAACTGCAGCGTCGGCGAGGGCGCCTGCAACGCGTCCGTCGGTAGGGCGGGGCGCGTGGGCGTCGTCTCGCGTGTGGCTGGCGCGATGCGCGTCGGCGCCGTCACGGTGGCTTCGCCCGGCGTGGTCAGCGTCGTGATCGCCGGCGCAGGTTCCGCGGTGGGCGAGGGCGAGGGGGCCGGCGGTGCGGTCAGTGGTGTCGGCGTCGGAGACGTCAATGCGGGCGTTGGCGCAGGCGTCGGCGCGGGTGTCGGCGCGGGGACAAGCGTCGGCGCCGGCGGCGGCGGTGCGGGCTTGAGGGTCGGCGCGGGCACTGGTGCCGTGGCGGCTGGCGGCGCACTGCGATCCGCGGGCGCGTCGCCGGTCAGTTCGTCCCCGGGCTGCTGTCGCCATTGGCCCTGGCGCGCGGCGCCTGGCGTCTTCTGTTCCTCGGGCGTCGGCGGGCGCTCCCGCACCGCGCCGCCGAAGCGGGGCTGTTTCGCCTCGCCCACCGGCCCCCGCTCGGGCAGCACGACGGCGGGTTCGCCCGAGCCGGGCTCGTAGCGGTCGCCCTGCAGTCGCACGTTCAACGGCCCCCAGGCGCCTTCACCCGGCTTCGCCGACCCGCCGGGCGCATTGCCGATCGCCACGAGCAGCAGCACATGCAGCAGCACGGCCAGCAGCAGGGCTTGCCCCATCTGGTCGGGCACGCGGTGCAGCGGTGTCTGGGCGGGATCGAGGACGGCGGACAAGGTGGATCGCGGAGGATCGCGGCGGACGGCGCTGGGGCGCAGCATAGCCGGAGTCAGCGGCGTGCCGTGTCAGGACTTGTCTGTGAGGGGGGACGCGTCGGCGTCGCAGAGACGGTGCCCGTGGCGGGCGCTGACGGCGGGCTCCGGGCCCGCTCAGGTGCCAGGATTGGCCTGGTTCAGATCGGCGCGCCGGGCGCCGGTGAAGCGCTTGGCCCAGTACGCCTCGCGCATGTCCTCGACGCGCACGGCGCCGCCGACGCGCGGCGAGTGGATGAACTTGCCTTCGCCGACATAGATGCCGACGTGCGAGAAGGTCGCGCGCATCGTGTTGAAGAAGACCAGGTCGCCGGGCTTGAGGTCTTCCTTCTTGATCGGCACCAGGCTGGACAGCTTGGCCTGCTCGTCGGCGCGGCGCGGCAGCACCAGACCCACGCTCATCTCGAAGATGTGGCGCGTGAAGCCGCTGCAGTCGAAGCCGTTGTTGACCGAGTTGCCGCCGCGCTTGTACGGCACGCCCAGGAAGTTCATCGCCGACAGCACCAGGTCCGAGGCGTTGTCGCGCACCCGGTTCAGCAGGCCCGGCGCGGGGGCGTCGATGCCTGGCGAGGCGGGCGATTGCTGAGCCTGCGCGACGATGCCGCGCTGCTGCAGGAAGCGGGCGACGGAATCGCTGGCGTTCGCGTTGCCGGCGGCGGCACCCATCAGGGCGGTCGGCGGCAGCGAGGCTGTCGTGTTGGCGGCGGGCGTGGCCGGCGCGACCAGCGCGGCGGCGGTACCCGCGGCGGCGACGGTCGTGGCGACGGCGGGCGAGCGCATCAGGCTCTGCCCATAAGCGCCCATCATCGTGCCGGCGGGCGGCGCGACCTCGGATTTGGCGTCGGCGACTTTCGCGTCAGCCTTCGCCGGTGCGGGCTTGTCCGCAGACTTCGCTTCGGGCTTGGTCGACGCGACTTTATCGGCGAGCTTTTCCGCAGCGGACTTCTCGGCGACAAGCTCGGTCGCCGCGGACTTGTCCTCGTCGCGCTTGGCCTTCTTGTCCTTGCCGGCGTCCTTGGCCGCGACCTGCTTCGAGGACTTGCCGTCCTTCGAGGCCTTGGCGGCCGGCTTGGCCTGGGCGGTCTTTTTCGTCGCCGGCTTGGCGGCGGCCTTGGCCTGAACCTTGGGCTTGTCCTGCGACGCGTTGGTGGACGAGGTCGACTGTTGCGCCCAGCAACCACCGCTCGCGAAGACGCAGATCAGCCCCAGTGCGGCCATGGCGCGCTGGAGCTTCTGGTGTCGGGGAGCGGAGCGGGAAGGACGAACAGTACTCATCGGTGTTGGGCGCGGAGACTAGGCACCATCTCCGTACCGGTCAAGCGCGAATGCCCGCAGGGGCGCGCCTGGCTAGGGAAAGTCCGGGCGTGGCCACGAGACCCTTCCCAGGAAAACCCGGATTGGACCACAGCCCCTGGCTGCAACGCTGTGAACGAAAGTTTCAAAAAAGCTGCCGATGCGAGGATCCGTGCGGAATTCGCGCATTCAATACCTGCCTCCAAGGAGACCCCGATGACCGACAGTTACGCGGCGATGTACCGGCGTTCAATGGACGATCCGGACGGCTTCTGGACCGAGCAGGCGCGGCTGATCGACTGGGCGCATCCGTTCGAGCAGGTCTGCGACACGAGCCGGCCGCCCTTCGCGCGGTGGTTCGTCGGCGGTCGGATCAACCTGTGCCACAACGCGGTCGACCGCCACGCGGCATCCCGGCCCGACGACGCCGCGCTGATCTGGGCGTCGAGCGAGGTCGGCCAGGAACGGGTGTTCAGCTTCGCCCAACTGCAGGGCGAGGTGGAGGCCGTGGCCGCGATGCTGCGCGAGCAGGGCGTCGGCGTCGGCGACCGGGTGCTGATCTACCTGCCGATGATTCCCGAGGCGGCCTTCGCCATGCTGGCCTGCGCGCGGATCGGCGCGATCCACTCGGTGGTGTTCGGCGGCTTCGCCAGCCATGCGCTGGCCAACCGCATCGACGATGCCGAGCCCGTGCTGATCGTCAGCGCCGATGCCGGCAGCCGCAGCGGCAAGGTCGTGCCCTACAAGCCGCTGCTCGACGAAGCGATCCGCCTGGCCGCGCACAAGCCGGCGAAGGTGCTGATGGTCGATCGCGGGCTCAGCGCGTTCGATCGCGTGGCGGGCCGGGACCTCGACTATGCGGTGCAGCGCGAACGTCTGCTCGGCACGCGCGTGCCCTGCGAGTGGCTGCCTGCCGACGCCGTCAGCTACACGCTCTACACCAGCGGCACGACCGGCCGGCCCAAGGGCGTGCAGCGCGACGTCGGCGGCTACGCGGTCGCGCTGGCCGCGAGCATGAAGCACATCTATGACGGTCATCCGGGCGGAACCTTCTTCTCCACCAGCGACATCGGCTGGGTCGTCGGCCACAGCTACATCGTCTACGGCCCGCTGATCGCGGGCATGGCCACGCTGATGTACGAGGGCACGCCGGTGAGCCCCGATGCGGCGGTCTGGTGGCGGCTCGTCGAGCGGCACCGCGTCACGGTGATGTTCAGTGCGCCGACCGCGGTGCGGGTGCTGAAGAAGCAGGACCCCGCCTGCCTGACGCGGCACGACCTGTCGTCGCTGCGGGCGCTGTTCCTCGCCGGCGAGCCGCTGGACGAGCCGACGGCGCGCTGGATCGCCGATGCGA
This sequence comes from uncultured Burkholderiales bacterium, assembly GCA_966211105.1. Classification (GTDB taxonomy): domain Bacteria; phylum Pseudomonadota; class Gammaproteobacteria; order Burkholderiales; family Burkholderiaceae_C; genus Roseateles. The sequence continues at coordinate 26,617 of CBIHMU010000003.1, forward strand.
TCGGCAAGCCGATCGTCGACAACTACTGGCAGACCGAGACCGGCTGGCCCATCCTGACGCTGGCGCGCGGCGTCGAGCCGGCCGAGCCCAAGTTCGGTTCACCGGGCGTGGCGATGTTCGGCTACCGCGTGCAGCTCCTCGACGAGCGCACGGGCGAGGTGCTCGAGGCGCCCAACCAGAAGGGCCTGCTCACCATCGCCTATCCGCTGCCGCCGGGCTGCATGCAGACCGTCTGGCGCGACGACGAGCGCTTCGTCCGCACCTACTGGGACAGCGTGCCGGGCCGGCAGGTGTACTCGACCTTCGACTGGGCCTTGCGCGACGAGGACGGCTACTACTTCATCCTCGGGCGCAGCGACGACGTCATCAACGTCGCCGGTCACCGGCTCGGCACGCGCGAGATCGAGGAATGCATCGCCGGTCATCCGGCGGTGGCGGAAGTCGCCGTCGTCGGCGTCGCCGATCCGCTCAAGGGTCAGGTCGCGATGGCCTTCGCGGTGCTGAAGGATCCGGCGCGTGCCGCGACGCCGCAGGACGCGCTGGCGCTGGAGGGCGAGATCCTCAGGCGCGTGGACCAGCAGCTCGGCGCGGTGGCGCGGCCGTCGCGGGTGCGTTTCGTGGCGCTGCTGCCGAAGACACGCTCGGGCAAATTGCTGAGGCGGGCCATCCAGGCCGTCTGCGAACATCGCGATCCCGGCGACCTGATCACCCTCGACGATCCGGCCGCGTTGCAACAGATCCATGAGTTGATGAAGGGAACCTCCTGATGATGCAAAGGAATGCGTTGATCCTGGCCGCCTGCGCGCTGCTGGCCGCGCCGGCGTTCGCTCAATCGGCGGCCCGCGCGCCCGCGTTGCCCACGCCCGCCTTCCCCGGCTTCGCCGACGGCAAAGCCGTGGACCGGGCCTGCGATGCCGGTCTGAAGGCCTTGAACCGCGAGGTCGCCCAGTTGGCCACGCGCAAGGTCGACAAGGGCTGGCTGGCCGCCTACGACCTGGTGATCGCGCATCATGAGGATGCGCGGTTCCCCATCGACTTCGTCCAGAACGTGCATGCCGACAAGGCCGTGCGCGACGCCGCCCAGGCGTGCGCGCTGCGCTGGTCCGACTTTCAGACCGCGCTCACGCAGAACGAGAAGATCTATCGCGGCCTGAAGACCGCGCCCGCCGCCGACGCGATCGACCGCGAGCTCAAGCGCAACGCGCTGGGGATGTTCGAGGACAGCGGCGTCGGCCTGTCCAAGGACAAGCGCTCGCGTGCCAAGGAGATCCTGGACCGGCTCTCCGCGCTCGACCAGCAGTTCTCGAAGGCGATCCGCGACGCCAACATCCGCGTCGCGTTCACTGCCGAGGAACTGCGCGGCGTGCCCGACGGCGTCTGGAAGGACAAGCCGCGCGACGACCAGGGGCGATACCTGCTCGGCGTCGACAACCCGACCTATACCGCGCTGATGCAGACCGCCGAGAGCGGCGCCGCGCGTGAGCGCATCTGGCGGGCCAAGACCAACGAAGGCGGCGAAGGCAACCTGAAGCTGCTGACCGAGATCATCACGCTGCGCAAGGAATACGCCGGCCTGTTCGGCTACGACAACTACGTCGACTTCAACCTGCGCCGCCAGATGGCCAAGGACGCAGCGACGGCGACGCGTTTCCTCGGCGAGGTCAAGGGCACCGTCCAGCAGGGCGAGCGCGCCGATCTGGAAGCGCTGCGCCGCGCCAAGGCGGCGCATCTCGGCACCGCGGTGGAGGCCACCACCGTGACGCAGTGGGACGGCGTCTACTACGCGGAGCGCATCCGCAAGCAGCGCTTCACCGTCGACCAGGAGGCCTTCCGGCCCTACTTCCCGCCGGCGGAGAGCCTGGCCTTCACGCTGCGCATCGTCGACCGGCTGCTCGGCGTGACGCACACCCCGGTGACGGTGCCGGGCCTCTGGCATCCCGACGTCAAGGCCTACGTGGTCAGCGATACCGCCACGGGCAAGGCGCTGGGCACGCTCTACGTCGATCCCTTCCCGCGCGACGGCAAGTACAACCACGCGGCGGTCTGGCCGCTGCGCTCCAGCAGCACGCGGCTGGGTCGCCATCCGGCGGCGGCGCTGGTCGTCAACCTCGATCGCGGCGGCCTGTCGCTCGACGAGCTGGAGACGCTGCTGCATGAGTTGGGTCACGCGGTCCACAACAACCTGGCGCAGACGCGCTACGTCTCGCTGGGGCAGTGGGCGGTGATGCACGACTTCGTCGAGGCGCCGTCGCAGATGCTCGAGGACTGGGTCTACGACCCGCGGGTGCTCAAGCTGATGGCCGAGGTCTGCCCGTCCTGCAAGCCGGTGCCGGAGGAGCTCGTCGGCAAGGCCCGCGAGGCGCGCGACTTCGCCAAGGGCACGAAGTTCGGCCGCCAGCACCTGTATGCGAGTTATGACCTCGCGCTGCACGGCGCCACGATCCAGGATCCGCTGGCGCTGTGGGCGAAGATGGAGGGCGACACGCCGCTCGGCCATGTGCCGGGGACGATGTTCCCGTCGCGCTTCGCGCACATCGCGGGCGGCTACGGCGCGGGCTACTACGGCTACCTGTGGAGCCTGGTCGTCGCGATGGACCTGCGCACGCCGTTCGCGGCGGACAAGCTCGACGCCGCCGTGGGTCGTCGTTATCGCGACGCGGTGCTGTCGCGCGGCGCGGAGAAACCGGCGCCGGAGCTGGTGCGCGACTTCCTCGGCCGCGAGTCCGACGCCAACGCGTTCTACGACTACTTGCGCAAGTAGGTCCGCCAGTCGTCGCGGATGAACTGCACCACGGCGTCCTCATGGTGGAAGCCGATGATGCGGTGCGCGGCCTGCTTCACGTCGTCGCTGGCATTGGCCATTGCGACGGCGTGATGCGCGGACTTCAGCATCGTCAGGTCGTTGACCTGGTCGCCGAAGACGACGAGTTCGCGCTCGTGCAGCGCGTAACGCTGCGCCAGCGTGGCGATCGCCTGGTCCTTGCTCGCCCGGCGGTCGTGCACGTTCAGCCAGGGCCAGCCGGGCATGTAGAGGTCCTCGGCCAGGTGCGTGGTGACGAGATCGCCGCAGGTGGCCAGGATCTCGGCCTGCAGCGCTTCCAGCGGCTCGGCGCGGCCGACCACCAGCAGCGTGACCAGCGGGTCGTCGAGCTGGTCCTGCAGGCGGTCGACCTGGCGCAGCCGCGGGTCGGCGTTGCGCTGGCGCTCGGTGACGAAGCGCTGCTGACCTTCGTTCTGCACCTCCTGCCAGAAGAGCTGGTCGCCCTTGGCGCCGTGCGTCGCGATGAAAGGCATCAGGCCGTGGCGCCGCACCAGCGCGAAGATCGCCTGGCCGAGTGCCGGCTCCATCGCGTTGACCAGTTCGTGCCGGCCGGTGCGCAGGTCGCTGATGTAGGCGCCGTTGGACGAGACCACCGGCAAGGAGATCGGCAGGCCTTCGAGGATGCGGGCGATCGACACCACGTGCCGCGCGCTGGCGACGGTGAAGGCCAGGCCTTCGGCCAGCAGTTCGGTGAGGCCGGCGCGGGTGGCGGCGGAGAGGCGCGCCTGCGGATCGAGCAGGGTGCCGTCGAGGTCGGAAACGTAGAAGCGCATGGGTCCTGGAGGTCGCGCGGGAGGTGATCGGGGGCAGGGCGCCACCGCGTGCCGCGACAGGCGCACATCCTACGCCGCCGGGGTCCGATACTTGCCGCATGCCGTCCATGCCTTCTTCCTCGACGACGCCGCTCGACGTGCTCGGCCGCCCGGTCCTCGACGACGCCACCCGCCGCTGGCTGCCCTGGGTCGTCGCGCTGGCCTTCTTCATGCAGACGCTGGACACGACCATCCTCAACACCGCGCTGCCCGGCATGGCCCGCGACCTCGGCGAGGATCCGCTGCGCATGCAGTCGGCCGTCGTCGCCTACCTGCTGACGGTGGCCCTGCTCATCCCCGCGTCGGGATGGCTGGCCGACCGCTTCGGCACGCGGACGGTCTTCCTGTGGGCGATCGGGCTGTTCAGCCTGGGCTCGCTGGCCTGCGCGGTCTCGCCCAGCCTGCACGTGCTGGTGGCCTCGCGGGTGGTGCAAGGGGTCGGCGGCGCGCTGCTGGTGCCGGTCGGACGGCTGGTGGTGCTGCGGGCCTTCCCGAAGGCCGAGTTCCTCGCGGTGATGACCTTCATCAGCCTGCCGGGGCTGCTGGGGCCGCTGCTCGGACCGACCTTGGGCGGCGTGCTGGTGGAATTCGTCAGCTGGCACTGGATCTTCCTGATCAACCTGCCGGTGGGCCTGGCCGGAGCCGTCGCCTGCCGGCGCTTCATGCCGGAGATCCGCGGCCCCATCGGCAAGCGCTTCGACTGGGGCGGCTACGGCCTGTTCAGCGTCGGGCTGATGCTGATGTCGCTGGCGCTGCAGGGCTTCGGCGAGCACATGGTCAGCGTCGCCGTGTGCTTCGTGATGCTGATCGCGGGCGTGGCCTGCATGATGGCCTACTGGCTGCATGCGACCCGCGCCGCCGAGCCGCTCTTCACGCCGGCGCTCTTCGCCGTGCCGACCTTCCGCATCGGGCTGCTGGGCAACGTCTTCGCGCGGCTGGGCAGCGGCGCGACGCCGTTCCTGACGCCGCTCTTCCTGCAGGTGGGACTGGGTTTCTCGCCCAGCGAGGCGGGGCTGTCGATGATCCCGTCCGTGCTCGGCGCGATGTTCACCAAGACGCTGGCGATCCGCCTGATCAAGCGCGCCGGCTACCGCCGGGTGCTGATCGTCAACACGCTGCTGCTGGGCCTGCTGATCGCGAGCTTCGCGCTGATCCCGCGCGGCGTCGGGCACGTGTGGCTGGCGATCCACCTCGGCCTGTTCGGGATGGTCAACAGCATGCAGTTCACCGCGATGAACACGCTGACGCTGGGCGACCTCGACGAGCGCACCGCCAGCCCCGGCAACAGCCTGCTGGCGGTGGTGATGCAGCTGTCGATGAGCCTGGGCGTGGCGACGTCCAGCGCCTTCCTGCTGCTGTTCTCGCACGGGCTGCCGCGCACCGAGGGCGCCGCGATCGTGCCCGCCTTCCACGGCACCTACCTCGCGCTGGGCGCGATGGCCGCCATGGCGGCGTTCATCTTCTACCAGCTTCGCCTCGACGAAGGCGCCGCCGAGGAAACCGTCCAGTCCAAGCTGACCCCCGAAGAATAGGAGCGGCAACGAAAAAGCCACCCCGAAGGGTGGCTTTGGAAAAGTTCCGAGGCCCGTGAGGCCCCGTGCTCACGGCGGGCTCAGAGCACCTCGGACGCGAAGTCCGCGAGCCGCGAGCGCTCGCCGCGCGCCAGCGTGACGTGGCCGCTGTGGGCCCAGCCCTTGAACTTGTCGACCGCGAAGGTCAGGCCCGAGCTGCCCTCGGTCAGGTAGGGCGTGTCGATCTGCGCCAGGTTGCCCAGGCAGACGATCTTGGTGCCCGGACCGGCGCGCGTGATCAGCGTCTTCATCTGCTTGGGCGTCAGGTTCTGCGCCTCGTCGATGATCACGTACTTGTTCAGGAAGGTGCGCCCGCGCATGAAGTTCAGGCTCTTGATCTTGATCTTGCTGCGCACCAGATCGTTGGTGGCCGCGCGACCCCATTCGCCGGCGCCGCTCTCGCCGCGCCCCAGCACTTCCAGGTTGTCGTCGAGCGCGCCCATCCACGGGCCCATCTTTTCCTCTTCCGTGCCGGGCAGGAAGCCGATGTCCTCGCCGACCGGGACCGTCACGCGGGTGACGATGATCTCGGTGTAGCGGCGGTCGTCGAGCACCTGCGACAGGCCGGCGGCCAGCGTCATCAGCGTCTTGCCGGTGCCGGCCGAGCCGGTCAGCGTGACGAAGTCGCAGTCCGGATCCATCAGCAGGTTGAGCGCGAAGTTCTGTTCGCGGTTGCGCGCGGTGACGCCCCAGACCGAGTGCTTCTGATGGCCGAAGTCCTTCAGCGTGCGCAGCACGGCGGTCTTGCCGGTGATCTCCTGCACCTTGGCGTAGAGCGGCGCGGCGCCGGGCGCCTCCAGATAGATCAGCTGGTTCACCAGCAGCGTCGGCACCAGCGGGCCGCTGATCCGGTAGAAGGTGGTGCCGCCCTGCTGCCAGCTCTCCATCGTCTTGCCGTGGCGCTCCCAGAAGTCCGCCGGCAGCGCCTGCACGCCGGTGTAGAGCAGGTCGGAGTCCTCCAGCGTCTTGTCGTTGCGGTAGTCCTCCGCTGGCAGGCCCAGCGCACGGGCCTTGATGCGCATGTTGATGTCCTTGGACACCAGCACCACCTCGCGGCCGGGCTGCTGCTGCTTCAGCGCCTGGACGACGCCCAGGATCTGGTTGTCGGCCTTGCCCTGGGGCAGGCCTTGCGGCAGCGGGGCCTCGAACAGCGTCGTCTGGAAGAACAGCTTGCCGCCGGCCTCGCGGTGACCGGTCTGGTCCAGCGGCAGGCCCTTGGACATCTCCTCGATCGTGCTCGACTTGAGGCTGCCGGCCAGCGCGTCCAGGTCGCGGCTGACCTGGCGCACGTTGCGGGCGACCTCGGTCATGCCCTTCTTGTGGCCGTCCAGCTCCTCGAGCGTGATCATCGGCAGATAGATGTCATGTTCCTCGAAGCGGAACAGCGACATCGGGTCATGCATCAGCACGTTGGTGTCGAGCACGAACAGCTTGGGATCGCCCACCGGCTTGCGCGCCTTGGTGCGGGTCGGGGAACTCTTCTTCGCGGGGGCCCGGGACGGGGTGGGCGAGACCAGCGCCAGGGAGGGCGACGACGGCGATGACGACGGCGAATAGCCGCGGGCTTCCACCGGTTCGGTGCGGGCGCGGACGTTGGCCGCCGGCGGCTGTGCGGAAGCGCCAGCCGGAGTGGAAGCCGGGACGGAGGCGGAGGTGGAGGCCGCGAGGTCGGCTCGGGCGTCCGTCCGGGGATCGGCCCGGAGGACCGGTTCGGACCGGCTGGGGGCGGACGGTCTGGCCTCGAGCGCGGGAGGGCGTTTGCTGGGCGACAGGTCGGTCGCGAAGGCGTCGGAATCTAGGCGGCTGGCGCGCTTGGTCGGAGGCTTGGGCAGTGGCATGTGCGGGGGTGACGGGCTTGCGTGATGAGCCTGGGGCGATGCCGACCAGGGGTCATGCCCCGGGCCTGACGGGCGCTGGCGATGCCGGAGGTATCGGCGGCATCGGTGGCCTCGAACTCGCTCGCGGCTCCCAGAAGGCAGAAAGCCGCACCGGGGCCGGTGCGGCTCGTCTTCGGGAGGTCATTCGCTGCGATCAGGCACAGGGGCATGCGACTGATTATGCACAACTCCCGGCCTCCGCCCGTGACGGACGGAAGAAGTTCAGGCGCGCGGATCAGACGCACATCATGTGCGGATCCGCGTTGCCGATCAGGCGGCTTCCTTCTTGAGGGCCTTGACGGCCTTCAGGACTTCCTCGACGTGACCGGCGACCTTCAGGCCGCGCCACTCTTCGCGCAGAATGCCCTGCGCGTCGATCAGGAAGGTCGAGCGTTCGATGCCCTTGACCTTCTTGCCGTACATGATCTTGTTCTTGACCACGCCGAACATGTGGCAGAGTTTCTCTTCGGTATCGGCGATGAGTTCGAAGGGGAGTTCCAGGTTCTGCTTGAACTTGTCGTGCGAGGCCATGTTGTCGCGGGAAACTCCCAGCACGACAGCACCGGCCTTGACGAATTCCTTGTGATGATCACGGAACTGCATCGCTTCGGTCGTGCAGCCCGGGGTGTTGTCCTTCGGGTAGAAGTACAGCACCACGACCCTACCCAGAAATTCCTTGGGAGTGAACTTCACGCCTCCCGTGGCAAGAGCTTCAATGTCCGGGAGGGGTTTGTTGAGCGCTGGCGTCATGTGGCGTTCTTCAGAGAGATGTGCCCGGGCGGGCATAGCCATCGATTATACGTTGAATGGGTCGTTCCTCGCCCCGTCTGACATGGACGAGTCAGTGGCCTCCCAGAGAGTGGGAGGCGGGCCGCCGCAGAGGCCCGGCTCGCGGGCGCCCGCGAGTGCGTCCTGATTGCGCGCTCAGCGCGTGTTCATGCCGCGATCACGCCTCGATCACGACTCGATCAGCAAGGCCGCCAGCACCGCGCGGCCTTCGCTGGCCAGCACGTTGTAGGTGCGGCAGGCGGCGCCGATGTCCATGGTTTCCATGCCGATGCGGGCCTGGATCAACGCGCGATGCAGCGCGGGTCGGGCGAACCGCAGTTTCGAGCCGCTGCCGAAGATCACCAGTTCCGGCTTGAGTGCCAGGATGCGCTCGAAATGCGCCTCCGTGAGATCCTCGAAGCGCGAGACGCCCCAGTTCTCCGGCTGACCTTGCCACGGCACCAGGACGCTGTGCGCCTGCTCGACGCCGTTGACCCACACGTGGTTCAGGTCGTGGGCGGAAATCATGTTGCCGCCGAGCGGCTGGTCGGGTTGAAATTTCATTGAGGGTGATTCTGGCAGCGACGGAGGGTGTGTCCCCGCGGGCGTGGGATTACCCGCGATAACCCTGTGTTTAAATCGACAGCCCTGATTTTCCCCTGTGCGTTCCCCATTCGGAACCATTGGAACCCTCGGCAAGCTCCGCGGAGCTTCCCTTGAAACCTCGCCCGGAGTCATCTTGAGAACCGTCGCCAAGTCCAGCAAGCTTTCCAGCGTCAGTTACGACATCCGCGGGCCTGTGCTGGACAAGGCGCGGCAGATGGAGGAAGAGGGTCAGAAGATCATCAAGCTCAACATCGGCAACACGGCGGTGTTCGGGCTGACGCCGCCGGACGAGATCGTCCAGGACATGATCCGCAACCTGGCGGATGCCGGCGGTTATACCGACAGCAAGGGCCTGTTCGCGCCGCGCAAGGCGGTCGTGCACTACACGCAGGAGAAGGGCATCCGCGGCGTGACGGTGGACGATGTCTACCTCGGCAACGGCGCGTCCGAACTGATCCAGATGGCGATCAACGCGCTGGTCAACGACGGCGACGAGATCCTCATCCCGTCGCCCGACTTCCCGCTCTACACGGCGGTGGTCGGCCTGTCGGGCGGCCGGCCGGTCCACTACCTGTGCGACGAGGGCAGCGGCTGGCTGCCGGACCTGCAGGACATCGAAGCCAAGATCACGCCGCGCACCCGCGCCATCATGGTCTGCAATCCCAACAACCCGACCGGCGCGCTGTATCCGGACGACGTGCTGCTGGGCCTCATCGAGATCGCCCGGCGTCATGAGCTGATCGTCTTCGCCGACGAGATCTACGACAAGACGCTCTACGACGGCAACACCCACACCAGCATGGCCAGCCTGGCCGACGACGTGCTGTTCGTGACCTTCAACGGCCTGTCGAAGAACTACCGCAGCTGCGGCTACCGCGCCGGCTGGATGGTGGTGTCGGGCGAGAAGCGCCATGCCCGCGACTACATCGAGGGCCTGAACATGCTGGCCTCGCTGCGCCTGTGCGCCAACACGCCGGGCCAGCTCGCGATCCAGACGGCGCTGGGCGGCTACCAGAGCATCAAGGACCTGGTCGCGCCGACCGGCCGGCTGTGCCACCAGCGCGACCTCGCGTACGAGCTGCTGACGCAGATCCCCGGCGTGAGCGTCGTCAAGCCCAAGGCCGCGCTGTACATGTTCCCCCGCCTCGACCCCACGATCTACCCGATCGAGGACGACCAGCAGTTCGCCTACGAGCTGCTGGCCGAAGAGAAGGTGCTGATCGTCCAGGGGACGGGCTTCAACTGGCAGGCCCCCGATCATTTCCGGCTCGTGTTCCTGCCCAACACGGACGATCTCCGTGAAGCCATCGGCCGCATCGAGCGATTCCTGGCGCAATACCGCAAACGCCACGCACGCTGACCTCCCGACCTTCTGAAAGACAAGACGATGAACCCGATCAAAGTTGGCCTGCTGGGCATTGGCACCGTCGGCAGCGGCACCTTCCAGGTGCTGCGCCGCAACCAGGCGGAGATCCGCGGACGCGCCGGCCGCGGCATCGAGATCGCGATGGTGGCCGACCTGGACGTCGAGCGCGCCCGCAGCATCGTCGGCGACGCCTGCACGGTGGTGTCCGACGCGCGCGAGGTGATCGCCAATCCGGAGATCGACATCGTCGTCGAGCTGATCGGCGGCTACGGCATCGCGCGCACGCTGGTGCTGGACGCGATCAAGGCCGGCAAGCACGTGGTGACGGCCAACAAGGCGCTGCTCGCGGTGCACGGCAGCGAGATCTTCGCCGCGGCGCGCGAGCAGGGCGTGATGGTCGCCTTCGAGGCGGCGGTGGCCGGCGGCATCCCCATCATCAAGGCGCTGCGCGAAGGCTTGACGGCCAACCGCATCGAGTGGATCGCCGGGATCATCAACGGCACGACCAACTTCATCCTGTCGGAGATGCGCTCCAAGGGGCTGGACTTCGCGACGGTGCTGAAGGAGGCGCAGCGGCTGGGCTACGCCGAGGCCGATCCGACCTTCGACATCGAGGGCGTGGACGCCGCGCACAAGGCCACGATCATGAGCGCGATCGCGTTCGGGATCCCGGTGCAGTTCGAGCAGGCGCATGTCGAGGGCATCACGGCGCTGCAGGCGACCGACATCAAGTACGCCGAGCAGCTCGGCTACCGCATCAAGCTGCTGGGCATCGCGCGCAGAAGAGAGAACGGCATCGAGCTGCGCGTGCATCCGACGCTGATTCCCGCGGGCCGCCTGATCGCCAATGTCGAAGGCGCGATGAACGCGGTGCTGGTGCAGGCCGACGCCGTCGGCACGACGCTGTACTACGGCAAGGGCGCGGGCGCGGAGCCGACGGCCTCGGCGGTGATCGCCGACCTCGTCGACATCACACGCCTGGCGACGGCCGATCCGGACCACCGCGTGCCGCACCTGGCCTTCCAGCCGGACGCGATGAACGACACGCCCATCCTGCCGATGGCGCAGGTGCAGACCGCCTTCTACCTGCGGCTGCGGGTGGCGGACCAGGCGGGCGTGCTGTCGCGCATCACGACCATCCTGGCCGAACACGAGATCAGCATCGACGCGGTGCTGCAGCGCGAGTCGGCCGAAGGCGAGAGCCAGACCGACCTGATCATCCTGACGCACGACACGCAGGAAGGCCGCATGAGCGAGGCGCTGGCGAAGATGCAGGCCCTGACGACGGTGCTGGCGCCGATCGTGAAGCTGCGCAAGGAAGAGCTGGCGTGAAGTACCTGAGCACCCGCGGCGACAAGACCGAGCGCCACTTCTGCGACATCCTGCTGGAGGGCCTGGCGCCCGACGGTGGGCTGTACCTGCCGACCTCGTACCCGCAGGTCGACGGCGCGACGCTGGCGCGCTGGCGCGGCCTGTCCTACGCCGACCTGGCGTTCGAGATCCTGTCGCTCTACATCGACGACATCCCCGCCGCCGACCTGAAGGCGATCGCGCACCGGACCTACACCGAAGCCGTCTTCGGCACGCCGCAGATCACGCCGCTGAAGCCGCTGGAGCCGGGCCTGGCGCTGGTCGCGCTGTCCAATGGCCCGACGCTGGCGTTCAAGGACATGGCGATGCAGCTGCTCGGCCAGCTGTTCGAGTACGAGCTGCAACGCCGCGGCGAGACGCTCAACATCCTCGGTGCGACCTCCGGCGACACCGGCAGCGCCGCCGAGTACGCGATGCGCGGCAAGGCCGGCATCCAGGTCTTCATGCTGAGCCCGCACGGCCGCATGAGCCCGTTCCAGCAGGCGCAGATGTTCAGCCTGCAGGATCCCAACATCCACAACATCGCGGTGCAGGGCGTGTTCGACGACTGCCAGGACATCGTCAAGGCGGTGTCCAACGACCTCGCGTTCAAGCGCGGCTACCGCATCGGCACCGTCAACTCGATCAACTGGGCGCGGCTGCTGGCACAGGTCGTCTACTACTTCGCCGCCTACTTCCAGGCCACGAAGGCCGAGGGCGAACGCGTGAGCTTCACCGTGCCGTCGGGCAACTTCGGCAACGTCTGCGCGGGCCACGTGGCGCGGCGGATGGGCCTGCCGATCGAGCGCCTGGTCGTGGCGACCAACGAGAACGACGTGCTCGACGAGTTCTTCCGCACCGGCGTCTATCGCCCGCGCGGCGCGGAGCACACGCTGGAGACCTCCAGCCCGTCGATGGACATCTCCAAGGCGAGCAACTTCGAGCGCTTCGTGTTCGACCTGCTGGACCGGGATGGCGACCGCGTGAAGCGCCTGTTCGGCGAGGAGCTGGCCTCGAAGGGCTTCTTCGAGATCACCGCCGAGGAGCGCGCGCGCATCGGCGAACGCTACGGTTTCGTCTCGGGCCGCAGCACGCATGAAGACCGCGTCGCGACGATCCGCCTGTGCCACCAGCAGTACGGCGTCGTCATCGACACGCACACGGCGGATGGCTTGAAGGTGGCGCTCGCCCGGCGCGAGTCCGGCGTGACCATGCTGGTGCTGGAGACGGCGCTGGCGGCCAAGTTTGCCGGCACCATCGAGGAAGCGCTCGGCATCGTGCCGCCGCGGCCGGCCGCGCTCGACGATCTCGAGACGCGTCCCAAGCGCGTCAGCGTGATGCCGGTCTCGGTGGAACAGGTCAAGCAGTTCATCGTCGACCATGTCTGACGCGAAGCATGTTCCGGGAACGGCCGCGAATGCTGGGGTCGCTGCCGCCGCTTCGGCCCCCACAACCTCCACGACCTCTCCCCGCGCGCCGATGATGCCGATGGAGGAGGCGCTGGAGCGCCTGCTCTCGCAAGTCACCTCGCTGGGCCGGACCGAGTCGGTGACGACGCCGCTGGCGCGCGGCCGCGTGCTGGCGCAGGACCTGGACTCGCCGCTGGACGTGCCGCCCTACGACAACAGCGCGATGGACGGCTACGCGATGCGCGCGGCCGACGTCGCGGCGCTGGGCGGCGAAGGCGCGGTGCTGCCGGTCTCGCAGCGCGTGCCGGCGGGCTCGGTGCCCCGGCCGCTGCAGCCCGGCACCGCGGCGCGGATCTTCACCGGCGCGACGGTGCCTGAAGGCGCCGACTCGGTGCTGATGCAGGAGCAATGCGAGGCGATCGCCGATGCCACGGGCGTCGCGGGCAACTTCGGCCAAGTGCGCATCAATGGACCACTGACGGTGGGCCTCCACATCCGTCGCCGCGGGGAGGACCTTCGCGTCGGGCAGCCGGTGCTGCGCGCCGGCATGCGCCTGAATGCGGCCTCGCTGGGCTTGGCGGCGACGGCCGGCGCGGCGGCGTTGACGGTGGCGGCGCGGCCGCGCGTCGCGCTGTTCTCGACCGGCGACGAGCTGGTGCTGCCGGGCCAGCCACTCGGCCCCGGTCAGATCTACAACTCCAACCGCACGACGCTGCACGCGCTGCTGCTGGCCATGGGCTGCGAGGTGCGGGACCTGGGCATCGTGCCTGACACGCTCGACGCGACCCGCGCCGCGTTGCGCGAGGCGGCCAAGGACGCGGACCTGATCCTCAGCTCGGGCGGTGTGTCCGTCGGCGAGGAAGACCACCTCAAGCCCGCGCTCGAGCGCGAAGGCCGGCTGGACTTGTGGCAGATCGCGATCAAGCCGGGCAAGCCGCTGGCGTTCGGCGAAGTCACCAGCACCGGCGGGCGCACCTGGTTCATCGGACTGCCGGGCAATCCGGTGTCCAGCTTCGTGACCTTCCTGCTGTTCGTGCGGCCGGTGCTGCTGCGGATGCAGGGCGCGACGCAGCTGACGCCGCGCGCCTTGCCGCTGCCGGCCGAGTTCACCTGGACCAAGGCCGACAAGCGGCGGGAGTTCCTGCGCGCGAAGCTGAGCGACGCCGGCGGCCTGCAGCTGTTCGGCAACCAGAGTTCGGGCGTGATGAGTTCGGCGGCGTGGGCCGACGGTCTGATCGACCTGCCGCCGGGCAGCACGGTGACACCGGGGCAGGTCTTGCGCTTCATTCCGTTCAGCGAGCTGTTCTGAAACCTGTTCTGAAACCTGTTCTGACAGCTGTCTTGACCCATCGACCCGACATGACGATCACCGTGCGCTACTTCGCCTCGCTGCGCGAGGCCCTGGGAACCGACGAGCGCTTCCCGCACCATGCCGGGGCGACGCTGGGCTCGATCCGCGATGCGCTGATCGCCAGCGACGCGGCGCACGCGGAAGCGCTCGCGCGTGGCCGCGCGATCCGTTGCGCGCTGAACCAGCAGATCCTGCCCGAGGACACGCCCGTCGACGACGGCGCGGAAGTGGCGTTCTTCCCGCCGGTCACGGGCGGCTGAGTCCGGCGTCCTTCCTCATTCCTTGAAATAGACCATCTGGTGCGTGCTGGCCAGCATCTGGCCGTCGTCGCTCCAGACTTCGGCGGTCTGGTCGAAGTAACCGTTGCGGAAGTTGAGGGCCTTCGCCATTGCTAGCACGTGGCGGTCGCCCTGCCGCGCGAGCTGGGCCGAGTCCGCATGGAAGTAGGTCGTCAGCGTGACGGTGCCGATGGCGCCGGGCTTGCGGCGGCGGACGAAGATGCGCGGGAAGAAGCTGTCGCAGATCGCGGCGAGGGACGGGAAGTCCATGGGTCGCGCGGGCTCGTCGCGCACCCAGTAGCGGCTGATCGAATGGGGCTGTTCCTGGCCGTCGAAGGGCCCCGGCGCGAACCCGGGCAGGAAGCGCATGTCGTAGCGCGAGACCCAGGCGGGCAGGAAGCCGACCTTCGGCAGCGGACTGAGTGCTGATGCGGGCGGCACGTCCGCGGGCAGCTCGGCTTCCTTCGCGGACCAGGTCTCGCGACGCTGCGCGAAGACGGCGCTGCCGGTCGCGGCGACCTCGCCGTTCTGCGTGAGCTCCAGCACCCAATGCTGCGTCGACCGGTTCGTGCGGGCGGGGCGGGTTTCGACCTCGAAGGCGCCGTCGGCGAGCGGACTGCAGAAGTTGATCGTCAGCGCGATCGGCTCGCCGATGCGCTCCGAATGCAGCAAGGCCGCGTTGAGCATCGCCGCGCCCGTCGTGCCGCCGAACGGCCCGACCATGTTGGCGTAGGCCGCATTCGTCGCACCGGCGAAGCGGTGTCCGCCGGCGGGGGCGAGGAGGATGGCCTGGTCGAGGTTGTGTGGCATGTCGAACCTTGGGTTGTGAGGTGCGCGTCCATTCTGGTGACTCACGTCGGCGGGAGATGTCACCTCAATGACCTGCTCTGTATGACAAGCCTCCACGCCCCTTTCAAGCTTGGCAAGGGTGACGGAAATCCAGGAAGCGGTCTGCATGATCAAGTCACCGGGAGGCGAAAAACCACCTGAAGTTCTGCTTGGCGGATTCTGTGTGGCGGAACACGATGTGGCAGGATCTGTTCATTCGGCTGTGCCGACACTGAGGCACTTTTTTCCAGCAAGGTGGTGCCTCGCTTCCGGCGCATCGAGCGCGTGGCGAGGCGCAAGCTCTTGATGGTTCATGCCGCGACGGTGGTGGGCGCGCTGAAGGTTCCACCAGGGAACCGCCTGGAAGCCCTCTGCGGCGATCGGAAGGGGCAATACAGCATCCGCATCAATGACCAGTGGCGCATCTGCTTTTCATGGAGGCTGGACGGCGCACACAACGTTGCGATCGTCGACTACCACTAGATCCTTATGGCCAAGCTGCTAGACGAAATCCATCCCGGGGAGATCCTCCTCGAGGAATTCATGAAGCCGATGAAGCTGACCGCCCGTCAACTTGCGGCCGACATCGACGTACCGCCGAGCCGTGTGAGCGATCTGGTGAATGGACAACGACCGATTACCGTGGATACCGCCATGCGGCTCGGGTTGTTTTTCAGCATGGATCCCAGGTTCTGGCTGAATCTGCAGGCTGAATACGACATTCGCGTTGCGACGCGCGACCTGATGCCGACGCTGGAGATGCGGGTCCGCGTCTATCAGGCGAATCTCGCCTGATCAGCGCGCGTGGCGGATGCGGGTCGCCACCACTGCCCCCTGCGTGAACGTCTCCTCGAACACCGAGTAGCCCGCCAGGTCCGCATGCGCGAACTCAATGCGCTGCAACGGTCCGACCCTGTCCGCGTGGGCCGGGGCCGAACCAAGGAAGTCGTGTCCGCGGAGCGTCCCTTCGCTCCCCCAACAGGCGGCCCTCTTCAGGACGAGATTTCCAAGCGCAACACGCAGCACTGACCGTCATCGCAGCTTCGCGGGAAGTCGACGTGATTGGACCCGTGTACGTGACGCAAGGATTTCGCCGATGGATGAGCAAGCAGGTCTTGAGTGAGAGCGACCTGTGCCGCGCTGTGGCTGAAATGGCACGGGGATTGATCAGACGCAGATCTGGGTAGTGGACTCGTCAAGAAGCGGATCGCACGATCTGGGGCTGGCAAGCGAGGCGGGTATCGCGCGCTCGTCGCCAATCGCCGAGGCGGGCCGTGGTTCTTCATCAAGGGTTTCGCCAAGAGCGCGATGGATGACGTCGATCCGGAGACGCGTCTGTTCTGCGCGGAGACGGCGCGTGATCTGAATGCCCTGCCTGAGGCGAGCCTGTCAGAGGCCGTGGCCAATCAAAAGCTGAAGGAGTTGAACTGTGATGCGCAAGAGGAAGAATGAAACGATCCTGGAGCTGCTTCGTATGAGTCGAGAGCTCCACGCGTGCGGCGCATTCGATGACGACGCGATCCGGAGGATCGAGCATGCGGGCATGCTGCCTCCGGAGCCGCTCACGCCAGAGGACTTCCGGGCAATCCTGGCGCAGCCCTCGTGCAACGTCTACACGCTGGCTCGCATGCTCAACACGACGGCCCGACGCCTTCGTCGATGGGAGCGGGGACTGGGCAAGCCCCAGGGAGCGGAGCTCAGGCTGCTCCGCATGATGCGGGATCGGGGCGTCGATGCGGTGTTCCCGTGAATCCGGACGCGAGGGATCGCGCTCATGCGCTTGCGCGACCTCTGCCAAGCAGACGTGCGGCCACGGTCTCACCTTGCGTGAAGGCCTCTTCGAACACCGAATACCCCGCCAGGTCCGCATGCGCGAAGTGGAGCCGACCTTGCGCGCGCTCGCGCAGCGCGGCCAGCGCTGGCGACCCGCGCAGGCCCGGATGCGGAATGCTCATCGCGTGCCCGTATCGCATCAGCTCGATGCGCTGCAGCCGCTCGGGCAGGTCCGGATGCAGGGGCGCCATGTCCGCGAGCACGCGGGCGCTCCAGGCTCGCCAGTCGTCCTGCAGCAGGTCCTTGCGCTGCGACTCGCGCAACGAGCGGTAGGCCGTCAGCACCATCGGGCCGCGGCTCGGGTCGAGGTCCTGCTGGTTCGCGTTGACGTAGCCCAGGGCCTCGCCGCCGTAGGCGACGTTGTCCCAGGACATCGGTGCGCCCAGCCGTTCCAGCGGCGGCGCGTCCAGCAGCAGGTTCGCCACCAGCCACGGCGCGTAGCGCATGCCGCTGGCGGCTTCCGTGAGCGCGGATGGCGGCTGCTCCGGCAGCCTCGCCGCGATGAACAACGGCATCGCCATCACGACCTGATCGGCTTCCCATCGCTCCGCCACCTGGTCCTTGTCGTTCCAGACGAGCACCTGCACCCCATGGCGTTCCTCGCGCACGCGCAGCGCCGTGCGGCCGCCGTGGAAGGATTCCGCCAATGGCGCGGCGAGGCGCTCCGACAACCAGCCGTTGCCTTGCGGCCAGGTCAGCACGGCCTCGCGTTCCTCGCCGCTCATGAAGCCGTGACGGCTGCCGAAGTAGTGCAGCCCCGCCCACGCGGAGACCTGCGTCGCATCGGCGCCGTAATCGTCGCGGCAGCAGTAGTCGAGGTACCAGCGCAACGGCGCCGCAGTCAGCTGATGCTCATCGAGCCACGCGGCGAAGGTCTTCGCATCGAGCGCCTGATGCGCCGGCGTCCACGCGTGATGCGTGCTCGGCATCGCGAAACCGACCTCGTGCCGCGCCTGGTCGACCAGCTTGCCGAACCGCTGGTACTGCGCCAGCACGTCCGGCGACTCCGCCGGCGGCAGCAGGCCGTCGACCCATTGGTCCTTCCACCAGAGCCGCTCCTGCGGGCTGTGGCAGAGCCAGCGCTCCTCGTAGACGGTCTTGCCGTGCTCCTGGCGCGCGAGGCCGAGGTCCTCCAGCAGCGCCCGCACCTCGAGCGCTTCCGGTCCCGGCGTCGGCAGGTAGTGCGCCCCGAGCGGGCAGCGCAGACCCTCGCCGAGCGCAGGCCCCGCGCCGATCCGATGGCCGCGGCTGTTGCCGCCGGGTCGATCCTCCAGATCCAGCAGCGCCACATCGACGCCTTGCAGCCGCAGCCGACGCGCGCAAGCCAGGCCCGCGATTCCCGCGCCGAGCACCAGCACCTGCGCGCGCTTGGGGGCACCGGTGGCTGTCGACCAGCCGGGGAGGGGACCGCGCAGCCGATGACCGCGCTCCCAGTTCGCGCCGGTCCATCCGCCGGGGAGTTCCGCGAGGCGCTCCGCCAGCCGCTCGGCGAGCGGCCGCGCCTCGCGCCCGCAGGCCGACAGCAGCGGCACCAGCGACGCCGCGAGCGAGGCCGTCAGCGTGCGCGTGAGCAGGTCGCGGCGCTTCAATGCAGCTTGCCCCATTCACGCTCGAACTCGTGGACCAGCACCTGGTTGGAGAGCCGGTTCACTTCGAGGTGCTCCGGCCGCGCCATGTCCGGCGGGAAACTCATCAGCGCCGGGATGCCGTCCAGGCTCAGGAAGCGCAGCCCGTCGGGCAGCTTCCTCGGCGTCGACCACGGCCGGCGGCTCGCCAGCACGAAGCCCCATTCGCCGAAGCTCGGCACGTGCGCGTGGTACGGCGTCGCCGTGAGGCCGACCGACTCCACCGTGTTCACCACGGTCCAGAACGCGCGCGGCGCCACCAGCGGCGAGGTCGACTGGATCACCGCGTAGCCGGACGCGCTCAGGTGCTGGTCGACCATCTTGTAGAGGCTGGCCGTGTACAGCTTGCCGAGCGCGAAATTGCTCGGGTCGGGGAAGTCGATGACGATGACGTCGAAGATCTCGTCCGTCGTCTCCAGCCAGCCGAAGGCGTCGGTGTTGACGATGTGCAGCTTCGGGCTGAGCAGCGCATCCTTGTTCAGCTGCCTGAGCAGCGGCATCGTCGAGAACAGCCTCGTCATGTGCGGGTCGAGCTCGACCAGCGTGATGTGATCGACGGACGGGTAGCGCAGGATCTCGCGCACCGCCATGCCGTCGCCGCCGCCCAGCACCAGCACCTTGCGCGGCGCGCCCTGCGCGGCCATCGCGGGATGCACCAGGGCCTCGTGATAGCGGTACTCGTCGCGGGAGTGGAACTGCAGGTTGCCGTTGAGGAACAGCCGCGTGCCCGCAGCGCCCTGCGTGACGACGATGCGCTGGTAGTTGCTGCTTTCCTTGAAAACGATCTGCTCGCCGTAGAAGCGGTCCTCGGCCCAGGTGCTGAGCCGGTCGGCGCCGGCCATCGCCGCGGCCAGCAGCCCGATCGAGACCGCGCAGGTCACCGCGTGCGACCGCCAGCCGCGCAGTTCCGCGCGGAACAGCCACAGCGCCCACACCGCGACGGCGACGTTCAGCAGTCCGAAGAACAGTCCGGTGCGCACCAGCCCGAGGTGGGGCACCAGCAGCAGCGGGAAGGCGACGGCGACCAGCAGCGCGCCCAGGTAGTCGAAGGTCAGCACCTGCGACACCAGTTCCTTGAGCGCGTAGCGCTGGCGGAAGTGGCGCTTGAGGATGCGCATCACCAGCGGGATCTCCAGGCCCACGAGGGTGCCGACCAGCAGCACCAGCCCGTACAGCAGCACGCGGAAGGCGGCGACCTGGGACGGCGGCAGCAGGCTGTGCGCGGTGAAGAGCGCGGCGGGCATCAGGCCGCCGATGACGCCGACCAGCAGCTCCAGCCGCAGGAAGTGCGCGACCAGTTGCCGGTCGATGTAGCGCGACAGCCAGGACCCCACGCCCATCGCGAAGAGGTAGGCGCCGATGATGGTCGAGAACTGCAGGACGGAGTCGCCGAGCAGGTAGCTCGCGAGCGCGCCGGCGGCCAGCTCGTAGACCAGCCCGCAGGCGGCGATGACGAAGACGCTGGCGAGCAGGAGCACCTCGGGCAGCGAGGCGCGCGCGGGGGCGTCGTCGACGGTCGGCTTGTGGAGCTCGTGGGGCTCTAGGGGCTCTCGTGGCTCTCGTGGCTCTCGTGGCTCTCGTGGCTCTCGTGGCTCTTGGCGCTCTTGGGACATGGGGCGCGAGGCTATCACGCGTGTCCGGCTCCTCGAGAGAGGACGTCCTCGTCGGTCGCGGGGAAGCGACGCGCTCAGGCCGCGAGCCGATGCTCGTAGAACGGTCGCTCGCGGTCGTCGAGCAGGCGTTGCATGGCCGCCAGATCGCCTTGCGGATTCAGCCACGCGTCGAGGTTGGCTTCCTTGATCGGGATCACGCAGCGATCGTGCCCGGTGGCCGCGATCTCGGGCGGCGGCTCGTCGGTGATGGCCGCGAAGGACAGCAGCGACGGCTCCCCGGGCGCCTCCCAGCGCGACCACAGGCAGGCCACCAGCATGTCGCCGAGACCCTGCGGACGGAACTCGAGCACCGCCTTCGCGCCGTCGCGCTCGACGACCTCGAAGAACGCGTCCGCGACCATCACGCCGTGGCTCACGCCGAACTGGCCCTTCCAGAAGCCGGAGAGGCTGTCGCGCCGCGCGTTGTACGTGCCGGGGTATTTGGCGTCGAAGAAGGCGGGCTTGCCGGCGGGGCGGCACTGGTAGCGCATCGGCTTGAGCACGCGCTCCCCGTTCTCCATGACGATGACGGGCACGTACCAGCCAGGGTAGATGCGCGCGTCCTGCTCCTCGGTCGCTGGGTCTCGGCGCAGGTCGCCGAGCCAGCGCAGGCGCTGCTCGATCTTGTTCGTGGCGATGCGGCGGCTGTCCTCGGCGGACTTGGTGGCTCTTGCGGCGAGCTTGCGGTCGGCGTCGGCGACGCGGCGGCGCAGGTCGAAGAGCTCCTGCTCGATCTCCGACGTCCGCGTCGCGCGGTAGCGGACGATGGCCGCCCAGGCGCGTTGCTCCTCCTCGGTGCGCGGGTCCGCGAACAACGCCTCCATCGTCTTGGGGATCGCCAGCTTGCGACCGTCGGCGCGCTCCCAGAAGAGCGCGATGTATTCGGCCAGCGGGATCTTCACGCCCAGTCGGGCGCAGAAGGTCTTCCACTCCTGGCGGATGCGGGCGCTGTAGCACATGGCGGCCATGCTAGCGCCGGGGCGCCGCGGACTGTCTCCCTCAATCGCGGGCTGCTGGCTTTCAGCGAAACGCTTTCGCTGCCAGGCGGCCTTCCGGCGCCAGGAACGGCGCGGCCTGTTCCCAGGGAATCGTCACATCGCGCATGCAGGGGCTGTAGACATAGGCCCCCGCGGCGACCTTGAAGACGAGTCCTCCGCGCGTGGGGTACATCAGCCTCCCGCTGGCGGCGACCTTGTCGAGGCACTCGGTCTCGCCGTCCTCGACGGAGAGATAAAGTCCGACCAGGAGTCGGCCCAGCAAGGATGTCAGATCGATGTCCTTGCGGTAGGCCGGCATCAGCCACTGGGCCGCGTCGACCGTCTTGCCGCTGACGAGCTCGTAGACGGTGGCATAGCTGCCGGATATCGGATGCGCGCCGCCGCAATACTGTTCGTGGCTGGTCATGACCACGACGTAGCGCTCGTTCCACGCAGCGGGCCGTTGATTCCAGCCGTATTCGTAGCCATGCTGCAGTCCACGACGCATCCGACCTTCGCCGGTGCAGTCGAGTGCTTCGCCCATGGCGTCCTTCGCCTCCCGCCAGAGCTGCGTGTTGATGCCGGCGATGCCGGGCTCGTCCCCCCACAGCGCGATCGTCGACACGGACGGGATGCCTGACACCTCCTGCTTGTCGTAGACATGGCCCTCGAAGTCGTGTGTGGTTTCCTCGTCGACCTTCAGATCGCGCAGATGTTCGGCGTGGTACCCGTCCATGTCCGAGGCCGGGCGGGCCGACACGGGCAACGCGCGTCGGCGATCTGGCGAGCGCCAGGTGCCCGTGAGCCTGTCGCCACGGCAATCCAGTTGGATGCTGCCCGTGACGCGACCTGACTCATCGGACTCTTCCCAGATGGACGGATCCGCCTTGCCCGCGCGCAGGTAGAGCTCCTTCAGGGAGCGGCGGTAGTAGTAGCGGGCCGGCGCAGGCCGCCCGTCGCCTTCCGGATCGCCAAAGGTCAGCGAGATCGCAGCGGCGCCTATCGTCCCCGTCCACGAGCTGCGGTCGCACGCCGCGTGAGCGGGCGTGTTCCACACGAGCAGGGCGAGCAGTGACAAGAGCGAGGGCGCGGCGGATCTCATCTTGGGCATCGCCGGTTCAGGAGCGGCGCGCCGGGGCGCCGACGGTGAACATCACCCACTCCGGCCGCATGTTGATGCGGATCGGATAGATGCTGACGCCCAGGCCGCTGGTGATGTAGACCGGCCTGCCGCCGATGTCGACCCAGCCATGGGTCTTGTCCTTCGGCCAGCCGTGCGGCGCGACGGCGGAGCCGACAAAGGGGATCCAGACCTGGCCCCCGTGCGTGTGCGCGGCCACGGCAAGGCCTGGCACTGGCGGCAGCCCGAGCGCGCTGGCCGGGTCATGCATCAGCGTGAGCGCCTGGGCGCCGGCCGGGAACTGGCGCGCGGCGCGGGCCGGATCGCTGTGCATCGAGGTCCGGTCGCCGATGCCCAGCACCCACACGTCGGTGCGGGGCAGCGGCACCGCCTCGTTGAGCAGCACCCGGATGCCCGCCGCGCTCAGCGCCTGATTGAAGCGCGCACCGTCGGTCCACCAGTCGTGGTTGCCCAGCACCGCGTACACGCCGTGCGTGGCCCGCAGCCGGCCCAGCACGGCGGCCACGTCTTCCGGCGTGGTGCCGTCCTCACCGCGTCCGGAGATGAAGTCGCCCGGCAACAGCACGACGTCGGGCTTGGCGGCGTTGATCTCGTCGACGATGGCGTTGGCGCGCGCGATCGTCATGACGCGCTTGAATTCGTGCGCGATGTGCCAGTCGGAGGCGACCACCACTTTCAGTCCCGGCGGGCCGCGCCAACCGGGCACCTCGACGGGGAGGTCGCGCCGGGCCACCCAGCGGGGCTCGATCAGCAGCCCCCAGACCGCCAGCAAGGCGAGGGCGAGCAGCAGGAAGAGCAGGAACTTGAAGAGCTTGCGGAGCGCGGACAGCAGCATCGAGAGGCGTCGGGACAGGGCGTGGATCGGCACGGAAAGGAACAGTATCAGCGGATCCGCGTGCCCCTATGTTCCGGTCCGATTCAGGACGGGCGCGCTCAAGGCACAGGCGCGGCGGCCGCTTTGTCCGGGAAGGACTTCGATACGTAAGGCTGACCGAGATCCCAACGCGACTGCCAGTGCGCCAGGTATTGCCGGACGACCTCCGGCGCGTTCCGGATCACGACGACGTTCTCAGAGTTGAGCGTCTCCGCCGAAGGCGCGAAGTTGAACGAGCCCGTCTCCACGGTATGTCCGTCCACGATGATGGTCTTGTCGTGGTGGATGTGGAAGTGGTCGTTGGTGCGCAGCTCCACGCCCTTGCTCGTCACGAAGTCCATCGCCTTCTTGCTCGGCTTGTTCTGGTTGCGCTTCTTGTCCACGACGACCTGCACCTGCACGCCGCGCTGTTTGGCGTCGACCAGCGCCTGCATGATGTCCGGCGCCTGGAAGGCGTAGGCCAGGATCTGGATGCGCTCCTTGGCGCCGCCAATGGTCTCCAGCACGAGCTGCCGCGCCGAGCCTTCCGGCGAGAAGCCGACCTGGATCTCGGGTTCCGCTTGGGCGGAAAGGGAAATGCTCAGCAGGGCTGCGAGCGCGAGGCATCGAATCGGTGTCAAGGGAGTCTCTCCGTTGCTTCGGAAGGCGACAGCGCCGCGCCGATTGCAGCATGTCGTCCGGCAACGAGGCAATGGAAGCACTGTCAGGTGGGTAGCCGCTAAGACACGTCTCGCAGGCGTGGCCTGCCCGGAGGGACTCGAACCCCCGACCTGCTGCTTAGAAGGCAGCTGCTCTATCCAGTTGAGCTACGGGCAGACTGAAATCAGTCAGTTGACGGCCCGACGTCCGGAAACGACTTCGGGCCCTTGGAAGGCGTTCCCACGCCTCCGAAGGGCCCGAATTGTGCCACGCGATCCGCCGTCAACGGCGGCCGTGGATCGGTTCGAAGTCGATCCTTGTCCGATCGACAGTCGATAAGCTCAAACTCAGATCAGCACGTTGACGATCGCGTTGCCAATGCCCATCAGCGCCGCGCCCGAGATCAGGCCCGCGCAGATCGGCTCGCAGCCGTCCACCCAGCGCTTCCAGCCCTTGGTGCCCGGCGTCTTGTAGAGCTTGCCCATCACGAAGAACATCATGGCGCCGACCCACATCGCGAAGGTCGACTCCGGCGGCAGCACCACGCCCAGGCCGATCGCCACCGACGACAGCGGGAACTTGCCCTTGGTCGCCATCTTGATCACCTCGATCACCACCGCGCAGACCGCCGCGATCGCCATCGTGATCAGCGCCGACGCCGGCAGGCTGTGCAGCCCGTTGGCGATGATCTCCGCCACGCCGCGCCATTGCACCGCGGCCGGCATCGAGAACTGGTCCGAGATGATGGTCGCCGTGCTGCGCACGCCCTCGGCGTTCTTCGGCACGAACAGCAGGAAGAACAGCGGCACGCAGAACAGCACGCCCGCCACCACGCCGATGATGTGGCCGATGGCCTGATGGCGCGGCTTGCCGCCCAGCATGTAGCCCGGCTTGATGTCGCTCAGCAGGTTGGCCGCGTTGGACGCGATCTCGGCCGTCATCCCCGCCGGCACCAGGTTGGAGGCCGGGTTGGAACGGTCGATCGCGCCCATCGTGAACTGCGTGATCTTGGACAGCGCGCCGGTGGGCGTCCACGAGGTCAGCGCCATCGAGTTCGTGCAGATCACCGTCAGCACGAAGATCAGCGGCAGCGAGATCAGCGCCATCAGGAAGGGCACGCCGAAGAAGGCGTGCGAGGTCCACGCCGCCAGCACGCCGAAGACCGGCACGCCGACGTAGGAGATCCACAGCGGCACCTCGATGTGGTTCAGCAGGTCGCTGCCCTCGCTCTTGCCCGCGGGCTTCTTCTTGAAGACCTTGAACACCGCCAGGAACAGGTCGGGCTTGGCCAGCAGCGTGGTCAGCGAGCCGGCGACCATCATCGCCACGCCCCACCACATCGACCACTGGTTGACGATCTCCACGCGCGAGATCGGGATCAGCGCGCCGGTCGGGCCCACGCGCTGCACGATGTCGCCGGCCTGGATCATGATCGGCGCCAGCACCACGAAGTTGACGAAGGCGCCCAGCAGGCAGCTCGTCGCCACCGCGATGCCCATCAGCCCGCCCACGCCCAGCATCGCCGCGTCCAGCGTCAGGCGCAGGCCCAGCACGCGGATGTCGGTGCCCAGGATCTTGGGGATCCAGATGTCGGCCTTGGCCGCCAGGCCGTAGTAGTACTGGTCCAGCCGCTCATGGAAGGTCCAGGGCTCGGTCATGCCGGCCCACTGGTCCATGCGCAGGATCTTGAACTGCAGCAGCTTCATCCAGCCGTCGCTGACGATGGCCTGGTACAGCGCGGCGGCGCCGGCGACCTTGGCCAGCAGCTTGGCCTTGTAGATGCCTTCGCCGCCCTCGCCGGTGTACAGCGAGTCCAGCACCACGCCGCAGGCGCGGCCTTCAGGGAAGGGGAGCTGGTCCTCGTTGATGAAGCGCCGCTTCATCGGGAAGGCCACCAGCACGCCCAGGATCGCGATCACGATCATCCAGACCATCATCTGCCACCACGGCACGATGTGGTCCACCACCAGCATGTACGCCGCCAGCGACGAGAACAGCGGCGACACCACGTAGCCGGCGGCCGTCGCGATCGACTGGGTGCAGTTGTTCTCCAGGATCGTGTAGTCCGCGGCCCAGCCCAGCGTCGCGAAGATGCGGAACATCGCGAAGGCCAGGATCACCGAGGTCAGGCCGACGCCGACGCTGATGCCGGTCTTGCCGCCGATGTACAGCGAGGTCGCCGCCAGGATGCCCCCCAGCATGAAGCCGGTGAAGCCGGAGCGCAGCGAGAGCTGCGCCATGTCGCCCCGGAAGACGTTCTTGAACCACCACTCGTCCTTCTGCGCGCGCGACCAGGTCTGCACCTGCTCGTCGGTCAAATGCTGTAGCGCCATGCTGTGCTCGATCTTTCCGGGTTCGTCCCCGTTGCCGCGCCCCGCGCCCGCATCCCGGCTCGTGACCAGGCACACAGGAAAAGGCGCTGCTTTGAAACAAAAAAACAGCGCGCATTGTCTCTGCCTGACTTCGTGCTGACATGGCCGTGCGCATGGGGTTTCCACCTATCGGCGCTTGCCCATCGCGCCTATCGCCCCTAAGGGTGGGGTGTCGCGCGCAGGCCGCGTCGCACGGGCTGCTTCGGCGTCGAGTGCGCTCGTGACGCCGAGTTCTTCACAGCGCAGGGCGACAGCGGGTCAGACCTGCCCCCGCATTCCGGTGCTGCCAGCGCACGGAAGCGCGTTGAACGCCTAGCATGCGAACTTCCTGCCCTTGCTGCTTCCGGAGCCGTTGTTGACGCTGATGTGGGTTCTCCTGGGCGTCCTGCTGGGCGTCGTGCTGACCCTGGTCCTGCTGACGGCGGCCCAGGGGCGCTTCGCTCGCGTCGGCCGACGGCGCCAGCGGGATCGGCTCACCGGCCTGCTGCTGTCGCGTCGCTTCGAGGACGAGTTCGCCGCCACGCTGGAGGCGCTCCAGCGCCGCGGCGGGCAGGGCAGCCTGCTGTACATCGGCCTGGACGGCTTCCGCCTAGTCAACGACGAGCACGGCAAGGCGTTCGGCGATCACCTGCTGGTGCGCACCGCCGAGCGCCTGCGACAGATCGGCGGCAAGAAGGCGCTCGTCGGCCGGCTCGCCGGGGATGAATTCGCGCTCTGGAGCGAGCTCCCGCAGGGGCAGGCCGATGCCCTCGTGCGCCAGGTCCTGGAGAGCCTGGGCGAGCCCGTGGTGATCGGTGCGACGCCTTTGCGCGTGGGCTTGTCGGTGGGCGTGGCGATGTCGCCCGAGCACGGCAGCTCGATCCGGCTGATCCGGCGCGCGCAGACGGCGATGCGGTCGGTGAAGCGCCAGGGCGGCAACGGCCACGCCTTCTTCGACGCGGTGCAGGAGGAAGAACTGCGCGAGGAGCTGACGCTGGCGCGCGAGCTGCGCGAGTCGATCAGGAACAAGGAACTCGAGCTGGTCTACCAGCCGAAGATGAACGCGGGGACGATGCAGGTCACCGCGGTCGAGGCGCTGCTGCGCTGGCGGCATCCGACGCTGGGCATGGTGAGTCCCTCGCGTTTCATCCCGATCGCGGAGCGCTACGGCGTGATCGACACGATCGGCGACTGGGTCGCCGATACCGCGCTCGCCCAGGCCGCCCGCTGGCGCGAGATGGGTCTGCGCATGCGCGTGGCCATCAACGTGTCGGGGTATCAGATGCGGTCGGACGACTTCATCGCCCGGCTGGAGAAGGGCCTCAAGAAGCACCGCCTGCGGCCCGAGCGCTTCACCGTCGAGATCACCGAATCCGTCGCGATGGAGCACGCCACCGTCACCGGGCGCGCGTTCAAGCGCCTGGGCGCGCTGGGCGTGCATGTGTCGATCGACGATTTCGGCACCGGTTACTCCAGCCTGGCCGCGTTGCGTCAACTGCCGGCCCAGGAACTCAAGATCGACAGCAGCTTCGTCGCGGACGTGGCGACCAGCGTCGAGGCGCAGGCCATCGTGCGCGCCGTCGTCGAGATGGCGCGGGTGCTGCAGCTCAAGGTGGTCGCCGAGGGCGTGGAGACGCCGGCGCAGCGCGACCAGCTCGTCGCCATGGGTTGCGACGAGCTGCAGGGCTACCTGTTCGCCAAGCCGATGTCCGCCCGCGCGATCGAGGTGCTGGCGTCGGACTCGGGCAAGGCCCCGAGCGGCCATGCCGAGGGCTTCCGGCCGTCGATCTTCGTCGAGACGGCAGCCGTGCCGCTGGACGTCGTCGCGCGGCGCTGAGTCGCGCCATCCGCGCCATCCGCGCCGTCCGCGGCGCTCAGCCCTCAGCCCTCAGCCCTCAGCCCAGCTGCGGCTGATAGCGCTCCAGCCAGTGCGCATACGGCGCGGGCAGCACCCAGGTCGGCTTGTCCTTCTTCAGCGCCTGCGCAGCCTGATAAGGCCAGTGCGGATTGGCCAGCAGCGCGCGGCCGATCATGACCAGATCCAGTTGACCGTCCGCCACGGCGCGTTCGGCCAGTTCCGGCGTGTGGAAACCCCAGGCGGCGGCCACCGGCAGACCGGTTTCGCTGCGCACCCGCTGCGCGACCGGTCCGAGGAAGGCCGGGCCCCAGGGCACCTGCGCCTGCGGCGTGGTGAAACCGACGCTGACGTTCAGCAGGTCGAGTCCCTCGGCCTTCATCGCCCGCGTCAGGCCGATGGCCTCGGCCAGCGTCTGCTCGTCGCGACCGTCGTACTCGATCACGCCGAAACGCGCCGTCAGCGGCAGGTGCTCGGGCCAGACCTGGCGCACCGCGCGCAGCGTCTCCAGCAGGAAGCGGCCGCGGTTCTCGGCGCTGCCGCCGAACTCGTCGTCGCGCTGGTTGGCGTGCACGGAGAAGAAACTCTGTGCCAGGTAGCCGTGGGCGAAGTGCAGTTCCAGCCAGCGGAAGCCGGCGTCGCGGGCGCGGATCGCGGCGGCGACGAAGTCGGCCTGGACGCGGGCGATGTCGGCCTTGTCCATGGCCTTGGGCACCTGCGGCAGGCCCTTGCCGAAGGCCACGGCGGACGGCGACAGCGTGGCCCAGCCGCGCGGGTCGCCGGCGGCGATGTGGTCGTCGCCTTCCCAGGGTTTGTGGGCGCTGGCCTTGCGGCCGGCATGGCCGATCTGGATGCCGGGGACCGCGCCGAAGGAGGCGATGGTGGCGGCGATGCGCGCGAGGCCCGCCGCCTGCTCGTCGTTCCACAGGCCCAGGCAGGCCGGCGTGATGCGGCCTTCGGGCGAGACGCCGGTGGCCTCGACGATCACCAGCCCGGCGCCGCCGCGTGCCAGGCCGGCGTAGTGCGTCAGGTGCCAGTCGTTGACCAGGCCGTCGGTGGCGCTGTACTGGCACATCGGCGGCACGGCGATGCGGTTGCGCAGGACGACGTCCTTGAGGGTGAAGGGGGAGAACAAGCTGGACATGGCGACCTTGGGCAGGAAGAGGAGGGCAGGGAAAGACCTGCGGAGGCGGCAGTCTAGGAACTGCGATCCATAATGGAAAGCGATGCGGCCTTATTGCCGCGATAAGACTTGCTTATGTTGAATCCCCAATGGCTGAGGAGCTTCGCCACCCTGGCGCGGCTGGGCAGCTTCACGCGCGCCGCCGAGGCCTTGGACCTGACGCAGGCGGCGGTCAGCCAGCATGTGCGGCATCTGGAAGCCTCGCTGGGACCGCTGCTGATCCGTCGCCCGAGGGCCATCGAACTGACGCCGGCCGGTCTGGCGACGCTGGACTACTGGCGCGAACTCGACGAGGCCGACCAGCGCCTGCGCGGCCGGCTTGCCGACGAAGATGCCTGCCAGGGCGAGGTCGGCATGATCACGCCGGGCGGTATCGGGCTGTTCGTGTATCCGCACCTGCTGGACCTGCAGGCGCAGCGTCCCGGGCTGGTGGTGCGGCACCGCTTCGCGCCCGATCCCGACGTGTTGCAGGCGGTGCTCGACAACCGCTATGAACTGGGGCTGGTGACGCTGCGGCCGGACGATGCGCGGCTGGCGAGCTGCGCCTTCCTGGAGGAGCCGCTGGAGCTCGTGCTGCCCGCGGCGGAGAAGTGCGCCGAGTGGGACGATCTGCGCCGCATCGGCTTCATCGATCACCCCGACGGACAGGCGATGGCCAACCGGCTGCTGAGCCGGCACTTCCCCGGCTCGCCGGGCGTGCGCGACCTGCCGGTGCGCGGTTTCAGCAACCAGATCGGCCTGCTGCTGGAGCCGGTGGCGCGGGGGCTTGGCTTCACGGTCCTGACGCGGCATGCGCGCCGCGCTTTCCCTCGTCAGGAGGAGATCCGCGTGCTCGATTGCGGCTCGCCGGTGGTGGACACGCTCTGGTTGATCCACCGCGCCGAATGGCCGCTGTCGGCGCGCGCGCAGCATGTGGTGGCGCACCTGCGCAAGACCGTCGGCGCGATGGCGCCGAAGCTGGTGAGTCCTAAGCTGGTGAGTCCTAAGCGCGCGGTGTCGAAGTAGGGCGCGAGACGCTTCGTCGCCCGGGACGCGCGCCCTCTGTCACTAAACCGTGTTGGTGACCAGTCGTCAACTGGCGGCATCGAGGCGAACGCCTCTGGGACACTTAGCTTGTCAAACCCTGCCCTTGCCCTATGACCACCTTCGATGTCTCGTGCCTGGCCCTCGATAGCCCTCGGTGGGGCGAGTTGGAGCATGCCTACGGGCGAGCTTTGGACATCCCAGATTTGCTTCGCCAGTTCGTGTCACTGCCTTCGTCGGCCGACAACCAAGAACCTTGGTTCTCGCTTTGGAGCGCACTGGCCCACCAGAACGACGTCTACTCGGCGTCCTTCGCCGCAGTGCCGCACGTGGTGAAGGCGCTGGCGACTTCGCCTTCGACGGCAGATTTCACCTACTTCCAGTTCCCGGCCGTCGTTGAGGCGTGGAGGCAACAGAAGGACGTCGCGATACCCGACGACCTGCGAGCCGACTACTTCGCTGCTTTGGCCGCTTTGCCATCGCTTGTGGCCCAGGCGGCCGAGCGTGAATGGGATGAGGGCTTTCTGGTCTGCGCGCTCTCCGCCGTTGCCGCTGCCAAGGGGTTCGGGAATGTCGCCGAGGCCGTCCTTGAGATGACGCCAGAGGTTGCCGAAGAGTTCATGGAGTGGTTCTTCTCGCGCTGAGCCAGCGTCTCGCCGTAGTCGCTGTTCGTCGGCACGCCAATCGCGTCAGGCACGAGCTGTTGTGGCTTCGCAGCGCCTGCTGTTCGGTCGAAGAAGCGGAACCAACCCAAGTAGACCGGCAGGTTTTTCGTGGCGACGCCTCGGAAGGGCCTCAGGCCCTCCTTGATGCGACAGTGCGGAGCGTTGACGTTCTGGATGTGGTACGGCCCAAGCCTGTGCGTGCCGCGCGGGATTTGCCGAACTACCATACCGAGTGCTTTGGTGGCTGTCTTACATGCGCTGGCGGAGTCGGACACGAGGACCGTATCGGGCTTCAAGACGGGGCCTGCGGCGGCGCCCGCCGTCGCGGCGCTCGGGACCGAGGGCAGCACCGCAATGAAGCTGTTCCGCGAGCCCCGAGCTATTGCTGTCAGCACCGCGACTTGCTCTCGCGAGGTGCCCCGTTTGCTAGCCGGTGTGCCTCGCTTCTGCGCCGGGCGCGGCATGCCTCGCTTCTGCCCTTGTGGGAGTGTCTGAAGAACGCCTCGTCAGCCTCAGCGACACCCTGCAACTCGCCTGGTTGGTGCTTGTCCAACAACGGCATCATGAGGTGCCGATAGCGGAAAGCGGTATTCCGGTGGAGGCCCATCCGGTCAGCAGCCTAGCGCACGCTGAGCAGGTCCTTCATGCAGGCGGCGTTTTCCAGCAGCTTTGCCTTGTCGTGCACGCGGCCGAACGGCGTGCCGGTCAAGCTGGTGAACGTCTTGCGGCAGCCGACGCATCGGTACCGCTGGTCCCCTGTGGCTGTGCGATCCCAGCGCGCGAATTCCGCGTTCCCGCAGTGCGGACAGGCGCCCATCGCATCGACGTTTGTCCGTCAGGTCCTGGACCTCACGACGGTCGTTCAATTCACCGACTCGCAGCGACACCTGGCGCAACTGGGCAGGAGTCAGCCCGCCGAGTGCTTCAACCAGCCGCTCGAACTCCCTCTTCCTCATCGCCAGCCCACCCCGTCAACACGTTGGCCGACATGCTGCCAACACGGTTCAGTGACAGACCAAAAGGAAAAGCCGCAAGGAGCAGGACTCCTTGCGGCTTTCGTGTTGGTTGGTCGGGGCGGCGGGATTCGAACTCGCGACCCTCTGCTCCCAAAGCAGATGCGCTACCAGGCTGCGCTACGCCCCGACTGAGCCTTGCATTCTAGCCTGGAAAATCCATGCGCTCAGGAATTCGCTCGGACATCCGTGAGGGGCGTTCGATCTCACGCCACGCTGAGGATGATCTTGCCCTGGATGCCGCCGCGGGCCGCCCGTTCGTGAGCCTGGCGCGCATCCGCCAGCGCGAACGTGCTGTCGATCGCGACGCGCAGTCGATCCTCCGCGAGCAGCCGCCCCAAGGCTTCGAGTTGCGTGCCGTTCGATCTCACCTGCGTCGACGACACGGCGACGCCGCGCCGCGCCGCTTCATCGGCTCCGTCGAAACCCAGCGGATAGACCGGGAAGAGGGCGCCGCCGCGCTTGATCGTGCGCAGGAACCGCGCCGTCGTCGGCCCGCCGAGGGTGTCCAGGACCAGGTCGAGGTCTCGCGCGATGTCTTCCGGCGGCGTGGCCGTGTAATCGATGAAGTGGTCGGCGCCAAGCCCGCGCACGAACGGCTCATGCTTGGCCGATGCGACGGCGATCACTTCCGCGCCTTGCCATTTCGCCAACTGGACGGCGAGGTGCCCCACGCCCCCGCCCGCGCCGTTGATCAACACCGTCCGGCCGGAGAGCGGCACGGGACGATGTCGTTCGGGTTGGAAGGGGTTGGGCGCGTCGTGGCCGAGTTCGATCAGGAACTGCCATGCGGTCAGTCCCGCCATGGCCGCCCCGGCCGCGCGCGAGTGATCGACGCCGACCGGTTTGCGCGCCAGATCGGTCACCGGCGCGGCCACGTATTCGGCATAGGCGGCGCTTTCGCCGAAGCTGGGGAACTTCACCATGCCGAACACCTCGTCGCCGACGGTCAGCGCCGTGACGTCCGCCGCCACGGCCGCCACGACGCCCGATACATCCGAGCCAGGAATGACCGGCAGGCCGACCTGCGGCCGCCAGTCGGCGGGCAGGCTCCGGTAGCCGTCGCGCAGATACCAGTCGGGCGGATTGACAGCCACCGCGTGGACGCGGACCAGCACCTCGCCGGGCTTCAAGGTCGGGATCGGCGCGTCCTCGTATCGAAGAACTTCCGGACCGCCGAACTCGTGGATCCGAACGGCCTTCATCGTGTCTTGAGTCATCACTGCTTCCTTCTCGAAATGGGGAGGGACGACACCGCAGGGGTGTCCTGAAGTCGCAGTGTGGATAGTCGCCGTCGGTTTGATAATCCTTCCATCGATCACTTGTTAAGTGCCATGACGGAACAAATCAGCCTGGAGCGCCTGACCGGCATCGTCGCGTTCGCGCGCGCCGCATCGCATGGCAGCTTCACCGCGGCGGCGCAGTCGCTCTCGGTCTCGCCGTCCGCAGTGAGCAAGACGATCCAGCGGCTGGAGCAGCAACTCGGCCTGCGTCTGTTCACGCGGACCACGCGGTCCCTGGTACTGACGCCGGAAGGGCGGGACCTGCATCAGCGCGCGCTCGAGCTGCTGCGCGCGGCGGACGACGTGGTCCAGTCGGCCGTCGCCGCGAAGGCGGAGCCCGCAGGCACCTTGAAGATCGCCGCGCCGCTGCCGATCGGCACGCGCCTGCTGGCGCCGGCGCTCCCGGAGTTCCGTCGACGCCACCCGAAGGTCCACATCGACCTGCGTCTCAGCGATCGCTACGTCAATCTCGTGGAGGAGGGCATCGACGTCGCCGTGCGCATCGGCAACCAGCCGGACTCCAGCTTGATCTCGCGCGGCCTGTCGCCGGTGCGCCTGAGCGCCTTCGCATCGCCGGCCTACCTGGCCGCGCGAGGCACGCCCCGTCGGCCTGAGGACCTGGGCACGCACGACTGCGTGAACTTCCGCTACCAGACCTCGGGGCAGACGCTGCAGTGGCAGTTCAAGGTCGGGCAGCGCCTCGTCGAATTCACCCCTCACGCCGCGATCGTCGTGGATGTCAGCGATGCGGTCGTGGAGGTGCTGGCCGCCGGGGGAGGCGTCGGCATGGCGGCGTCGTGGATCGCCGCGCCCTACGTGGAGCGGGGCCTGCTGGTGCCGGTCTTGAGCGAATTCGCCGTGGATCGTTCGACGATCACCGCGGTCTGGCCGGAGAGCCGGCGCGCGAATCCTGCCGTGAAGGCCTTCGTCGGCTTCCTCGATGAGCTGTTCCCCACGCCTTCTCCCTGGGACGCCGTGATCGCGGCGTGGCCGGCGTCAGCCTGAGAGCTTCTGCGCGAACTGCCAGCCCAGCTCCGCCATCGGCTTCGCGCCGGCGCCGGCCTCGCGGGCCTGCTGGCTGGACGCGGTGCCGTCCTCGACACGCTTGGCGATGCCCTGCAGGATCGCGCAGATGCGGAACAGGTTGTAGGCGAGGTAGAAGTTCCAGTCCTTCATCACCGTCGCCGCGTCGCCGCGACCGGTGCGCTCGCAGTAGCGGCGGACGTAGTCGAGTTCGCTCGGGATGCCCAGCGGCGCCAGGTCCACGCCGCCCAGGCCGCGCGCCGCGCCGCTCTTGCGGATGTGCCAGGACATGCAGTGGTAGCTGAAGTCCGCCAGCGGGTGGCCCAGCGTCGACAGCTCCCAGTCGAGCACCGCCAGCACGCGCGGCTCGGTCGGGTGGAAGACGAGGTTGTCCAGCCGGTAGTCGCCGTGGACGATGGCGACCTCGCGCTCGTCGCGCGCCGACTCGGGGATGTGCGCCGGCAGCCACTCGATCAGGCGGTCCATCGCCTCGTTCGGGCCGGTGATGGTCGCCTGGTACTGCTTGCTCCAGCGGCCGATCTGGCGCTCGAAGTAGTTGCCCGGCTTGCCGTAGCCTTCGAGCCCCAGCGCGCGGAAGTCCACGCGATGCAGTGCGGCGATGACGCGGTTCATCTCCTCGTAGATCGCCGTGCGCTCCGCGTTGGCGGCGCCGGGCAGGGTCTGGTCCCACAAGACCCGACCCTGCATGAATTCCATGACGTAGAAGGCGCGGCCGACGACGGATTCGTCCTCGCACAGCGCCAGCATGCGCGGCACCGGCACGTCGGTGCCGGCGAGCGCGCGCATCACGGTGAATTCACGTTCGATCGCGTGCGCGGACGGCAGCAGCTTGGCCACCGGCGCCGGCTTGGCGCGCATCACGTAGGTCGCGCCCGGCGTGATCAGCTTGTAGGTGGGATTCGACTGGCCGCCCTTGAACTGCTCGATGGTCAGCGGGCCGGCGAAGCCGTCGATCTCGCGCGCCAGCCAGGCGGCGAGCGCCTCGGCATCCATCGATTGCGAAGGGGCGCGGGTGCCGGTGAAAGCGTCGTCCACAAGGTCTCCTGGAGTTGTCGTGATTCGTGACCCGAGCGTTCCGGAGACGGCGCCGACCGCTGCGAGGCGGTCGACCTTCCCGGAACACTCAGCGGTTGGCGATGGCCAACAGCTTTTCCTTGCTCAACACCACCAGCCGGGTCGGCTCCACGCGCACCGCGCCTTCGCGCTCGAAGCCCTTGAGCTCCTGGTTCACGCGCTGCCGCGAGGCGCCCAGCAGCTGCGCCAGATCTTCCTGCGCCAGCTGCAGGCCGATGCGGACTTCCTCGCCCTGCGACACGCCGTAGCTGCGTGCCAGCAGCAGGATCTGCTTGGCCAGGCGCGAGGCCAGGGGTCGGGTGTTGAGGTCCTCGACCTGGTCGAACATCAGCCGCAGCCGCCGGCAGTTCAGACGCAGCAGCGCCTCGTAGAGCTCGGTGTGGCGCTGCAGCAGGTCGCGGAAATCCGGCTTGCGGATCACCAGCAGCGTGGTCTCGCCATGCGCGCTGGCGTCGTGCGTGCGCGGCAGGCCGTCGAAGAGGGCGATGTCGCCGAACCAGATGCCCGGTTCGACATAGGTCAGCGTGACCTGCTTGCCGGAAAGCGACACCGAGCTCACCCGCACCGCGCCCTTGGCCACGCCGATCCATTCCTCGGCCGGTTCCCCGCGCACCGACATCAGCGCCCCGTCGGAGAGACGTCTCACGGTGGCGCGCGCCAGAATGTCGCTGCGCAGCGGCAGTGACAGCTTGGAAAACCACGGCCCCGTCTCGATGTTGTTGCGTTCCGAAATTGTAAGAACCGAGCTGTTCATGCTTTGTCGCTGGCGTGACAAGCCAGCCGTCTCCTGAAATGTGGGGATGGACCGCCGGCGTCGCGGCTTGTTCCGACCTGTTTCCGGTCTATTGTGAGGGACCCGAGGCGTGCCCGCAGACGCCGCGACTATGCGCGCATGATGCGTGGGCGATGGGCATCCAGGGGGAAGCCAGGGCGCTTTTCCGGGTTTGTCCCTGTAAGTGCCGTGCTAGAGTGAAACGCACACCAACAGCAACAACAGCGGGAATGGATCGAGATCATCACGACCCGCGCGGCGCACTGCCGCCGCACAGCGTTCTCGTGCTTGCCCTCCTCATGATGTCGGCGCCGGCCTGGAGTCTCGGTGTCGGCCGCCCCCAGGCGGCATCGTCATTGGGCCAGCCGCTGAACCTGTTGTTCCCCGTCCAGCTCAACCCGGGCGAGACCGTGACGCCCGAATGCGTGCGCGCGGAGGTCAGCGCCGGTGAGAATCCGCTGGCCAGCTCGGGCCTGCACTGGCAGGTCGAGGGCGACGGCTCGCGCGTCACCGGCGTGCGGCTGCGCAGCATGCAGCGCATCGACGAGCCCATCGTCTCGGTGCAGCTCAGCGTGGGCTGCCCGGCGCGGCTGACGCGCCAGTACACCGCGTTCATCGACCCGCCCGGTCTGAACGGCGAGCCGCTGGTCGATCCCGGTCCGCCGGCCGCGGCGACCGTGTCGCCCGCGTTGCAGGCCCTTCAGGAGAGCCAGCCGGCGCGACCGTCCGAACCGGCGTCTGCACGCGCCTCGACGCCGCGCGCCGCCGCACCTTCCGCACCTTCCGCACGTTCAGCGCCGTCGCGGGAGCCGCGCCAGAGCTCGACGCGCCAGGCGCCGACGCGCGAGGCTCGCGCCGCGCGCCCGGCGACCCCGCGCCTGTCGCTGGAGCCCGTGGAGGCGCTGCAGTCGCCCGCGCCGGCGCTGCTGGCGGCCGAAGCCGCCGCCAATGCCGCGAGCGCTGCCGAGGACGCGCGCCAGCAGATGCTGGCGATGCAGAAGCAGCTCGCCGACATGCAGGCCGAGCAGAAGCGCTCGCTGGCGGCGATGGCCACCCTGCGCGAGGAACTGCAGGCGGCGCGTGAACAGGCCGCCAGCGGCGGCAACGCGTCGTCGATCTGGGTGCTGGGCCTGAGCCTGCTCAGCCTGGCGCTGGCGGCGAGCAGCCTGCTGCTGTGGCGCAGCAACCGCGTGCACAAGCGCGAGGCCGGCCAGCACTGGCTGGGCGATTCCCGCCACGACGCGCAGGAAGCCGAGACGGTGCTGCCGCCCGTGGCCACGGGTCCGTCGCCGTTCACGCCCACCGATCCGCACAGCTCGCCGGCGCCGCTGATGTCGCACCTGTCGAGCGACGGCCCGGTGGCGTCGATGGCGCCGTCGACGATCCCGATGCCGTTGAGCCTCCACGAGGAGCCGACGCGTCCCGCGCCCTTGATGACGTCCACGCCGCCCGCGCCGCCCGCGCCGCCGCGCCCGCCGGCCCGGGCGCCGACGACCGCCGCCGACGACGCGCTGGACGCCCTGGCGGCGCTCGATGCGATGGAACCGCTGAGCCTGCGCTTCGATCGCGGCGACACGCTGCCGGCGCCGCTGACGGCCGACCTGGGCGGCGGCGCGGTGACCGTGACCGTCGAGGAACTCATCGACCTCGAGCAGCAGGTCGACTTCTTCATGGTGCTGGGCCAGGACGATGCGGCGATCGAGCTGCTGTCCTCGCGCCTGAACCATCGCGACGCGGCCGGCGGCCTGCCGTTCCTGAAACTGATGGAGCTCTACCAGCGCCGCGGCGACCGGGAGGCTTTCGACCGCGTCGGCGCGCGCTTCGCCGAGCAGTTCCACGCCCGCGCGCCATCCTGGAGCGACGACCTGAACCAGGGCGAGGCGCTGGAGGCCCACGACGAACTGATGTCGCGGCTCGAGGCCGCCTGGTCCGATCCCGAGGGCAGCATGAGCCTGCTGCAGGACCTGCTGTCCAACCACCAGGAATACAGCGGGGACCTCGGACTGCCGGCCTACCGCGACCTGCTGCTGCTGTACGCGGTGGCGCGCGACCGCGCCGAGCATGAGATCGACGGCAACTCGATCGACGTCGTGCTGCCGCTGGATGCGACCGCACCGACGGATCAGATGGCGACCATGGTCTGGCAGTCGCCGTCGCCGTCGCGGACGCCGCTCACGCAGTCGGTGGATCTGGATCTGTCGCTCGTCGAGGACGACGAGACGCCGCGCGCGCCGAAAGGGCGTTGATCCGGACTGCGGGGGGGCAGGCGCGGGCGCTCCACGAGGCAGGGGGCATCGCGTCCGCGAACCCCCAGCCTCATTCCGGCCCCAGGGGCGCTCGCTGTGAGCGGGTCCGGGGCGTGCGATTGACTCAGATCTTCTTCAGGCGTTGCAGTGCGAGGTCCAGCGTTTCGTCCTTCTTCGCGAAGCAGAAGCGGATGACCTTCGCGTCGCTGCCGCCGCTGTAGAACGCCGACAGCGGAATCGCCGCGACGCCGATCTCGCGCGTGAGCCACTGACTGATTTCCATGTCGCCCATCGCCGCCTGCGCCGCAGGCAGCGCGCTGTAGTCGACGCACTGGAAGTAGCTGCCGGGGCAGGGGCGCAGGACGAAGGCCGAATCGGCGAGCCCGGCACGGAAGCGGTCGCGCTTGCGCTGGTAGAAGTCGCTCAGGCCCAGGTAGGGCGCCGGATCGCGCAGGTAGGCCGCGATGCCGTGCTGCATCGCCGAGTTCACGGTGAACACGTTGTACTGGTGGACCTTGCGGAACTCCGCCATCAGCGGCGCCGGCGCGGTCACGTGACCGACCTTCCAGCCGGTCACGTGGAAGGTCTTGCCGAAGCTCGACACGACGAAGCTGCGCGCCGCCAGTTCGGGCAGCCGCGACACGCTCTGGTGCGTGTGGCCGTCGTAGACCATGTGCTCGTAGACCTCGTCGCTGATCAGCAGCACCTCGGTGCCGTCCAGCAGCTCGGCGAGCTGGCGCAGTTCGTCCGCGCTCCACACCGCGCCGCTGGGGTTGTGCGGGCTGTTGATCATGACCGCGCGGGTGCGCGGCGTCAGCGCGGCACGGAGACGGTCGAAGTCGGGACGGAAGCTCGAAGGATCCAGCGGCACCGGCACCATCACGCCGCCGGCCAGCGCGATGTTGGGCGCGTAGCTGTCGTACGCCGGCTCCAGGACGATCACCTCGTCGCCGGGATGCACGATCGACAGCAACGCCGTGAGGATGGCCTGAGTCGCGCCGGCGGTGACGGTGATCTCGGTGTCGGGGTCGTAGGCGTGCCCGTAGAGCGTCGCGATCTTCGCGGCGATCGCCTGGCGCAGCGCCGGCACGCCGGGCATCGGCGGGTACTGGTTGTGGCCGG
The DNA here is from genome assembly GCA_966211105.1 of uncultured Burkholderiales bacterium. Taxonomy (GTDB): domain Bacteria; phylum Pseudomonadota; class Gammaproteobacteria; order Burkholderiales; family Burkholderiaceae_C; genus Roseateles. The sequence continues at coordinate 66,026 of CBIHMU010000003.1, forward strand.
CGCGCATCGCGGCGTCGACGGCATCCAGCAACGCCGGATCGCCCTCGAAGTCCGGGAAGCCCTGGCCCAGGTTGACCGCCTGGTGCTGCTGCGCCAGCGCCGACATGACGCTGAAGACGGTCACGCCCAGTTGGGGCAGGCGGCTGGCGGGAGCGGGCGTGTGGATGCGCATGGTGGGTGGGATCACAAATCGTAGTCGCTGGCCTCGCCGCTCATCGCACGCTGCAGCAGGGTGCGGTTGAGGCGGTCGGAGAGCAGTTCGGCGAAGCTGTAGACGTAATTGCGCAGGTAGGCGCCGCGCTTGAAGGCGATGCGGGCGACGTTCTGGCCCAGCAGGTGGCCGAGCGGACGCGAGACGAGTTCGCCGCCGGGCGGATCCTCGCGCACCGCCATCTCGGCGACGATGCCCACGCCCAGGCCCAGCCGGACATAGGTCTTGATGACGTCGGAGTCGATCGCCTCCAGCACGATGTTGGGCTTGAGCTGACGCTGCGCGAAGGCCCGGTCGATGCGCGTGCGGCCGGTGAAGCTCGGGTGGTACGAGACCAGCGGCTGCGCGGCCAGGTGCTCGAGGTCGATGCGATCGAGCTGCGCCAGCGGGTGCTCCGCCCGCATCACCAGCACGTGCTGCCATTCGTAGGCGGGCAGGGTGACGAGCTCCTCGAACTGCGACAGCGACTCGGTCGCCAGACCGACGTCGGCGGTCTCGTCGATCAGCATCTTCGCGACCTGGTCCGGGCTGCCCTGGTGCAGGCCGATGTTGACCTGCGGGAACTGCTTGCGCAGCTGCGTGACCGGACCCGGCAGCACGTAACGCGCCTGCGTGTGCGTCGTGGCGATGGACAGCGTGCCGACGTCCTGCTTGGAGTACTCCTCGCCGATGCGCTTGAGGTTGCCGACCTCGCGCATGATGATCTCGATCGACTTCAGCACCTGGCGGCCGGGCTCGGTGATGCTGCGCAGCCGCTTGCCGTGACGGGAGAAGATGTCGACGCCGAGCTCTTCCTCCAGCTCCAGGATCGCCTTGGAGACGCCCGGCTGCGAGGTGTACAGCGCCTTGGCCGTCTCGGTCAGGTTGAGGTTGCGGCGCGCGGCCTCTTGGACGAAGCGGAACTGGTGCAGGTTCATGACGGATTCATCGCGGATTCATCGCGGGTTCATCGCAGGGCTGTCGCAGGGCTGTCGCACGTGCATCGGCGGGTTCAGGACGCGGGAAGCACGGTCGGCGCGGCGGGGTCGAGCGGGTCGGCCGGCAGCGTGACGGACGAGACCAGGTCCAGCGTCGCGCCCGCCATCGCGCGGATCACCGACGGCTGTTGTCCGATGGCGTCATGGAGCACGAACAGCACGCGCGGATGCGCGGCGCGCAGCGACTCCACCAGCGGCGGCACGTCGCGGCGCACATGGCCGCTGGCGCCGAGGAACATCGGCACGATCTGGATGCGCGTGCAGCCGACGGCGACCAGCGCGCCGGCCGCGGTGGCCAGGTCGGGCGCCATCAGTTCCAGGTAGGCGAGCGCGATCGGCAGGTCCGGGCGCTGCGTCTGGAGTTCCGCGGCGATGGCCTGGAAGGGGCCGGCCCAGGCCGGATCGCGGGCGCCGTGGGCGAAGAGCAGCAGACCGTCCATCAGCAGTCCTCCCTGAGGATGAACATCGGTGATCCGGACCGGTGGACGGCCGGGCAGGCGGCATGTCCGCCGCTCATCGATACCGCACCAGCCAGTAGAACGCACCCATCGAGATGCCCAGGTACAGCAGGCTGGGCGCCGAGGCCACCAGCCACGGTGTCCAGTCGCGCAGCAGGCCGAGGTGACCCGTGATCGCGTTCAGCACCACGAAGCTGATGCCCAGCATGATGCCGCCGAAGACCTTCACGCTGATGCCGCCCGAGCGGAAATGCAGGTAGGCGAACGGCAGCGCCAGGGCCACCATCACCATGCAGGCGAACGGATAGAAGGCCTTGCGCCAGAACTGGATCTCCGGCTGCGCCGACGACTGCTCCTGCGAGGACAGGTGGCGCGTGTAGCGGTAGAGCTCCAGGGTGGACATGTTCCAGGTCGGCTGCACCGCCGCGGCCACCACGCCGGACGGCAGCTGGCTCTGCCACTCGTACTTCGGCAGCAGGATCTCGCGCACCGCCGGGTTCTCGGCCAGCTTGTCCTGCGGCGCCGCCGGGTCCGCATGCTCCGGCGCGGCCAGGGCGGGCCGGTTCAGCGGCGTCGGCGTGCGCGCCCACTGCATCAGCCGCACGTCGTTCATCAGCCAGCGGCCGGTCGGGTCGACGGTCGCGTCCTTCGCGGTCAGCCGTGTGGCCATCGCGCCCTTGCTGTCGAACTCGAAGACGAGCACGTCCTCCATCGTCCCGTTGGCGCGCGCCCGGCCGACGTGGACCGCGTAGCTGAAGTCGCCGATGCGGTCCTTCAGCCACGCGCCCTGCGCGTTCGTGACGCCGCCGTTGGCGCTGGACTTGAGCAGCTGCGCCTGGCGGTCCGCCCACGGGTTGACGAAGTCCCCCACGACGAAGGCCAGCACGGCGAAGGCCAGCGCCATCACGCTCAGCAGCCCCAGCGCGCGCTGCGGCCCCAGGCCGCCGGTGCGCAGGATGGTGAATTCGCTGGACTGGGCCAGCCGCGCCATGCTGAAGATGGTGCCGATCAGCACCGCGATCGGCATCAGCTCGTAGAAGCGGCCCGGCAGCTTCAGCAGGCTGGACCAGACCGCCAGCCCGATACCCAGGCCCAGGCGCTGGAAGCGGTCCAGGTCGTCGATGAAGTCCAGGAAGAAGAACAGCGCCAGGAACCCGGCCATGACCAGGGTGAAGGAGCTCAGGATGTCGCGGTACAGCAGCCGCCGGACGGTTCTCATGTGGGCATTCCCGGCGTGGAGGAGGACATCGACGTCGGTGCGATCACCATGCCGGCCGGGGGCGCGGTGAAGACCGTCTCGGCATAGGCCGGGTTCTCCGGCGGGGCCGGGATCACGCCGCTGCGCGGGGCGCCCACGCGCGCGCCCTGTTCGCGCCAGAGCAGCAGCAGCATCGTCACCACGAAGGCGCCGCCGTGCAGCGCCATCAGCGCCGGGCCCAGCTTCATCTTGTTGCCCACCACCCAGGTCTGGGTCAGGTTGATCAGGTTGAAGTAGACGATGAACGCCAGCAGCGCGAACAGCAGGTTCCAGTTGCTGGCCCGGCGCGGATTCGTCGCCGAGATGCCGATGCCCAGCAGCACCAGGTTGACGCAGCCCAGGATCATGCCGAAGCGCCAGGCCAGTTCGCCGTCGTTCTGCGGCGTGCGGTCGGTCAGCAGGTCCAGCGTCGGGCGCGCCTTGGGCGGACGCGTGCCGCCGGCGCGCATCACCTCGTCGTCCACGACGACCTGGTACTGCTGGAAACGCGCCACCGACTTGTCGCCGTTGCGCCGGTCGACGTCGTTGCGCTGGCCGTGGTCCAGCACCAGGACGCGCTGGTTGTCCTTGTATTGCAGCGCGCCGTGCGCCGAGGTCGTGACCGACTCCAGATGCTCGGTGTTGTTCATGATGAAGACGTTGCGCGCGGCGGACTCGTCGGCGGGATCGCGCTCGATGAAGAACACGCGCGTGCCGTCGTTGGAGGTCTGGAACTGGCCGGGCGCGACGCGGGAGAGATCGCTGCGCTGCTCGAACTGCTCGCGCAGCTGGGCGCTGTTGTCGTTGCTCCAGGGCCAGACGATGGTCATCAGCACCGTCACGACGACCAGCACCGGCGAGGCCATCGTCAGCACCGGCCGCACGAAGCGCGTCAGGCCCAGGCCGCTGGCGAACCAGATGGTCATCTCCGATTCCTTGTACATGCGCCCCAGCGACATGACGACGGCGACGAACAGCGACAGGCTCAGCATCACCGGCAGTTGGGCGAGGGCCAGATAACCCAGCGACAGCAGCACGTGCTGCGGGGCCACCGTCCCCTTGGCGGCCATGCCGAGCGAGCGCACCAGCAGCATCGTCACGACGATGGTCAGGATGACCACGAAGGCCAGTCCGAAACTGCGGGCCAGTTCCTTGCGTACGGTTGAATCGAATAACATCCGGGCACTTTATCTACTTCTCGGCATTATGGACTTCCGCTCTCAGCTCGTTTCCCTCGACGCCCTGTCGTCGCACGGCGCTGACGCCCTCGTGCTGGTCGTCGCGGGCGACAGCCTGCCGGCCTCGCTCGACAAGAGCGTCGCCGCCCTGATCAAGGATGCCGTCAAGCTCGGCGACTTCGAGCTGAAGGCGGGTCAGGTCTTGTCCCTGGTCCGTCCCGCCGGCCTGAAGGCCCCCAGACTGGTCGTCGCGGGCAGCGGCACGACGCTGAAGGCCGCCCGCGCCGCGCTGGGCGCCGCGCTGGGCCAGCTCAAGGGCAAGGGCGCCGTCGCCGCCTCGGTGGCCTACGCCGGTTTCGGCGCCGAGCTGACCGAGTCGCTGGCCGAGCAGACCGTGCTCGCCGCCGAGGACGGCACCTACGTCTACCGCGAGACCAAGCCGAGCGCGCCCGCCGCGTCCAAGCTGACGAAGATCGCCCTGCTGCACGGCAAGGACGACGCCAAGGCGGTCAAGGCCGGCCTGGCGCGCGGCCAGGCCATCGGCGCCGGCATCGCCGTCGCGCGCGAGTGCGCCAACCTGCCGCCCAACGTCGCCACGCCGGCCTACCTGGCCGACCAGACCAAGGCCCTGGCCAAGAGCCACGGCATCAAGGTCGAGGTCCTGGACCAGAAGGGCATCGAGAAGCTGGGCATGGGCTCGTTCCTGTCGGTGGCCAAGGGCTCCGACGTGCCGCCGCGCTTCATCGTCGCCAAGTACGAAGGCGCCGCCAAGACGCAGGCGCCCATCGTGCTGGTCGGCAAGGGCATCACCTTCGACTCGGGCGGCATCTCGCTGAAGCCGGGCGCCGGCATGGACGAGATGAAGTTCGACATGGGCGGCGCCGCCTCGGTGCTGGGCGCGCTGCGCGCGGTCGTCGAACTCAAGCCGAAGATCAACCTGGTCGTGCTGATCGCCGCCTGCGAGAACATGCCCAGCGGCCGCGCGGTCAAGCCGGGCGACGTGGTGACCTCCATGTCGGGCCAGACCATCGAGATCCTGAACACCGACGCCGAAGGCCGCCTGATCCTGTGCGACGCGCTGACCTACGCCGAGCGCTTCAAGCCCGCGGCCGTCGTCGACGTCGCGACGCTGACCGGCGCCTGCGTGATCGCGCTGGGCGGCGTGCGCTCCGGCATGTACGCCAGCGACGACGAACTGGCCGCCGCGCTGAGCGCCGCCGGCGAGACGGCGCTGGACCCGTGCTGGCGTCTGCCGCTGGACGACGACTACGCCGACGGCCTGAAGACCAACTTCGCCGACGTCGCCAACGTCGCCGGCCGCGAGGGCGGCTCCATCACCGCCGCGAAGTTCCTGCAGCGCTTCGCCTCCAAGTACCGCTGGGGTCACCTGGACATCGCCGGCACCGCCTGGAAGGGCGGCGGCGCCAAGGGCGCGACCGGCCGTCCGGTCGGCCTGCTGACGCACTTCGTGCTGTCGCAGGTCCGCTGAACGCCGTCGGCGTTCCCGGGACTCTGAAGCTGAAGTCGGAAGGGCGGGTCCGGTGACGGAAGTCAACTTCTATACCGGCGTGCCCGACCGTCAGGTCTACGCCTGCCGCCTGCTGCGCAAGACGCAGGCGGCCGGGCTGACCGTGGGGGTCTGGGGACCGATGCGGCTGCTGGAGCGGCTGGACCAGACGCTCTGGACCTTCGAGCCCGGCGAGTTCCTGCCGCACCTGCTGCTGCGCGCCGATTCGCCGGCGCCATTGCGGGAGCGCACGCCGATCCTGCTCTCGGACCAGTTGGACGCGCTGGCCGGGTGCCAGGTCTTGCTCAATTTCGAGCCCGGCGTGCCGCCCGGCCTCGAGCGCTTCGAGCGCGTGCTGGAGCTGGTCTCCACCGACGCCGAGCAGGTCGCCGCGGGACGCGGACGATTCAAGGCCTACAAGGCGCTCGGCCTGACGTTGAATCACCACGTGATGTCGACCTGAGTCGACCGATTCCTGTCATTGCGTCGTTGGACGAAGGCCGCGCCAACAGGGTGCCGGTCCGCGCCGCCGTGGTGCCGCAAGGCCCATGGGCAGGGCATGAATCCCGCTGCTGACCGATCAGGTGGGCGGAAATCCGCACTCCGCGTGCGACCTGTGTGCACGCTGTCGCACTCCTGCGAAAACCATCCGGGTTTGCCCCGGTGACAGGGGCGCGACAACGCCTGTGCCGTGACCGCGTTCACAGCATTTTCACTATGGAAACGCTTCCGTCTTTCGGGGTATGGTCGCTCGCGTTGAGAACTCAACGTCATTCCACATTTCCCGAGTCGGAGGTTCCTAGATGCAATCCAAGCTGAATGTGATCGTGGGCGCAATCGCCATTGCCGCAAGCGGCGCCGCCCTGGCGCAGGATGCGGTGGTCAAGATCGGCCACGTGGGTCCCACCAGCGGCGCCATCGCGCACCTGGGCAAGGACAATGAACTGGGCGCCAAGATGGCCATCGACGAGCTGAACGCCAAGGGCGTGACGATCGGCGGCAAGAAGGTCAAGTTCGAACTGCTGGCCGAAGACGACGCCGGCGATCCGAAGCAGGGCACCGCAGCCGCCCAGAAGCTGGTCGACTCCAAGGTCAACGGCGTGATCGGCCACCTGAACTCGGGCACGACCATCCCCGCGTCCAAGATCTACAGCGACGCCGGCATCCCGCAGATCTCGCCGTCGGCGACCAACCCCAAGTACACCCGCAACGGCTACAAGACGGCGTTCCGCGTCGTGGCTGACGACGTGCACCTGGGCGGCACGCTGGGCAAGTACGCGGTGACCTCGCTGAAGGGCAAGTCCATCGCCGTCATCGACGACCGCACCGCCTACGGCCAGGGCGTCGCCGACGAGTTCGAGAAGGGCGTCAAGGCCGCGGGCGGCAAGGTCGTCGGTCGTGAATTCACCAACGACAAGGCCACGGACTTCACCGCCATCCTGACCTCCTTGAAGGGCAAGAAGCCCGACGTCGTCTTCTTCGGCGGCATGGACGCCGTCGCCGGCCCGATGCTGCGCCAGATGAAGCAGCTGGGCATCGAAGCCAAGTTCATGGGCGGCGACGGCATCTGCACGGCCGAACTGCCCAAGCTGTCCGCCGGCACCATCTCCGACAGCCAGGTCGTCTGCGCGGAAGCGGGCGGCGTGGAAGGCGAGTCGAAGAAGTCGCTGGACGCCTTCAAGGCCAAGTTCAAGGACAAGTACAAGGTCGAGGTCCAGATCTACGCCCCGTACGTCTATGACGCGGTCAACGTGATGGTCGACGCCATGGTCAAGGCCAAGTCCGCCGATCCGAAGGTCTACCTGCCGGTGCTGGCCAAGACGGCCGACTTCAAGGGTGTGACCGGCACGATCGCGTTCGACGCCAAGGGCGACATCAAGAACGGCGCGCTGACCCTGTACACCTACAAGGGTGGCAACCGCGAGCAGCTCGCCGTCGTGCGCTGATCCACCGACCGCACGGAACCTTCCCTGGAAGGTTCCGGAAGTCGCCAAGGTCATGCAGGCCACAGAACGCCCACTCCGGTGGGCGTTTTTTTTCGTCCGTCGCCGGGTCGTTGCCGCTTCACGCGGTCTCTCTGACAGGACGACGTCGGGACGACACCCGCCTGTCCCCTGATCGAGGGGTCCCCCCCTCACTCACGTGCATTCCCGCACGAGAGCCCCTCAAAGCATTCAGTCAGGGGGTTTGCACCTAACTGGGCCTACAGACAATGGCCCCCGTCAACGTGCCGCCGGGTCGATTCGGGGATCCAGCGGCGGTCGGCGAGACGGGTTCAACCGAGCCGGATTGCAAGGCGGACGCCCCTGCAAACAGGGGGCTTTCAAGCCTGGGGGTGGGAGGCATGATGCCCCCCGCAGCGAATGGGGCTTCCTCGGGCGGAAGCGGCGTTCGCGAAGAGCAGTCCTGAGAGGTTCACCCGGGTCGGCGACAGCATCCCAAGAGGATGCCGTGACCAGCTTTGGGGACGGGCATGATTCGAATTTTCAACCATTACCTTCATCGTCGTACCCTGGTTCAGGTGCTGTTCGACCTGGGCCTGATCGTGGCGGCGGTGTTCGCGGTCGCGTTGAGCCAGGGCAGCAGCGAGCACATGGTGAGCTTCGCCGCGTCCTACGGCCTCTCCCTCGCCGGCGGCATGTTCGTCATCAACTCCGCGTCCGGCCTCTACTCCCAATCCCACAAGCGCTCGCTGACGCAGTCCTGCGCCCGCGCGCTCTTCGCGCTGCTGATCGGCCTGCCGCTGGCCTACGGCCTGTTCAGCCTGGTCCCCGCCACCGTCTCCCACCGCGACCTGCTGACCACGACCGCCATGCTGGCCGTCGCGCTGGTCATGGTGCACCGCGTGTACGCCGCGCACTCGGGCGCCCAGGGCGCCGGCCGGACCAAGATCCTGATCTTCGGCAGCGGCCACGCCGCGCTGGCCGTCAGCGAGAGCCTGCGCGCCGCCGATCCGCACGCGCACATCGTCGGTTTCCTGCCCGGCCCGAACGAGGTCGACCCGCAGGTGCCCGCGCACGAACTGCTGGGCGCGGAGAGCCTCACCGATGCCGCGATGCGCCTGGGCGTGGACGAGATCGTCGTCGCCCTGTCCGAGCGCCGCGGCGGCAGCATGCCGCTGCGCCAGCTGCTGGACTGCAAGCTCTACGGCATCCGCGTCGTGGACCTGGCCACCTACTTCGAGAAGACGCTCGCGCAGATCAAGATCAGCCACGTCCACGCCGGCTGGCTGATCTTCGGCGACGGCTTCAATCAGGGCGTGCTGCGCAGCGCCGTGAAGCGCGCCTTCGACCTGGTGTCCTCGCTGGTGCTGCTGGTCGCGACCGCGCCGATCATGGTCGTCACCGCGCTGCTCATCAAGCTGGAATCGCCCGGCGGGATCTTCTACACGCAGGAACGCGTCGGCCTGAACGGCGCGACCTTCAAGGTGATCAAGTTCCGCAGCATGCGCAACGACGCCGAGAAGGACGGCCGTCCCCAGTGGGCGACCAAGAACGACGCCCGCGTGACGCGCGTCGGCAACTTCATCCGCAAGGTCCGCATCGACGAGCTGCCGCAGCTGATCAACGTGCTGCGCGGCGAGATGAGCATGGTCGGCCCGCGTCCCGAGCGTCCGTTCTTCGTCGACGAACTGGTCGCGCAGATCCCGTATTACGCGGTGCGCCACAGCGTGAAGCCGGGCGTGACCGGCTGGGCGCAGGTCCGCTACGAATACGGATCGACCATCGAAGACTCGCTGGAGAAGCTCCAGTACGACCTGTACTACGTCAAGAACCACACGCTGTTCCTCGACCTGTTGATCATGCTCGAGACGGTGGCGGTGGTCCTGACGGGCCGGGGGGCGCGCTGAGCGCGACGGCGGAGCGTCCCGCTCCGGGCGTCGCGTTCCAGCGCCCGTGCCTGATCGCGGCGCACGCGCCGGGACCTTGATCCATGTGGGCCAACACCCTGAGCCTCGGCGCCGCGTCGGGGATCGTCGCGGTATTCGCGCACCTGGCCCTGGCGGTCGTGGTGCTGCCCCAGTTCGGCCAGCACCGCCGCCGCGCGCTGCGGCTGCAGGCGGCGCTGCTGCTCACGGCCCTCTGGGCCGGCCTTGACGCCGCGTCGGAGCAGGGCTGGCTGGCCGGCCACGAGTGGCCCACGCTGGTGCTGCTCCCCGTCTGCGACGCGCTGCGCTACGGCGCCTGGTTCTCCTTCATCCTGGCGCTGATCGAGTCGCGCGACGACGACGGCCGTGCGCGCAGCGCCGGCGTCGCGCGCCCGCTGCAGTGGCTGGCCTGGGCCGGCGTGGCCGCCGCGATCGCGTTGCCGCTGTGGCGCTACTGGGGCGATGCGCCGCTGGCCGCGATGCAGCGTCCGATGACGATGGCCTGGCTGGGCCTGGGCGTGTTCGGGCTGGTGCTGATCGAGCAGATGCTGCGCAACATCGACAGCGACGCGCGATGGAACGCCAAGCCGGTCAGTCTCGGCCTGGGCGCCGTCTTCGCCTTCGACGTGTTCGTGTTCTCGCAGGCCTCGCTGTTCGCGCAGTTCGACGGCGACGCCCTGAGCGTGCGCGCCGCCGTGCACACCCTGGCCGTGCCGCTGCTGTGGCTGGCCAGCCGCCGGCACAAGAAATGGCTGGACAAGCTCCATGTCTCGCGCACCGCGGCCTTCCACTCCGCGACGCTGCTGATCGTCGGCGTGTACCTGCTCGGCGTGTCCGGCATCGGCTACTACGTGCGCTACACCGGCGGCGAATGGGGCCGCGCGCTGCAGCAGGTGCTGCTCGCGGTGGGCGTGCTGGCGCTCTTGACGATGGGGCTGTCGGGCTCCTTGCGCGCGAAGCTGCGCGTCTACATCAGCAAGCATTTCTTCAGCTACCGCTACGACTACCGGCAGGAATGGCTGCGCTTCACCGCGATGCTGTCGGCCAGCGCGTCGCCGACGGAGCTGGGCGAATCGGTGATCCGCGGACTGGCGCATCTGGTGGAGAGCCCGGCGGGCGCGCTCTGGCTGCGCCGCGCGCCGACGACGGTCGCCGGCGCGGAGTACCAGCAGGCCGCGCGCTGGAACCTCAACGACGACCGCCAGCCGCTGACCGCCGACGAGCCATTGCTGCGCCTGCTGCAGGAGCGCGCGTGGATCGTCGACCTCGACGAATGGCGCCGCGATCCGGCCGCCTATGAACATGCGCCGCTGCCCGAGGCGATCGCCGGCGATGCGCGCCATTGGCTGCTCATCCCGCTGCTCAACGCCGGCACGCTGACGGGCTGGGTGATCCTGGGTCAGCCGCGCACGCGGCTGGAGCTGAACTGGGAAGTGCGCGACCTGCTGCGCACCGCGGCCCAGCAGGCGGCCAGCTACCTCGCGCAGATGCAGGCCGCGGAGGCTTTGCTGGAGGCGCGCAAGTTCGAGGCCTTCAACCGCATGTCCGCCTTCGTCGTGCACGACCTCAAGAACATCGTCACGCAGCTGTCGCTGATGATGAAGAACGCCAAGCGGCTGCGGGACAACCCCGAATTCCAGCAGGACATGCTGGACACGGTGGACAACTCGCTGGAGAAGATGCGCCAGCTGATGCTGCAATTGCGCGAGGGCGACAAGCCGCACCACGGCAGCGCCGGCGGCGTGGCGCTGACGGCGATCGCGCGGCGGCTGGCCGCGGCGGCCGTGAGCAAGGGCCGCGCGCTGGAGCTGGAACTGCGCGACGAGGTCAGCGCGCGCGGTCATGAGGAACGCATCGAGCGCGTGCTCGGTCACGTCGTGCAGAACGCGCTGGACGCGACGCCGATCGACGGCCGCGTCACGCTGCGATTGCAGCGCGTGGGCAGCCATGCGCAGGTGGAAGTGGAAGATACTGGCTGCGGCATGACGCAGGAGTTCATCGATCAACGGCTGTTCAAGCCGTTCCAGACGACGAAGGCGGCGGGCATGGGCATCGGCGCCTACGAGAGCTACCAGTACCTGCAGGAACTCGGAGGAAAGATCAACGTGGAAAGCGCGCCTGGAAGAGGCACCAAGGTCACCATCCTGCTGCCGCTGTTCTTTGCCCAGTCGGGCAGCGACGCCGGTCTGGTGGAGGCGCGATGAGTGCCGACGCACGGCCGCCTGAAGGCGGCACGCCCACCCTCCCGGACGGCCCCGCGCAGCGGGGGGAATCCCCATGAGTGCTCAACCGCCTTCGCTGCTGATCGTCGAGGACGACCTCGCGCTGCAGAAGCAGCTCAAGTGGTCCATGGACCGCTTCGAGTCCGTCACCGCCGACGACGTCGCCAGCGCCGTGCTGCAGTTCCGCCGCCACAAGCCGCCGGTCGTCACGATGGACCTCGGACTCCCGCCCGATCAGGACTCGACGTCGGAAGGCTTCAGGCTGCTCGAGAAACTGATCGAGCTCGAGCCCGGCACCAAGGTCATCGTGCTGACCGGCCAGAACGACCAGGCCAACGCGCTGCGCGCGATCCGCATGGGCGCCTACGACTTCCTGGCCAAGCCGGTCGATCCGGACGTGCTGGTGCTGACCGTCGAGCGCGCCATGCGCCTGCACGAGCTGCAGCAGGAGAACCAGCGCCTGCTGACCCAGCAGGACGGCGAACCCACCGGCAAGCTGATCACGCGCGACGCGCAGATGCAGCGCATCTGCCGCACCGTCGAGCGCGTCTCGGGCAGCGACGCCACCGTGCTGCTGCTCGGCGAGAGCGGCACCGGCAAGGAAGTGCTGGCGCAGTCGCTGCATGACGCGTCCAAGCGCAAGGGCCGCTTCGTCGCGATCAACTGCGCGGCCATCCCCGAGGCGCTGCTCGAGAGCGAGCTGTTCGGCTATGAGCGCGGCGCCTTCACCGGCGCGACCAAGACGACGGTCGGCAAGATCGAGACCGCGCATGGCGGCACCTTGATGCTGGACGAGATCGGCGACCTGCCGATGCCGCTGCAGGCCAAGCTGCTGCGCTTCCTGCAGGAACGCAGCATCGAGCGCCTGGGCGGTCGCCAGGAGATCCCGGTCGACGTGCGCATCGTCGGCGCGACGCACCAGGACCTGAAGGCGAAGATCGAGCAGAACCTGTTCCGCGAAGACCTGTTCTATCGCCTGGCGGAGATCGTGGTCGACATCCCGCCGCTGCGCGACCGTGCCGGCGACGCGGTGCTGCTGAGCCACGCGTTCCTGCGCCGTTTCTCGTCGGAGCAGCGCCGCCCGATCCTGCGCCTGGCCGACGACGCCATCCGCGCCGTCGAGGCCCATCGCTGGCCCGGCAACGTGCGCGAACTGCAGAACGTCATGAAGCGCGCGTCGATCATGGCCGACGGCGAGCGCATCACCGCCGACGACCTCAACCTGCCGGTTCCCGCCGGCGGCGACACGCCGGTGGACCCCGCCGACCTCGACCTGCGCACGGTGCGCGAGCGCGCCGAGCGCCAGGCCGTCGTGGCCGCGCTGTCGCGCACCGACGGCAACATCGCCAAGGCCGCCGACCTGCTGGGGGTCAGCCGGCCGACTCTGTACGATCTGATGGCCCGCCTCGGCGTCAAGGCCTGAGCATTCTTTGGAAAGAGACGACGCATGTCCCGCAAGCCTGAGAACATCAAGATGACCGGATCCCTGCCTGCCGGCCTCGGCGTGGAAGACGCCGGCCACGCCCGTGGCGGCATGCCGCGCGACGGCCATCGCGCGCTGCGGCGCGGCGCGGCCGCGCTGGCCGTGGGCTCGGCGCTGCTCCTGGCGGGCTGCTTCGGCGAGTCCGCGCAGGACCTGGTGAAGTCCGCCAAGAGCCATCTGGAGAAGCGGGACAACAAGGCGGCGATCATCCAGCTCAAGAACGCGCTGCAGAAGGACGAGAACCTGGCGGAGGCGCGTTACCTGCTCGCCAAGGCGCTGCTGGACAGCGGCGACGTCGCCGGCGCGGCGATCGAGGCCGACAAGGCCAAGACGCAGGGCTTCGGCGGCGACGCGCTGGTCGCGCTGCAGGTGCGTCTGCTGCTGATGCAGGGCAAGGTCGACGAGCTGCTGGGCCGCTACGGCACCGCCCATCTGCAGAACGCCGCCGACGAGGCCGACCTGCAGACGACGCTGGTCGGCGCCTATGTCGCGAAGCAGAAGATGGCCGAAGCGCGCAGGGCCGCCGACGCGGCGCTGCGTGCGGCGCCCGACAGCGCGGCGGTGCGTCTGGTCAACGTCCGGCTCCTGACCAGCGAGGGCAAGTTGCCCGAGGCGCAGGCCGAGGTCGATCGCATCCTCGCCAAATCGCCGCAGTCTGCGGAGGCCTGGCAGCTCAAGGGCGAGCTGCAGGTGCTGGCGGAGGCCCCGTCGGCGGAATCGGTCGCGAGCTTCCGCAAGGCGCTGGAGATCGACAAGAAGCTGGTCGGCGCGCATGCGGGCCTGATCAACCAGCTGATGCGCAGCGGCGACAAGGCGGGCGCCAAGGAGGCCATCGCCGCGATGAAGGCGGCGGCGCCGCAGCATCCGCAGACCTACTACTACGGCGCGGTCTTCGCGATGGACTCCGGCCAGGTCAAGGAGGCGAACGACCTCACGCAGGCCTTGCTGAAGGCGGCGCCGACCAACGAGCGCGCGCTCTTCCTCGCCGGCCGCGTGGCGCAGGCCAACGGCGACTTCCGCCAGGCCGAGGCGCAGTACGGCAAGATCATCCAGGCCTCTCCGGAGACGCAGCCGGCGCGCGTGGCCCTGGCCCAGCTGCAGCTGCGCGGCGGCGACGCCGAGCAGGCGATGACCACGTTGCAACCTGCGCTCGACGCGAAGGCGACCTCGTCCGAGGCGCTCGCGCTGGCGGCGGAGATCCGCCTCAAGCAGGGGCAGGGCGCCGAGGCGGAACGCTTCCTGGCGCGCGCCGCCGAGGCCAATCCCAACGACGTCCGCAGCCGCGTCGGACTGGCGCTCAACCAGATCCAGAAGGGCCAGGAAGCGGCCGGGCTGGCCGCGCTGCGCAAGCTGGCGGCCGACGACAAGGGCACGACGGCCGACATCGCATTGATCAGCGTCCTGGCGCGCAAGAAGGACAGCGAGGGTGCCTCGGAGGCGATCGCGGCGCTGGAGAAGAAGGATCCCAAGTCGGCGACGCCGTCCGAGCTGCGCGGCCGCCTGGCGCTGCTGCGCGGCGACCGCGCGGGTGCGCGGGCCGGCTTCGAGGAAGCGGTGAAGCGCGACCCGGGGTCGATGACCGCCGCCAACAGCCTCGCGGCGCTGGACCTGCAGGATCGCAAGGCCGATCAGGCCGTCAAGCGCTATGAGGCGGTGCTCAAGGCCGATCCGAAGAACCTGCGCGCCGAGATGGCCATCCTGGGCTTGAAACTGACCCATCAGCTGATCGACAAGGAGGGCGCGGTCAAGCGCCTGGTCGAGCTGGCCAAGCAGCATCCGGACGAGGCGGCGCCACGTCAGGCGGCGGTCGGCCTGCTGATGGAGAAGAAGGACTTCAAGACCGCGCTGTCGCTGGCCCAGGAAGGCGTGACGGCGAGCCCCGACAACCCGTCGCTCGTCGACCTGCTGGGGCAGGTGCAGGCTGCCACCGGCGACCGGCAGCAGGCGATCAGCAGCTTCAACAAGGTCGCGACGCTGCAGCCGCGTTCGCCGCTGGGCCCGCTGCGGCTGGCGGATCTGCATGCCCAGGCGGGCGACAAGGCCGCGGCGACCGCGGCGCTCAAGCGCGCCCAGGCCATCGCGCCGGGCGACGGGGAACTGGCCCGCCAGGTGGTCGACAAGAGCCTGCAGCTGGGGCTGCCGGATCTGGCGCTGACGACCGCCAAGGCCCTGCAGGCGGCGCAGCCGAAATTCGGCCTGGGCTGGAAGCTGGAGGGCGACGTCGCCCGCGCGCGCAAGGATCCGCCGGCCGCGGTCGCGGCCTATCGCAAGGCGGATCAACTGGCCGCGGAGGCCGGCGCGACGACGCCCAACACCGAACTGGCGATCGCGCTGCACAGCGCGCTGATCGAGGCCGGCAAGAAGGACGAGGCCGACCGCTGGGCCGCCGGCTATCTGGCGAAGTTCAAGTCCGATGAGCTGTTCATGTATCACCTCGGCGACGTGGCGCTGAATGCGGGCCGTTATCCTGAGGCCGAGCAGCGTTACCAGGCGGTGCTGACGGCCAATCCGGAGAACGCGGCGGCCGCCAACAACGTCGCCTGGCTGCGCCTGCGAGCCGGCAAGGCCGACGAGGGCTTGAAATTTGCCCAGCAAGCGAACAAGCTGCGTCCCCATGTGCCGCCTTACATGGACACGCTGGCCGAGGCGCTCGCCGCCAAGGGGGAGAATGCGAAGGCCATCGAGGTGCAGAAGGAGGCCGTGAAGCAGGCGCCGACGATTCCTGCGTACCGCCTGCGCCTGGCGCAGTTGTACGTGGCCGGCGGCAACAAGGGCGAAGCCGAGGCGGAACTCAAACGCCTGGCGGACCTGGGACCGAATTTCGAGCAACAAGCCGAGGTGCGAAAGCTGCAGGCTGCGATCCGTTGAGGCGTCCGATCCAGAGGTCGATCGCCGCGGGGACTGCGTGACGGCGGCACCACCGCGCCCGGGGAGGGGACGGTCATGAGCCAGATTCGACGATCCAGCCTGCGCAAGCGGCTCCACCAGGGGCTGCGGCGCCTGTTCTCATCGCTGCCCAAGCCGATGCGCTTCGCGGTCTACCGCCGCATGGTGGACTGCGATCCCGCGCCCTCGGAGCGCCTGGAACTGAAGGTCGCGGACACGCAGGAGGAGCTCGACGCCTGCTTCCGCATCCTGCACGACGCCTACGTCGGCAGCGGCTTCATGAAACCCGACCCCAGCGGCCTGCGCGTGACGATCTATCACGCGCTGCCGACGACCACGACCTTGTGCGCGAAGTACGACGGCGTGGTGGTGGGCACGATCTCGATGGTGCGCGAGGGCGTCTTCGGCTTCCCGCTGCAGTCGGTCTTCGACCTCGAGGGCGTGCGCGCCAAGGGCGGGAAGGTCGCGGAGATCTCGGCGCTGGCGATCGCGCCGGCGTTCCGCAAGACCGGCGGCGCGATCCTGTTCCCGCTGATGAAGTTCATGCACCAGTACTGCACCGAGTACTTCGATACCCGGCACCTGGTGATCGCCGTGAACCCCGACAAGATCGAGCTGTACGAGGCGCTGCTGTCCTTCACGCGTCTGCGCGAGCAGACGGTGGCCGAGTACGACTTCGCGAACGGCGCGCCCGCGGTCGGCGCGACGCTGGACCTGCACGAGGCCGACGCGCTGTTCGAGCGCCGCTACCGCGGTCGCCGGCCGGAGAAGAACCTGCACCACTACTTCTTCCGCCATCGGCTGCCCAACATCCGGCTGCCGGAGCGCCGCTTCCACACGACCAACGACCCGGTCATGACGCCGGCGCTGCTGGACCACTTCTTCAATCGCGTCGTGCCGGTTTTCTCGGCGATGGACGACCGCAAGAAGGCGCTGCTGTGGTCGGTGTACCGCGACGACGCGCAGTTCCGCGACGTGCTGCCGATGCTCAGCGGCGGCGGACAGGACCTGGGGCGTTCGTTGCGGCAATACCCGCGCTACTCGATCCGCTGCCCGGGCCACCTCGACATCCGCGCGGCCAACGACAGCCAGCTCGGCCATTTCGATCTGGACGTGATCGAGGTCTCGGCGCACGGCTTCCAGGCCGAGTGCGATCACGACCTGCCGTTGAACCAGGATGGCACGGTGGAGATCGAGCTCGGCCACAACGAGACCGCGCACGTGACCGCGCGCGCGGTGCGCCGCAAGGACACCGAGCAGGGGAGCTTCTACGGCTTCCGCATCGACGAACCCGACCGCCACTGGCGCAGCTTCGTCTCCACGCTGGAGATGGGCACCACGACGAAGGACCTGGCCGCATGAATCAACGACGCGACTTGCTCCTGCTGGGCGCGGGCGCCGCGCTCGGCCTGGCCGGAACACCGAAGCCGGCATGGGCGCAGGAGATGTCCAACACGCTGCCCGACCTGATCGATCGCAGCCGCCAGGCGGTGGTGGCGGTGGGGACTTTCGCGGCGACGGACAACCCGCGCTTCAGTTTCCGCGGCACCGGTTTCGCGGTGGGCGACGGCCGGCGCATCGTCACCTGCGCGCACGTGATTCCGAATCCGATCGAGAAGGACCTCATGATCACCGTGCCCGCGGCGGGCAACGCGTCCGGTCAGCCGCAGATGCGGGCCGTGAAGCTGTTGCGCCGCGACACCGCCCGCGACCTGGCGATCCTGGAGCTGGCCGACGACAAGGGCGCGTTGATCGACGTGCTGCCGCTGGCCGAGACCGACGGCGACCAGCCGGCCGTGCGCGAGGGCGCCGCAGTGGCGCTGATGGGTTATCCGATCGGCACGGCGCTGGGCGTGACGATGGCGACGCACCGCGGCACCGTGGCCGCGATCACGCGCGCCGCGCTGCCGGCGCCGACGTCGAACAGCTTGTCCGAACGCGCGGTGCGCCAGCTGCGCGAGGGCGCGATGGAATTCCTGCAGCTCGACGCGACCGCCTATCCGGGCAACAGCGGCGGACCGCTGCTGGACATCCGCACCGGCAAGGTGGTGGGCATCGTCAACATGGTGGTGCTCAAGGGCACCCGGGAGTCGGCGCTCAGTGCGCCGAGCGGCATCACCTACGCGGTGCCGGTGAAATACGTGTGGCCGCTGCTGGCGAAGTGATCGGGAACGGGGCGAGGAAGAAGGCATCGGAGAGGGCGCCAGGAAAAGCGCCAGGAAAAGCGCCAGGAAACGCGCCTGCCCGGCGAGGCCTCACCCCGCATGCGCCACCGGCGCGGCCGCGCCGCCTTGCGGAGCCGGCTCGCGCAAGAGCAGCGCCAGCAAGCCACCCGACGCCGCGAATGCCGCGCCGACCGCGAACGCCACGCGGTAGCCGCCCGCCAGGGCCGCCGGCATCGCGGCCCCCAGCGCGCCCAGTTCCGCCGTGCGCGCCGCCGCGAGGCTGGCCAGCACCGCCAGGCCCAGCGAGCCACCCATCATGAAGGACGTGTTCACCACGCCCGAGGCCAGTCCGGACTCGCTGGGCGCGACCTCGCTCATCGCGGCCAGCAGCACCGGATTGAACGCGACACCCGCCCCCAGGCCCAGCAGCAGCATGCCCGGCAGCACGTCGATCCAGAAGCCGCCGTCCGCCGGCGCCCGCGCGAACAGCGCCAGGCCCAGCGCCGCCAGCAGCAGCCCGCCGCACAAGGGCTTGCGCAGCCCCAGCTTCATCACCAGCTTCGCCGACAGGCCCACGGAGAAGGCCGCCATGATCAGGTTGGCCGGCAGGAAGCCCAGGCCCACGTGCATCGCGTCGTAGCCCAGCACCAGCTGCATGTAGAGCGCCGACAGGAAGAACCACGCGAACATCGCCGCCGCCCACAGCACGCCGATCACGTTGGACACCGCCACCGACCGCAGCCGGAACAGCGACAGCGGCATCAGCGGATGCGCGACCTTCGTCTCCAGCACGAGGAACGCGACCAGCAGCACCACCGCGGCGCCGAGCAGCCCCAGCGTGCGCGCCGAGGTCCAGCCCGCCTCGTTGCCGCCCACCACCGCGTAGACCGCCAGCATCAGCGACAGCGTGACCGTCACCGCGCCGGCCCAGTCCAGCGTCTCGTCCGGCGCCGTCGGGCCGCCGCGTTCGATCAGCCACAGGCACAGGCCGATCACCAGCGCGCCGATCGGCAGGTTGACCAGGAAGATCCAGTGCCAGCTCAGCGCGCTGGTCAGCAGGCCGCCGAGCAGCACGCCGATGCTGCCGCCGCCCGCGCAGACGAAGCCGTAGACGCCCATGGCCTTGGCGCGTTCGCCGGGCTCGGTGAACATGTTCATGATCAGCGACAGCGAGATCGCCGACACCACCGCACCGCCCAGTCCCTGCACGGCGCGCGCCGCGATGAGCAGGGCCTGCGTGTGCGCCAGGCCGCAGGCCGCCGACGCGACCGTGAACAGCGCCAGCCCCGCCAGGAACATGCGCCGGTGGCCGTACAGGTCGCCCAGCCGGCCGCCCAGCAGCATGAAGCCGCCGAAGCTCAGCATGTAGGCGTTGACGACCCAGACCAGCGAGGTCTCGGTGAAGTGCAGGTCGGCGCGGATCGAGGGCAGCGCCACGTTCACGATGGTCGTGTCCAGCACGATCATCAGCACGCCCAGGCACAGCACGCCCAGCGCCAGCCAGCGTCGTCGTTTCGGATCAAGGTGGGATGTCATGGAATGAGCCGGTTCGTCATCGATCGGAAGGTGTCTGTCTCCACGACGGGCGAGCCGCCGTGACATCGACACGGACGCGTTTGTAGCAGCGCGCGGGGGCGGGTCGCCAGTGCCATTGGCCTGGCGCCGGTGTGTCCGGCCTCCCGTGCTGTCACCGGCTGTCAGCTGTCCGTCGATCGCCTACACGGCGAGCCGACATCGCTGCACCGCGCGATGCGGCATGCACGTCTGCCGCCGGAACGCACTGACGCGGAAGATCCGTTCCATCAACAGGGGGACACCACATGAGCACCACCAAGTACTTGAAAGCGATCCGCGCCGACCGCAACAGCGGATTCAAGTCCGCGATGCTGCTGAGCAGCCTCGCCATCGGCGCCGGCTTGATGTTCAGCGCGGTCCAGGAAGCGCGCGGCGCCACGCCGGTGACCAACACCTTCCCGGTGACGGCCACGATCACGAGCTCCTGCACGGTGTCCGGTTCCAACCTGAACTTCGGTTCCGCGATCGACCCGCTGGTCGCCGGCACGCCGCTGGACGCCACGTCCACGCTGACCGTGACCTGCTCCAACACGACGCCGTACACGGTCGCGCTGAACGCGGGCGCGAACGCCGGCGGCGCGACCAACTTCACCAGCCGCACGATGAAGAGCGGCTCGGACACCCTGGGGTATCAGCTGTTCCTGGACTCCGGCCGCAGCTCCGTCTGGGGCGACGGCACCGCCTCGTCCAGCGCCAAGAACGGCACCGGCACGGGCTCCGCCCAGTCGCTGTCGGTCTACGGCCGGATCCCGTCGCTGGCCAGCGTCGTGCCGGGCAGCTACACCGACACCGTCACCGTGACGATCAGCTACTGAGGCTGATCCGACCCCGGTCCCGATCCTGCTTCATCGGGACCGACCGTTTGCTCGAGTGCTGACGCCTTTCGCCGCCGGACTCGCGATTGATCCCGGCCGGCAGTACCGCCGGGGCACGCGAATCGGCCTCCCCCTCTGACACGTCGGCGCGCGTCAGCACTCGACAATGTTGACCGCGAGACCGCCCCGGGCGGTCTCCTTGTATTTGGTCATCATGTCGGCGCCGGTCTCGCGCATGGTCTTGATGACCTTGTCCAGGCTGACGTGGTGGGTGCCGTCGCCGCGCAGCGCCATCCGCGCCGCGTTGATGGCCTTCACCGACGCGATCGCGTTGCGCTCGATGCAGGGGATCTGCACCAGACCGCCGACCGGATCGCAGGTCAGCCCCAGGTGGTGTTCCATGCCGATCTCGGCCGCGTTCTCGGTCTGCGCCGGCGTGCCGCCCATCACCGCGCACAGCGCGGCGGCCGCCATCGAGCAGGCCACGCCCACCTCGCCCTGGCAGCCGACCTCGGCGCCCGAGATCGACGCGTTCTCCTTGTAGAGGATGCCGATCGCCGCGGCCGTCAGCAGGAAGTCGACGATGCCGTCCTCGTTGGCCGAATGGACGAAGCGCGCGTAGTAGTGCAGCACCGCCGGCACGATGCCGGCCGCGCCGTTGGTCGGCGCGGTCACGACGCGGCCGCCGGCGGCGTTCTCTTCATTGACCGCCAGCGCGTAGAGGTTGACCCAGTCCATCACCTGCAGCGGATCGCGCAGCGCGGCCTCCGGGTGGGCGATCAGGTCGCGGTGCAGGGCTGCCGCGCGGCGCTTCACCTTGAAGCCGCCGGGCAGGATGCCCTCGGTGCGGCAGCCGCGCTGCACGCATTCCTGCATCACCCGCCAGATCTTCAGCAGCCCGGAGCGGGTCTCCTCGTCGGTGCGCCAGTGGCGCTCGTTGCGGCGCATGATCTCCGCGATCGAGCAGCCTTCCTGCTCCGTCAGTTCGAGCAGCTCCGCGCCCGACTTGAAGGGGTAGGGCAGCACGGTGGTGTCCGGGGCGATCTGCTTCTGCTTGCTGCCGTCGGCCAGCACTTCCTCGCTGACGACGAAGCCGCCGCCCACCGAGTAGTACACGCGGTTCTGGATCTCGTTGCCGTCGGCGTCGTAGGCGATGAGCCGCATGCCGTTGGCGTGCAGCGGCAGGCTCTGGCGGCGGTACATCACGAGGTCGCGGGCCTCGTCGAAGGCCACGACGTGGTCGCCGCCCAGGGCGATGCGCTTGTCGTTGCGGATGCCGTCGAGCAGGCCGGGAATCGACTCGATGTCGACGGTGTCGGGCTCGTGCCCGGCCAGGCCGAGCAGCACCGCCTTGTCGGAGCCGTGGCCCTTGCCGGTCGCGCCCAGCGAGCCGTAGAGCCCGGTGGCGACGCGCACGGTGCGATCGAGCACGCCCTCATGCCGCAGGCGCTGCACGAACATGCGCGCGGCGCGCATCGGGCCCACGGTATGCGAGCTCGACGGCCCGATGCCGATCTTGAAGAGGTCGAAGACGGAGACAGCCATGGCGGACCTCGTGGGTAGTGACGACCGGATCCCCGCGCTTGTGACGCGAGGACCGGCTGTTCCCGATCACTCGTCGGCGTAAGCCGACAGCGGCGGGCAGGAGCAGACCAGGTTGCGGTCGCCGTAGACGTTGTCCACGCGGCCGACCGGGGACCAGTACTTCACATGGCGCAGCGCCGGCACCGGATAGGCGGCGTCGTCGCGGCTGTAGCCGTGCGACCACTCGGTCCTGAGCAGGCTTTCCGCCGTGTGCGGCGCGTTGACCAGCGGGTTGTCCGTCTTCGACCAGGCACCCGATTCGACCTTCGCGATCTCCTCGCGGATCTGGATCATCGCGGCGATGAAGCGGTCCAGCTCGAACTTCGATTCGCTCTCGGTCGGCTCGACCATCAGCGTGCCCGCGACCGGGAACGACAGCGTCGGCGCGTGGAAGCCGTAGTCGATCAGGCGCTTGGCGACGTCCTCGGCCGAAATGCCGCTGCTGTCCTTGAGCGGACGCAGGTCCAGGATGCATTCGTGGGCCACGCCGCCGCCCTTGACGCCGTCGATGTTGCCGCTGAAATGGATGTCGAAGTGGCCCGACAGGCGCGCGGCCACGTAGTTGGCCGACAGGATCGCGGTTTCGGTCGCGGCCTTGAGGCCGACCTCGCCCATCATGCGGATGTACATCCACGAGATCGGCAGCACCGCCGCGTTGCCCAGCGGCGCGGCGGACACGGCACCGATGGCGGTCTTCTCGCCGAGGCCGGCCGCGCGGTGCGCCGGCAGGAAGGGCACGAGGTCCTCGACCACGCAGACCGGGCCGACGCCCGGGCCGCCGCCGCCGTGCGGGATGCAGAAGGTCTTGTGCAGGTTCAGGTGGGACACGTCGCCGCCGAACTGACCCGGCGCGGCGATGCCCACCAAGGCGTTCATGTTGGCGCCGTCGACGTAGACGCGGCCGCCGTGTTCATGCACCAGCGCGCAGATCTCCTTGACGTGCGTGTCGAACACGCCGTACGTCGAGGGGTAGGTGATCATGATCGCGGCCAGGTGGGCGCTGTGCTGCTCGCACTTGGCCTTCAGGTCGGCCAGGTCGATGTTGCCTTCCTTGTCGCACTTGGTGACCACGACCTGCATGCCCACCATCTGCGCCGAGGCCGGGTTGGTGCCGTGCGCCGATTCCGGGATCAGGCAGATCTTGCGATGCGCGTCGCCGCGCGATTCGTGCCAGGCCTTGATGATCAGCAGGCCGGCGTATTCACCCTGCGAGCCGGCGTTGGGCTGCAGCGAGACGCCCGCGTAGCCGGTCGCCTGGCACAGCCAGGCGGTGAGCTGCTGGTCGAGCTGCGCGTAGCCCTGCAGCTGGCTCTGCGGCGCGAACGGATGCACCTGCGCGAACTCCGGCCAGGTGATGGGGATCATCTCGCTGGTCGCGTTCAGTTTCATCGTGCACGAGCCCAGCGGGATCATGCTGCGGTCCAGCGCCAGGTCCTTGTCGGAGAGCAGGCGGATGTAGCGCAGCATCTCCGTCTCGGAGTGGTGGATGTTGAAGATCGGGTGCGTCAGGTAGGCGCTGGTGCGCGACAGCGCGGCCGGGATCAGCGTGGCGGCCGAGGCGCCCGCGAAGGCATCCGCCACCGGCTTGCCTTCGGCGAAGACCGTCAGCAGCGCCTGGATGTCGGCCCGCGTGGTCGTTTCATCGAGGGTCAGGCTGATGCTGTCCTCGCTCGCGCGACGCAGGTTCATGTCGGCGGCGACAGCGGCGGCCAGCACCGGACCGGTGTGCGCGCCGGTCTTCACGTGCAGCGTGTCGAACGCGGTCTCGTGGACCAGCGTCAGACCCAGCGCCTTCAGGCCCTGCGCCAGCACGGCGGTATAGGCGGCGACGCGTTGGGCGATGCGCTTCAGGCCTTGCGGGCCGTGGTAGACGACGTACATGCTCGCCACGACGGCCGGCAGCACCTGCGCGGTACAGATGTTGGAGGTGGCCTTCTCGCGGCGGATGTGCTGCTCGCGGGTCTGCAGCGACAGGCGGTAGGCCGGCTTGCCGTGCGCGTCGACGGACACGCCGACCAGGCGACCCGGCAGCGAGCGCTTAAATTCGTCGCGGCAGGCCATGTAGGCGGCGTGCGGGCCACCGGCGCCCATCGGCATGCCGAAGCGCTGCGTGGTGCCCACGGCGATGTCGGCGCCTTGCTCGCCCGGCGACGCGATCAGCGTCAGCGCCAGCAGGTCGGCGGCGGCGACCAGCAGGCCGCCTTGCGCGTGCACCGCGTCGGCGATCGCCTGCAGCGGGCGCACCACGCCGGTCACGCCCGGGTACTGCACCAGCGCGCCGAAGCACTCGGTCTTGCCGGCGTCCTCGGCCTTGCCGACCTGGACGGTGATGCCCAGCGGCTCGGCGCGCGTGCGCACGACCTCCAGCGTCTGCGGCAGCACGTCGTCGGCGACGAAGAACACCTGGCTCTTGCTCTTGCCCATGCGCGCGGCCAGCGTCATGCCTTCGGCGGCGGCGGTGGCCTCGTCCAGCATCGACGCGTTGGCGATGGCCATGCCGGTCAGGTCGCAGACCATGGTCTGGAAGTTGACCAGCGCCTCCATGCGGCCTTGCGAGATCTCGGCCTGGTAGGGCGTGTACGCGGTGTACCAGGCGGGGTTCTCGAGGATGTTGCGCAGGATCACGCCCGGCGTGATGGTGCCGTGGTAGCCCTGGCCGATGAAGCTCTTCAGGATCTGGTTCTTCGCCGCGATGCCCTTGAGCTCGGCCAGCGCCTGCGCTTCGGTCACCGCGTCCGGCAGGTCCATCTTCGCGGCGCGCTTGATGGCGGCCGGGACGATCGCGTCGATCAGCGCGGCGCGCGATGCGGCGCCGATGGCCGACAGCATCAGCGTCTCGTCATGGGCGTCGGGACCGATGTGACGGGCGTGGAACTCGGCAGCGTTTTCAAGTTCGGCGAACGAGGGCAGGGCGGACATGGCGGGGCGATCCTGGAGAGAAGAATTCATTGCCGCAGGGCCCGTGGGGCCCTGCGTGCATCGCTCAAGCGATTAGCTGTTCTTGACCAGCTCGTCGTAGGCCGTCGTGTCCATCAGGGCATCCAGCTCCGACGGATCCGACAGCTTGACCTTGAAGAACCAGCCGGTCTTCAGCGGGTCGGTGTTGGCCAGCGACGGGTCGGCGCGCAGCGCCTCGTTGACTTCGACGATCTCGCCGGACACCGGCGCGTAGACGTCGGCGGCGGCCTTGACCGACTCCACCACGCCGGCCACTTCCTTGGCGGCGAAGGACTTGCCGACGTCCGGCAGGTCCACGAACACGACGTCGCCCAGCGCGTCCTGCGCATGGACCGTGATGCCCACGGTGGCGATGCCGTCGGTGGTGTCGACCCACTCGTGGTCGGGCGTGTACTTGATGCTCATGGAGAGGCTCCGTGCGTCGGAAAGTTGAAAGGGGATCTCGAGGGTGAGCTCGAGGCAATCGAAGGACGTGCGACCCAGGATCGCGGATCAGCCGCGGAAGTATCCGTTGGGCGTGAACGGCGTGGAAGAGACCGTCATCGGCGTGCGCTTGCCGCGCACCTCGGCGAACAGCTCGGTGCCCAGCGCGGCGTACGGCGTCTGCACGTAGGCCAGCGCGACCGGCTTGCCGACCGTGGGACCCAGCGTGCCGCTGGTGACCACGCCGATCTCCGCGCCGTCGGCGTTGAGGAGCTTGGCGCCTTCGCGCACCGGCATGCGTTCCGTGCTCACCAGGCCCACGCGCTTGCGCGCGGCGCCCTCGGCGAACTGCCGGTCGACGACGGCCGCGCCCGGATAACCGCCCGCGCGGGCGCCGCCGGCGCGACGCACCTTCTGGATCGCCCAGGTCAGCGAGGCTTCGACCGGGGTGGTGGTGGTGTCGATGTCATGGCCGTACAGGCACAGGCCGGCTTCCAGGCGCAGCGAATCGCGCGCGCCCAGGCCGATCGGCATCACTTCGGGCTGGGCCAGCAGCTTGCGGGCCAGTTCCACCGAACGGTCGGCGGGGACCGAGATCTCGTAGCCGTCCTCGCCGGTGTAGCCCGAACGGGTCACGAAGGTCGGGATGCCGCCCAGGTCGAAGAAGCCGCCGGTCATGAAGACCAGCTTGGCGACGTCGGGGTTCAGTCGCGACAGCGCCGTCACCGCCTGCGGGCCCTGCAGCGCCAGCAGCGCCTGGTCCGGCAGCGGACGCACTTCGCAGCGGCCCGACAGATGCTGCTGCATGTGGGCGATGTCCTGGTCGCGGCAGCCGGCGTTGACCACGACGAACAGCCCGTCGGTGCGGCGCGCGACCATCAGGTCGTCGAGGATGCCGCCGTCGTCGGCGGTGAAGAGCGCGTAGCGCTGCTTGAACATCCCGAGGTCGACGATGTCGACGGGGACCAGCGTCTCCAGCGCCGCGGCGGCATCGTCGCCGACCAGCAGCACCTGGCCCATGTGGGACACGTCGAACAGGCCGGCCTGCGCGCGGGTGTGCTTGTGCTCGGCCATCACGCCGGCGGGGTACTGGACCGGCATGTCGTAGCCGGCGAAGGGCACCATCTTGGCGCCGAGTTCGACATGCAGCGCGTGCAGCGGGGTCTTGTGCAGAGGGGCCGTGGCCGGGGTATTCAGGGACTGATCGGCGGACATGTCTCGCTCCGAGGGCATTCGTCATGACCACCCCGACCGTGAACCGGTCACGTCAAGGTGGGGGAGATGCCCTCGCTGTCCGCTTTACCTGAGAGATTGGCCGTCGGCGGTTGGCCGTCGGCTTGCCCCTTCGGTGGACGGGCTCGACCGGCAGGTCCGCCCCGTCTCTCTCCAGTGAGGACGCCCGAAGTCTCGAGCGTTTCGTCAGTCCTTTTGCCTGAGCGTTCGCAGCGTGGGACAAGCCATGCCACTGCGCCTTCGGCGGCCCCCGCGAGGGGGCTCTCTCCTGACAGGGATGCATTGTAGTCATGGAATCGGGAACCTCGGATGTCGGGCGTGCACCCATGAACCCTTGGCCCGCTCGACGGGCCGTTCATGAAAGGAACCCGCCGTGATGCCATCGATCCGATCTTTCGCCGGTCCCGTCCCGGCGACCAACGACCACGAGGCGATCCGGGCCCAGGTCGCGGCCTGGGACCGGCGCGAGCTGGAGGCCGATGCCCAAGGCGCTCGGCCGCCAAGAACGGCGGCTGCGACCTTGGTCCAGCCGCGTCGAAAAGTCTTCCATCGCGCGGCCCCGAACGCCGTGCCGCGGCAACCGGGACTTCCCTCCCGGGCTCCCCTGGCGACCCCCGAAGACGCGACGCTGCCGCTCGGCGCTGCGCTTCCTCGTCATCCCAGCCTGCCGCGGAACCCGCCGAGGGAGCCGCCGATGAATCCGCCGCTGAAACCGCCGCTGAAACCGTCGCGCACGGGCGATGGTCCGCTGGGGGCGCGCGACAAGGAGCGCCTCCTCCTTCCCCATCTCGAGACCCTGGGCGAGCTGACGGGCCGCATGACCCGGCACACCGGACTTCGCGGATGGTGGCGCAAGCGCTTCGGCCCCAAGCCCAC
Organism: uncultured Burkholderiales bacterium; assembly: GCA_966211105.1. Classification (GTDB taxonomy): domain Bacteria; phylum Pseudomonadota; class Gammaproteobacteria; order Burkholderiales; family Burkholderiaceae_C; genus Roseateles. Next base: position 93,682 of record CBIHMU010000003.1, read on the forward strand.
GGTGCCGGGGAACGAGGTGCTGGCCATGGCGCAACGGATAGGCGTCCCGCTGATGCAGGCGTTGCAGCAGCGCCTGGGGTGCGGCGCGGACATCGCCGAGCGGCAATTGGGCGTGTTGCTGGGGGAATGGTTCGGCCAGACCTTCAAGTCGTGTCGACCCGCCAGCGGCAAGCATTGGCGACAGCGCGTGAGCCATCGCGGGAGCGGCGTCTTCGCGGAGGCGTGGCAACTGGCCCGGTCCGGCTGCGAACGCAGCGGGCGGGCGCCGGACGGGCAGGCGGAGCGTCGCATGAAGGCCGTGGCCACGATGTGCGTCCTGAACGCACTGCATTCCGCGCCGCTGCGATCCTGATCGAGGCCGCCGGCTCCCGCGCGAACGTCTGGCCGCGTGCACAATTGCGGCCATGCGACTCCTGCTGGTGGAAGACGACCTCATGATCGGCGAGCAGCTGCTCGAGCTGCTCCGTGCCGAGGGTTATGCCGTGGACTGGGTGCGCGACGGCGAGATCGCCGACACCGCGCTGCAATCCCAGACCTACGACCTGGTGATCCTGGACCTGGGCCTGCCCCGGCGCGACGGCATGAGCGTGCTGCAGGCGCTGCGCGGCCGCAAGCAGGCGGTGCCGGTGCTGATCGCCACGGCGCGTGACGCCACCGCCCAGCGCGTCGCCGGCCTGGACGCCGGCGCGGACGACTACGTGCTCAAGCCCTTCGAGCTCGACGAACTGCTGGCCCGCATCCGCGCGCTGCTGCGCCGTGCCGCCGGCCGCGCCGAGCCGGTCTACGAGCACATGGGCGTCAGCATCAATCCCGCCACGCGGGAGGTCACCGCCAACGGTCATCCGGTCACCCTGTCCCAGCGCGAGTGGGCGGTCCTGGAGCCCTTGCTGGCGCGTCCGGGCATGGTGCTCTCGCGCCAGCAGCTCGAGGAGAAGCTCTACGGCTGGAAGGACGAGATCAGCAGCAACGCCGTCGAGGTCTACATCCACGGTCTGCGCAAGAAGCTCGGCGCGGAGCTGATCCAGAACGTGCGCGGCGTCGGTTACCGCGTGCCCAAGGAATGACCGCACGAAGGAAGGCCGACGCCGGATCCGGCGCGGACGTCCCCGGCCGCCTCGGCGGGCGCCCGGGCCGGCGTTTCGGCCGCATGCAGTGGCTGCCGAGCTCGCTGCGCTACCGCCTGCTGCTGTTCCTGCTGGGCGCGGTGCTCACCGGCGCGCTGGCGCAGGGCATGAGCGCCTACCGCAACGCGCTGATGGAGACCGACGAGATCTTCGACTACCAGATGCAGCAGGTCGCGCTCTCGCTGCGCGCGGGCATGGGCACGGGCCTGCCGCTGCCGCTCGGCGAAGAGCAGAGCATCGACCTGATCGTGCAGGTCTGGGGCCTGGACGGCACGCCGCTGTACCGCTCGGCCGGACCCGACTGGCTGCCGCAGCGCGCGGTGCTCGGCTTCTCCAACGTCGCCCTGCGCGGCAAGCGCTACCGCGTATTCGCGGTGCAGGGGCGCTTCCAGGTCGTTCAGGTGGCACAGGACATCGCCGTGAGACAGCGCATGGCCGGACAGCTGGCATGGCGCACCGTGCTCCCCACCGCCCTCATGCTGCCGATGCTGGCACTGGTCGTGTGGTGGGTGGTCTCGCACTCGCTGGCGCCGCTGGAGCGGGTGCGACAGCAGCTCTCGCGCCGCGCGGCGCAAGACCTGGCCCCCGTCGACGAGGAGGACGTTCCCGCCGAAGTGCAGCCGCTGGTCACCGAACTCAACGCCCTGCTGGACCGCGTGCGCCAGGCCTTCGAGCAGCAGCAGCACTTCGTCGCCGATGCCGCGCACGAGCTGCGCTCGCCGCTTGCTGCCTTGAAGCTGCAGCTGCAGTCCTTGCGCCGCGCGCCGGACGAGGGCGCGCGCCTGCAGGCGCTGGAGAAACTCGGTCTGGGCATCGATCGCGCCTCCCACCTGATCGAGCAACTGCTCGCGCTGGCGCGCCAGGACAGCGCCAAGGCCCAGGCCCCCGCGCAGCCCATCGCGCTGGATGCGCTCTGCCGCGACGCCGTCATCGACGGCGCCACGCTGGCCCAGGCGCGCGGCATCGACCTCGGCATGGAGCGCTGCGACGCGGTGCTGGTCGACGGTCATCGCGAGGCGTTGACGATGCTGCTGCGCAACCTGCTCGACAACGGCATCAAGTACGGGCGCAGTCGCGTGGACCTGAGCCTGGAGCGCAGCGGCGGACAGGCGTTGCTCGTGGTCGAGGACGATGGCCCTGGCATTCCCGACGCCGAGCGGGGACGCGTGTTCGATCGCTTCTACCGTTCCGAATCGCAGGCGCAGCAGGCGCCGGGCAGCGGTCTTGGCCTGGCGCTGGTGCGCAGCATTGCCGACGACCACGGCGCCGCGCTGCGGCTGGGGCACAGCACGGCCTTGGGCGGCCTGCGCGTCGAGTTGTCGATGCCGCTCTCCCGCACCCCACCGTCCGCGCCGCAATCTGTGCCCCAACCGGTGCCCCAACCGGTGCCCCAACCGGTGTCACAACCGGCGTTGCCGTCACACGCACGCCCTGCCGCGCCCCCGCCAGCTCTCCCGCCTGCGTGAACCGGAAGTCAGCGAGCGCGAGTGGGGCCGGAAGGGTGCTGGGGGTTCGCGGACGCGATGCCCCCTGCACCCTGGAGTGCCCGCGCTTGGCCGACCGGTGTCGAGCGGCGTCCCGCATCGCTCCACCGCTACTCCACCTCCGCTTTACCGGCGCTTCACCGCGCCTCTCCCTGCATTAAGAGCGACCTAAGCGAAGCTGCTCAAACTTCGAGTCATCGAGTCGGTGCCAAGGCCTTCATGGCGGTGGCGGTGACTCTCAGCGAACCTGGAGGTTCAGATGACTCAAGTGGAGAAGATGATCCCGGTGAAGAAACTCGTGTGGGCGCTGGCGGCGGCTGGCGTGCTGGGGGCGGCGGGCGGTGCGCTCGCGATGCGCAATGCGAAGCTGCTACCGGTCGCGCAGAGTTCCGCGTCGGCCGATGGCGCTTCGACGTCGGCGGGCGACACGCAGGTGGCGGCGGCCACGACGCCGCTGGCCAACGCTGCCGCGCCGGCCGCGAGCTTCACGCCGCCGCCGGCGGGCATGCCTGACTTCGCGCAGATCGCCGCGGCGCAGGGGCCTGCGGTGGTCAACATCAGCGTGTCTGGCACGGTGAAGACGCGCGCCGCGCGTGCGCCGCAGATCGACCCCGATGATCCGTTCTATGAATTCTTCCGCCGCTTCGGCGTGCCCGGCATGCCCGGCGGCCCGAATGGCGGCGGCGAGGGCGGCAGCCGCGAGGTCCGCGGCCAGGGCTCCGGCTTCATCGTCAGCGCCGACGGCGTGATCCTCACCAACGCCCACGTCGTGCAGGACGCCCAGGAAGTGGTCGTCAAGCTGACCGACCGTCGCGAGTACCGCGCCAAGGTCCTGGGCAGCGACAAGTCGACCGACGTCGCGGTGCTGAAGATCGAAGCCAAGAACCTGCCCACCGTCCGCCTGGGCGCGACCAAGGACCTGCGCGTCGGCGAATGGGTGCTTGCGATCGGCTCGCCGTTCGGCTTCGAGAACAGCGTCAGCGCCGGCGTGATCAGCGCCAAGGGCCGCTCGCTCGGCCCGGACGAAAGCCGCGTGCCCTTCCTGCAGACGGACGTCGCGATCAACCCCGGCAACTCCGGCGGCCCGCTGTTCAACGCGCGCGGCGAGGTGGTCGGCATCAACTCGCAGATCTACAGCGCCTCGGGCGGCTACCAGGGCCTGTCCTTCGCGATTCCTGTCGAGGTCGCCAACAAGGTCCGCCAGCAGATCGAGAAGGGCGGCAAGGTGCAGCACGCCAAGCTCGGCGTGATGGTGCAGGAGGTCAACCAGGGCTTCGCCGACTCCTTCAAGCTGGATCGCCCCGAGGGCGCGCTGGTGGCCAACGTCGAGGACGACGGACCGGCCGCCAAGGCGGGCCTGCGCTCGGGCGACGTGATCCTCGGCTACAAGGGCCAGCGCATCGTGTCCAGCGGCGACCTGCCGGCGCTGGTGGATCAATCGCTGCCCGGCGACAAGGTCGACATCGACGTCTGGCGCAACGGCAAGCGCGAGACGATCACCGCCACCCTCGGCGACGCGAACGAGAAGGGCGCCAAGCTCGCCAAGGCCGGCGGCAGCGACGCGGACGCGGACCACGCCAAGCTCGGCCTGGCCCTGCGGCCGCTGCAGCCCGAGGAGCGCCGCCAGCTCGGCACCCGCGACGGGCTGCTGATCCAGGAAGTCGGCGAGGGCAGTGCCGCGGCGCGTGCGGGCGTGCGTCCCGGCGACGTGCTGCTGGCCGTCAACGGCACGCCGGTGCAGTCGCTCGATCAGGTGCGCAGCGCGGTCAAGGGCGCGGAGAAGTCGGTCGCGCTGCTCGTGCAGCGGGGCGGCGACAAGATCTTCGTGCCGGTGCGCATCGGCTGAGGTTCGCGCCGAGTTCATTCGTCCCGGTCCCCCCCAACCGCTGCCTGTGGCGGTTGCTCCGTAGGGCCCGCGCGTGGTGGCGCGGGCCCTTTTTTTCGCCATGCCTTCGCCGTGCCGTCGCCTGACGTCCGCGTGATCCCGGCACCGGCGGCGCTGGCATCATGCGCGGCATGTCATCGCCTTCCGACGTCCTTCCCGCCGACGAACCGTCCGTGAACTCCGACGCGCGCGAGCGCAGCCAGCGCGCCATCGACGCGTTCATCGAGTCGCTCTGGATCGAGGAAGGGCTGTCGCGCAACACGCAGCTGGCGTACCGGCGCGATCTGCAGCTGCTGGCCGACTGGGCGGCCGCGGAGCGCCAGCGCACGCTGGACCGGATCGAGGAACTGGACCTGATGGCCTATGCCACCTCGCGCCATGACGGCGGCAAGGCGAGCTCGGCGAACCGGCGGCTCTCGGTCTTCAAGCGCTATTTCCGCTGGGCGCTGCGCGAGCGCCGCATCGAGCGCGATCCCACCCTCAAGCTGATCACGGCCAAGCAGCCGATGCGCGTGCCCAAGACCCTGTCGCAGCAGCAGGTCGAGGCGCTGCTCGACGCGCCCGACGTGGGCACCGCGCAGGGACTGCGCGACCGCGCCATGCTGGAGCTGATGTACGCCAGCGGGCTGCGCGTGACCGAGCTGGTGACGCTCAAGAGCGTGCACGTGGGCCTGCGCGAAGCCGTGCTGCGCGTGACCGGCAAGGGCGACAAGGAGCGGATGGTGCCCTTCGGCGAGGAGGCGCATGTCTGGCTGATGCGCTACCTGAAGGAGGCGCGCACGCAACTGCTGGGGGTGCGCGGCACCGACGACCTGTTCCTCAGCCGGTTCGGGCAGGCGATGACGCGGGAGAGCTTCTGGCGGATCGTCAAGAAGTACGCCCTCATCGCGGGGATCACGAGTCCGATCTCCCCGCACACGCTGCGGCATGCCTTCGCCACCCACCTGCTCAACCATGGCGCGGATCTGCGCGCGGTCCAGCTGCTGCTGGGCCATGCGGACCTGTCGACCACGCAGATCTACACGCATGTGGCGCGGGAGCGCCTCAAGCAGCTGCACGCGGCGCATCACCCGCGCGGGTGATGCCCGGCTGAAGGGTTGTCGCGACGGTGCGAACCCTTGAGCCTGGTTGGCGCACAAATCCGCCACCTCTGATCCTCCGGAGCGCGACGCATGGTCCCGATGCGAAGCGCCCGCCGCTCGCATGTTCTTCCACACGCTCCCTTTCCAGCTTCCTCCGACGGGCCATCCGTGGGACGCGAGCCGGGCCACGCCGATGATGTCGTCGTCGGTCCACTGGCCGGACTTGTGCTGCCCGACGCGTCCGCCCGCCGATCTCCATCCGCAGCACATGCTGCCGCTGTTGGCCGCGCAGGTCGGCGGCTGGCTCGAACAGGTGGTGCCGCCGCGGCTCAACGCCGCGATGATGCCCATGGGCTGGCCGTCGCCGCACGGCTGGCCGGTCCCCGCCAGGGCCATGGCACCGATGCCTGCGGTGTTGCAGGGGGCGCTGCCCGTCCTGGGGCAGGGCATGAACGCCGCCCATGTGATCGGCGCCTTGCAGGGGCTGTGCGAGCGCAACGTCACCGACGTCGTGGTCGCGCATGGCGGGGGCCGGGCGCTGCCGCCGCTGCTGGCGATGCTGGACCGGCCCGGCGCCGTCTGCCGTTGCGAACTGCCTTCGCCCGGCGGATGGGTGACCGGCTCGGTCGCCCGGCATCCCTTGCCGCAGGAGGACGGCCACTGGCTGATGGAAATCGAGCTGTCGCAGGCCGGCCGGCGCATGCAGTCGCAGTGGATCCGCGTGCACGAGGCCCGCGCCGATCCCCGTTCGCCGGAGAATTTCCATGGCGACATGGCACGCGTCTTCGAGGGATTCACGCAGCGCCTCGAACGGGGCGAGCACGCGCAGATGAGCACCTTCTGCGAGGACGGCGCGACCCGGTCGGGCGCGGCGATCGCGCTGATGCATGCGATGGGCCGCCAGCGCGAGCTCGATGCGGTGGCGCGCGATGTGCGCGATGTGCGCGATGTGGGCGCGCCCATGCCGACCTCGCACGATCGGGCGCTAGATCAGGCGCGCTTCCTCGAAGCGGCGCGGACCCATCGCGGTCCCGCCTTCGCGCAGGGGCAGGAGGGCTTGATCAATGCGGCAGCGGGGCGGATGAAGTCGCCTCCGGCCCACGCCGAATCGCCACTGCTGGATGCGCCGGTGCCCGCCGAGGTGCTCGCCGCGCTGCCCGAGCCGATGAAGCCCGGCGCTGCCCGCCCCGCCGTGTCGGAGGCACAGGTGCCCGCCAGGCAGCCCGCGCCACTCGATCCGATCGTCGTCGCGCCTGTGGCACCGCGCAAGCGCGCGGCACCGCCGTCTCCTGACGCGCCGGATGCCAAGAGGCTGGTCATCTCGGCGCACGCGCAGAAGCAGATCTGGGCGGAACGGCGCGCCATCCAGGAGCGCCAGGTGGACAGGTCGGCGCGCGCGCCGAAGACTCCGCTGCCGGATGTCGACGGCGGCGCGAAGAGCGGACGCACCCGCCAGGAGGCGGCGGACCTGGAACGTGCGCTGGCGCTGGCGCGCAAGCACGCGATGCCCGCGACACCCACGACACCTGCGACACCCGCGATGCAGGACGCATCGCGCGCCCCGTCCATCCCGGACAAGCCATCGATCGCGGACCCCGCCGATGTCGACGAATCCAGTGTGGTCCTGTCCCTGCTGTCGCAGGGTGAGCTGCCCGAGACGGAGGGACTCGATCCGACCGCGGCTCCGAACGCACCAGGGGCCTTGCGCCGTGCAGCGAGCGAACCCACGCTGGCTGGGACCGCCTCCAGTGAGACGCCTGAGCCGCAGAGGACGGCGGCTTCGTTGCGCCACGCCGTGAGCGACTCTGAACTGCGATCCCGGCCGCCAGCGCTTGATCGCACGATCGCAGTCCTGGATCAGCGCATGCGGACCTTGTTCGACGCTTTGGTCGCCGCACCGCCCGGCGCCGGGGAGCGCTTCCTGGCGAAATTCCGGCGCGCCGAGCGCGTCGATGTCGAACAGCAGGTGGAGCTGCAGTTGCGACCGCTGGTTGAACAACTGCGCACCGGCTATCGCAAGACCTATGGCGGCACCGGCGGGAGGGAAGAAGAGGCATTCATCGCCCAAACCCTGCAAGAGGCGGCGGTCAAGGCGGCCGGTCGGTATGACCCGCAGGCGCTGGGCGGCATGGCGTCGCGGCTGGACGCGAGCGGCGGCGCCTTCCAGCACGCGCATGCCCACGCCGACAAGCAGCGGAAGCTGTCGCTCGACCTGGCGATGGACCGACGGTCCATGCCGCGGCAGATGCGTCAGCGGCTGCTGGATGAATCCGGTCTGCTGACCTACGTGTTGAGCGGTATCCGCAACGCCGTCGAGCTCGGCGCGGCCACCGATGCTTAAGCCACCGGCAGCCCCGCCGGCGGCTTGATCTCCTCCAGGCAGATCATCGAGCGGACGTCGGCGACGCCGTCCAGCTGCATCAGCTTGTCGGTGAGGAACTTGGACAAGGCCTGCAGGTCGCGCGCGACCACCTTGAGCAGGTAGTCCGAGTCCCCCGACACGGTGTGGCACTCGAGGATCTCGGGGAAGTCGCGGATCAGCGACTCGATCTCCCGCACGCGGACGAAGGCCGTCGCGGTGATGTTCAGGCTCACGTAGGCGGTGACGCTCAGCCCCAGCGCGAGCGGCGCGACATCGGCGCGGTAGCCGCGCAGCACGCCGCGCTCCTCCAGCGCGCGCACGCGCCGGAAGCACTGCGGCGCCGACAGGTGCACCTGGGTCGCAAGATCGACGTTGGACATCCGGCCGTCGCGCTGCAGCGCTTCCAGGATGCGCAGGTCGATCGCATCCAGCGCCACCGGACCCGTCGGTCGGGCCGGCGCGCTCTTCTTGTCCGTCCTGTCGTTCATCTTGTTCGTCATCGGCATTCGAGCGAGGAATTGTTGCGATTCTACGGAGATCGATGAACGAAGCGTGCGTGGCGCCGCGCCAACGGCGGGTGCCCGGCGGCCGCCATCGGCGAGAATCCGGCCCCATGGATCACAGTTTCCTCTCCGCCCTCATCCTGCTGCTGCTGGTGCTCGACCCGCTGGGCAGCCTCCCGATCTTCATCCCGATCATGCGGGCCGTGCCGCGCGAGCGCCGGCTGAAGGTCGCCCTGCGCGAGGTCGGCATCGCCTTCGCCGTGCTGCTCGCATTCATGTTCCTGGGCGAAGGTTTCCTGCGGCTGATGCACCTGTCCGAGCGCTCGCTCGAGGTCGCCGGCGGCGTGATCCTGATCATCATCGCGATCCGGATGATCTTCAGCCACGCGGGCGAGTCCGCCTACGGCGTGGAGACCGGCCGCGAGCCCTTCATCTTCCCGCTGGCCGTGCCGCTGCTGGCCGGGCCGTCCGCGATGGCGACGGTGCTGCTGCTGGCCTCGCGCCAGCCGGACCGCGTCGCCGAATGGATAGGCGCACTGTTCACGGCGATGGTGATCTCGTTCCTCGCCCTGATCCTGGCGGACCGGATCCGCAAGCTGCTCGGCGACTCGGTCGTCTCGGCGATCGAGAAGCTGATGGGCCTGGTGCTGACGGCGATCGCGGTCGAGATGATCCTCTCGGGCCTGAAGCGCTACTTCGTCGGCGGGCTGTGATGCCGCGTCAGCCGCGTCAGCCGCGGGGCTCCGGCGGTGTGGCGGCGATCTCTTGCGCCGCCTTGGCAGCGGACGGCGAGCGGCGCCACTCGTCCGCGGTCATGCCGTAGACCGCGATGTCGGCGTCCTGCCAGCGCTGCAGCTCGCGGTAGCTCATGCCCAGCTTCTTCATGATGTGGGCCGAGCCGTCGTTGGCCGGGTCGCAGACCGCGACGATCTCCGGCGCCTGCAGCGTGTCGAACGCAAAGGCCGCCATGCGGCGCGCCGCCTCCGAGCCGTAACCGCGGCTCCAGCGGTCACGGCGCAGGCGCCAGCCGATCTCGTGCGGATTCGCGGTCTCGCCGCGCAGGTGCTGGATGCAGCCGGCGCCGACGATCTCGCCGGTCTCGCGCTCGAAGAAGGTCCACCAGCTGAAGCCCCATTCGCCCCAGCGCCGCTTGACCCGGTCGATCATGGCCTGGGTGTCCGCGCGCGTGTCGGGTCTGCCGGTGATGTAGCGCATCACCTCGGGGTCGCGGTTCATCTCGAACAGCCCGTCCAGGTGGGCGTCGGCCATCGGCGCCAGGCGCAGGCGCGGGGTGGTCAGGATCGTCATCGCCCGACTGTAATCGCCCGACCGCACGCCGGCTCAGCGGGCGTGACTGTGGTCACCTTCGAGCGTGGGCGGATCCGCCGCGTCCGCGTCCGCGTCCCCGTCCGCATTCATGTTGGTGCCGGTGCCGGTGCCGGCGACAGGGCCCGCTGGCGCGGCCGACGGCTGACGCAGCGCCGACAGGTCGATCTCGTCCGGCGGCAGCGCGCCGTTGAGCCACCGGATCCGGCAGCGTCCCGCGCGCTTGCACTCGTACATCGTCTGGTCCGCGCGGCTCATCAGCACCTCGGCGTCGACGCCGTCGAGCGGATAGTGCGCGACGCCGATGCTGCTGCCGACCTGCACCGTCCTGCCCGAGCTCAGCCGCACCGGTTCCAGGATGGCGCGCAGCAGCCGCTCGCAGGTGGCGCGACCCGCTTCCGGCGCGGGCAGCGGCGTCAGGAGCACGACGAACTCGTCGCCGCCGAGCCGGGCCGCGGTGTCCGTGGCGCGGATGGCCTCCGTGAGCCGCTGCGCCACGGCCTTCAGCACCTCGTCGCCGGCGTCGTGGCCGTGCGCGTCGTTGACGGCCTTGAAGCCGTCCAGGTCCAGGTAGGCCACGGCCACCGCCTGCTGCTGCCGCTGCGCCGCCGCCATCGCCTGGCGCAGCCGGTCGGCCAGCAGCACCCGGTTGGGCAGACCGGTGAGCGCGTCGTGGAAGGCGGCGCGTTCGACGCGCGCCTCGTAGGCCTTGCTCTGCGTGATGTCGACCATCATCCAGAGCGTGGTCTCCTCGTCGCGCTCGCCGGGCAGCGCGACGCCGTTCAGGTCCACCCAGACGAGGCTGCCGTCCTTGCGCCGCATCTGCAGCTGGCTGCGGTAGTGGCCGCCGCGCCGCAGCACCGGGTAGGCGTTGCGGCCGAGCGCGAGGAAGCTGTCCTCGTCGACGTAGAGCTCGCGCACCGGCAGCCCCAGCATGCCGTCCTTCCCATAGCCGAACAGCCGCTCCAGCGCGCCGTTCTTCCAGACGATGCGCCGGCCGCGCAGCTTGGCCATGGCGATGACCTCGGTGTCCAGCATCGCCTGCTGGTCCAGCGTCACGCGGCGCAGGTCCTCGGTCATCGCGTCGGCCAGCGCCTGCGCGCGGGCGCGGCCCGCCGCCAGCAGGTAGGTCGTCGCCGCCAGCAGCGTCGTCAGCACGAGGCCGAGCAGCCCCGGGCCCCAGCCCGCGGCGTCGATGACGGTGCGCTCGTAGGCGGTCGTCAGCGCGGCTTCCAGGCGGAAGGTGCGGCCGGCGATCTCCACCGCCTGCTCGTTCGCGACCATGCGGGTGTCGAAGCCGGCCCGCGCCGTCGGCGGCGTGTGCAGGGGCTGGATGCCGGCGACGGAGTCCAGCAGCAGGTCCTCGACCGCGAGGTGCCCGGCGTCGAGCGTCGGGTCTTCGATCAGCAGCCGGAAGTCGATCGGCGCCGCCGCCAGGCCTTCCTTGAGCCCGTGCAGGATCTCCTGCGCCACCAGCGGCGCATAGAGCACGCCCAGCAAGGCCTGGCGGCGCTGTTCCGGCGTGGTGGGGTCGGCGCCGTCGCGGAAGACCGGCACCAGCAGCAGCAGGCCGGGCCCGCGCGCGCGGTCCTGCACCAGCGGCACCGGCGCGGACAGCGTCGCCTCGCCGGTGGCGATCGCCTGCTCGATGGCGCGGCGCCGGGTCGCTTCCGAGCCGATGTCGAAACCCCAGGCCGCGTAGTTCTGCGACAGCGGCTCGATGTGGGCGACGACGAAGAGGTCCGGGGCGGTGTCGCTGAAGCTGCGGACCGCGAACTGCGGCGCGCCGTCGGCACGTTCGGCGGCGATGAAGGCGGGAAGATCGCCGCGCATCACCCGCGGCACGAAGCCGAAGCCGCGCACGCCCGGAAACTCGCGCGGCAGGTCGCGCGACTGGACGTAGGCGCGGAAGGCATGGCGATCGACCCGGCCGTGCAGCGCGGCGATCGTGCCGCGCGCGCCCTTGAGGCCGTAGACCGGTTGCATGAAGCGCTGGACGATGTCGCGCTGCAGGCGTTCCACCTGGGCCTCGAGTACGCGGTGGCCTTCGGCCGCGACGCGGTTGCGGTTCCACAGCATCGCGCTGAGCGTCAGCGCCAGGCCCGCCAGCAGGACCAGCAGCGCGCCCACGACGGCGGGCATCGGCAGGTCGCCGGTCGGCGGCGCCGGCGGCTCGGTGAAGGTGGAATCTCGCTGCGGGATGGCGTGCACGGGCAGGGCGGCGCCGCCGCGGGCGCTGGATACAGCCGTCGACTGTAGAGCAGGCGCGGCCCGACGGGACGCGTCCCTGCGGCGCGTCCGGATTCGTTACATCTGGCGCGACGCGCCGTGGCGCGAGCGCCTATCCTCCCTCGCTCAAGGGGGCGGCGCGCGGCTTGCTCCTGTGCTGCAATCAATCCTCATCTCCGGCGAAGGTGGGCGGCATGGCTCAAGACTCGGACAGGGGCCCCGGGGCCTGGTGGACTTCCCTGCGACGGCGCTGGCGGGCGCGTCGCGAGCCTGCGGCGCGGATCGCCGCCGCCGACGAGGCGCAGTTGATGGACGACCTCAAACGCGAGGCCGCCCGCGCCCAGCGGCACCGCCACGACGGCGTGCTGATGCTGCTGGAACTCGATCCCTGGGCGCGCCTGCAGCAGCAGTACGGGGACGACTGCATCCTGGCGCTGGAGGAAAGGCTCGACCAGCTCGTGCGTCAGCAGTTGCGTGGCGGCGATTGGCTGCTGCCGCTGCCGCGCGGCGTGTGGGCCGCCTACCTGCCGTGCACCGATCCGCTGGGCGCGCTGGACGCCGCCGACCGGGTGCGCGCCCGCGTCGCGACGCTCGACTACCGCTGGTCGGGCCAGGCGCTGCCCTTGAGCGCGAGCCTGGGGCTGGCCCATTGGCAGGACTGGCGGCGCGAGCCGCAGCAGGGCGCGGACCAGCTGCTGCAGCAGGCCCGCCAGGCCTTGGCGATGGCGCGCGGCGCCGGCTGCAACTGCGTGCGCGCCTACGCGGCGATCCCGTCGGGGCGCAACCGCTACAGCGGCACGCGACCTGCGTAGCCCGTCATCTCGAGGTAGCCCCAGCCCAGCGTGCGGCCGGCATCGTCGGCCACGCGCGCGACGCCTTCCCAGTACGGGAAACCGGTGCTGCGGCGCGCGTCGATCTCCTGGGCCGCGTACGCCGCCTCGACCAGGAAGACGCCGCGCGGCGTCCGGATCCGCCAGCGGACCGGGTAGGTCGCCAGGCTGACCGGGCTTTTCCAGAACGCCAGGGGCTCGAACTGGAGCTGCTGCTCGAAGTCGACCGGCGCGCCGCCGGTCGCCGCGCGCCAGCTGCCGCCGGTCCAGATCGCCGCACCGTCCTGTCCGCGCATCCGGAACAGCGTCAGCGACGCGCCGTCGTCGAGGTTCAGTCCGAGCCAGTCCCAGCCCACCGCGCGGTCCGGCGCCGCGTCGGCGCCGCGGCCGAGGTACTGGTTGCTCCATTCGTGATCGAGCCAGGCGCGGGCCCGCACGTCGCGCGTGCCGCCTTCGCGGAGCGCGAGCCGGCCCGGCCCCGCCAGTTGCGGCTCGCTGACGTAGCGGCTGGCCTGCTGCTCGCCCGGGCCCTTGCGCGACCAGCCGGCCCGCCCTTGCAGCAGCGGTGCCTGCGGCGCGTCCAGCCTCAGCTCGAGCGCGAAGCCGGCGGTCTCGCTCGCCATCAGGAGGGCGTAGCGGCTGCGGCCCCCGGGCCCGTCGACGCGGCGCAACTGCCAGCCGGCCATGCGCACGCGGGTGTCGTCGAGCTCGGTCCGCGCGTTCGCGAAACCATGGCGCAGCACCTGCTGGTCGTGCAGCAGGCGTTGGCGGCCGAGGTCCGAGATCGCTGCATGGCCCAGCATCAGCTGGTCGGGTGTGAAGGCCGACGACAAGGGACGCTTCAGGTCGTTGCGGACCCGGAAGAAGGTGAGCTGGAAGCCGAAGTCCGGACGGGGGCTGCCGGTGCCGGCGCCGTCCGTGCCGGCCGGCGCGGCCGCGGCCGAACCCAGGTGGAGCACCCCGGTCACGTACCACCATTCGACGCGCGTCCCGGGATGCGCGCCGTGGTCGCGCGGGAATCGCAGCGGTACGGGGGACAGGCGCTCCGAGGCCGGTGGGGCAGCAGGTGCGGCAGCGGGTGCCGCAGCCGATGCCGCCGCCTTCGCGGCACTGGCCTTGCGGCCTTGGGCGAAGGCGGCCCCGGGCGCGCCCCCAGGCGCGGTCATGAGCGCCGCCAGTCCGAATCCACCCAGCAGCGGGCGTCGTCCGATCATCACCAGTCCTCCCGCACGGCGCGCAAGGCCTCGCCGCTGCCGGCGCGCAGCGCGCGGGCGCTGGCCCAGGCGGCGGTCGCCCCGGTGGCGAGCAGGCTGGCCGCCAGCAGCGCCGCGACGCGCCAGCCGGGGATGGACCAGTCCATGCTCCAGTGGAAACTCTGCGGATTGAGCCGGAACACCAGCACCGCGCTGATCGCCAGGCCCACCACCAGCCCCATGAGCGCGCCGGCCAGGGCCTGCAGCAGCGTTTCGGCGAGCACAAGCCGGCGCAGCATCGCGCGCGTCAGCCCGAGGTGCAGCAGCAGGCCGAACTCGCGGCGACGCGCCAGCAGTTGCGCCGACAGGCTCGCCGCCACGCCGAACAGCCCCAGGCCCAGCCCCACCGCCTGCAGCCAGTAGGTGATCGCGAAGCTGCGGTCGAAGATCGCCAGCGAGAAACGCCGCAGCTCGCCGGCCGAGGCGATCTCCAGCGACTCCGGCGCGCCGGTGGCGGCCCGCAGGGCCTGTTGCACGGCAATCGGATCAGCGCCGGGCTTGAGCCACAGCGCGAGTTCGGTGATCGCGGCGTCGCCGCTGAGGCGCTCCCAGTCGCGACGCTCCATCAGCACCGCGCCGCTCTGGCGGCTGTAGTCGCGCCAGATCGCCTTCACCGCGACCGGCAGCTGCCGCCCGTCGAGCCGGAGCATGAAGCGGTCGCCGGGCGCGAGCCGGAGTTCGTCCCGCATCGCCTCGTTGATGTAGACCGGCTGCAGGCCCTCCGGCAGCGCGACGGCGTCGCCCTGCAGCGGCAGGCGGTGATCGAGCGGCCGCGCCAGCAGCGTCGTGCCGCCGGTCATCCCGCGCACCCGGATCCCGATCGCGCGGGAGCGCTGCGCGGCCACGCGCTCGACGCCCGGCAGCGCGGCGGCCGAGGCCGCCAATCCCGGCGGCATGGGCTGGCCCTGCTGGGCGCTGTCGCGGGCGGTCTGGCGCAGGTAGAGATCGGCGGGCAGCATGTCGCTCAGCCACTGGTCCAGCGAATTCCGGAAGCTCGCCACCATCACCAGCATCGCCACGGCGAGCGCCAGCGCCACCAGCACGCCGGCGATCAGCCGGCCCGCTTCACCGGCCTGGTCGCGGGCCCGCTCGACGGCCAGCAGCGGCAGGGCGCGGCGCGATGCCCAGCCGCGCAGCAGGCCGGTGATGGCGCGCAGCACGAAGGGCACCGTGCCCAGCGCGCCGAGCAGCAGGGCGACCATCGCCGCGTAGGTGCCGAGTGGCAGCCCGGAGACGGTCGGCATCCAGGTCAGCGGCCAGGCCGCGGCCAGCAGCACGGGGCCCGCCCACCACCAGCGGCCGGTGTCGCCGCCGCTGCCCAGGCCCTTGAGCACCTGCGCCACCGGCAGCCCGCGCAGCCGTGCCAGGGGCAGGGCCGCCGCGCCCAGGCTGACCAGCGGGCCGAGCGCGAGCAGCCCCGCGATCGACGCCGGCGAGAGCTGCAGTTGCGGGCGCCCGCCGCTGAGTCCGGTCAAGCCGCTGCCGAGATCGCCGCCCAGCGCATGCAGGCCGAGCTCCGCGAGCGCGACGGCCAGGCCCAGGCCGAGCACCGCGCCCGCCAGGCCCAGCGCCAGCGCTTCCGACACCAGCAGCGCCAGCCGCTGCCGCGCGCTCATGCCGAGCACGCCCAGCAGCGCGAGTTGCGGGAGCCGCTGCGCCACCGACAGGCTGTGCACCGCGAAGACCATGAAGGCGCCGACGAACAGCGCCATCAGCGACAGCACGCCGAGGTTGAGGCGGTAGGCGCGTGTGAGGCGGCGCGCCTCCTCGGCCTGCTGGCGGGCCTGGTCCGCGGGCGCCTGGGCCTGGACGCCGGCGGGCCAGTTGACCGGGACCGCGCGACCCGGTGCCATGCGCAGCAGGATCGCGTCGAGCTGGCCGGGACGATGCAGCAGCTGCTGCGCCCAGGCGATGTCGACGATCACCAGCGGCTGCTGGCGGTCCGGCACGCGGCCGGCGACGGGGAGCGGCGCGGGCTCGTCGGGCAGGTCCACGCGCAGGGTGGCCGGCGGGGTGGCCGGCGGGGTGTCATAGCCCAGTCGCGTCCACGCGGCGTCGCTGACCAGCAGCGAAGGCTCGCGCAGCGCCCGGCCGAGGTCCGCGCCGTCCAGCCGGGGGAACCACTGCGGATGGAAGGCGCCGAGCTGCACCAGGTCCAGGCCGATCAGCCGCACGCGCTGCCAGGACCCGTCGCGGCCCTGGAGACGGATGCTGGCGTCGAGCCGGGGCGCGAGCGCCGCGATGTCGTCGCGCGCGGCCAGTTCCCCGAAGAAGCGGTCGGAGAGCGGCGCGGCGCCGGGCGCGGGGCTGAGCTCGGTGTCGGCCTGTGCGCTGCTCTGGCGCGCGGCGGACTCGAACTGCGCCAGCGCCGAGGCGTTGATCCAGTGCACCGCGCCGGCTAAGGCCAGGCCCAGCGCGATGGTCAGCAGCGCGGCGAGCTGGCGGCCCCACTGCAGGCGCAGCGCCGGCCAGGACAGCTGCCACCACCAGCCCCAGGCGCGGCGCAGGCCGGCGAATGCGGAAGCGGGGGCGCCTGAAATCATCGCGAGGCCAACCCAGCCTCAAGCCTCGACCAGGTGGCCGTGCTCGAGCCGCAGGCGGCGGTCCGCGTGTTCCGCCGCGTGCGTCGAGTGCGTCACCAGCAGGCAGGCTGCGTGCTGCTCCAGCAACTGCTGTCGCAGCAGCCGCATGACCTGGTCGGCATGCGACGGATCGAGGTTGCCGGTGGGCTCGTCGGCCAGCACCAGCACCGGCCGGTGCACCAGCGCGCGGGCGATCGCGACGCGCTGCAGCTGTCCGCCGGACAGCTGTCGCGGCAGGTGCCGCGCCTGCGCGGCCAGGCCCACCGCGTCGAGCATCTCGGCGACCCGTTTCGGGTCGGGCTTGCCCTGCAGCAGCAAGGGCAGCGCCACGTTGTCATGCACGTTCAGATGCGGCAGCACGTGGAAGGCCTGGAACACGAACCCCAGCTGCTCGCGGCGCAGTTGCGCCTGGCCGGATTCGTCCAGCGACAGGATGTCGCGGCCCAGCAGCACGACCTGACCCCGGTCCAGCGGCTCCAGCGCGGCCAGGCCGTTCAGCAGCGTGGACTTGCCGCTGCCCGATTCGCCGAGCAGCGCGAGCATCTCGCCGCGATGCAGCGTGAGCGACAGGTGCTCGAACAGCGTCTGCGCGCCGTAGCGCTTGGTCAGGCCGGTGGCCGTGAGGAGCGGGACATCCATCGTCGGAACCATCGTCGAAACCATCTTCCAAGTCGTCGTGGAGAAGCCGGAGGTCGATGGCCGGATTGTGGCGCCTGTCGCGCCGCGATCCCCGTCAACGGCCGTCGACGTGTGCGATCAGCCGGTCGAGCGCGTCCGGCGCCTCGGCGGGCACGACGCGGCGCGCGGGCATGCTGCGCAGCCAGGTGATCTGGCGTTTGGCCAGCTGGCGCGTCGCGGCGGTGCCGAGTTCCTGCAGCGCGACGAGGTCGGGGGCGGCCTCGTTGGCGTCCAGCAGTTCCCACGCCTGCCGGTAACCGACGCAGCGCATCGACGGCAGGCCCAGGTGCAGGTCGCCGCGCGCGCGCAGGCGGCGGACCTCGTCGATGAAGCCTTGTTCCAGCATCAGCGCGAAACGCTGCGCGAGCCGCGCATGCAGCCAGGCGCGCGCCGCGTCCGACGGCTCCAGCGAGAGCAGCGGCCAATCCACGCCCTGCGAGCGCTGGCGCCGGTACAGCGTCGACATCGGCTCGCCGCTGAGCAGGCAGACCTCCAGCGCGCGCTGGATGCGTTGCGCGTCCAGCGGCGCGAGACGCGCGGCCGTCTCGGGGTCGAGTGCGGCCAGCCGCGCATGCATCGCGGGCCAGCCGTCGCGGGCCGCGTCGGCGTCGAGCTGCGCGCGCAGCGCGGGATCGGCCTGCGGCAGGGCCGACAGGCCGTCGAAGAGCGCCTTGAAGTACAGCATGGTGCCGCCCACGAGCAGCGGGCGGGCGCCGCGGGCCTGGATCTCCGGCACGAGGCGCATCGCGTCGCGGACGAACTGCGCGGCGGAATAGCTCTGCGTCGGCTCGAGGAGGTCGATCAGGTGGTGCGGCACCGCGGCGAGTTCATCCGGCGTCGGCTTGGCGGTGCCGATGTCCATGCCGCGGTACACCAGCGCGGAATCGACGCTGATGATCTCCACCGGCTGGCGGCGCGCGATCGCCAGCGCGGCGGCGGTCTTGCCGCAGCCGGTCGGACCGGCGATGCAGAGCGGGGCCAGGTCGTGATCGCTCATGAGGATCGATGTCGCCGCGGGTCGTCCGGGCGACTCAACGCTCAAAAGCGCTCCCAGGGCGCGAGGTAGCGCCACTGTCCCGGCGGGAGCTGACCCAGCGGGATGCGGCCGATGCGCACGCGCTTCAGGCCCAGCACCTTCAGGCCGACCAGCTCGCACATCCGGCGGATCTGGCGCTTGCGGCCCTCGCGCAGGACGAAGCGCAACTGGTCCTCGTTGGCCCAGCTGACCTTGGCCGGCTTCAGTTGCACGCCGTC
Organism: uncultured Burkholderiales bacterium; assembly: GCA_966211105.1. Classification (GTDB taxonomy): domain Bacteria; phylum Pseudomonadota; class Gammaproteobacteria; order Burkholderiales; family Burkholderiaceae_C; genus Roseateles. The sequence continues at coordinate 112,274 of CBIHMU010000003.1, forward strand.
CAGCTCCAGCCCGTGCATCAGCATCGCGATCGCGCGCGGGTCCAGCGCCTGCTGCGGATGCAGCGCAGGATCGGCGTTCTCGACGGCGACGCGGACCAGGTACTCCTTCTCGACGTCGGAGTCCTCGCCGATCAGGTGGCGGGCGATGCGGCCGTCCTGCGTCAGCACCAGCAGTCCGGTGGAGTCGATGTCCAGGCGGCCGGCCGGCGCGAGCCCGCGGCCATGACCCGGCGCCCAATGGATCTTGGACGGGTCCTCGCCCCAGTGGGTGTCGGCCTTGACCAGCACGGATGCGGGTTCGTAGCCGTCCTCGGCCTGGCCGGAGACGTAGCCGATCGGCTTGTGCAGCAGGATGGTCACCCGCTGCGCCTGCTGTTCGCGGGCGGCCGGATCGACCTCGATCTTCGCGTCCGGGCCGACGCGCTGGCCGAGCGTCGCGAGTTCGCCGTCGACTGTCACCCAGCCGGCCTCGATCCACTCGTCGGCTTCGCGGCGCGAGGCCAGGCCGAGCTCGCTCATGCGCTTGGACAGGCGTTCGCCGGCGTCCTGGTCGGCGAGTCGCGCCGGCGCGGGCTGGCGCGGCGCGTCCGGCTGGCGCGGACGGTCGGTGCGCTCGGCGCGCTCCTCGCGTTCGGCGCGGGCATGGACGTCGGACGGGCGGCCCGCATCGCGGTCGCCATACGGCGCGCGGCGGGGACGGTCCTCGCCGTAGCGGGCACCCGGGCCATTGCCGGGCCCGTGGCCCGGGCCGTTGCCGTAGCGCGCGCCTTCGTTGCCACGGGCGTAGCGATCCCCGCCGCGGTCGCCGCTGCGGTCGCCGCCGCGATCGTCACGCGGGCGGTCCCCGTAGGGACGATCACCCTGAGGGCGGTTGCCGTAGGAGCGATCCCCTTGCGGACGATCGCCATGAGGACGGTCGCCATAAGGACGGTCGCCTTGAGGACGATTGCCCTGCGGGCGATCCCCCTGCGGGCGGGCAGGACGGTCGCCGTACCTGTCGTCCCGACGGGGGCGGTCACCCTCGAAGCGGGCACGGTCGTCCGAGCGCGGACGGTCGCCGTACGGACGGCGGTCGCCGCCCTCGGGGCGGCCGGAGAAGCCGGGTCGGTCGCCGTGGCCCCGCGGGCCGCCTTGGCCGCCCTGGCCGCCTCGATCGTCCTGACGCGGACCGCGGTCTGGCCGGTCGCCGTAACGGCCTTCGCGCGGCTGCTGGCCGCCGGGACCGCCGCGGCGGTCGTCGCGACCTTGCGGGCCGCGGGCGCTCGGGCCGCGATCCGGGCCGCGATCGTCCCGACGCGGGTCACGCTGCGGTCCCCGACGCTGCTGGTTTTCCTCGGCCAGGCGCTGCTGGAACGCGGCTTCGCGTTCGGCGCGGTCGGCCTGGGCCTGCGCCAGCGTCGGACGCGGCTTGTTGACGCCCTTGCCGCGCAGCGGGGCGCGGCGCGGGCCGTTGTCGGTCCTGTCGTCCGCCGACTTGGCATCGGCCGGTTTGTTCTTGTTGAGTTTGAGCGTGGCCATGTCGGTACTGCTTCGGGTGGATTGCGAGGGTCGCGGGGCGGAAAGGCGCTGGAAAAACGGGCGGGCGATGCGGGGACGTTGGGCGCGGACGTTGGGCGGGGAACGGCTGGCGGACTCAGAGCGTGGCGGTGGGCGTGGGCGTGGCGGTGAGTCGCGCGACTCAGCGCCCGCGCAGGAACAGCGCGTCCAGATCGCGCAGGGTCAATTGGCGCCAGGTCGGGCGTCCGTGGTTGCACTGGTCGGCACGCTCGGTCCGTTCCATGTCGCGCAGCAGGGCGTTCATCTCGTCGATGGTCAACTGGCGGTTGGCCCGCACCGCGCCATGGCAGGCCATCGTCGCGAGGATCTCATGCTGCGCGCGCTCGATCGCATGGCTGGCGTCGAACTGCGCCAGCTCGGCAAGCACGCCGCGCGCCAGGTCGACGACGTCGCCGCCGGCCAGCAGTGCCGGACGCTCGCGCACGGCCAGCACCTTGGCCGACAGCGGCGCGATGTCGAGGCCCAGGCGTTGCAGCGTGTCGGCATGCGCCTCGGCGGTGGCGATCTCGGCCGGCGTCGCGGCGAAGGTCACCGGGATCAGCAGCGGCTGCGAGTCGATGCGGGTCTTGCCCAGCGCGGTCTTCAGGCGCTCGTAGACGACGCGCTCGTGGGCCGCGTGCATGTCGATGATGATCAGGCCCTGCGCGTTCTCGGCCAGCACATACACGCCCTGGATCTGCGCAATCGCGCGGCCCAGCGGCCATTCGCCGGCCTGGCTGGACGGCAGCGGGCCGGCCGGCGCGGCGCCCAGCGCCGACAGCGCCGACGGCGCGGAAGGCGCCGCAGGGGAGGTCGGCAGGCCGCCTCTTGGCGCGGAGGCGTACAGCGCTTCGGCCTGTTCCAGCGCGAGCGCCGTCTGCGCGCGGGTCGGGATCGGTGCGCGCCAGCCCTCGGGACCGGCGAAGCGGGCGGAAGGCGCGGCGTAGGCCGCCGGAGGCTCGTAGGCGGCCTGACCGGGCGACTGGTTGCCGGCGGTCTGGGCGTGGGCGCCCGAAGCAACTGAAGCACCTGGACCACCTGACGAGCTGCCCATGCCGCCCTGTTCCCAGGCCGGCGTGCCGGTCCAGCGCTGACGGCCGGTCGGGGCGGCGGGGTCGGCCGGGGTCGACCCGTCGGCGGCGTGCTGGCCGTCCTCGCTGCTGCGGGACAGGGCCAGCGCGGCCACCACGGCGCGGCGCACCTGCTGGTGGATCTCGCGGCCGTCGCGGAAGCGGACCTCGATCTTGGTCGGATGGACGTTGACGTCGACCAGCTCGGGCTGGACGTCGATGAACAGCACGTAGCTCGGCTGGCGATGGCCGTGCAGGACGTCGTCGAAGGCCGAGCGGATCGCGTGGGCGATCAGCTTGTCGCGCACGTAGCGGCCGTTGACGTAGACGTACTGCATGTCCGCGCGGGCGCGTGCGGCTTCAGGCAGGCCGACGCGGCCATGGATGCGCATCGGGCCGACCTCGGCGAAGACCTCGCGGCTCTGGGCGATGAAGTCTTCGTTGAGGACTTCGGCGATCCGCTGCGGCAGCGGCGCGGCGCGCCACTGGTCGACCAGCTTGCCCTCGTGCCAGACGGCGAAGCCGACGTCGGGGCGGGCCAGCGCGTGGCGGCGCAGCGCTTCGAGGCAGTGGGCGAGTTCGGTGCTCTCGCTCTTGAGGAACTTGCGGCGGGCGGGCGTGTTGAAGAACAGCTCGCGGACCTCGACGGAAGTGCCTCTGGCGCGGGCGGCGGGGCTGAGCTCGCCGGTGCGGGCTTCCAGACGCCAGGCATGGGCGGCGCCGGTGTAGCGGGACACCAGGGCCAGTTCGGCGATGGACGACACGGCGGCGAGCGCCTCGCCGCGGAAGCCCATGGTGGCGACGGCCTCGAGGTCGTCCAGCGTGCCGATCTTGCTGGTGGCGTGGCGCTTGATGGCCAGGGGCAGTTCGCCGTCGGGGATGCCGTGGCCGTCGTCCTCGACGATGAGGCTGCGGATGCCGCCGGCGATCAGCTTGAGCTGGATCTGGCCGGCGCCGGCGTCGAGCGCGTTGTCCACGAGTTCGCGGACGACGGAGGCCGGGCGTTCGACGACCTCGCCGGCGGCGATCTGGGAGATCAGTTCATCGGGGAGTTCGCGGATCGCGCGCCGGCCCGCGGGGGCGCCGGTGTCGGATGCGGCCGCGGCGTTCGCCGTCGGGGCGAGGGTGTCGTCCATGGGGTGATTGTAGAAGGTGAGCGCTCCGAGCCTCCTGTCTGCCCCGCTTCGTCGCGGTGATGTCGCTCAGGGCGCCATGCGCAGGGCAGGCCAAGTCAGTAGGCGACGCGGAATGAGCACGCCGAGGTCATGGCGTATCCGCCAGGTCCAGTAAGCCGCAAGGAGGACGACCCAAAGCAATGTCAACGGCCTCGTCCATTCCGGCGAGACTTCGTCGATCACGCGATGGGTGTACCAGTTCCATGTCGGACGGGTTTGCGCCAGGCAGACGTTCATCAGCACGTGGCACAGCACGCCGGGCCAGATCGACCGCGTCGCGACGTAGATCGTTCCGAGCAGAAGTCCGCCGATCAACAGCCAGCTCAGCCGATCGGGATCCGTCAGCGCTCCCCTGCCATGCATCGCAGCAAACAGGAAGGACTGGATCGCCACGGCCAAGGCCAGCGGCATGCCGATCCGGGTGAAGCAGCCCAGTGCAACTTGGCGGTACACGAACTCCTCGAACAATGCGCCGCCGATGATGGGAAGCAGCGAGGCCGCCAGCGCCAGGGGTGTGACCAGTGACAAGGCGTCGAGATCGGCGAACCGGCTGGTGCCGATCAGCAGGGTGATGGGAATGGCGACGCAGCTCAGTGCGGCGAACAGCCAACCCACGAGCGAGGCGCGCTGGTTCCGCGTTTCTCCTGGACAGGAGAGACGGTAGCGACGACGAGTGCCGCAAATGAGCAGGATCAGGAAGGCACTCAACACGGCGAATGGCAGCGTCGATCCGGCCGTGGCGAAGTCGATCCATTCGCGCCAAGGGCACGCAAACAGTCCCCATACCGTGAGCAGGATGCCCACATAGACGGCCAGGAGTTCCAGCAGCGCGCCGATGGCGGAGGCGATGCGAAGGAGGGTGGGAGGCATGGCGGGTAAAGAAGATGGAGCCTGACGAGTCAGGCTCCTGGGTTGAGGGTTACCAGCAGGCAGCAAATGCTTGCAGCATCGTCTTGTAGCCGTTGCGTCCCGTCATCTCAGCCATCGAACATTGGAAGAAGGATTCAGGTCCCTTTGGTTCGAACTGAGGCTCGCCGGTGTAACTCCAGTTGTCGCCCATGCCCGTCGCGCCGACCTCGCCGCCGGCGGCCAGGGTCAGCAGGGGATGGTCGAGGCTCAGTTCCTCGAAGGTGTTTTCTCGGCTCATTTCAAAGTCCTTCTGGTCAATCAACAGGATGGGCATCCGTCGATGCCCGTTGAGAAACCCCCGGAGGCGGAGCCAATTCTTCGAACCTCGACCCAAGGCGTCGATAGGCATTTGTTCCATCGCATCGAAGAGTCAGAAACCTGGGTGCGACTGACTCTGTTCGGTGGGTCACTCAGCAAATCCAAGTCGGTCGATCTCGCGTTTCGTCACCGGTTGGCATGGAACCGCCCGCCATAATCCGCGCCCATGGATCTGATGCACTTCCTCCTCGACTTCATCCTGCACGTCGACAAGCACCTCGCCGAGTTCGTGGCCGCCTACGGGATGTGGGTCTACGCGCTGCTGTTCCTGATCGTGTTCGTGGAGACCGGCCTCGTCGTGATGCCGTTCCTGCCGGGGGACTCGCTGCTGTTCGTCGTCGGTGCCTTGTGCGGGACGGGGATGATGAGCCTGCCGCTGGCGATTGCCGTGCTGCTCGTCGCCGCGATCCTGGGCGACCAGTGCAACTACACGATCGGCCGCTACTTCGGGCCCAAGGTGTTCCAGTGGGAGCAGTCGCGCTTCTTCAACAAGCGGGCCTTCGACGCCGCGCACGAGTTCTACGAGAAGCATGGCGGCGTCACCATCATCCTGGCGCGCTTCATGCCCTTCATCCGCACTTTCGCGCCCTTCGTGGCCGGCGTCGCGGCGATGACCCGCAGCCGCTTCACGGCCTACAACGTTGCCGGCGGCGTGATCTGGGTCGTGGGTCTCACGCTCGCGGGCTACCTCTTCGGCAACATCCCCTTCGTGCAGACGCACCTCAGCAAGATCATCTGGGCCATGATCCTCATCCCGGGCCTGATCGCGTTGTACGGCGGATGGCGCGCCTCGCGCGCGAAGACCACCACCGCCTGATCGCACCCAGCGAGTGATCGGGGACGGTGGGGCTTGGGGTTCAGGCGCTTGACGCCTGTGGCCCCATGCCCCAGCGGCCAACGCCCCGGTCGTCGCATGCACGCGCCCGGCAAAGGGAAAACACCGACCCGCAGAGCGCGCAAACCCCGGGGGTGAGCTTCGTCATGGTGGGATCGCAGGGCTATCCTCGCCCGCTGTTTTCACCGCCGATCACGCTCATGCAACACAGCATCCTCAGCAAGGCCATCACCCTGGCCCTGAGTCTGACCGCCGCGATCGCGGCGGCGCCCACGCAGGCCCAACAAGCCGCGATCGCGACCGCTTCCGCCACCTCCGCCACCTCCGCCACCTCCGCCGCCGCGCCGGCGCCCGCCGTGACCCTGCTGCTGCGCGATCCCGCCGTGTCCGCGCGCCACCTGGCCTTCGTCTACGGCGGCGACCTGTGGATCGCCAACCGCGACGGCAGCCAGCCGCGCCGGCTGGCCGGTCACGCGGCCGGCGAGTTCGCGCCGCGCTTCTCGCCCGACGGCCAGTGGATCGCGTTCTCCGCGGGCTACGACGGCAACACCGATGTCTACGTGATCGCCGCCAGCGGCGGTCAACCGCGCCGCCTGACCTGGCACCCCGCCGCCGACCAGGTGACCGGCTGGAGCCCCGATGGCCAGCGCGTACTGTTCGCCTCCAACCGCGAGGTGTTGAACACCCGCAGCAAACAGCTCTTCGAGGTGCCGGTGGACGGCGGCTTCGAGCACAAGGTGATGGAGGCCGTCGCCTACGAAGGCGTGTGGTCGCCCGACGGCACGCGCCTGGCCTACCGGCCGAACGGCGCGGCGTATTCAGGCCCGAGCGGTTGGCGCCAGAGCCGCGGCGGCACGACGCCGCCGATCTGGATCCTCGATCCCAAGGGCAAGACCTGGGAGCAGATCCCGCACGTCAACGCGACCGACAGCAATCCGATCTGGATGGGCGACGAGGTCGTCTTCATCTCCGACCGCAACGACGGCGCGGCCAACCTCTTCGCGTTCCACACCAAGACCAAGGCGCTGCGCCAGCTGACCAGAGAGACCGTCTGGGACGTGCGCAGCGCCGACGGCCGTGACGGCCGCATCGTCTACGAGGCGGGCGGACAGCTGAAGGAAGTCGGCATCGAGGGCGGTACCGCGCGCTTCCTCAGCGTCGCGCTCAACGAGCCGAGCAACGAGGCGCGCGTGCAATGGAAGGACGCCGCGAAGACGATCACCGGCGCGTCCCTGTCGGCTACCGGCAAGCGCGTCGTGATCAGCGCGCGCGGCGAGGTCTTCACCGTGCCGGTGAAGGACGGCGTGGTGCGCAACCTGACGCAGACATCCGGCGTGCGCGAGAAGGACGCCCTGTGGAGCCCCGACGGCCAGCAGGTCGCCTATGTCTCCGACGAGCCCGGCATGCGCCACCAGGTCGTGATCCGCGACCAGCTCGGCGATCAGGCGGCCAACCGGCCCACGCGCAAGCTGCTGCTGCCGGAGACCGGCTACTACACGCTGCTCGCGTGGTCGCCGGACGGCTCGCGGCTGGTGCTGCAGGACAACCACCTCAACCTCTACCAGCTGCCGCTGACCGGCGCGCAGTCGGGCAAGCTGGCCAAGATCGACAGCAGCGAGCGCCGCGCCGGATTCGACGTCGGCTTCTCGCCAGACGGCCGTTACCTCGCGTACACGGTGGTGGGCAAGAACTTCTTCAGCCAGGTCCGCATCGCCGACTTCCAGACCGGCCAGCAGCACACCGTCACCGACGGCCTGAGCCACGCCAACCTGCCGGCGTTCTCGACCAAGGGCGACGTGCTGTTCTTCGCCGCGTCGATCAACTCGGGTCCGGCGCAGGTGGGCCTGGACATGTCGACGCAGGAGCGTTCGGTGCGCATGGGCCTGTACGCGGCGGTGCTGAGCGCGGACGGCAAGTCGCCGCTGTCGCCCAAGGCCGGCGACGAGGACAGCAAGGACAAGAAGCCGGACGAGGACAAGAAGGACGACAAGTCCGACAAATCCGACAAGGACGCCAAGGACGCCAAGGACGGGAAGTCCGACAAGAAGGACGAGGGCAAGGACGTCAAGCCCAAGGTCAAGCCGGTGCGCATCGACTTCGCCGGCCTGAAGGACCGCATCGTGGGTCTGCCGGTGGCGACCGCGCGGTATGACGATCTGGCCGTGGCGGACGACGGCGCGCTGTTCTACATCGAGCGCAAGCAACCCGGCGTGTCCATCGATGCCGAGGGCGGCAACGGCGGCAAGGGCGACCTGTACCGCTTCGACTTCGAGGAGAAGAAGGCGAAGATGGTCAAGCCGCAGATCGAGGGCTACAGCCTGAGTCCGGACGGCAAGAAGATCCTGCTGAACCAGGGCGGCGGCCGCCTGGAGATCGCCGATGCCAAGGAGAAGATCGACACCAAGGGCATCGACCTGTCGGGCCTGAAGACCCGCGTGGATCCGCGCGCCGAGTGGCGTCAGATCTTCGACGAGACCTGGTGGATGGAGAAGGAGTTCTTCTACGACCCGAAGCTGCACGGGCTCGACTGGCAGGGCATCTACCAGCGCTACGCGCCGCTGGTGGCCGGCGTGCAGCGCCGCGAGGACCTGAACGACCTGCTGGTCGAGATGATCGGCGAGCTGCAGGTCGGCCACAACCGTGTGGGCGGCGGCGACGTGCATCAGGAGCCGCGCGTCGCGGTGGGCCTGCTGGGCGCGGACTTCGCGTTCGAGAACGGCAAGTACCGCATCAAGACGATCTTCAAGGGTGACCGCTGGGATCCCTACCTGAAGGCGCCGCTGGCGGCGCCAGGCCTGGGCGTCAAGGAAGGCGACTACCTGCTGGCGGTCAACGGCCAGCCGGTGGACGGCGCGCACAACCTGTACCAGCAGCTGGAGAACACGGTCGGCAAGCAGGTGCAGCTGACGGTGTCGGCCAACGCGAACGGGCAGGGCGCGCGTCGCGTGACCGTCGAGCCGATCTCGACCGAAGGCCGGCTGCGCCAGTGGGCGTGGATCGACCACAACCGCGAGGAAGTGGATCGCCTGAGCGGCGGCAAGATCGCCTACGTCTACATGCCGGACACGGCGGGACCGGGCTTCCAGCATTTCAACCGCATGTTCTTCGGCCAGGTGGACAAGCCGGGGCTGATCGTCGACGACCGCCGCAACGGCGGCGGCCAGGCGGCGAACTACGTGACGGAGCTGCTGAACCGCGCCTACCTGGGCAGTTGGAAGGACCGTGACGGCCTGATCTACGACACGCCCGCCGGCGCCATCTACGGCCCGAAGGCGATGCTGATCGACCAGGACGCGGGATCGGGCGGCGACTTCATGCCGTATGCGTTCAAGCGCACGGGCCTGGGCCCGTTGATCGGCAAGCGGACCTGGGGCGGCCTGATCGGCATCTCGGCCAACCCGAGCCTGATCGACGGCGGTTTCCTTGTGGTGCCGTTCTTCCGCTTCTTCACGCCGGAAGGCGAGTGGCGCATCGAGAACGAAGGCGTCGCGCCGGACATCGACGTGGATCTGGATCCGGTGGCGGTCAACGCCGGCCGCGATGTGCAGCTCGAAGCGGGGGTGGCGAACGTCCTCGAACGCCTCAAGACCTGGAAACCGATCCAGCGCACGACGGCACCGGCGATGCCGACGCAGGTCGGCAAGTAAGGCATCTCGCCGAGACGGCACAGAACGGGGCTTCGGCCCCGTTTTTTGTTGGTGCCGATTGCTTGCTGAATCCTGACCGATTTCCCACTGAAGAGGGTGCGGGATCTGCTTTGGGGGAGACAGCCACCCAGGCGTCAATCTCGTGTCTACCATCACCTTGACGTGATATCACGCAAAGGTTATGGTCATGTCCTCGTCAGATTGTCTTGCCGGTGCATGGGAAGTCTTCTTTCATGATGACTTCGTCGCCGAATTTGAAGCCTTGGACATGGATGTCCAAGACGCTTTGGTCGGCGCAGCCGGCGCGATTGAACTGACGGGGCCAATGACGGGCAGGCCGCACGTGGACACGCTTCACGGGTCGAAGTTTCCCAACATGAAGGAGCTGCGGTTCACTGCAAATGCCGGCAGGGAAGGGTGGCGCGCTGCATTCGCGTTTGATCCTGATCGACAGGCATGCGTGCTGGTAGCAGGAGCGAAGCAGGGCAGGAGTCAGGCGATGTTCTACGAGCAGTTGATTCGCGTCGCTGATCGGCGATTTGCGGATCATCTGGTCCGCAAGGGCAATCAGGTCAAGACGTTTGCGAGGTAATGAAATGAGCCGATCACTCAAGAGCATCGTCGCGGCGCTTCCGCCGGAGCGGCGCGCCAAGGTTGAGGCCAAGAGTCGTGAGATGGCCGACGACATGATTCGTTACGCGGAGACATTGGCTCAGGCTCGTCGCGCTTTGGAGAAAACCCAGACCGAGTTGGCTGATGTCTTGCAGATCAAGCAGAACGCGGTCGCTCAACTGGAGAAGCGGAGCGACATGCTGCTGTCGACACTGCGGAAATACGTGTCCGCAATGGGCGCAGAGCTCCAGCTCAGCATTCGCACGGCCGCCGGGGTTGTGATTGTGCTGGATGGTTTCGGCACGCTATCGCGTGATGGCGCACCGTTGCTCGGGGTACAGCAGGGCGTCGTCGCGGAAAAATCATTGAAGAGGAAGCGCTGAGTCACCTTGGCCGACAGGGATGGATCGGTCGACGCCATCTACGGCCCGAAGGCGATGCTGATCGACCAGGACGCGGGCTCGGGCGGCGACTTCATGCCCTATGCATTCAAGCCGAGACGATCCAGAGCGGCACATGGACGAGCAGATGCGAGATCAAGTCCGGCGGTACATGGCTGATGCACCATAGCCAGATCAGCGAGGTCGCCACGAAGAACGCGAGAAGGATGTTGCGAGGACGTCCCGGTGCGCCGCGGCGCACGTTGTGAAAGGCCAGTACGCCTCCAGCGAGTGGCCCGCCGATGAACCCTGCCAGCAGGATCGAGCCGAACCCGAACAGCGGTCGGGGCGCCGCGGGCTGATCGTCGAACACCGTCACAACGCCCGATGCCTCGCCGCCAGCGGCGGGTTCTTCGCGAAGTAGCGCGCGATGCCGGTCGCCAGCGCCTTGACCAGGTCGTCCTGGTAGTCCGGATCGCGCAATCGGGCCTCTTCCTCGGGGTTGGAGATGAAGGCCGTCTCCACCAGGATGGACGGCACATCCGGCGCCTTCAGCACCGCGAAACCGGCCTGCTCGACGCTGCCCTTGTGCAGCTTGGCCAACTTGCCGATCTGGCCCAGCACTTCGCCGCCCAGCTTCAGACTGTCCTTGATCTGCGCCGAGGTGCTCATGTCGAGCATCGCGCGCAGCACGCCGGCGTCCTTCACCACCTTGGTGTTGACGCCGCCGATCACGTCGGCCGCGTTCTCCTTGTCGGCCATCCAGCGCGCGTTCGTCGAACTCGCGCCGCTGGTCGACAGCGCGAAGACCGAGGCGCCCCGCGCCTTCGGCGTGATGAAGGCGTCCGCGTGGATGGACACGAACAGGTCGGCCTGCACCCGCCGCGCCTTGCGCACCCGCTCGTTCAGCGGGACGAAGAAGTCCGCGTCGCGCGTCATCATCACGCGGATGCGCGGGTTGGAGTTCAGCCGGTCGCGCAGCTTCTTGCCGATCGCCAGCACCACGTCCTTTTCTCTCAGCCCCGACGGGCCGATCGCGCCCGGATCCTCACCGCCGTGGCCGGGGTCGATCGCGATGACGATCAGCCGGTCCAGCTTGGTCTGGCTCATCTCCGGCGCGACTTCCTTGAGCGGCGGCGCAGGCGGCGGCGGGGTGTCGATCTTCGCGATCGCCGTCGCGCTGGCCGGGCGCTGCGACGGCGTCGCCGCGGCGCTCGCGGCCTGCTCGGCCGATGAGGCCGCCGACAGCGGGCGGTCGATGCGGCCGATCAGCTCGCCCAGCGCGTCGTTCACCGATTGCGCCGCGGCGGTCTCGGCCGCCTCCTTCCCGCGCACCAGGTCCAGCAGCGGGTCGCGCTCGCGCGTCGGATACAGGTCCAGCACCAGCCGGTTCTGGTAGGCCGCCACCGGCTCGATCGTGAAGACCTGCGGCGCCACCGTCTGCTTCAGGTCCAGCACGATGCGCACCACGCGCGGCTGGTTCTGGCCCACGCGCACGCCCGCGATGAACGGATCGTCCGGCTTGACCTTGCCCAGCAGCTCCTTCAGGCCGGCGTTGAGCTCCAGCCCGTCGATGTCGATCACGAGCCGGTCCGGATTCGCCGCCATGAAGCTCTTGGCCGCCAGTTGGCGATCGGACTCGATCGTCACCCGGGTGTAGTCGCTCGCCGGCCAGACCCGCACCGCGACGATGTTGGCGGCGCTCGCGGCCAGTGCCGGCACGGCGGGCAGCACGGAGAAGCTCAGCACCGTCGCGCCCATGCGGCCCAGGGCCTTGCGGCGGCCGCGGGACGGCAGGTCGGCGTCAGGCGGCGGGGTGTCGACGCTCGTGTCCATGGTGGAGGCGGGCAGGCCGGTCATGTCTCCGTTCATGTCTCCGTTCATGTCTGCGGTCATGTGAGGCAGGGCGGTTGCCGTCGGATCAGTCGGAAGGTCCGGCGAGTTGCCGGTCCAGCTCGGCCAGCAAGGCCTGACCCCGCGACGTGCGCGCTTCGGCACGAACGTCGCGGCTGTCGTCGTCGTTGACCTGGAGCAGGAGCCGCAGGTCCGGCGTCGGCAGCATGCCGGCCGCCTTCTCGGGCCATTCGCTGAGCTTGAGCCCCGGCGCGGCGAACAGGTCGCGGAAGCCCGCGTCCTCCCACTCGCGCGGATCGCTGAAGCGGTAGAAATCGAAATGATGGGCGGGTTGGCCGGACAGGCCCGGCGGGGCGTAGTCTTCGACCACCGCGTAGCTCGGGCTCTTGATGCGGCCGGTGACCCCCAGCGCGCGCAGCAGATGGCGCACCAGGCTGGTCTTGCCGGCGCCCAGGCCGCCGTCGAGTTCGATGCTGAGGTCCGCGATCTGCGGACAGCGGGCCAACGCCTGTGCGAAACGTTCGCAGGCGGCCTCGTCGGGCCAACGGTACGGGCGGGTTTCTAGAATGCTCAACTGCGATGAATTCCCTGGTCAACACCCTGCGGCCCGATGCGTCTTCCGACGACCCCTCGAGCCCCTCCCGAGACCCCGACGCGCTGCGGGCGCTGATGGTCGAGGTCCGCGCCTGGGCGCTTGAGTCCGGATTCTCACAGATTGGCGTGGCGCACGTCGATCTGAGCGATGCGGAAGCCGGTTTGCAGGCCTGGCTGGACGCCGGTTTCCACGGCGAGATGCAGTACATGGCCGCCCACGGCCTCAAGCGCGCCAGGCCTGCCGAGCTGGTGCCCGGCACGATCAGCATCCTGACCGCCCGCATGGACTACCTGCCCGAGGCCGCCGGCGAGGACTGGCAGGACCGCGAATGGGCCGCGATGCGCGACCCGGCCCGCGCGCAGGTGTCGCTGTATGCGCGCGGCCGGGACTATCACAAGGTGCTGCGCAACCGGCTGCAGCAGCTGGCCGACCGCATCCAGGAACGCGTCGGTCCGATGGGGCACCGCGTGTTCACCGACTCCGCGCCGGTGCTGGAGGTCGAGCTGGCGAGCCGTTCCGGCATCGGCTGGCGCGGCAAACACACGCTGACGCTGCACCGCGACAGCGGCTCGATGTTCTTCCTCGGCGAGATCTACCTGGACCTCCCGCTGCCGCCCAGCGAGCCGGTGACGGCGCACTGCGGCCAGTGCCGCGCCTGCCTGGACGCCTGCCCGACCGGGGCGATCGTCGCCCCGTACCGGCTCGACGCCCGGCGCTGCATCAGCTACCTGACGATCGAGCAGGACGGCCCGATCCCGATGGAGTTCCGCGAGGCCATCGGCAATCGCATCTACGGCTGCGACGATTGCCAGCTGGCCTGCCCGTGGAACAAGTTCGCGCGCAGGAATGCGCTGCCGGACTTCGAGTGGCGCGAGCCGCTCGGTCACGCGTCGCTGCTGACGCTCTTCGCCTGGGACGAGGCGACCTTCCTCAAGCGCACCGAAGGCTCCGCGATCCGCCGCATCGGCCACGCGCGTTGGCAGCGCAACATCGCCGTGGCGATGGGGAACGCGTTGAGGCAAGACCTGGCGCCGGCGCTGCGCGCCGATCTGCTCGCGGCGCTGCGCGCGGCGCTCCCGGCAGCGACGCCCGTCGTGGGCGAGCACATCGAGTGGGCGCTCGCGCAGGGCGCGTCGCCTCGCGACGTGCCTGCCGCCGTTCCTGATGCCGTTCCTGACGCCGTTCTGCCCGTCACTCCCCGATCGCCTGGCTGAATGCCGGCGATGAAGTGCGACGCGGCTGCGGCGAGCGCAGCCATGTCCCTCGGAACTCCCGAACCCCGCCTCAGGCCAGGCGTGGGGTTTGCCGCCCCTGCGACGAGGTCTCTACGTAGTTCCGCTAGGCCGGGCGGGCTGCCACATACTTAAGCTGTTCCGATCACGTGACCATTTGTTCAAAAATGACGAGGAGCCCAATGAACCGTCGCTCGATCCTCCAACACGGCCTGCTGCTGAGCACGCTGTCGCTGTCCTGCGCCGCGGCGCTGGCCCAGTCCTATCCCAACAAGCCGGTGAAGCTCGTGGTCCCGTTCGCGCCGGGCGGCACCACCGACATCGTGGCCCGCGTGGTCGCGCAGCACATCAACGGGCCGCTCGGCCAGACGATGATCGTGGAGAACAAGGCCGGCGGCGGCGGCATCATCGGCGCCAACGACACCGCCAAGTCCGCGCCGGACGGCTACTCGCTGGGCGTGGCGACCGTGTCCACCACGGCCACCAACCCCGCGATCAATCCCAAGACGCCGTACAACCCGCTGACGGACTTCACGCCGATCATCAACCTCGCGGCCACGCCCAACGTGATCGCCGTGCACCCGTCCTTCCCGGCCAAGGACTACAAGGCCTTCGTCGCCGAGCTGAAGAAGAACCCCGGCAAGTACAGCTACTCGACCTCGGGCACCGGCGGCATCGGCCACCTGCAGATGGAGCTGTACAAGAGCCTGACCGGCGTCTTCGTCACGCACATCCCGTACCGCGGCGCCGGCCCGGCGCTGAACGACACCGTCGCCGGCCAAGTGCCGATGATCTTCGACAACCTGCCGTCGGCGCTGCCCTTCATCAAGGACGGCCGCCTGGTGGCCATCGCCGTCGCGGCGCCGCAGCGCCTGGCCGTGCTGCCCAACGTGCCGACCTTCAAGGAACTCGGCCTCGAGCCCGTGAACCGCATGGCCTACTACGGCATCCTGGGCCCGAAGAACCTGCCCAAGGAAGTCGTGGCCAAGATCAACGAGGCCGCCCGCAAGACCGTCGAGATGCCCGAGGTGAAGAAGCGCATCGAGGAGACCGGCTCGATCGTCATCGGCAACACGCCGGAACAGTTCACGGAGCAGATCAAGGCCGAGTACGCGGTCTACAAGAAGGTCGTCGAACAGCAGAAGCTCAAGCTCGACTGAGCGCGGAGGATCGATGAAAAAAGGGGCGTCCCGCAGGACGCCCCTTTTGCCATTCAGGCGTGGATCAGAACAGCTTGCCCGCGCCGAGCAGGTTGGCCGCACCGCCCAGCAGGGGGCCCGCCACCGTCTTGGCGATGTCGCCCAGCAGGCCGCCGCCCGAGGAACCCGCGCTGTTGCCGCCGGTGATGCCACCCAGCAGCTGCGGAAGCACCGCACCGGCAATTGCTTGAATCATCGTCTTCTCCTTGAAACGTCCGCCGCGCGATCGGGAGGTCGCCACGGTGCCGCGGATCACGACCGGTTGCCCCGGCACGCGGCGGCCTGAAATCAGGTCGCGGCACGAATCCCTAGTGCGAGGGATGACCGCCCGGGGTCGGACATCGACTTGCCGGCCAGCGAGGGACGACTGCTGCAAATGAGGGAGGGACTCGTGCATTCGAAGCAACCCATCGTTCCCGCAGCCAAGAAAATTTCAGATCATGAAAAGAACTTGTCGGCATGCAAAAAACTGGTGTGCTGCAGCGCCGCAAGATTTCTCATCATGGAAGAGCTACTCTCACGATCCGGTTTTTGTTTCGCAAGTCATTGATTTTAAATGATTAAAAAATAGGTCTTATATAAGACATCGGCTCACACGCCGGAGGGCGGGGCATCTAGATTTGAGTCATCGGTTTTGCAACTTCACTCGAAACAGCAGGAGCTCACCATGACGACCTTGACCCGCGAACAGCAGATCGCCGCCCTCGAAAAAGACTGGGCCGAAAACCCCCGGTGGAAAGGCATCCAGCGCGGTTATTCGGCGGCCGACGTGGTCCGCCTGCGCGGCTCGATCAACATCGAGCACACGCTCGCCAAGCGCGGCGCCGAGAAGCTGTGGAACCTGGTGAACACCGAGCCCTTCATCAACTCGCTGGGTGCGCTGACGGGCAACCAGGCGATGCAGCAGGTCAAGGCCGGCCTGAAGGCGATCTACCTGTCGGGCTGGCAGGTGGCCGGCGATGCCAACAGCAACGGCGAGATGTACCCTGACCAGTCGCTGTACTCGGTGGACTCGGTGCCCAAGGTGGTCAAGAAGATCAACGCCACCTTCAAGCGCGCCGACGAGATCCAGTGGAGCGAAGGCAAGAGCGACATCGACTACTTCGCCCCCATCGTCGCGGACGCGGAAGCCGGCTTCGGCGGCGTGCTGAACGCCTTCGAGCTGATGAAGGCCATGATCGAGGCGGGCGCGTCGGGCGTCCACTTCGAGGACCAGCTGGCCGCCGCGAAGAAGTGCGGCCACATGGGCGGCAAGGTGCTGGTGCCCTCGCGGGAAGCGGTGGCCAAGCTGGTCGCGGCGCGCCTGGCGGCCGACACGATGGGCGTGCCCACCGTGCTGCTGGCGCGCACCGACGCCGAGGCTGGCGACCTGGTCACCAGCGACATCGACGACAACGACAAGCCCTTCTGCACCGGCGAGCGCACCGTCGAAGGCTTCTTCCGCACCCGCAACGGCCTGGACCAGGCCATCAGCCGCGGCCTGGCCTACGCGCCCTACGCCGACATGATCTGGTGCGAGACCGGCAAGCCCGACCTGGCCTTCGCCAAGGCCTTCGCCGAAGCCATCCACGCCAAGTTCCCCGGCAAGCTGCTGGCCTACAACTGCTCGCCGAGCTTCAACTGGAAGAAGAACCTGGACGACGCCACCATCGCCAAGTTCCAGCGCGAGCTGGGCGCGATGGGCTACAAGTTCCAGTTCATCACGCTGGCCGGCTTCCACAGCCTGAACTACTCGATGTTCAACCTGGCCTACGGCTATGCGCGCAACAACATGAGCGCGTTCGTGGAGCTGCAGGAAGCCGAGTTCGCCGCCGCCGAGAAGGGCTTCACCGCGGTGAAGCACCAGCGCGAAGTGGGCACGGGTTACTTCGACGCGGTCACCACCACGATCGAGGCGCAGGCGTCGACCGCGGCGCTGAAGGGCTCGACGGAGGACGAACAGTTCTTCGACGCGAAGCACGGCTGATCGCCGCTGCGGGCCCCGTCGCACGGGGCCGGTGAACCGGAAGGGGCTGCTGGGGAGCAGCCCCTTTTTCTTGCACTGGCGCGTGGGCGCCGATCGGCGTCAGCGGGTCGCGGCCTCCGCGGGCCGTCCGGTGCGATCGCGCTGCCGCCATTCCTGGATCAGTTCGACGACCGCGTCCGGATCGGCCGGCTTGACCAGATGGACGTCGAAGCCGGCCTCGTGCGCACGGCGGCGGTCGTCCTGCTGGCCGTAGCCGGTGAGCGCGATCAGCAGGCAGTCCATGCCGCCGGGCAGGGCGCGCAGCCGGCGCGCGACCTCGTACCCATCCAGGCCGGGCAGGCCGATGTCGAGCAGCACCACCTGCGGCGCCCGCGCCTTGGCGGCCTCCAGCGCGCTGGGGCCGTCCAGCTGCACCGCGGTGTCGAAGCCGGCGAGTTCGAGGAACACCGCCATCGAGTCTGCCGCGTCGCGGTTGTCGTCGACGACCATCACGCGGCACGGGCCCGCGTCGTCGGGGGCCTCATCGCGGAGATCAGCGCGAAGATCAGCGCGAAGGTCATCGCGAAGGCCCTCGTGACGGTCATCCCGGACGTCGTCGTGAGCGTCCTCGCCGGCGGCCGACTCGCCGCGGGCGGGCGCGATCCGCTCCGGTGGAGCGACGGGATCAGGGGATGTCATGGGTACCTCCTCGACGGCGGCGGGCAGCCACACCCGGAACTCGGAACCGTGTCCCGGGCCTTCGCTACGCGCCTCCACCTGGCCGTGATGGAGTTGCACGAGGCGCTGGACCAGCGTCAGTCCGACGCCCAGGCCGCCCTGGTTGCGGTCGAGTCCGCGCGGGCCCTGCTCGAACAGGTCGAACACATGCGGCAGCAGCGACGCGGCAATGCCGCGTCCGTTGTCGCTCACGGTCAGCACGAAGCCGCCGTCGTGGCCGCCGCCGCCGCCGCTGTCCTGGCGGGCCAGCGTCAGCTCGACGCGGCCCCCCGCGTCGGTGTACTTGCTCGCGTTGTGCAGCAGGTTGGTCACGACCTGGATCAGCCGCGCCGCGTCGCCGCGCACGCGCGCCGGGCGGTCGGGCAGCACCAGGCGGAGCTGCTGCCCCTGTTCGTCGATCAGGGACTGTACCGGCTCCAGCCCTTGGCGCACGATGTCGCGCAGATCGAGCGTCCCGGACTTCAGCACGATCTTGCCCTGGCTGATGCGCGCCACGTCGAGCAGCTCGTCGACCAGCCGCGTCAGGTGCCTGGCCTGGCGGTCGGTCACCGCGACCGCTTCGGCCAGACGCCGGGCGCGGTCCTGGGCCTGGCCGCCGCGCGGCGGACCGTCGCCCGCCGGCGTGCCGGTCTCCGACAGCGCGCGCATCACCTCGATCGCGTTGCGGATCGGCGCCAGCGGATTGCGCAGCTCGTGCGACAGCATCGCGAGGAACTCGTCCTTGCGCCGGCTCGCTTCGAGCAGGCCCGCCTCGGCCTGACGGCGCTCGACGATCTCGGCCTGCAGCGCGCCGTACAGCCGCGCGTTCTCGAAGGCGATCGCGGCGCGGCCCGCCAGTTCCTCCAGCGTCGGCCAGTCGGGCGGCTGGTGCGGATCGGCCAGCAGCAGCCCGCCGAGCATGCGCTCGCCGGCCACCAGCGGCAGCACCACGCCGCTCGCGGTCTCGCGGCGAAGCAGCGCGCGCGGCGGGGGCTCGTCGTCCTCGAGCAGGCCCGGCGGCGCGAAGGGGGGCGGCGCGTGCGCCTGGAGAGAGGCTGCGGGCTGCAGCGTGGGCGACAGCGC
Source organism: uncultured Burkholderiales bacterium (assembly GCA_966211105.1). Lineage (GTDB taxonomy): Bacteria > Pseudomonadota > Gammaproteobacteria > Burkholderiales > Burkholderiaceae_C > Roseateles. Next base: position 131,381 of record CBIHMU010000003.1, read on the forward strand.
CGGCAAGAGCGCCGGCGCCATCTGCTCGATCGCGCTGCGCGTGGCGTTGTAGAGCACCTCGGACAGCATCTGCTCGCGGCCCTCGATGAACGGGGGCGGTTCGCCGGTGGCGATGGGCGCATCGCAGCGCAGCACGCGCTCGTGCCCGCGGCCCGCGTCGCGCAGCCACAGCAGCGCGCGCGGCGCGAAGTTCGGCACCAGCAGCGAGAGCAGCCGCCGCATCGCGACGTCCGCGTCCAGCGAGTCGGCCAGTTCCCGCCCCGCCTGCGCCAGGAAGATCGAGCGCCGCGTGTTCTCCTCGGCGGCGCGCTGCGCGGCCTCGGCGCGCGCGATGGCGATGCGCTCCAGCGCCTGCTGGCGCAGCCGCTGCTGCATGATGAACAGGTCGACGAAGACCCGCACCTTGCTGCGCAGCACGTCGGGGATCACCGGCGAGAGGATGTAGTCGACCGCGCCCAGCGAGTAGCCCTGCGCCGTCTGCAGTTCGTCCGCATAGGCGGTGACGAAGATGATGGGCGTGTGCGCCGAGCGCCGGTAGCCGCGGATCAGCCGGGCCGTCTCCAGGCCGTCGATGCCCGGCATGTTCACGTCCATCAGGATCACCGCGAACTGCTGGCGCAGCACCTCGCGAAGCGCCTCGCTGCCCGAGCGCGCGATGACCAGGTGCTGGTCGAGGTCGGCCAGGATGGTCTCGAAGACGAGCAGCTTCTCCGGCAGGTCGTCCACGATCAGGATGCTGGCGCGCTCCGCCGCGTCGGGCGTCGCGTAGCCGTCGAAGAGGGCGCTCAACGGCATAACCAGCCCCGCAGCACGGTCAGCATGTCGGCGGGGTCGACGGGCTTGGACAGGTAGTCCCAGGCGCCGGCCTCGATGCACTTCTGGCGGTCGCCCTTCATCGCCTTGGCGGTGACGGCGACCATCGGCAGCTCGCGCCCGCGCGGCAGCCGGCGGATCTGCTGCATCGTCTCCAGGCCGTCCATCTCCGGCATCATGATGTCCATCAGCACGATGTCGATCGACGGGTCTTCCTGCACCAGCCGGATCGCCTCGCGGCCGTTGTCGGCGGAGACGATGACCATCCCGTGCGAGTCGAGCACCGTGGCCAGCGCGAAGATGTTGCGCATGTCGTCGTCGACGATCAGCGCCTTCCTGCCGACCAGCGGACAGCTGACCTCCTGCGCGTCGTGCAAGGCCTGGCGCTCGCCATCGCCCATGTCGGCCGGGGCGCGATGCAGGGCCAGCGCCACCGCCGCCAGCGCGGCGTCGGTCCCGGTGGCCGTGCGCACCGGCAGCCCGTGCGGCCGCGTCCAGCGGCGGGCGGCGGCGAGGTCTTCAGCCGATTCCGCCGATTCGGCGGTGCCGAGCCTGCCCGCCGTGCCTGCCACGCCCGATGCGCTCGACGCCCCCGCAGGCCCGGCGGCGTTCAGCGCCACCACCTGCAGCGGCAAGGTGCCCGGCCGCTGCTCGAGCGCGTCCAGCACGTCCTGCGGACCGAAGGCGCTCGCGACCGCGTCCACCAGCAGCGCGTCGACGCCGGGCAGCACCTCGCGCGCCTGCGCCGCGGTCTGCACGAACACCGTCTCGATGTCCTCGGCCAGCGGCGACAGCAGCGCGAGCCGTTCCGCGCCCTCGGGCATCGCCACCGCGAGTCGCCGTCGCGGCCGGTCCAGGTAGCGCTGCAGATCGCGCAGGGCGACCTCGACGTCGTCGCGCGACTGCAGCGGCTTGGCCAGGAAGCCCAGCGCGCCGGCCTGCAGCGCGCGCTCGCGCGCGTCGTCGGTCGAGACCACGCACACCGGCAGGTGACGCATGTCGGGATCGGACTTGAGCCGGTCCAGCACGCGCCAGCCCTGCATGTCGGGCAGGAAGATGTCCAGCGTGATCAGGCTGGGCCGGAACTCCTGCGCCATCGCCAGCGCCCCCGCGCCGGTGGTCGCCACCAGGCCCTTCATGCCGGACTGGCGTGCCGCCTCGAGCAGCACGCCGGCGAAGGCGAGGTCGTTCTCGACGATCAGCAGCACGCGGTCGCCGCTGCCGATGTCGTCGCGGTCGTCCTTGGCGACGTTGGCGAAGACGATGCTGTCGGGCGGCGTGTCCATCTGGACGCGGTGCGCGTCGAGCGGGGTCATGCCGCTGTCGGCGCCCGTCTCATGGTTGCCGCTGCCGTTGGCCTTGCCATCGGCCTTGCCGTTCCCGTTCCCGTTGTCATTGCCGTCGCCCGTCCGGCCGGCCGGCGCGCGCCGCGCGGCTGCGCGCTGCACGGCGGCCTCGGCGAGTTCGGCGGCAGTGATCGCGGCCGGGGAGTGGGTCGGCAGGTCGTCACGCCCCTCGCCGGTCGCGGCGGAGGCATTCGAACCGCCGGCAGTTCCGGACTGGACCGGGGTGCCGGGCGCGATGCGCGGCCGCGCGTTGCGCGCCGGCGCGTAGTGCTGCGGCAGGTAGAGCGTGAAGGTCGACCCGTGGCCCGGCGCGCTGACGAGCCGGATCTCGCCGCCCAGCAGCCGCGCGAGCTCGCGGCTGATGGCCAGGCCCAGGCCGGTGCCGCCGTACTTGCGCGAGGTCGAGCCGTCGGCCTGCTGGAAGGCCTCGAAGATGATCTGCTGCTTGTCGGCGGAGATGCCGATGCCGGTGTCCGCGACCGCGAACGCGATCACCTGGCCCGCGTGGTTGAGCGCCTCGTTGTCGGCGGACCAGCCCTCGGCCGCCGCGCTGACGCTGAAGGTGACCTGGCCCTGGTGGGTGAACTTGAAGGCGTTGGACAGCAGGTTCTTGATGATCTGCTGCAGCCGCTTGACGTCGGTGACCAGCGACTTGGGCAGCGGCTGCTCCATCTCGACGGCGAAGCCGACGTGCTTGGATTCCGCGAAGTGGCGGAAGCTGCGCTCCACCGATCGCTGCAGCTCGTCCAGCCGCAGTTCGCTGACGTCGACGGCGACGGTGCCCGACTCGATCTTGGACAGGTCCAGGATGTCGTTGATCAGCATCAGCAGGTCGTTGCCGGACGCGTGGATGGTCTTGGAGAACTCGACCTGCTTGAGCGTCAGGTTGCCCTCGCTGTTCTTGCAGAGCTGGTCGGACAGGATCAGCAGCGAGTTCAGCGGCGTGCGCAGCTCGTGCGACATGTTGGCGAGGAACTCGGACTTGTACTTCGAGGTCAGCGCCAGCTGCTCGGCC
>CBIHMU010000004.1:0-132878 GCA_966211105.1 uncultured Burkholderiales bacterium
TCCACCGTGCGACAGCGAGGTCAATCGTGGCTCAGAGGCCGGGGATGGCGTGACCGGGGTGGTGTTCTTGGCGTCCCAGCTTACTCCGCGCGGGGGGCGTGGGGGGTGGCGGCGGGGCTGGAGGCCAAGCGCCGCTGCAGCGCAACGAAGTCATCCATGGCCTGCCACAGTGGCGCATAACGGACCTCGTCATCGTCGATCGCCGCCAATGCCAAGGCGCAGGCTTCCAGCGTGCTGCGCTGGGAGTCGGCCTGGGCGCGGCGGATGATGTAGCGCGAAGGCGGTGGTGCCTCGAGGGCGAACCGCGTCAGCGTCTGCAGCCAAGGGTTCAGGGCGAGCAACCGCCGGCTGCGGCGCCAGGTGCCGTCAAGCACCACCAGCGTTGTGGGAACGGCGCTCGTGCCCGTCGAGGCTCCACGTTGCGGCAGCGAGCGGAGAGACGCGTTATCCGGCGTCCGTGGATAGAGCAGGACCAGCCCCTCGACGGATCGCGGCGGGTCGAAGCGATCCCCGACGCGCAACTCGACGCGAGACAAGCACCGAGCCAGCAATGCGGCCGTGCCTTTGGCCTGCACAGCCTCCTGCGGGTCCTGGAGGATGAGCAATGCCGAGCGGTTGTCGACTCGGTGCACACAGGCGCACCAGCAAGCGAGGAGCGGCCGCTCGCAGCGCTCGCAGAGGCGACGTCGTCCGCTCAGTCCACCACAGCTGGCGGACATCGCGGGTCAGCGCGGTGGCCGCGGGGGTCTGCGCCCGTCGTTCGGACGAGCCGGACCGTCGCGACGTGGCCGGTCTCCCCGATCACCACGCGGGCCTTGGCCCGGTCCACCAAGCTGGCCCTCGCCACGCGGGCCACCACGGCGATGGTCGCCGCCGCGGGGCGGTCGGTCGTTGCGTTCCGGCCTCGGCGGCTGCTGCGCCTCCTCGTCGCGCGCCAGTTTCAGCTGGGCATCCAACTGTTCCTGTGTCAGGCCCTTGAGCGCGCAGAAGTTGGCCGGCGTGAGCGTCGTGCGCGAGAAGTCGCGCAGCAGTTGAGCGCGCTCCTGACGGCCGCGATCCTCCTCGGCGCGGCGCGCCTCGGTGACGCCGCGGCGACGGGTCAGCTCTTCCTGCGCGGCCACTCTGTGTTCGTCGCTGACTTCCCCTGCCGGTTGACCGTCGAGATCGAAACGGGTCTTCGCGCGGGTCAACGCGATCAAGTAGCCGGTGCCCCCCGTGTAACGGCGCAGGAAGGCCGACAACTGGGCCTTGGTGAACTGGCCCGGCGCGCGCTGCTGGATGTCGGATTGGACGCGCAGCTTCAGCGGCTTCGCGCCGCCGGCAAACAACGCCGGGAACAGCGCCTTCAGCTTGGCCGCGACGGCCTGGACATCGACACGACCACCGTCGGCAGCCTTCGCCTGGCCAGGTGCCGCGTCGCTGGGAGCGGCATCGCCGGATTCGGCGCTCGCGCCGGCCTCGTCGGAGGCGTCACCCGCTTCGAGGGCGGCCGACAACGCCTCCGGCACGGCGGCCGTCGGGACGGCCTCAGTCGTCTCGGTGGCGGGAGCCTGCTGATCGGGGAACTCGGGAGAGGTCACTTCGCCTTGCGGCGGGGTGCTGGAGGGCATGCATCAAGCGGCGCGGGGCCGGCCTTCGGGGAAAAGGGGGGATTGTGCCCATAGCCGCGCGGGCGTGGCAATTCGCGCCGATCGACGGAAGTCGCCCGTCCTGCCTGAGGGACGCCTTCCGGCAGGGGAATCAGGTCTTCGGTTCGCAGGCGGGCTTGCAGACCAGTTCGGTCCGGCCCAGGATCCGCTTGGACTGGAGGCTGCTCGGCGGCCGATGGCGGCCGCACTTGAAGCAGGAGCGGGTCTGACCGCTGCCCTGGAACGGCGACCCCCCCAGCTTGGAGGCATAGCGCAGGCCGTCATCCCGAACGGCGGTGCAGGTGTCTTTGCTCATGGTCTCGCTTCGCTTGGCGCTCTTGGTCGCACCGGCAGGTTCGTCTCCCGTCGGCGCATCGATTCCCTCGCGTTCAATAGTAGGCGGGGCGTATGACGCCCCGCTACATCGCTTGCCCGGGGGTAAAAGCACGGCCCGACGAACGGTGGCGTTTACGCCGACAATCGCCCGCTTGCCCCGCCGACCGGGCGTCCGAGAACCATGGCCAAACTGTTTTTCCGCTACGCCGCAATGAATGCCGGCAAGTCCACTGCGCTGCTGCAGGTGGCGCACAACTACGAGGAGCGCGGACACACGGTCCGCCTGTTCACCGCCGGTGTCGACGACCGCTATGGCAAGGGGATGGTCACGTCGCGGCTGGGGCCGCAGCGGGTGGCGGAGGTGTTCAACGGCGAGACGGATTTCCGCGCGCTGATCACGCACTCGCCGGGCATCGCCTGCGTCCTCGTCGACGAAGCGCAGTTCCTGACGAAGGAACAGGTGTGGTCGCTCCACGAGATCGCGCACATGCGCCATGTGCCCGTCATCTGCTACGGGTTGCGGACGGACTTCCGCGGAGAGCTGTTCACCGGATCGGCGGCGCTGCTGGCCCTTGCCGACGAGATGGACGAGATGAAGACCATCTGCGACTGTGGCCGCAAGGCCACGATGAACATGCGAGTCGACGCCACCGGTCGCAAGCAGACCGAAGGGGCGCAGGTAGAGATCGGCGGCAACTCCCGTTACCGCGCGGTCTGCGGACGCTGCTTCAGGGCGTCCTGAGGACAAGGCGTCCCCGGGACGCCTGGCAAGCCTGGGCTTACTTCTTGGTCAGCTGCTCTTCCAGTTCCTTGCAGGAAGGAGCGCAGACTGGCTGGGACTTGCCCAGCAGCTTGCGGGACTTCAGCAGCGCCCGAGGACGATGCTTGCCGCAGAGGAAGCACGACATGGTTGCCGCGCCAAACGAAGAGGTTGCCGCGAACGGCGAACCTGGAGCTTTAGAGCGATAGCGCAGACCATCGGCTTCGATGGTCGTCTTGGTCGTATCCTTGGCCACGCTGTTCCTGATCCTGATAAGAGTTTGAAATGCCGCGCCGCCCGTCCCAAGTTCCCCCCAGGGACAGACGGCGAAACCCGTATTTTCCTATAAGCCGGAGCCTCCCCGTACCGGGGCATCGCTAATGACCTCGCGCGAAGGTCGCCCGAATCGGCTGCAAGAGACATTCGTCGCAGCGGCCGGCACCTGTGTTCCCCCTCTGGCGGATGTCCGTCCGAAGGCGCTTGGCGCGATCTAGGGAAAACACCTAGAATGCCGCCGCGCCGTTTCAACGTGGCGTCAACAACAAGGACACACAGGGAGCGAGCGCAGCGATGGAAAGGATCGAAGGGCTATTTGCCGCCATGAGGGCGGCCAGTCAGGCAATGGAATGGCCGGCGACGGAGGCCCGCGACAGCGCGCTGGACGCGTCCATGGAAAGCGCCGGCGAACTGGCCGAGCGTTATGCACAGGCCGTCAGCGAGGCGCTGTGCGACTACTTCCGCAGCTCGCACGCCAGCCTCTGGCTGTTGGACGGCGAGCCGGGCGACTACCGCCTGCGTTGCCTTGGCGCGCATGCCGTCGACGGCGCGAGCAGCCAGATGCCCGTCTGCGAACAGCGGGCCTGTCCGGGCTATTTCGACGCCTTGCTGTCCGAGGGCGTCTTCAACTGCGCCGATGCCCACGCCGATCCGCGCCTGGGTGCCCTGCAACCGCCGCCTACCTGGCGCGCGATGCTGGACATGTCCGGCCAGATCAACGGGAAGACCTTCGGCGTGATCGCGCTCGGGCAGCGCGATGCAGCCCGTGTCTGGACGAAGCGCGAGGAGCTCGACCTGCGCCGCGCCACCGCGAAGGCCTGCCTCCACCTGCACGCGCTGCGGACCGAGCTCGAGACCGTCTGACCTGACCGCCCCGTTGCCGGCGGGGGCGCGTCAAGCGACCGTCCAAGCCTCAGCACCAACTTCGACCGACCGGTCGGATTAATGTCTTGCGAAATGTCAATGCGGCATCCACTGACGGACGGCTGAAGGCTTCCCGCTAGAGTCGGTCGCCACACGTCCCATGGACGACCAACCCCCGGGCGACGGCCTTCGGAGCGGTCGCGACGGCGCCGGCATGCATCGGCGACGCGCGGTCAACGGCCTTGCCCGGCACCACGACAGGAGACAAGGTGGACGGGGCGATTGCAAGCATCCTGGTGCTGGACGGGGTGACCAACGGCGCGATCTACGCGCTGCTGGCACTGGCCCTGGTCCTGGTCTTCGCGGTCACGCGGGTGATCTTCATCCCGCAAGGGGAGTTCGTCGCGTTCGGCGCGCTGACGCTGGCGGGCCTGCAGCTCGGGCACACGCCGCTGACCATCCATTTCCTGATCGGGATGGCGCTGCTGGTGGCGGTGCTGGACCTGATCGCGGCCGTGCGTTCCGGACGGATCGCCGCGGCCTGGGGGGGCATCGCATTGCGGGCGCTGCCCGGCGTCGCGATCGGGCTCTGCGGGCTCTGGCTCGCGCCCATGAAGCTGCCGCTGGTGGCGCAGGCGCTGTTGACGTTGGCGATCGTGACGCCGATGGGCGGCCTGCTGTACCGGCTCGCCTACCAGTCGCTGGCGGATGCGTCGGTGCTGGTGCTGCTGATCGTCTCGGTCGGCGTGCACTTCGCGTTGACCGGCCTGGGCCTGGTGTTCTTCGGTGCCGAGGGCTCGCGCAATCCGAGCTTCTGGGACGCCAGCTATTCGGTGGGGCCGCTGATGTTCTCGGGCCAGACGCTGATCATCGTGATGGCCTCGGCCGCGCTGATCGTCGCGTTGTGGCTGTTCTTCGAGAAGAGCCTCTACGGCAAGGCGCTGCGCGCGACCGCGGTGAACCGGCTCGGCGCCCGCCTCATGGGCATCTCCAGCACCTCGGCGGGCCGCCTGTCCTTCACGCTCGCGGCTTTCATCGGCGCGCTGTCGGGCATCCTGATCAGCCCCACCACGACGATCTTCTACGACAGCGGCTTCCTCATCGGCCTGAAGGGCTTCGTCGCCGCCGTCTTCGCGGGCCTCTCGAGCTATCCAGGCGCTGCGCTCGGCGCGTTGCTGGTCGGGCTGATCGAATCGTTCAGCTCCTTCTGCGCCAGCGCCTTCAAGGAGGTCATCGTCTTCACCTCCATCCTGCCGGTGCTGCTGTGGCGCAGCTGGCGTGACCCGCACCATGAGGAGCATTGACGTGGCCGCCGATCGATCCGCCGCCGTGAAGGTCGACGCCACGCCCGCGTCCGCCGTGGCCTCCTCCGTCCCCTCCCATCCGTGGGCGCGACGCGTCGTGCCGGCGCTGCTGCTCGCGGTGCTCGCGGTGCTGCCGCTGCTGCCCGTGCCCGAGTTCTGGATCACACAGCTCAACTACATCGGCATGTTCGCGCTCGTCGCGTTGGGCCTGGTGCTGCTGACCGGGGTCGGCGGCCTGACCTCGTTCGGACAGGCCGCGTTCGTCGGCGTCGGCGCGTATGCGACGGCCCTGCTGAGTGCTCGTTACGGCCTGTCGCCGTGGATCGGCCTGGCTGCGGGCATCGTGGTCACCATGGGCATCGCGCTGGTGCTGGCCTTGATCACGTTGCGGATGTCGGGGCATTACCTGCCCTTGGCGACGATCGCCTGGGCGCTGAGCCTGAACTTCACCATCGCCAACCTGGAGTCGCTGGGGAAGTACGACGGCCTGCTTGGCGTGCCGGCGATCACGTTGTTCGGCGTCAGTCTCGCCGACGGCCGCGCGATCTACTACCTGATCTGGCTGTTCGCGCTCCTCGGCGCCCTCGCCGTGCGCAACCTGCTGGATTCGCGCCCCGGCCGGGCGATCCGGGCCCTCGGCGGCGCAACGGTGATGGCCGAATCCATGGGCGTGTCGACCTTCCGCTACAAGGTGGTGATCTTCCTGATCGCTGCGCTGCTGGCCTCGATCTCGGGGTGGCTGTTCGCGCATGTCCAGCGCACCGTGAATCCGAGCCCCTTCGGCCTGAAGATGGGCATCGAATACCTGTTCATGGCCGTCGTCGGAGGCGTGTCGAGCGTGTGGGGCGCCTTCGTCGGCGCGGGCGTGTTCAAGATCATCGAGGACCAGCTCAAGGAATTGCTGCCCGCGCTGCTCGGCAGCAACGGCAACTTCGAAATCATCGTGCTCGGTGTGGTTCTGGTGCTGATGCTGAAGTACGCGCCCCGGGGCCTCTGGCCGTCGCTGCAGGCGATGCTGTCGCGGTGGTGGCCCGCGCGTCCGCGGGAACGGAACTGGGACGGAGCGGCCCCGCTCGAATCGCGTCCGAAGCCGGCCGCCGGCTCCGTGCTGCTGAAGGTCGACAAGTTGCGCAAGCAGTTCGGCGGACTGGTCGCGGTGAACGACGTCAGCTTCGAACTGCGCGCGGGCGAGATCATGGGCCTGATCGGCCCGAACGGCGCCGGCAAGTCGACGACCTTCAACCTGGTCTCCGGCGTGCTTCACGCAACCAGCGGCGAGCTGCGCTTCGCCGGCGAGTCCATCACCGGCCTGCCGGCCCGCCAGATCGCGCGGCGCGGCATGTCGCGGACCTTCCAGCACGTGAAGATGATCGCGGACATGACCGTGCTCGAGAACGTCGCGCTCGGCGGCTACCTGCGCTCGCACAGCGGTACTGCGCGGGCGATGCTGCGGCTTGATCGCGCGGAGGAACGGCGTCTCTTCGCCGAGGCCGAGCATCAGCTGCGCCGCATCGGCATGCAGGATCACGTGCACGAGCTGGCCGGCAATCTGGCGCTCGGGCCGCAGCGGCTGATGGAGATCGCGCGGGCGTTGTGCAGCGACCCCTCGCTGCTGCTGCTCGACGAGCCCGCCGCGGGGCTGCGCCACCAGGAGAAGCAGGCGCTGGCGGCCGTGCTGCGCCAGCTGCGCGCCGAGGGCATGAGCATCCTGCTGGTCGAGCACGACATGGACTTCGTGATGGGGCTGACGGACCGCATCGTCGTGATGGAGTTCGGTACCAAGTTGATCGAGGGCACGCCTGCCGACGTGCAGGCCAGCCCCGAGGTGCGCGCGGCCTACCTGGGAACGGAACACTGACATGAGCGAGTTGCTGAAGGTCAGCGGATTGCATGCGGGCTACGGCCGCGCCGAAGTGCTGACGGGCCTGGACCTGCGGCTGCGGCCTGGCGAGGTGGTCACCGTCATCGGGCCGAACGGCGCCGGCAAGAGCACGACGCTGAACGCACTGATGGGCGTGCTGCAGGCCAGCGGGCAGATCGTCTTCGACGGCGAGGACATCCAGGGACTGAGCCTGGAGGACCGGGTGATGAGGGGCCTCGCGCTGGTGCCCGAGAAGCGCGAACTCTTCACGACGATGTCGGTGGAGGACAACCTGGTGCTCGGCGGATTCCGCCCCATGCGCCTGGGCGTGAAGGGCTGGCGCGACGAACTGGAGCGCGTCTACGCCTTGTTCCCGCGGCTGAAGGAGCGTCGCGTCCAACTGGCCGGGACGCTGTCCGGCGGTGAGCGCCAGATGCTCGCGGTCGGACGCGCGCTGATGGCGCGTCCCAAGCTCCTGATGCTCGACGAGCCCAGCCTGGGGCTGGCGCCGCTGATCGTGAAAGAGGTGTTCCGCATCGTCGCGCAGCTGCGCGAGGCGGGCGTCTCCATCCTGCTGATCGAGCAGAACGCCCGCGCGGCGCTGGAGGTCGCCGACTACGGCTACGTGCTCGAGACCGGCGAGATCGCGCTGGAGGGCCAGGCCGCCGATCTGGCGAAGGACCCCCGCGTGATCGAGACCTACCTCGGATCGAGCCGCAAGCCCCAGTGACGCCCGCCCTGGCGTGACGGAAACGCCGTGCGTGCGGCCCGCCCACCCCGAATCGGGGGGAGAAGCGTGACGCCCACGAAACACCGGCGCGAGGACGGCCGACCATAATCCGCCGAACTCGCGCCATGGCTCTGCTGTCCTCCCTCCGCAAACTGTTCACCGGTTCCGCCGACACCAAGTCGACTGGCGGAGCCTCTGCCACGGGCGGCGCATCCAAGAGCGTTCCGACCCCGCCTGCGCCGGCCAGACCGGTCGGCGCCCCCCTCCCGCCCGCGCTGTCGCCGGTGTCTTCGCATTCGCAAGGCCCCGGCATGGTGTCGACCCAGACGGCGGTCTACAGCGGCGGTGAGATCGTCTTCCCCAGCCTGGATGCCTCGCCGGAATGGCTGCACTTCAGCACCCGGCTGTTCGGACTGTCGCGTCTGAAGGACGTGCCGCCTTCCTCCGGCGAGCAGGGCCTGATGCAACGCCTGCAGGCCCAGCGCGGCTCGCAGTGGGCCGATCTGCTGCCCCGGCTGCCCGCCGTGCTGCCGCAGCTGATGCGCCTGGTGCGGCGCGGCAACGTGTCCTCGGCGGAACTGGCGCAGCTCATGTCGCGCGATCCCAGCCTGGTCGGCGAGCTGATGCGGCTCGCCAACTCGCCGCGTTACCGGACCGAGCGCGAGATCACGGATCTCGCCGGCGCGGTGATGGTGCTGGGCCAGCAGGGCCTGGACCAGTTGGTGATGAGCGTCGCGATGCGGCCGCTCTTCCATCACGGCAAAGGGCGCTACGGCAGCCGTTCCGGCACACTGCTCTGGGACCTCAGCGAGCGCACCGCCTTCGCGACGGCGCGCCTGGCCAATGCGGGCGACGACGAATTCGCCGCCTACCTCGCCGGGCTCAGTTCGCAACTCGGGCTGATGGCGCTGCTGCGCGCGCTGGACGGGATGTCCGCGCCGTCGGTGCCGCCGCTGGATCGCGAAGGTCTGCATCGTCAACTGCTGCCCTTGACGGCCACCTGGTCGGCGCAGATCGTCGAGCATTGGGGATTCCCGGCCCAGGTCGCCGAGGCGCTGGCGCCGGGACCGGGCCGGGGCGCCGAGTCCACCGTGCTCGCCCACCTGGTGCGCCAGGCGCAGGCGGTCGCCTTGCGCCAGCTGATGCAGCCGGGACTGCAGCCCGCGCAACTGGGCGACTGGTCGGCCGCGCAGCAACGCTGCTACGCGGACCTCGAGCGCGAGTTCGCCGCCGGCGAGGCCTGAGTCCTCGGGTGCCAGGCGCCTTCAGGCGCCGCGGCTTCTCGCCAGTCTCCAGGCCATCAGGCCGAATGCACTTTCGAAGACCAGGGCCAGCGCCGCGGCCGGCAGCGCGCCCGCGAGCAGCAGGGTCTGGTCGTTCAACGCCAGTCCCGTGACGATGCGCTCGCCGTAGCCTCCGGCGCCGATGAACGCCGCCATCGTCGCCGTCCCCACGGACAGGCTCGTCGCCGTGCGCAAGCCCGCGAGCATGACCGGCAGGGCCAACGGCAATTGCACCGAGCGCAGCACCTGACCCCGCGTGAGCCCGAGCGCGCGTGCGGCGGTGGTCAAACCCTCCGGCACTTCGCTGAGACCGACCGTGCAGTTGCGCAGCACGGGCAGCAGGGCGTAGAGCGTGAGCGCGACCAGCGCCGGCACCGGCCCGATCCGGTTCATCGCCCAGATCAGCAGCGCCAGCATGGCCAGCGAAGGCACGGTCTGCAGCAGCGCGCAGACGGCCAGCAGCGCCTCGCGCCAGCGCGGCCACGGATGCAGCGCGACCGCCAGCGGCACGCCGACCAGCGTGGCCAGCGCGACGGCGCCCAGGACGAGCGCCAGATGCTGCAGCGTGAGGCGGCCGAGATCGGGGCCGGTCAACCGCGACCAGACGCCGGACCTGACCGGCCCGACGGGGGCGGAGCCGGACGTCGTTGTCGACGGGGCGGGTGCGGCGGACGCCGAGTCGCGCTTCGTCAGGAACTCGCGCGCGATCGCGTCGAAAGGCTGTCGCCGGACTTCCGCCTGCGCGTTCATCCGGATCATCGCCGCCTCGTCGATGCGTCCGCGCAGCGTCTGCAGCGCCGCCCAGGCGCGCGGGTGACGCTGCGGCAGATCGAGGCGATACAGCAGCACCGCGTCGTAGCGCGGGAAGAAGTGTCCGTCGTCGGTCAGCACGGTGAGGTCGAGGGCGGCAATCTGCGCGTCGGTCGTGTAGACGTCGGTGACATCGATCTGCGCGTCGGCGAGCGCCCGGTAGGCCAGCCCGTGATCGAGTCCCGTCGGCGTCTGCGGCAGCGCGTAGCGCTTCGACAGACCCGGCCAGCCGTCGGCGCGTCCGAGGAATTCATTGCTGAGGCCGAGCTTCAGCGCGGCCTGTGCCTTCAACTGCGACAGCGTGCTGAGCCCGAGTTCACGCGCCTGTGAGGATCGCATCGCCAAGGCGTAGCCGTTGTTGAAGCCGAGCGGCACGCCGATCGCCAGGCCCAGCGGCCGGAGTTCCGCCTGCAGCTGGTCGAGCGGCGCGCCGGTGGCCGCGTGACCCAGGATCTCGCGCTCGATCGTGCCGAGGTATTCGGGATAGACGTCGATGCTGCCCGCCTTCAGCGCCGCATGGACGATGGCGGTGTTGCCCAGGCCTTGTCGGACCTCGACCTCGGCGGACCGGTCGTCGGCACGCACCGTCTGCGCGAGCACCTCGGCGAGGATGTAGCTCTCCGTGAACCGCTTCGAGCCGATGCGCAGCGGCTCGCCGGCCCAGGCGCCCGATGCGCCCGCGAGCGCCGCGCAGGCCATCAGGAGAAGCAGCGGCCGCAGCCGTCGGATCAGCGTCATCGGCGCAGCATAGTCGAGCCCGTCCGGTTGCGCGCCAGCGTGCGCAAGACCTGGCCCGCGAAGGCCTCGGCCGCCGCCGAGCCGGTCGAGGCCTTGCTGCGCATCAGCACCACCGACATCGCCGGCAGCGAGGTCGCCGGCGGCATGCCGTGCCGTTCGTCGAGCAGTTCCATGCCCTCGGGCACGCTGCAGCGCGTGAACAGCGCGATCGCGAGGCCGCTTTCCACGGCGGCCAGCATGCCGGCCGGACTGGCGCTGTCGCAGACGATGCGGTGCGGCCGCTTCAGGGCCGCCAGCGCGGACAGCGCCGCCTTGCGCGCCAGGCTGCCCGATTCATAGACCGCGACGGGCAAGGGCGTCTGCCGCCAGGCCTCGAAGCGCGGCGCCCCGAACCAGGCCAGCGGCTCGTCGAACAGCGGCTGTCCGCGCCCGGCGCGATCGCGCGTCACGACGGCCACGTCGACCTCGCCGCGGGCCACCCGGGGGATGAGCACCGTCGACTGCTGGCAGACCAGGGTCAGTTCCACGGACGTGTGCCGGCCGGCGAAGTCGCGCAGCACCGGCGTGAGGTAGGGCAGGGCGTAGTCTTCCGGCACGCCGATCGTGAGCCGGCCGTGCAGCGTCTCGCGCTGGAGCGCCTGCACCGCCTCGTCATGGTGGGCGATCAGGCGGCGCGCATGGCCGAGCAGTTCGCGTCCCGCCGGCGTCAGGTCCAGCCGGCGCGGCGTGCGCACCAGCACCGGCTGGCCCACCGCCTGTTCCAGCTTGGCGATCTGCATGCTCAGCGCCGACTGGGAGCGGTGCACCAACGCGCCCGCGGCCGTCAGAGAACCCGCATCCACCGCGGCCACGAAGGCGCGGAGCCAGTCCAGTTGAAGATCGGTCGAGGGCATCAGGTCCTCCGCCCCGGCGGGGCCTCCATTCGATTCCCTGATGCTAAGCGTGACGAGGATTCGTTTTGCTGAATCGCAGCGCCGGCCCAGACTCGGCGCATGTCCTCTTCAGCCGCTTCTTCTTCCGATGCCGCCGCGCCCGTTTCCGGATCGGAGGCTCGACGCCAGCGCGAGGGTCAGGCCCTCATGATCGGCGGCGGTCTGCTGCTCGGCACGATCGGCGTGTTCGTCGAAGAGGCCGCGCAAGATCCCGCCACCACGGTCTGGTTCCGCTGCGTGTTCGGCCTCGCGGCCTTGCTCGCGTGGGGAGCGGCGCGCGGTCAGCTCGGCGAACTCGCCCGGTTGCGAGGGCGCACGCTGGGCGCCGTGTTCGCGGTGGGCGTGCTCACCGTCCTCAACTGGGGACTGTTCTTCGCGGCGATCCCGCGTTGCTCCATCGCGGTGTCGACCGTCGTCTTCCATGTGCAGCCTTTCTGGTTGATGGCGATGGGAGCGTTCTGGCTGCGTGAACACGTGACGCGCGCGCAGTGGGCGGCCGCGGCCATCGCCCTGGGCGGTCTGGTCCTGGCCACCGGCGTCGCGGATGAAGCGTTCGCGTCCGCCGGTGTCGAGGGCGGCGCCCTGCAGCGGCCCGGTTATGCGATCGGCGTGGGCATGTGCCTGCTCGGCTCGTTGACCTATGCGGCGGCGAGCTTCATCGCCAAGCGCGAGGCCGAACGCGCCGGGTCTTTCGCGCTGTCGGCGGGACAGTGCGTCGTGGGCGCCGCCGTGCTGCTGCCGTGGCCGCTGATGCACGGGCTGCCGACGGTCGGCGCCGCCTGGGGTTGGCTGGCGGGGCTCGGCATCCTGCATACCGGGTTGGCCTATGTCGTCCTGTACGCCGGCATGGCGCGGCTGGTCACCGGACGCATCGCGGTGCTGCAGTTCGTCTATCCCGGCACCGCCGTGCTGGTCGACTGGGCGGTCTATGGCCGGGCGCTCAGCCCCGCCCAGATGGTCGGTGTCGGCCTGATCGCCGCCGCCCTCTGGACCCTCAGGCGTCGCGCCTGACGCACGCACCGCGCCGCCCTCCGTGCGGCCTGTCCGTCCGGGGATGCAGTTGGTCGCCGCGTCAGCGCCACCGGTCCCGCCGGTTCGTACAGTGCGTCGCACACCACGAACCAGGGAGCGTCCCGTGATCCAGCCGTCGATCTCTTCGTCGTCCTCGCCGTCCTCACTGTCCTCGCTGTCTTCGCCTCCGAACCCGTCCCCGGCCCCCCGACCGTCCGCCCGGACGACCCGCGCGGCGCTGCTGATCGGCGCCATCACCCTGACCCTCGGCGCGTGCGCCCAACCCGCGCCGCCGCCGCCGCCCGCCTCGGAGGGCTTCAGCGCCGGCATCAGCATGGACGCCCGGGCCGACGGGATCGACCTCGAGACGCCGCTTTATCCCGGCGCCGTGCCCTACAAGGACCGTGACGACGACAAATCGAGCGTGAAGATGAGCCTGTGGGGCGGGCTGTTCGGCATGCACCTGGCGGCCGGCAAATACCAGAGCAGGGACGAGGTCGACCGCGTCGCGAAGTTCTATCGCCGTGCGCTGTCGCGTTACGGCACGCCGCTGGATTGCGGCGCCGCCGACGCGCCGCGCGGCAAGCCGAAGGACGGCGGGCCGCTGACCTGCGACGACGACAAGCCCGATGCGGGCGGCCAGCTCTACAAGGTCGGCCTGCCGAAGAACTTCCGCGTCGTGTCGGTGAAGCCGCTGCCGGACGGCACGACGCAGATCAGCGTCGCCCGCGTGCGCTTCCGCTGAGCGGTCCCCTGCGCAGTCCCGCGCGCGGTCCTGACGGCAGGGTCAGACGATCACCTGCTGCGTGAACGCGCGCAGATGATCCATCAGGACGTCCGAGGCGGCCGCGGCGGCCTCGCCGTCCCCACCCGCGATCGCCTCCGCCAGCCGCTGGTGCGCGCGTGCGCCCGCGGCGACGTCCCCGAGGTGCCGGTACGCGTACCAGAAGCGTCGGCACTGGATGATCATCGGCAGCACCGCCGCCACCGCGTACCGGTTGCGGCAGGCGGCGTGGTTGACCCGGTCCAGCGCCTGGTCCACCCGCATGTAGGCCTCGAGGTCGTGCCGCTCGGCCGCCTCGGCCATGAGGGCCGCGCAGGCCAGCAGCGCCGCGCGCTGTTCCGGCGACGCCCGGCGGGCGGAGCAGCAGGCGATCAGCCGCTCCAGCGGCCGGCGCGCTTCCAGCAGGTCCAGATGTTCCGCCAGCGGCATGTCGCTCACCAGCAGGCCGCGCCGCGGCTGCTGCGCGATCAATCCGCTGGCGACCAGCCGCATCAGCGCCTCGCGCGTCGGGGTGCGTCCCAGTCCGATCCGCGCGATCAGTTCCGACTCCACCACCGGCGCGCCCGGGCGCAGCTGCAAGGTTGCGATCAGCGTCTCGATCGCGTCGTAGGCCTGGTCCGCCTGGCGGCGTTTGTCGATGTCCTGCAGCTCGAGGGTGTCTGAAGTCATGGGCGCGGATCATCGCAGGTCTGGCCTGCGGGTATCCCCGGGACAGTATTGGATTGAGTTTGCGCAGGTCAACCCCAGTTAAATCCGCGTCCGGCGGGCGCCGGGCCGGCCGGATGGGCCGCATACAATCACCGGTTCTTCCGTACGCCAGGACCTCGTGTCCGGCGGCGCTCCGGCCCGCGGGCCGACGCCAACGCAATTCCTGAGGGATATCGACGTGTTTATTTCCAACGCTTTTGCCCAGACCGCGGGTGCCGCCTCCGCCGACACCACCGGCGGCTTCCTGCAGATGCTGCCCCTGGTGGCCGTGTTCGTCGTCATGTACTTCGTGATGATCCGTCCCCAGATGAAGCGCCAGAAGGAGCACAAGACGATGGTCGAGGCCCTGGCCAAGGGCGACGAGGTCATCACCGGCGGCGGCATGCTCGGCAAGGTCGTCAAGATCGGCGAGCAGTACCTGACCGTCGAGATCGCTTCGGGCGTCGAGATCCAGGTCCAGCGCACGTCCGTCGTGCAGGTCCTGCCCAAGGGCACCGTCTCGAAATAATTCGAAACCCCGACCCGGGGCGGCCGCGATCCGCGTGACCGCTCCCTGACGACCCGGCCCGTGCCACGCACGCGCCGGGTCGGTTTTCAGAGGCGCCCGACGGTCCGATGCCCGGCATCGGCGGACACGGCGCCTGGTTTGCAGAGGATGTCCTCATGAACCGTTATCCGCTGTGGAAGTACGCGCTGCTCGTCGTGGCGTTGCTGGTGGGCCTGATCTACACGCTGCCCAACCTGTTCGGCGAAGCGCCGGCGGTGCAGGTGTCCAGTGCCAAGGTCGTCGTCAAGATCGACGACGCGGTCCGCCAGCGCGTCGAGCAGGCGATCACGCAGGTCGGCGTCACGCCGGACTTCGTCCACCTGGAAGGCGGCTCGATCCGCGCCCGCTTCCATGACACCGACGCCCAGATCAAGGCCAAGGACGCGATCTCGAAGGCCCTGAACGGCAACGAGACGAACGACCCGACCTACATCGTCGCGCTGAACCTGGTGTCCCGCTCGCCGGCCTGGCTGACCGCGCTGCACGCCTTCCCGATGTACCTGGGCCTGGACCTGCGCGGCGGCGTGCACTTCCTGATGCAGGTCGACATGAAGTCGGCGTTGACGAAGAAGGCCGAGTCGATGGCCTCCGACGTCCGCACGATGCTGCGCGACAAGACCATCCGCCATGCCGGCGTCACCCGCGAGGGCAACGACGTCGTCATCAACTTCCGCGACGAGGCCGTCCGCACGCAGGCGCAGAACCTGCTGCGCGACCAGGTGCCCGACTTCGCCTGGACGCCGTCCGGCGCCGGCACCGAGCTGCGCCTGACCGGTTCGCTGACGCCCAAGGCGGTCATCGCCGTCCAGGACGCCGCGATCAAGCAGAACATCACGACGCTGCACAACCGGGTCAACGAGCTCGGCGTCGCCGAGCCGGTGATCCTGCAGCAGGGCCGCGACCGCGTCGTCGTCCAGCTGCCGGGCGTGCAGGACACGGCCAAGGCCAAGGACATCATCGGCCGCACCGCGACGCTGGAAATGCGCATGGTGGACGACAGCGCCGAGGCCCAGGCCGCGCTGTCGGGCACCGGTCCGGTGCCGTTCGGCACCGAGCGTTTCACCGAGAAGGACGGCGTCACGCCGATCATCGTCAAGCGTCAGGTCGTCGTCACCGGCGACAACCTGAACGACGCGCAGCCGAGCTTCGACGAGAACCACCAGCCCTCCGTGACGCTGAAGATGGACGCCAAGGGCGCCCGCATCGTCAAGGACGTCTCGCGCGAGAACATCGGCAAGCGCCTGGCGATCCTGCTGTTCGAGAAGGGCAAGGGGCAGGTCGTGACGGCGCCCGTGATCCGCGGCGAGTTGGGCAACAGCTTCTCTATCACCGGCGGCGCCATGTCCACGCAGGAAGCCAGCGACACCGCGCTGCTGCTGCGCGCCGGCTCGCTGGCCGCCCCGATGGAGATCATCGAGGAGCGCACCATCGGCCCGTCGCTGGGCAAGGACAACATCGACAAGGGCATCGCGTCGGTGACCTGGGGCTTCGTCGCGGTGGCGATCTTCATGTGCCTGTACTACATGATGTTCGGCGTGTTCTCCGCGGTGGCGCTGGGCTTCAACCTGCTGCTGCTGCTGGCGGTGCTGTCGATGCTGCAGGCCACGCTGAGCCTGCCGGGCATCGCGGCGATCGCGCTGGTGCTGGGCATGGCCATCGACGCCAACGTGCTGATCAACGAACGGGTGCGCGAGGAACTGCGCGCCGGGCTCGCGCCGCAGCAGGCGATCCACGCCGGCTACGAACGCGCCTGGGCGACCATCCTGGACTCCAACGTGACGACGCTGATCGCGGGCCTGGCGCTGCTGGCCTTCGGCTCGGGTCCGATCAAGGGCTTCGCCGTGGTGCACTGCCTGGGCATCATCACCTCGATGATCTCGTCGGTGATGTTCTCGCGCGCGCTGGTCAACCTCTGGTACGGCGGCCGCAAGCGTCTGAAGTCCGTCTCCATCGGCACCGTCTGGAAGCCCGGCACGACCGCGCTCCCGACCGAATCGGCGGCCGAAGCCGTCGAGGCCAAGTAACAACGGCTGCGGCCCCTGAAGCGAGCGCACCCCGCCATGGAATTCTTCCGAATCAAACGGGACATCCCGTTCATGAAACACGCGTTGATCCTCAACGCCGTGTCCTTCCTCACCTTCGTCGCCGCGGTGTTCTTCCTGGCCACGAAGGGCCTGCACTTCTCGATCGAGTTCACCGGCGGCACGGTGGTCGAGGTCCAGTATGCGCAGGCCGCCGACATCAACAAGACGCGTCACACCGTCGAGCAGATGGGCTTCGGCGAGATCCAGGTGACCAACTTCGGCACCTCGCGCGACGTCATGATCCGACTGCCGGTCAAGCCCGACGTCAAGCAGGACGTGCTGGTGAGCCGCGTGTTCGCCGAGCTGTGCAAGTCGGAGAATGGCAGCGTCGTCGAGCACCAGGAGATCACGCCGCAAGGCGAGGCCGTGACGAGACAGGCCTGCGCGGTCGGGACCGCCGAGCCGCTGAAGCTCACCCGCAGCGAGGTGGTCGGTCCGTCGGTCGGCGCCGAGCTGGCGCACGACGCCGCGATGGCGCTGGGCTTCACCGTCATCGGCATCATGCTGTACCTGGCCTTCCGCTTCGAGTGGAAGTTCGCCGTGGCCGGCATCATCGCCAACCTGCACGACGTGGTGATCATCCTGGGCTTCTTCGCCTACTTCCAGTGGGAGTTCTCGCTGGCGGTGCTGGCGGCGATCCTGGCGGTGCTGGGCTACTCGGTGAACGAGTCGGTGGTCATCTTCGACCGGATCCGCGAGGCTTTCCGGAAATACCGCAAGCTCAACACCCACGAGATCATCGACCACGCGATCACGTCCACGATCAGCCGCACCATCATCACGCACGGCTCGACGCAGATGATGGTGCTGTCGATGCTGCTGTTCGGCGGCCCGACGCTGCACTACTTCGCGGTGGCGCTGACGATCGGCATCCTGTTCGGCATCTATTCGTCGGTCTTCGTGGCCGCGGCGATCGCGATGTGGCTGGGCGTCAAGCGCGAGGACCTGGTCAAGGCGGGTCCCGCCAAGCAAGGCGACCCGGACGACCCCAACGCCGGCGCGGTGGTGTAGTAGAGTCATCCGCACTCCCCAAACTCACGCTCGATGACCGCCGCCGACGCAAGATCCCAGGCCCTGGCTTCGCAAGCGCGGCGCGTCCACACGGAGGTGCTGCTGCGAGGACTGCCCGCCATGGTGGCGGTCCTGACCACGGCGGTGCAGGACCAGCTCTCGCAGCCGGCCGAGCACGCGCTGCAGATGGCCCGCCGCGACGCCTTCGAGGCGTGGCAACGCGCCTCGACCCCCTGGCACGCGCGGCTGGGCAAGTCGCTGCGCCACGCGTACCACCATGGCGCGGGCGACTCGCGGTCGGCCTCGCTGTCGTCGCGCCCGCAGAACCTGACCCTCGTCAGCGACGACACGATCGAGCGGGAGATCATCGCCTCGCGCCTGGCGCTGGCGATGATGGACAAGGCCAGCTGGGAATTCAGCGACCTGCGCAACCGGATGCAGTCGCTCGAGCGCATCGAGGATCTTCCGCAGCAGGACCTGCTGCGCGCGCAGGTGCTGGCGCGGCTGGTGCTCGACGCCTGGTTCGAGGCCGGGCTGAGCAGCTCGGTCTGGCAGATGCTGCAGCGCTGGCTGCACCATGAGTGCTCGCAATTGCTCAACGAGGCCTATCACGAGGCCAACCACTGGTTGATCCAGCAGGGCGTGATGCCCGAGGTGGACCTGCGGCCCTTCATCCGGCGCAACGCGCCAGCGGGGGGCATGACGCAGGCCGCGCCGCTGGGTCCGGCGCAGGGGCCGGGCCAGGCGCACGGCGGCATCGCGCCGCAGGCCGGGCCGGCTGGGCAGGTGGGACAGGCCGGCGCCCAGGCGGCCGGTCCGGTGGGCACGCCCGCCAGCCAGTCCGCCCAGCAGGTGATGGCGCAATTGCAGCGGGTGCTGGCGCGGCATGTGCCCGAGCTGGCGCAGGCACCGGCGCCGACGCGTTCCGGCCTGCCGGCTGCGGGACCGGCGACGCGCAGCGGGCTCCCCGCCGCGCCGGCCGGTCCGGGCACGATGGCAGGCCACCCGGGCGGCCCGCCGACACGCGCCGGATCGCCGCGGCTGAGCGCCGCGATCAATCACGCGCAGGAAGCCGTCCAGCGGCGCGCGGACAAGGTCGTGACCGTCGATCAGCAACTGACGGCGCCGCAGGCGCTCGACGAGATCCGCCACCGCAACCAGGCCCTCAAGCAGGTCCTGAAGAACGCCGCCGACACGCCGGCCGAGCGCGCCACGATCGAGCTGGTCGCGCTGCTGTTCCAGGCCATCCTGCAAGAAGAACGCATCCCGCCGGCGATCCGCGTCTGGTTCGCGCGGCTGCAGATGCCGGTGCTGCGGGTGGCGGTCGGCGAGCCTGATTTCTTCGCCACGGACGATCACCCCGCGCGGCGGCTCATCGACCGGATGGGCTCCTGCGTGATGGGCTTCAGCACCTCGACCGCCGAGATCGGCGACGCCCTGGAGCGCGAGATCAAGCGCGTCGTGCAGGTCGTCGAGGCCTACCCGGACACCGGCCGACGTGTCTTCCAGACGGTGCTGACCGAGTTCGAGAAGTTCCTCGATCACTACTTCGAGCAGGAGAACGAGGTCTCGAAGAAGGGCGTGTCGCTCGCGCAGCAGGTCGAGCAGCGCGAGACGCTGGCGATCCAGTACACGATCGAGCTGCGCAAGATGCTGTCCGAGGTGCCGGTGCAGGACGGCGTGCGCGACTTCCTGTTCCAGGTCTGGGCGGATGTGCTGGCCGTGACCGGCGTGCGCTCCGGGCCTCAGGCCGAGCAGACCAAGGCGATGAAGCGCGCGGCCGCCGACCTGATCTGGTCGGCCAGCGCGAAGGTCTCGCGCGAGGACCGCGCCGAGGTCATCCGGCGCCTGCCGCCGCTGCTGAAGACGCTGCGCGACGGCATGGGCCACGCGGGCCTGACCCATGAACGCCAGGACGAGCACATCCGGTCGCTGAACAACGCCCTGGCGGCCGCGTTCACCGCCAAGACCGCCGCGATCCCGCGCGAACGGCTGGACGACCTGATGAGCCAGCTGGAGACCCTGGAAGCGATGCTGCCCTCGCCCGAGGCTGGCGAGATCAACGAGACGCTGGTGCGCGACCTCTCCAGCCACGAATGCGAGGGCCTGGAGGTGGTCGCCGAGGGCGGCGCCGCGCCGTCGACGGCGATGCTGGCCTGGGCGCGCGAGCTGCAGGTCGGCAGCTGGTACATGCTCGACTACCGCGGCCGGGTCGAGCCGGTCCAGCTGGTCTGGCGCGGGCTGCGGCACCACCTCATCCTGTTCGTTTCGCCGCAAGGGCGGGGCGTGCTGTTCCAGGTGAGCCGGCTGGCGGCCTTCCTGCAGGCGGGACTGATGCTGCCGGCGCAGGACGAATCGCTGACCGTGAAGGCGACGCGCAATGCGCTCGCCAAGCTCGAGGTCGATCCCAGCCGCCTGCTGGCCTGACGCGTGACGGGCGCTGCCGTCCGCCCATGAAAAAACCGGCGCCGCGATGCGGGGCCGGTTCTGCGAATCGATCCCTGTGGTTCGATCTCTGTTCCGCGGGCGGCGGAGGGCTCAGTGGATCAATGGATGAGGCGCTCTTCCGGGGCGACGAAGAGCTCGTCGAGGATGAGCGCATCGGGCTCCTCGCCCAGGCTCCAGAACACCATCAGCACGATGATCTTCAGGTCTTCCAGATCCAGCGGACCGCCGGGGATGGCCATCGCGCGATCGATCACCATCTCGCGCATGGCAGTCGGCAGCACGCCGGCCGAGGCCAGGAAACTGATGAAGCCGATCGAGCTCTCGCCCAAGTGATCCTGTTCCTCGCGCGTGTAGACGCGCATGCTGCGTTCGCCGGGCTCCCCGTGGTGGGATTCGGCCGCGCCGGCCAGACCGTCCAGCCACGACAGGGCGTCACGGATCTCGTCATCCTCGAACCCGACCGCCGACAGTTTCCGGGTCAGTTGTGCGTGATCCGGGCAGGCGTCGGGGCGCCAATAGGTTTCGTACAGGTAGACGAGGACGTCAAACATGGCGGGGACTATAACCGACGCCCCGAAACCCCTTCCGGCCGAAATGAACGGTCCGGCGCATGGAATTTCCCCCTCCGGACGCCCCGGATGCTGCGTTGACGGCACCGCTGTTCACGTGGCGCGGCGGCGTTGAAACAGGGCGCCGGGCAAGCGGGCCACGCGGCCTTCCAGCTCCAGATCCAGCAGTGTGGCGTTGAGTTCGTCCTGTGCCCAGCCACTGCGCTGGGCGATCTGTTCGAGTGACACCG
This sequence comes from uncultured Burkholderiales bacterium, assembly GCA_966211105.1. Classification (GTDB taxonomy): domain Bacteria; phylum Pseudomonadota; class Gammaproteobacteria; order Burkholderiales; family Burkholderiaceae_C; genus Roseateles. Next base: position 20,915 of record CBIHMU010000004.1, read on the forward strand.
TGTCGCGGCCGATCGCGCGGAGCAGGGGGTGGTCCTCGTCCAGCTCAATCGGGACGGGCGGCGGCTCGTCGGGGTCCAGGTCCAGCGGTGCCGTGCGGGGCAGGCCGCCGACGGGCAGTTCGTTGAGCAGGTCGTCCAGCTCCTGGACCAGGCAGGCCCCCTGCTTGAGCAGATGATGGCAACCCTTGGATTGCGGCGCATGGATGGGGCCCGGCACGGCGAAGACCTCCCGACCCGCCTCCGACGCCTGGCGGGCGGTGATCAGCGATCCGGATTTCATGGCCGCCTCGACCACCAGGCAACCCTCCGCCAGTCCCGCGATGATGCGGTTGCGTTGCGGGAAATTGGGCGCCATCGGGGGCGTGCCGACAAAGTACTCGCTGACCAGCAGTCCGCGGCGCGCGACATGGCGGGACAGGTCCGCATGTTCCAGCGGGTACACCTTGTCCGGCCCGGTGCCGAGGACTGCGATCGTGCCGCCCGGCGTGTTCAGCGCGGCCTCGTGCGCGGCGCCGTCGATGCCCTGCGCCAGCCCCGAGACCACGCAGAACCTTGCTTCTCCCAGGCCGGCGGCGAAGTACCGCGCGTTCTCATCGCCTTGCGGACTCGGACGTCGACTGCCGACGACCGCCACGCAGCGCTGGCCGAGCAGCTCGCGCCGGCCCTCCAGGTAGAGCATCAGCGGCGGATCCGCCGTGTGCAGCAGCGGCAGCGGATAGTCGGGAGCGCCGAGGAGGAGGATCGAGCGGCGTTCACCGCCAGCCAGCCAGTCTTCGGTGCGGCGGACCAGCCGGTCGAGCTGGTCCGGGCCTTGGGTCAGCAGGGCGGCTTCTTCGGCCGTCACGGCGGCGCCCCATCCAGCGCGGCCCGCCCGGAGGGCGGTGCCGGGAGCGCCGTGCCGAGCGAGCAGCCGCCGCGCCGCGCCGCGTGAGACGCAGGACAGCAGATGCAGCCAGTCGCGCAGTTCGTCGGGGCTCATCCGTGCGGTCCTGAAGGCGACCCGGTCCGGAGAGCCGCCGCGCTTACGGCTGCGTGAAGCGGTCGCCGGCGACGACCGGTTCCTGGACCGTCAGGATCAGCGCATACGACACGCGGTCGAACACCTGGAAGACGAAGAGCTGGCCGTGACGCTCGTCAGGCAGCTTGATCTCTTCGCGGCGCGCGGTCGTGGGATCGCGGACGACGCGGCCCATGTGCCACAGCGCGAGCACATGGCCGCGCTCCAGGCCGTCGCGCTTGCCCTTGTTCAGCGCCACGATCTGGTTCTGTCCGGCGGTGATCGCATCGCCGTAGACCGAAATGATGGAGCCGTTGATGGCGCCCTGCGGCGCGTGGGGCACATAGTTCGTGTAGCCGCGTTCCGGCACCGGCGCCAGGCGGTCGCCCGGCTGGGCCTCGATGCGGTTGAGCGTCAGCGTCAGCGTGGACGGGACTTCATCCTTGGTGCCGGCGCCGCTGCCGGCGCGGGTCAGATCGGCGGTGCCGACATAGACGGCTTCGTAGCCGAGCACTTCCTTGGTCACCGGATCGCGCAGCGGGCGCGGCTCGCGGAAGATGCGGAAGCTGTGTGCGTCGGCGGCCAGATTGCCGCGGGCGTAGGCCAGGTCGCCCTTGCTCATCCAGACGCGGTTCTCCTGCGCGGACACGATCCGGGGCGCGGTCGCCAGTTCGTTGTCGTTGAGCACCACCGCCTCGTTGAGGAAGGGCTCGATCAGGTGCTGGGGGATGGCGGCGATGGAGCCGTCGTACAGCGATTCGGAGCGCACGCGCGGCGAAAGCTTCACCGTGCTGCCCGGGGCGCCGGTGCCCACGTCGCGGCCCAGCTGGAGGCGGGCGCGGCCGTCGGACTTGATCAGCATCAGCACCTGACCGGGGTAGATCAGGTGGGGATTGCGGATCTGGTCGCTGTTCATGCCCCAGAGCTCGGGCCAGCGCCACGGGCTCTTGAGGAAGATGCCGGAGATGGCCCAGAGCGTGTCGCCGGCCTTGACCGTGTAGGTGTCGGGGGCGTTGGGTGCCAGCTCGGACAGCGGGACGCCGGCCTGCGCGACCTGTTGCGCCGTCTGGCGCTGTCCCTGGGTGATGGGGAAGTCCCCCGCCGCAAACGACGGTGCGGCGGCAAAGGTGCCCGCCAGCAGGGCTGCAGAAATCATCGTCAAGCCCAGCGGCCGCCTTTGCGTCATTACTTGTTCTCCGCGCGCCGAGATCGAAGGCCCCTCGTGGCCAGTGGCGCTTTTGTGACGAGGGCCAGACTGACCGCCAAATCGGCGAAAATCAACCGTCTCGCTGGCGGCGATTCTGCCCCGGTTCAGGGGGTCCGGCAATGAACCGGCCCGCCCTCCCTTGCAAGCCCTTACAAACCGGCGTTGTGTGCTGTCCACAGCCGCGCACCGCGCCTCGCGTCCTCACCATGGCGAAACTTTCCATTCTTCGATACCCCGATCCGCGCCTGCACACCGTGGCCAAGCCCATCGCCGCGGTCGACGACCGCCTGCGCGCGCTGGCCGACGACATGCTGGAGACCATGTACGACGCCGACGGCGTCGGCCTGGCCGCCACGCAGGTGGACGTGCACGAGCGCCTGCTGGTCATGGACGTCTCCGAGGAGCGCAACCAGCCGCTGGTGCTGATCAATCCGGAGCTCGTCGCCCGCAGCGAGGAGATGATCGAAGGCGAGGAGGGCTGCCTCTCCGTGCCGACCATCTACGACAAGGTCATGCGCCACAAGCAGGTCACCGTGCAGGCGCTGGACCGCGACGGCCACACCTTCCAGTTCGACGCCGAAGGCCTGCTGGCCGTCTGCGTCCAGCATGAGATGGACCACCTCGCGGGCAAGGTGTTCGTCGAATACCTGAGCCCCCTCAAGCGCGAGCGAATCAAGACCAAGCTGGTGAAGAAGGCCCGCGAGGACGCGAAGTCCTGATGGCCGCGCCCTTGCGCGTCGCCTTCGCCGGCACGCCGGAATTCGCGGCCGTGGCGCTGCAGGCGCTGCTCGCGGCCGGGTTCGAGGTCCCGCTGGTGCTCAGCCAGCCCGATCGTCCGGCCGGACGCGGCATGAAGCTGCAGGCCTCGCCGGTCAAGCAGCTGGCGGTGGCGCGCGGCATCGCCGTGGCACAGCCGCGCAGCCTGCGGCTCGACGGCAAGTTCCCCGAGGAAGCGCAGTCGGGTCGGCAGGCCCTGCTCGACGCGCGCCCGGACGTGCTCATCGTCGCCGCCTACGGGCTGATCCTGCCGAAGTGGGTGCTGGACCTGCCGCGGCTGGGCTGCCTGAACATCCACGGCTCGATCCTGCCGCGCTGGCGCGGCGCCGCGCCCATCCACCGCGCCATCGAGGCCGGCGACGCCGAGACCGGCATCACCATCATGCAGATGGACGAGGGCCTGGACACCGGCGACATGCTGCTGCTCGAGCGTCTGCCGATCGCCGCGGCGGACACGACCGCGACGCTGCACGACAAGCTGGCGGCGCTCGGCGGCCGGCTGATCGTCGAGGCCCTGGAGCTCGCCGCCTGCGGCGGCTTCCAGCCGGTGAAGCAGCCCGAGGCGGGCGTCACCTACGCCCACAAGATCGAGAAGGCCGAGAGCCAGATCCGCTGGACCGACGACGCCGCGCAGATCGCGCGCCGGCTTCGCGCCTTCGACCCGTTCCCGGGCGGCGTCGCCCAGCTCGACGGCGAGTCGGTGAAAGTCTGGCGCGCCGAGGTGGTCGAGGCCGCGGGCATGCGCGGCGAGCCGGGGCAGGTGCTGGCGGTGTCGCCGGAGGGGCCGATCGTCGCCTGCGGCGCCGGCAGCGTCCGGCTGAGCGAACTCCAGCGCGCCGGCGGCAAGCGCCTGCCGGCGGCGGCCTTCCTGCAAGCCAGGCCGCTCCCGGCCGGTGCCCGCTTCGCTTAACCCTGACTGAACCGTCGGACAAACCGGCCCGGGGCCGGCTTGAACCTGCCCGCCCCGCCGTCATCTGGGACACCAGGACGGTGTACCGTCCAGGTGGGTGTCCCTTCGCGGCTGCGGCCGCTGTTTTCGAGGAGTGATTGCAATGTTCAACCTGATGAAGACCGCCATCCTGATGGCCGCCATCACCGCGCTGTTCATGGTGATCGGCTCCCTGCTGGGTGGCCAGACGGGCATGCTGATCGCGCTGGTCGTCGCGGTGGGCATGAACTTCTTCAGCTACTGGTTCTCCGACAAGCTGGTGTTGAAGATGTACAACGCCCAGGAGGTCGACGAACGCAGCGCGCCGCAGTTCTACAACATGGTCAAGGAACTGGCCGGACGCGCCCAGTTGCCGATGCCCAAGGTCTACCTGATCGAGGAGAACGCGCCCAACGCGTTCGCCACCGGCCGCAATCCCGAGCACGCCGCCGTCGCCGCGACCACCGGCATCCTGCGGGTGCTGTCCGAGCGCGAACTGCGCGGCGTGATGGCGCACGAGCTGGCCCACGTGAAGCACCGCGACATCCTGATCTCCACCGTCAGCGCGACCATGGCCGGCGCGATCTCGATGCTGGCGAACTTCGCGATGTTCTTCAGCCCGCGCGACAGCGAAGGCCGTCCCGCCAACCCGATCGTCGGCCTGCTGGTGGCCATCCTGGCGCCGATCGCGGCTTCGCTGATCCAGATGGCGATCAGCCGCGCGCGCGAGTTCGAGGCCGACCGCGGCGGCGCGGAGATCTCCGGCGATCCGCAGGCGCTGGCCACGGCGCTGGACAAGATCCACCGCTACGCCCAGGGCATCCCGCTGGAGACCACCGAGCGTCATCCGGAAACGGCGCAGATGATGATCATGAATCCGCTGTCGGGCGGCGGCCTCCGGGGCCTGTTCAGCACCCACCCGTCGACGGAGGAGCGCATCGAGCGCCTGATGGCGATGGCCCGCCGCTGAACGGCCCGCTGAACCCGCCTCTGAACCCGCCTCTGAATGGCGCGGTAACCGGCCCCCCTGACTCGTTGCCCCGCGCGGCGAGGGGGCCCGCCCGAGGGGTTCCGACGCCACGAAACACCGCCTCCGGGCGGTGTTTTTCATTGGATCGGACTGGGCGGAGTCGACGGCACAATGGCCCGATACCGCCGGTGCGCCTCATTCAAGCGCCTGTCCCCGGCGGCCGAAAAGGACAGCATGAAGGCCTCTTTCCGTTCCCTGACCGTCTCGACGGCGCTGCTCGGCGCCGCCGCGCTGCTGGCCGGCTGCGATCAGCTCGGCATCGAGGATCCCGCCAAGGTCGCGGCGGCCAAGCAGGCCGAGGGCAAGGCCATCGGCGGCGCCTGCCGCAATGCGCTGCGCGCCATCGAGGACTGCTACGCCCTGAACCCGAAGGCCCAGAAGGCCGCGGTCTACGACGGCTGGCGGGAGATGGACGAGTACATGCGCGAGAACAAGCTCGAGGGCACCCGTCCGCAGGTCGCGAATCCGCAGGCCAGCCGGCCTGCGGGCTCGGCCTCCGACGACGAGGAAGAATCGCCGCGCTCCGCCAAGGGACAGGTGGGCGAGAAGGACGCGGACAAGTCCTCCGACAAGGGCAAGGGCGGCCATTGACCGGCTGCTGACCGCTGGCCGCTGGCCGCTGGCCGCCGCCCGGTGCGATGCTGGCCGCGTCTGACCGCCGCGATGGGGCACCGCGTCCCCGCGGTACCGCCGGCGCGCCCGGAGCATCGGGCAGCCGCGCAGTTGATCCCGTGGATGGTGCAGTTCGTCGTCGCCCGGTCGCGGGGCAGCGGCGGCGCAACGAAGATACGATCATCCGAAAGATCAGGAGATCGCTCATGACCACAACGTCCTTCCGCGCCACCCGCCGTCTGTTCGCCATCACCGCGCTGAGCCTGGCGTCCGTGGGCGCCGTCGGCACCGCGCACGCCTGGTCGCTGAGCTTCGGCAGCTCGCAGCGCATCGAGGGCAATGGCGAGGTCGCCGCCGACGCCCGGGACGTCGGCGCGTTCGACGCGGTCGCGCTGTCCGGGGATTTCAAGGTCTTCGTGCGCCAGGGGTCGGCCGACAAGGTCGAGGTCAAGACCGACCGCAACCTCTTTTCCTACATCGAGACGAAGGTCGTGGACGGCACCAAGGGCCGCACGCTGGAGATCTCGCCCAAGCGCGGCTACAGCCTGAACGCCCGGGGCACGCCGACCATCACGCTGGACATGCGCCAATTGAGAGGGCTGTCGATCTCGGGCTCGGGCGACATCCGCGTGGAGCCGATGAAGACCGGCAACCTGGATGCGAGCATCGCGGGCAGCGGCGACCTGCGCGTGCAGGGCCTGGAGGCCGACCACGTGACGCTGCGCGTCGCCGGCAGCGGCGACATGCTCTTCAACGGCAAGGCCAACGCGCTGACGGTGTCGGTCGCAGGCAGCGGCGACGTCAAGACCCGCGAGCTGGTCGTCGACGAGGCCAAGGTCAGCATCTCCGGCAGCGGCGACGTCACCGTGGCGCCGACCCGCAAGCTGGACGTCCGCATCGCCGGTTCGGGCGACGTCGGTTACGTCGGCAGTCCGGAGATCAGCCTGTCCAACGCGGGCTCGGGCTCGGTGCGCAAGCTGAAGTGACGGCCTGACGCGGCGCTCCAGGGCGCTGTGTGGACGCCCCTCGACGCGACAGCGGGCGAGGGGCGATTCGTTTGTGCAGCGCGCAGACGACAATCGCGCCCATGGCGGAAGGACTCACGGCGCTGGCGCGCCACCCGGAATTCAAGCGCGGCGCGAAGGAGATGCTCGGCATCACGCTGGGCATCTCGGCCTGGGGGCTGGTGACCGGCGTGGCCATGGTCAAGAGCGGCCTGGGCGTCGGGCTGTCGCTGCTGATGAGCCTGACGGTGTTTGCGGGCAGTTCGCAGCTGGCCGCGCTGCCCTTGCTCGCCAGCGGCGCGCCGCTGTGGGTGCTGTGGGCCACGGCCTTCTGCGTCAACCTCCGCTTCGTCATCTTCAGCGCCCAGTGGCGCCTGTACTTCGAGCCGCTGCCGCGCACGCAGCGGCTGGTCATCGGCTACTTCGCGGCCGACCTCAACTACGTCGCCTTCCTCAAGCGCTTCCCCGACCTGAAGCCCGATCCGGACAAGCAGCTCCCGTACTTCTGGGGCGGCGTGTCGACCAACTGGTTCGCGTGGCAGATCCCGGCCATCGCCGGCATCCTGCTGGCCGACCGCATCCCGACGAACTGGGGCCTGGGCTTCGCCGGCGTGCTGGCTCTGCTGGGGCTGAGCTACTCGCTGCTGAAGGACCGCAACACCTGGGTCTCCGCCGTGGTGGCCGGCTGCGCGGCGGTCGCGGCCTACGCGCTGCCGCTGCGGCTCAACATCCTGGTGGCGATCGCCGCGGCGGTCGCCGTCGGGTTGCTGATGGAGAAGTGGCTGCCGCCGGCGTCGCCGACGGCCGCTTCGACCGGTTCGGCCGGTTCGACCGGTTCCTCCGGCTCGTCGTCGGGGAGGTCCGCATGAGCGTGTGGGAGGCGGTGCTGGGCATCCTCGGCATGGCGGTGATCACGATGGTCACGCGCAGTTTCTTCATGATCCCGGACCGCGAGATCCCGCTGCCGCAGTGGGTCCGCGACGGCCTGCGCTACGCGCCGCTGGCGGCGCTTGCGGCGGTGATCGTGCCGGAGATCGTCATGACGCAAGGCGAGCTGATCCACACCTGGAAAGATGCGCGGCTCTACGCGGCGGCTGTCGGCACGGCCTACTTCTTCTGGAAGCGCGGCATCCTCGGGACCATCGTCAGCGGCACCGCGGTGATGCTGGCGCTGCGCATCGGGCTCGGCTGGTAAGCTGCGGCCCGATTTGCCGGCTCTCCGGCGCACCGCTTTCCAACTACTCGAAGCTCATCCCATGAACGTCTTGCGTTTCGCCGATCTGATCGCCGCCGGCAAGGTGGCCGACCAACGCGTCTTCATCCGCGCCGACCTGAACGTGCCGCTCAACGATGCGGGCGAGATCACCGAGGACACCCGCGTCCGCGCCTCGATCCCCGCGATCGAGATGGCGCTGAAGGCCGGCGCGGCGGTGATGGTGACCTCGCACCTGGGCCGCCCGACCGAGGGCGAGTTCAAGCCCGAGGACTCGCTGGCGCCGGTCGCCAAGCGCCTGGGCGAGCTGCTCGGCCGTGACGTGCCGCTGGTGGCGAACTGGGTCGACGGCGTCGACGTGAAGCCGGGCCAGGTCGTGCTGCTCGAGAACTGCCGCGTCAACAAGGGCGAGAAGAAGAACAGCGAAGAGCTGTCGAAGAAGATGGCCGCGCTGTGCGACATCTTCGTGCACGACGCCTTCGGCACCGCGCACCGCGCGGAGGCTTCGACCTACGGCATCGCGCAGTTCGCGAAGATCGCCTGCGCCGGCCCGCTGCTGGCGGCCGAGATCGACGCGATCACCAAGGCCCTGGCCAATCCGAAGCGCCCGCTGGTGGCGATCGTGGCGGGGTCCAAGGTGTCGACCAAGCTGACCATCCTGAAGTCGCTGTCGGCCAACGTCGACGGCCTGATCGTCGGCGGCGGCATCGCCAACACTTTCCTGCTGGCGGCTGGTCTGAAGATCGGCAAGTCGCTGGCCGAGCCCGACCTGGTCGGCGAAGCCAAGGCCGTGATCGAGGCCATGAAGGCGCGCGGCGCCGCGGTGCCGATCCCGGTGGACGTGGTGACGGCCAAGACCTTCGCCGCCGACGCGACGGCCACCGTGAAGGCCGCGACCGACGTGGCCGACGACGACCTGATCCTGGACATCGGCCCGAAGACGGCGGCCCAACTGGCCGGGCAGCTGAAGGCGGCCGGCACCATCGTGTGGAACGGTCCGGTCGGCGTGTTCGAGTTCGACGCCTTCTCCCAGGGCACCGAGACCATCGCGCGCGCCATCGCGGCGTCGGACGCGTTCTCCATCGCCGGCGGCGGTGACACGCTGGCGGCGATCGCCAAGTACGGCATCGAAGACCAGGTGGGCTACATCTCCACCGGCGGCGGCGCCTTCCTCGAAGTGCTGGAAGGCAAGACGCTGCCCGCGTTCGAGATCCTGGCCAAGCGCGCGCAAGGCTGATCGCTCACGCCCCATAGAAAACGCGCCTGAGGGCGCGTTTTTCTTTGCCGGCTCGATCTCTCATCGACGCGGTCTCTGGTTGGCTCGGTCTCTGGTTGGCTCGGTCTCTCGGAGCCGGGGATGCCGGGGCCCCCGGCCGCGAATTCCGAGCGGCGAGGAGGAGATTGAGCGGACGGGGGCCCCGGCATCCCCGGCGGGCGCTCAGATCCCCAGATAAGCCGGCAGCTTCCCGTCCGCCGGCTTGACCGCCGCGAAGCGCGCGGCCAGCTTCGACTGCAGCGCGACGGGTAGCGGCGCGAAGCCGGTGCCGCGCGTCAGGTCGTCGCCATGCATGAAGCACCAGTACAGGAAGCTCATCACCGGCGCCGCGCCGGCACCGGTCGCGGGGGCTGCGTCGATCAGGATGAAGCTGGTCATCGTGATGGGCCAGCTCTCCGCGCCGTCGCGGTCCATCAGCGAGGCCAGGTCGTCGCCCTTGCGCGAGAGGTCGCTGTTGGCGATCGCGGACTTGAAGCCCGTCTCGCCGGCCGCCACCCACTGGCCGGCGGCATTGCGCAGACGCACGCCATTGAGCTTGTCGCGCTGCACGCGGTCGTAGCTGACGTACGCGATCGTGCCCGGCGCCGCCTTCAGCGCCTTGGCCATGCCGTCGTTGCCTTCCGCCGCCTCGACCTCGCCGGGCCATTTCGGCTGCGCGTTCGCGCCGACGTCCTTCGCGAAGGTCGGCGACACCGCGCTCAGGTACTTCGTGTAGCCCTCGGTCGTGCCGGACTTGTCGGCGCGCACGATGCGCTTGACCGGCAGCGCCGGCAGCGCGACGCCGGGATTCAGCGCGGCGATGCGGCCGTCGTTCCACTTCGCGACGCGTCCCATCATCAGCTCGGCCAGCAGGTCGCCGGTGAGCTGCAGACGGCCTTCCGGCACGCCCGGCAGATGGACCACCGGCACGATCCCGCCGACCAGCATCGGGATCTGCACGAGCTTGCGCCTGGCCAGTTCGTCGGCCGCCAGCGGCGAGTCGCTGCCGCCGAAGGCCACGCCGCGCGCGGTGATCTGCTTGACGCCGTCGCCGGAGCCGGTCGGCTTGTAGCTCACGACCTGACCCTTGCTCTTCTCATAGGCCGAGGCCCAACGGCTGTACACCAGCGAGGGGAACGAGGCGCCGGCCCCGGCCAGCGCGGCGGTCTGCGCGAACAGGCGGCGCGGGGCGCCGAAGGCGAGGGTGACGGGCAGGGCGGCGGTCAGGCGAAGCAGCGCACGGCGCTGCGAAGCAGGGGAGGAGGCAGGCACGGCGGAACTCGGAAGAGGTAGTCGACAGCGGGGCGCATTCTAGTGAGCGCGTTCTTCGCACCTCGTGATGGGCGCACGGCTGCCGGCACTTGCGCGCGGATCTAGGGAGCTTGCTCCAACTTGCGGGCAATTCCCGATGCGGGTTGCACCGCGTGCATCGGCGATTGCCATCTTTGCATGGGAGTTAAAGCTGAATGCATCGCGCCGCCGGAGCCGGAGGATTAAGCTTTGCGCCCCCGACGGAGATTTGCATGACCGACAACAACGACGGCCTCGACCTCAGCCCGGCCGAGGCCGCACTGCGCGAGGCGGCGCGGGAGTACCACCGCTTCCCGACGCGCGGCAAGATCGCCGTCACGCCGACCAAGCCCCTGGCCAACCAGCGCGACCTGTCGCTGGCCTATTCGCCGGGCGTCGCCTATCCCTGCCTCGACATCGAGCAGGACCCGACCCTGGCCGCCGAGTACACCTCGCGCGGCAACCTGGTCGGCGTCATCACCAACGGCACCGCGGTGCTGGGCCTGGGCGACATCGGCCCGCTGGCCGCCAAGCCGGTGATGGAAGGCAAGGGCTGCCTGTTCAAGAAATTCGCCGGCATCGACGTCTTCGACATCGAGCTGGCCGAGCGCGACCCCGACAAGCTCGTCGAGATCATCGCGGCGATGGAGCCCACGCTGGGCGGCGTGAACCTCGAGGACATCAAGGCGCCGGAGTGCTTCTACATCGAGAAGCAGCTGAGCGCGCGCATGAACATCCCCGTCTTCCACGACGACCAGCACGGCACCGCGATCATCTCGAGTTCGGCGCTGCTGAACGGCCTGGAGCTCGTCGGCAAGGACATCGGCGCGGTGAAGGTGGCCGTGTCGGGCGCGGGCGCCGCGGCCATCGCCTGCCTGGACGTGATGGTCGGCCTGGGCGTGAAGCGCGAGAACGTCTTCGTCGTCGACTCCAAGGGCGTGATCCAGAGCGAGCGCGCCGACGCCGCCAAGCTCGACGAGTCCAAGCAGCGCTACTGCCAGATCACGCCGGCGCGCACGCTGGCCGACGTCGTCAAGGACGCGGACGTGTTCCTGGGCTGCTCGGCCGCCGGCGTGCTGACCGCCGAGATGGTCAAGACCATGGCGCGCCAGCCGATCATCCTGGCGCTGGCCAATCCGGAGCCGGAGATCCGCCCCGAGCTCGCGAAGGAAGCCCGTCCCGACTGCATCGTCGCGACGGGCCGGTCGGACTATCCGAACCAGGTCAACAACGTCCTGTGCTTCCCCTACATCTTCCGCGGCGCGCTGGACTGCGGCGCGACCAAGATCACCGAGGCGATGAAGCTCGCCTGCGTGCGCGAGATCGCGGCGCTGGCCAAGGCCGAGACGCCGCCGGAAGTCGCCGCCGCCTATGCCGGGCAGGACCTGGCCTTCGGCCCCGACTACATCATCCCCAAGCCCTTCGACAGCCGCCTGATCCTGCGCATCGCGCCGGCCGTGGCCAAGGCGGCCGAGGAATCCGGCGTCGCGACGCGTCCGATCCAGGACATGGCCGCGTACCGCGAGCAGCTGTCGCGCTTCGTCTACCAGACCGGCATGTTCATGCGCCCCGTCTTCGCCGAGGCGAAGGCCCATCCGGCCCGCGTCATCTACGCCGAAGGCGAGGATGAGCGCGTGCTGCGCGCGGTGCAGGTGGCCCTCGACGAAGGCCTGGCCAAGCCGACGCTGATCGGCCGTCCCGAAGTCATCGCGATGCGCCTGAAGCGCGCCGGCCTGCGGATCAAGCTGGGCGAGGACGCGCTTGTCATCGATCCCGAGAACGACCACCGCTTCCGCCAGTACTGGGAGGCCTACCACCAGGTCATGGGCCGCAACGGCTTCACGCCGGAGATGGCCAAGTCGGCCGTGCGCCGCTCCAACACGACGATCGGCGCGCTCGCGATCCAGCTCGGCGACGCCGACGCGATGATCTGCGGCACGGTCGGCCGCTTCGACTCGCACCTGGAACACATCCAGAACCTGATCGGCCTGAAGCCGGAAGTCTCCAACTTCGCGACGATGAACGCGCTGATGCTGGAACAGCGCACGCTCTTCATCGCCGACACCTTCGTCAACGAAGACCCGACCGCCGAGCAGCTCGCCGACATCGCCTGGCAGGCCGCCGAGGAACTGCAGCGCTTCGGCCTGCCGCCGAAGGTGGCCTTCCTGTCGCACTCGATGTTCGGCAGCAGCAAGCGCGCGTCGGCGGTCAAGATGCGCCGCGCCCGCGACCTGTTCGCCGCCGCTTATCCGACCATCGAATGCGATGGGGAGATGCACGGCGACGCAGCGTTGTCGGAGGACGTGCGGAACAACTTCCTGCCCGAGTCGACGCTGTCCGGCTCCGCGAACCTGCTGGTGCTGCCGACGCTGGACGCGGCGAACATCCTGTTCAACGTGCTCAAGGTGGTCGGGGGGCAGGGCGTCACGGTCGGGCCGATCCTGCTGGGGGCGAAGCGGCCGGTGCATATCCTGACGCCGTCGGCCACCGTGCGACGGATCGTCAACATGACGGCGCTGGCGGTCGCGGACGTGAAGGCGGCGAAGGACTGAGCGAGATCGGCCCGACCGGGGTCCCCTTCGCTCCATCTCCCTCCTTCACTTGCCTGCCGGCAAGTGAATTCCCTCCTTGAGTTGCGCGAAGGGGACCCCGGTCGGGCCGATCCGATACAGCCAGCACTTCAACGAGGACGGCGGCGCCAGGCGGCGAGGCCGGCCACGCCGGCCAGCATCAGCGCCCAGCTGCCAGGCTCAGGAACCGCGGCGGCCAGCAGGCCGTCCGGTCCGTAGGCGGTGCCGGAGACCGCAGCCACGTTGAAACTCGTGATCGTCTGTCCGCCGGCCGTCGTGTAGATGCCCTTCAGCAGCGCGGTGCCGAGGAAGTCCGACGACAGGCTCGCGTTGATGCAGCAGGGCGAGAGCTGCGTGCGCAGGGCCACCTCGACATCGAACGGCACACCCCACTGGAACGAGAAGTTGCCTGTGCTCGTCACCAGGCCGCTGCCCGAGAAGGCGCCCGGCGACGTGATGAAGCTGCCCGGCGCCCAGGTGCCGCCACCACGCAGGTACGGCTCGCCGTCGTTCACGATCGTCGCCATGAACGAGTCCCACGGTCCCCCCTTGTTGCCGTTGAAGCGCATGCCCAGCGCCAGGTCGACCTGCTGCGTGGAGGGCGCATGCGGCGTGCTGCTCATTGAACCTTCGACGAGGAAGCCCAGGTTCAAGGTGCCCGCCGTGCCAGTCGCGATGCCAGGCGCCGTGATCGTCCACGTGTCCTGGAATCGCGCGAACGACGCGGCCTGGTGGTAGATGAAGGCAGAGGTCGTCCCCGTCATCGTGCCGCTGGCGGAGACACCCAACTTGCCGTACGAGGCGATCGCATCGGCTTGGCCGGTGAAGGTGCCGCCGCTGCCCACCGTCGCGGTGACGGCTTGCGTGGACATCAGCGTGCCGCCCGCGGCCACCTTGTTGTCGATGCCCCCGGACAGGCTGCAGCCGGCAAAGCCCTCCGTCGGCAACGCGATGCCGGCAAACCAGCCGTCGCCGATGGTCGGTCCGCTGGTGGCGCAGGCGAAAGGGCTGCCCGATCCTTGCGCCTGACCGCCCACGGCGCCGGCGTAGGCCTGGACCTCGGCGGAGGCGCTCGTCGGCAACCCCCCGCTCAGCAAGGCGGCCAGGCATGCGGCTGTGCCGGCTGCGATCCGCGCGCGGCGCGGCCTTGGGAGAAGAGTCGCCATCGTGATGCTCCAGCTGTAGGAAGGGACCGGCGCATGGTGAGCGCGTCAGCCGCCGATCCGTCCCCCTAGGACCCGCGTGTCGGCGCCAGAAGCCTTGAATCAGCGACAGGGCGCCGCGTGTTCGGGCCAGGAGTACGCGATGCGAAATGGGAGGCGTCGGGAGGGTGCAGGCGGGCGCATCTCAGGTGCGCCATTCGCGCGGGCGATCACGACGTCATGCAGCGTTGGAAACTCAGCGGTAACCTGTCGAAACTGGCCTTGTCGAGGTTTGACGGCCCATAATTGCCCGCTGTAACTAAATTTCAGACAGAGACAAGACATGTCCCGTGCCACCAAGATCGTCGCCACCCTCGGTCCCGCGTCTTCTTCTCCGGAGGTGCTGGAACGGATGATCCAGGCCGGCGTCGATGTGGTGCGGCTGAACTTCTCGCACGGCAAGGCGCAGGACCACATCGACCGCGCCCGCATGGTGCGCGAGGTCGCCGCCCGCGCCGGCCGGCAGGTGGCCATCATGGCCGACCTGCAGGGCCCGAAGATCCGCGTCGGCAAGTTCGAGAACGGCAAGATCGAGCTGGTGAACGGCACGCCCTTCGTGCTGGACGCCGATCGCACCGAGCCCGGCAACGAGATGGTCGTGGGCCTGGACTACAAGGAACTGCCGCGCGACGTGAAGCCCGGCGACACGCTGCTGCTCAACGACGGCCTGCTGGTGCTGACGGTGGAAGCGGTCCGCGGCTCGCAGGTGCACACCATCGTCAAGCAGGGCGGCGAGCTGTCCAACAACAAGGGCATCAACAAGCAGGGCGGCGGCCTGACCGCGCCCGCGCTGACCGGCAAGGACATGGAGGACATCAAGACCGCGATGTCCTTCCAGTGCGAGTACCTGGCGGTGAGCTTCCCCAAGAACGCGACCGACATGGAGATGGCCCGCCAACTGGCCAACGTGGCCGGCGAGCCGTTCCGCCACAAGCCGGGGATGATCGCCAAGATCGAGCGCTACGAGGCGATCCCTCATCTGGAGGCGATCCTGAAGGCCTCCGACGGCATCATGGTCGCCCGCGGCGACCTGGCCGTGGAAGTGGGCAACGCCGCGGTGCCCGCGCTGCAGAAGCGCATGATCAAGATGGCGCTGGAGCTCGACAAGGTCTGCATCACCGCGACGCAGATGATGGAGTCGATGATCGTGAACCCGGTGCCGACCCGCGCCGAGGTGTCCGACGTCGCCAACGCCGTGCTCGACGGCACCGACGCGGTGATGCTGAGCGCCGAGACCGCCGCCGGCCGCTTCCCGGTCGAGACCATCCAGCAGATGGCCGCGATCGCGCTGGAGGCGGAGAACGCCGAGTTCGTGACGCTGGACACCGACTTCGCCAACCGCCAGTTCGGCCGCATCGACCAGTCGATCGCGATGGGCGCGCTGTTCACCGCGCACCACCTGGGCTGCAAGGCGATCGTGGCGCTGACGGAGTCCGGCTCCACCGCGCTGTGGATGAGCCGCCACCGCATCCACGTGCCGATCTACGCGCTGACCTCGCAGGTGCTGACGCATCGCAAGATGGCGCTGTACCGCAACGTGACGCCGCTGATGATGCCCAACTTCAACGACCGCGACGAGGCGCTCAAGGCCGCCGAGGACCTGTTGATCGAACGCGGCGTGCTGATGCCGGGCGACACCTATGCGATCACCTGCGGCGAGCCGATGGGCTACCCGGGCGGCACCAACATGCTGAAGGTCTGCCGCGTCAGCTGACGCGTCGGCGCATCCCCGGAGCCGCGCCGTGACATCGCTGCGCCGCCGCGATCTGCTGATCGGCGGCCTGGGCGCGGGGCTGGCGGCCCGGCCCGTGCGCGCGCAGGACGACGTCGGCATCGACACCGCGCCGGGAGCCGCCGCGGACGGCCGCGCGCCGGTCCCGCTCGCGATCAGCGAGCAGACGCACCGGCCCTTCGTCCTGCCGCTGCTCCAGCGGATCGCCGAGGCGGCCGACCTGCAATGGGAATTGCTGCTGCTGCCCTGGCCGCGCGCGCTGCTGGGCGCGGAGCTGGGTCGGCATCTGGTCTTCGGGCTGTCGCGCAATCCGGCGCGGGACCAGGTCTTCGCCTACAGCCAGCCCGCCTTCGTGAGCCGCGGCTGGCTGGTCGTGCCCCAGGCGAAACCGATCCGGTTCGACCGGCTCGAGGACCTGCGCGGCCGCGCGCTGTGCGTGACGCGCGGCTCGACCTATGGGCCCGCGTTCGAGGAGGCCCGACAGAAGAAGCTGTTCCGTGTCGAGGGCGGCGGCAGCGATCTCGCCGCCCGTGCGCGCATGCTGGCGGTGGGGCGCTGCGACGCGATGATCGCGACCCACCGCGGCAGCGCCGCCGCGCTGGAGCGGCGGCTGCGCGCGCTGCACGGCGGGACCCCGTTCCAGGTGTTGCCCAGGCCGGTGGTGGAAGAGGGCATCGTGTTCGCCGCCGCCAAGGGCAGCGAGCCCGCCTCGCTGCTGCCGCGTCTGGACCAGGCGATCGCCCGCAGTCGCGTCGCGCTCCAGGCCTTGGTCGACAGCGATCTCTGACGCGCGGATCCGTCCTCAGGCGTTGCGCGCGGCCTGCACCAGCGCGGCGATGCGCGGCGTCATGTTCAGGGGCACGAGTTCCACTTCCTGGTGCGCCCGCGCGAAGACGCGGAAGAGTTCATCCGCGAAGGCGTGACCGACATCGGTGACACCGTCGAAGTCCACCTCCGCCCGCTTGAACTGCGGCAGCCGCGCCGCCACGCGTCGCGCCTGCGCGCGGGAATCGAGCATCTGCCCTGCGACGACGACCAGGTTCAACATCACCCGCGTCTGGTCGAAGGCGATGCCGGTGCCGTCCACGCTCCATTGCTCCAGCACCTGCTCCAGCGTGCGGGTGCTCTCCAGCGACATCGCCATGTAGATCGAGCTGCCCTGGCGCGGCAGGCCCTTGCCGTCCTTCCACGCATTGCCCTCCCAGGCGCGGCGCTGGAACGCCTTGCCGTTGGCGTGGATGTCGAAGACGTCCGCCAGCTGCGAGCTGAAGAACAGCCCGCGCCCGGTGTGCGCCTGCGGCTGCGTCGTGAGCCGGCCCTTGCTCAGCTCCAGCATCGCGTGGCGCGCGTCGGTCAGCTCGTAGGTGTCGCGGATCTTCTCGAAGACGCCGCAGCCGTCGTCGGACACCAGCAGCTGCGCATGGGTCGGCGTCTGGCGCAGCGACACGGTGACGCTGGTGCCGCCGCTGTGGTCGATGGCATTGTTCACCAGCTCGGTGAAGCCGTGCTGGATCATCCGCGCGACGTTGCGCGGCAGGGTGAAGTGGGGCGCGTAGTCGCGCTGCCAGACCACGTCCTCCATCAAGCCGTGCAGCGTGTAGCTGCGCGCCACCTGGCGCAGCGCGCCCGGCCCGAAGACCGGCCGGCGAGCCGTGCCGGAGCGCGTCAGCCAGTGGGCGTCGACCAGGCGGCGCAGCGCGTTCAGCGTGGCGCGGTGGCTGGCGCCGGTGCGCTCCTCGACGAAGGCGGGCAGGTCGAGCGAGTGCTCGTTGGCGGCGGCGGTGATCCAGAGCGTCAGCTGATCGATCGCGAGGCGGGTCATGAAGTTCCTGGAAGCGGCGGTCGCGCGGGCGATCCTCGCCGCCGGCGGCGGGACAAGGCACGGCGCTTGCTCCGACGGGGCGGGACGCCCGGGCGACAGCCTACCGGCCGCTTCCGCCGCCGCGCAAGCGCACAGACCCCTGTCCCGGGGGGGAGTGCGCTTGCGCGGATGCGGTCTGCGCCCGCAACAGTCTCGGGGACGGCGGTGCCGACGGCCCGGACGGGTGCTGGTATGGCACCAGTTCAGGGGGAGCCACAGGTCGGTTACAGGGCCCGTCATGGGGGCTCGCTAGAATCCCCGGCAGTTACGGCGCGGTTACGGCGAGGTCGACGACACGGTGCGTCGCCCGCCCGCGGCCCAGGATTTTTCACTATCTCGGAGAACTCTCATGGCACTCGTCTCGATGCGCCAGTTGCTGGACCACGCAGCTGAACAGGGCTACGGCATCCCGGCGTTCAACGTCAACAACCTGGAGCAGGTGCAGGCCGTGATGGCCGCCGCCGACGAGGTCGGCGCCCCGGTGATCCTGCAGGCCAGCGCCGGCGCCCGCAAGTACGCCGGTGAGGCCTTCATCAAGCACCTGATCCAGGCCGCCGTCGAGGCCTACCCGCACATCCCGCTGGTGATGCACCAGGATCACGGCACCAGCCCGAAGGTCTGCGAAGGCGCGATCAACCTGGGCTTCGGCTCGGTGATGATGGACGGCTCGCTGATGGACGACGGCAAGACCCCGGCCAGCTTCGACTACAACGTGGACGTGACCCGCCGCGTCGTGCAGATGGCGCACAAGGTCGGCGTCACCGTCGAGGGCGAACTCGGCTGCCTGGGCAACCTGGAAACCGGCGACGCGGGCGAGGAAGACGGCATCGGCGCCGACGTCAAGCTGGACCACAGCCAGATGCTGACCGATCCGGAAGAGGCGGCGACCTTCGTCAAGGCCACGCAGCTGGACGCGCTGGCCATCGCCATCGGCACCAGCCACGGCGCCTACAAGTTCTCGCGCAAGCCCGACGGCGACATCCTGGCGATCTCGCGGGTCAAGGAGATCCACAAGCGCATTCCCAACACCCACCTGGTGATGCACGGCTCGTCGAGCGTGCCGCAGGAGCTGCTGGCGATCATCAACCAGTACGGCGGCAAGATGAAGGAGACCTTCGGCGTGCCCGTCGAGGAGATCCAGGAAGCGATCAAGCACGGCGTGCGCAAGATCAACATCGACACCGACATCCGTCTGGCGATGACCGGCGCGGTGCGCAAGTTCCTGTTCGAGAACCCGGACAAGTTCGACGCCCGCGAATGGCTGAAGCCGGCCCGCGAAGCCGCCAAGCTGGTCTGCAAGGCGCGCTACCTGGAGTTCGGCTGCGAAGGCCAGGCCCCCAAGATCAAGCCGCGCAGCCTGGTCGACGTGGCCGCCGCCTATGAGCGCGGTGAGCTGGCGCAAGTCGTCCAGTAAGCGCCGGACGCCTCGGGAAGTCGCAGGACGTCGCAGGACTTCTCAGCACGGCTCTGAACTCCCCTGAACGGACCGGCCTCGCGCCGGTCTTTTCATTTCGGACCGCTTCACGCCTCACTCGTCTTTGGGAATCCGCTCATGGCCCATGCCTTCACCTACGGCACGCTGATGTGGCCGGACATCATGGCCCGCGTCTGCGGTCCCGACGCCGAACCTGCCGCGCCCCCGATGGCGGCCACGCTGGCCGACCACGCGCGCCATCCGGTGCAGGGTCAGGACTACCCGGGGATGGTCCCGGCGACCGGCCATCAGGTCGTCGGCCGGCTCTACCTCGACGTGCCCGACGCGGCGTGGGCGCGGCTGGACCGCTTCGAGGGCGAGGACTACGAGCGCCACGAGGTGCTGGTGACGCTGGCCGACGGCAGCTGGCAGCGGGCCTGGACCTATCTCTTCAAGCCGGACGCCGTGCCCCGGCTCGACGAGGGCGACTGGGACGAGGCGCGCTTCGAGCGGGAAGGCAAGGCGCGCTTCGTCTCGCGATACGTCGGCTTCACGTCGATCTGAGGCGTCCTGAAGCGGATCGACGGGTCGCCCCGCGTCGACGGTCTGTCTTGAGCCGCCTCTAGAATCCCGGCTTTGCCGTTCCGTCCGACCGCACACCCATGACCGCCGCCCTGCACACCTCGTCGATCACCTCCCTTCCCCTCATCGCACGCGGCAAGGTGCGCGAGAACTACGCGGTCGGCGAGGACCGCATCCTCATGATCGCGTCGGACCGCATCTCGGCCTTCGACGTCATCATGAACGAGCCCATCCCGGGCAAGGGCGCGCTGCTGACGAAGATGGCGCTGTTCTGGTTCGACAAGCTGGACGGCATCGTTCCCAACCACCTGACCGGCGACGATCCGCTGTCGGTGGTGACCGAGGCGGAGCAGGCCCAGGTCCGCGACCGCGCGATGCTGGTCAAGCGCCTGAAGCCGCTGCCCATCGAGGCGGTGGTGCGCGGTTACCTGGCCGGCAGCGGCTGGTCCGAATACAAGGCCAGCGGCCGGGTCTGCGGCGTCGCGCTGCCCGCCGGCCTGCAGAACGCGAGCAAGCTGCCGCAGCCGATCTTCACCCCCGCCACCAAGGCGGAGATGGGCGACCACGACGAGAACATCGATTTCGAGCGCTGCGCCGAGATCATCGGCCGCGAGCTGGCCGAGCGCGTGCGCGACATCGCGATCCAGCTCTACCAGCGCGCCGCGGACATCGCGCTGACCAAGGGCATCATCATCGCGGACACCAAGTTCGAGTTCGGCCTGGACGCCGACGGCACGCTGACGCTGATGGACGAGGTGCTGACGCCCGATTCCTCGCGCTACTGGCCGGCGGAAAGCTACGCGGTCGGCAGCAACCCGCCGAGCTACGACAAGCAGTTCCTGCGCGACTGGCTGGAGCAGGCGACGGTGGACGGCCAGCCCTGGGGCAAGGTCGCGCCGCCGCCGGCGCTGCCCGAGGACGTGATCGTCAACACGTCCGCCAAGTACCAGGAAGCGCTCGACCGGCTGACCCGCTGAGGCCCGGCATGCCTGACGCCTCAGCCCCGCCCCCGGCCGCATCCGTGGCTCCCGCTGCCGCGGCGCCGGTGGCCATCAAGTCCCGGCTGCTGAAGCAGCTGGACAAGGACATCGCCGCCGCGACCTCGCCGATGGCCTCGGCCGCGGCGCGGGCCAAGCGCGCGATGCTGCTGGCGCGTCACGGCGCGGTGGGCGAGGCGCGCGAGGCGCTGACGGCGCTGCACCAGCTCTCTTTCCAGCATCCGCATCCGGAGATCGGCGCCTGGCTGCACATGGCCGAAGGCCTGATGAGCTACTACAACGGCTTCGTCGCGCAGCAGGCCTGGGACCGCATCCAGCGCGCGCATGCGATCGCGGGCAGCTCGCCCGCGCTGGTCGAGGTGCGCGTGCTCGCGGCGGCCTGGCTGTCGCAGCTGGCCTTCATCCGGCACGATCCGGTGGCGCTGGTCGATTACGCCCAGCGTTGCCTGGGCGAGGCGCTGCCCGAGCACAACGTGGCGCAGGCCCGCCTGGCGATCACGATGGGCCTGGCCTGGCACTACGCCGGCGACCTGGCGTCCGCGCAGCGCTGGTACATCCGCGCGCGCCGCCATGCGTCGGTGGAGGGCGACGATGCGTCGCTGTCGGCGCTGATGTTCAACATGGCCGGCATGCGGGCGTCGCAGCTGCGGCGCGAGAGCCTGTCGAGCCCGTCGTGGCACGGGTCCGGGGTGATGCTGTCGGTGGACTCGGTGCACCACTTCGACGAGGCCGTCGGCGCGCAGATGATGACCGAGCTGACGCCGGTGCTGCGCGCGCAGGTGCTGACGATGCAGGGCGGCTTCGACGAGGCCAGGCGCCTCTACGAGGAGCATCTGCCGCAGGCGATGTCGCTGGGGCTGGAACGCCTGGGCAGCAGCCTGCTGTCGGACCTGGCCTGGTGCCGGGCCAACCTCGGCCAGCACGAGCACGCGCTGCATCAGGCGCGCGAGGCCGAGATCGAGCTCGATCCCGCGTGCGAGCTCGACGACCGCGCGATCACGCACAGCCGGCTGGCGCAGACCTTCCGGATGCTCGGCGAGACGGCCGACGCCGATCGCCACCAGGCGCTGGCCGACGAGGCCTGGCGGCAGTTCTTCGAACAGCAGCAGCAATGGCGCGACCTGCTTGCGGGCAGCGCGCTCGAGGCCTGAACCTTCAATCCTTCGTCGCGAAGCGCTTCGCGACGAAGCGCCAGATCATCGCCGTCGCATCCGGCCCGGTCGGATCGCTGAACGGCTCCTTCGCGGGACCGCCGCTCCACGCATGCCCGAGGCCGTCGACCTCTACGAGCGTCGCGGCGACCGTGCCTCCGCGCTTGAAATCCACGACCGTCATCGGCAGCCGCTTGCCGCGCTGCAGCCGGCGGTCGCGCACCGTCGCGGCGCCCGCGGCGAGCGCCCACTGGCGGACCGCCTCGAAGGCATTGGACGCTGCGACGACGCGATCCTTGTTGCCCTGGATCACGAGCAGCGGCGGCCATGCCGCGCCGCCATCGACGGCCGCGGCCGTGGCGTTGCCGCGCATGGCGCGCAGCGCCGTCGTCGCGGAACTCGCCAGGCCCGGCGGCACGCCCGAATGCATCGCGACGGCCTGGAAGCGCTGCGGATGCAGCGTCGCCAGCAACGCGGCCATGCCTGCGCCGGCGGAGAGCCCCACGACGGCCACCCGCTCGCGATCGGCGCCGTGGAGCAGGCAGACCTGATCGATGGCGGCGAGGATCAGCGCGGCCTCGCCCTGCGCGCGGCCGGACTCGGTGTCGAACCAGTTCCAGCAGCGCTGCGGATTGGCGAGCCGGCTCTGCTCGGGATACAGCACCAGGAAGCGTTCGCGCGCCGCGAGGCGGTTCATCCGCGTGCTGCGGGCGAAGCCGGCCGGATCCTGCCCGCAGCCGTGCAGCATCACGATCAGCGGCGGGTGGTCGCCCGCGCTCATGCCCGCAGGCCGGAAGAGCCGGAAGCGCCGCATGCCCGCGCGCCCCGTCGCCAGGCCGGAGAGCCAGTCGCCGAGCCCGGGCGACGGATGCGGCGGCGTCTTCTTCAAACCGGGCACGGCGTCCTGGGTGGCGTCACGGGCGACCTTCGTGGCGGCGCGCATGACCTGACCTGTGACGGCGCGCAGGCCCTTGTTCCAGGCCTTTCGGAGGGCGGCGGTGGAGGAGCGTCTGGCCATGGAGGACGTCGTTGGACCACCCCATTCTGAGGCCTGACCGTGTCGGTCCATCGATCCCTACCCTTTGACACAACGATGCGGGGCTTTAACACCGCGTGGACCCGAGGGCTGTTGGAATGACACGCACACGGATTGCCGGACCTTGCCTCATGACTGCTGTGACGCCGACACCCTTGCGCTGGTCCCTCCCGGACCTGGACCTCTCCCGCATCGAGCCGGAGCGCGTGCGCGCGAACGACGCGCTCTTCCTGCTGGTCTGCAGCGCCTCGTTCATCGAGAGCGGCAGCGACATGTACACGCGCAACCTGATCGAGCATTTCGCCGACGATGCCGAGGTCGGCACATGGCTGCGCGACCACTGGGAGCCGGAGGAATTGCAGCACGGCGCCGCGCTCAAGGCCTATGTGCGGCATGTGTGGCCGGGCTTCGACTGGGAGTCGGCCTACGCCGGCTTCTTCGACGAGTACGCGCGGCTGTGCACCATGGACGAGCTGGAGCCGACGCGCGGGCAGGAGATGGTGGCGCGCTGCATCGTCGAGATGGGCACGACGACCTACTACCAGGCCTTGCACGAGGCCACGGACGAGCCGGTGCTGCGCGACCTGTTCTGGCGCATCCGCTGCGACGAGGTGCAGCACTACAAGAACTTCTTCGCCTTCTTCCGCAAGTACCGCGAGATCGAGGGCCTGCATCGCGGACAGGTGCTCGCGGCGCTGGTGCGTCGCGCGTTGGAGCTGCGCAAGGAAGACGCGTCGATCGCGTTGAGGCACGCGGTCAACGGGCGCCTGCGCACGGGTGGTCTCGACGGCGGGCCCGCGCCCATCGCCAACGCCGAGCAGCTGACGAAGGAGGCGATCCAACTTGTCCGGTCGAATCTGCCGATGGGTCTGGCGGTGCGTATGACGCTGAAGCCGCTGCTGCTGCGTCCTGGCGTGCAGCGTGTCGTCGAGCGTCCGCTCGCCGCGATCGGCCGCCGTGTGCTGCTCACCTGAACAACGCAAGCCAAGGCCCGCGGGCCTGGATCTCCCTGGGGCCGGAATGGGGCTTGGGGTTCGCGGACGCGAGGCCCCATGCCCCGTGGAGAGCCCGCGCCTGGCGACCCGCAGTCAGCGCCACAGGCGCTCCACCGCCAGATCGATGAACGCCCGCACCTTGCGCGACGCGCGTGGCCCTTGATGCTGCAGCGCCTGCACCGGCACGGGCGGCGGCGCGTGTTTCGCGAGTACCTCCACCAGTTCTCCCGATGCGAGCTGTGTCTCGACCATGTACGACAGCACCCGCGTGATCCCGAGGCCTTGGGCTGCGGCGGCGATCGCGTGGTCGTTGCTGTTGGTGGCGAGCCACGCGCGCACCGGCACGGCGATCGTCGCGGCCTCAAGCCCTGACCCCTCGCGGAACTTCCACTCCGCCCCGAATTCCACGCCCAGCGCCGCGATCAGCGTGTGTTTCTCCAGATCCTTCGGCTGCTTCGGCATCCCCTTCCGCTGGAGGTACTTGGGCGACGCGACCGCCACGCGCCTGACCGTGGCCAACGGCGTCGCGTGGAAGGATGCATCGGGCAGATCCCCGATGCGGACGGCGACGTCGACGTCCTCGTTGAGCAGGTTGACGTTGCGATCCAGGAAGCGGCATTCGACCTCGGTCTCCGGATAGCGCTCGAGGTAGGCCAGCACGACCTGGTTGAGCTGCAGCCGCCCGTACATCACCGGCGCGCTGACGACCAGCTTCCCGCGCACCGCGCCGTGCGAGCCGCTCGCCGCCTGCTCGATGTCCTGCAGCTCGCCGAGCACCCGCCGGCAGTCCTGCGCATAGCGCTCGCCAACCTCGGTGACCTTGACCACGCGGGTGGTGCGCACCAGCAGCCGCACGTTCATCGCGGCCTCGAGCTCGCCCACCGCGCGCGTCACGACCGGCGCCGACACGCCCAGCCGCCGCGCCGCCGCGGAGAACCCGCCCTCCTGGACGACGGCCACGAAGATGGCCATGGCATCGAGCTTGTCCATATCTTTCCTGATTCCGGAAGAGTCATTTTCCCGGCGCGCCGATTCTCTCCGCGGGCCATGAAGGCCACCATCCGTTCACCTTCCAACCACCGGAGAACTTCCATGAGCCGCATCCACGTCGTCGAGCCGTCCACCGCCACGCCCGAGCAGAAGGTCCTGCTGGACGCGATCCAGGGCCAGCTCGGCATGGTCCCGAACTTCCTCAAGGTCTTCGCCAACTCGACCACGGCGCTGCAGGCCTTCCTCGGCCTGTACGGCATCGCCAACGGCGGCAGCCTCGATCCGCTGGACCGCGAGCGCATCGCCCTGGCGCTGGCCCAGCAGAACGGCTGCCAGTACTGCGTCTCGGCGCACACGGCGATCGGCCGCAAGACGGGGCTCTCCACCGAGGAGATCGCCGCCGCCCGCGCCGGCACCAGCGACGACGACACCTCGGCCGCGATCCTGAAGTTTGCGCAGAGCCTGATGGACAAGCGCGGCGAGGTCTCCGCGCTGGAGCTGACCCAGCTCCGCGCCGCCGGCGTCGACGAGGCGCAGATCGTCGAGATCATCACCCACGTGGGGATGAACTTCCTGACCAACATCCTGGGCAAGGCCAGCCTGGTCGAGATCGACTTCCCGAGCGTCAAGCTCGAACTGCCGGCGACGGCGTAAGCCGCGCCACCGTCATCACCTTGGGAGCTCATCATGGGACGCGCCTATTCGGACATCACCTTCACGCCGACGGTCCGCGATGTCCAGTCGGAAATGGGAAGCCGCGAGCAGTACGCCTTCCTCGACACGATGAGCGACCGGGGCGATGTGCTGACGGCCCGCGAATCGCAGTTCATCGCCGAGGCCGATCACTTCTTCCAGGCCACCGTCAGCGAGACCGGCTGGCCCTACGTGCAGCATCGCGGCGGGCCGAAGGGCTTCCTCAAGGTGCTGGATGCGAGGACCATCGGCTTCGCCGACTTCCGCGGCAATGTGCAGTACCTGAGCGTCGGCAACCTGCGCCGGGACGATCGCATCTCGATGATCGTCGTCGACTATCCGAATCGCCGGCGCTTGAAGCTGCTCGGCCGCGTGGAACTCGTCGAGGCGGGCGTGAGCGCGCCAGGCGACGCGGCGATCGCCGCGGTGAGCGATCCGGCCTACGGCGCGACGGTCGAGCGCGCCTTCCTCATCCGCATCGAGGGCTGGGACTGGAACTGCCCGCAGCACATCACGCCGCGCTTCACGGAGGCCGAAGTCGCAACGCTGATGGCACCGATGCGTGCGCAGGTGCAGAAGCTGAAGGCGCAGTTGAGCGAGGCCAAGGCGAGCATCGCCGCGACGGCGTCGCGCGACTCGGAAGCCGCGGGGCCGGACACTGCCGTCGCCAAGCCGGCGGTGCTCGGCGACGGTCCGCTCGCGCTGACGATCAGCGGCGTGCGTCAGCTCACGCCCTCGGTCCGCGCGTATGAGCTGCAATCCGCCGACGGCTCGCCGCTGCCCACGGCCGCCGCGGGTGCTCACCTCGACGTGCCGGTGCGGCTGGCCGACGGGACGGCGTCAACGCGCAGCTATTCGATCGCGTCGAGCCCGCAGCGCACCGATGCCTACGAGATCGCCGTGCTGCACGAGCCCGAAGGCAAGGGCGGCTCGGCGGCGGTGCATCAGGATTTCGTCCTCGGCATGCGCCTGAACTGCGGGTTGCCGAGCAACGCGTTCGCGCTGGTGGAGGCTACGCACAAGGCCGTGCTGATCGCCGGCGGTATCGGCATCACGCCGATCAAGGCGATGGCGTACGCGCTCGCGGCGCGGGGTGACAGCTTCGCGCTGCACTACGCGGTCCGCTCGCGCGCGCAGGCGCCCTTCCTTGAAGCGCTGATCGAAGCCTTCGGCGACCGCGTGAAGGTCCATGCGAAGGACGCGGGCGATCGCCTCGACGTCGCGACCTTGATGCGCGGCCTTGGCGACGCCGAGCACGTCTATGTCTGCGGGCCCGGCCGGTTGATCGATGCCGTTGTCGCCGATGCGGCGGCGGCGGGCATCCCGTCCGGTCGCGTGCACGTCGAGAAGTTCAGCGTCGACACCGCCAAGCCCGACGACCGTTCGTTCGTGGTCCATCTGGTGCGCAGCGGCAAGGACATCGTCGTGCCCGCCAACCGGTCGATCATGGAAGCTGCGGAGGCGCAGGGCGTGCGCGTGCCCGCCTCGTGCCGCATCGGCCACTGCGGCACCTGCGCGACGCGGGTCGTCGCCGGCACGCCTGAACATCGGGACGAGGTGCTCACCGACGCGCAGAAGACGGAACAGCAGCTGATGTGCGTCTGCGTCTCCCGGACCACAGGCGAGGCCCTGACGCTCGACCTCTGACCCGGCCGCCCCTACAGTCCGCTCGTCCGACCGCTCCCCCGGTCGGCGCGCCTGCAGGAGCAGCTCGATGAACCTTTCCCGATGGGCGGTCCCCGCCTCCTACTTCAGCCTGGTGCTGGGCCTGACCGGCCTGGGCAACGGCTGGCGCGTCGCGTCGCGGCTGTGGGGCTTCCCGACCTGGATCGGCGAGGCCGTCATGGCGGTGGCCGTGGCGGTCTGGGCGGTGCTGCTGCTCCGGTTCGCGATCAAGTGGATCGCGGTCCGCGAGGCTGCCCGGGCGGAAGCCGCGCATCCGGTCCAGTGCTGCTTCATCGCCCTGGTGCCGGTGGCGACGATGCTCGCCGGCATCGGCGTGCTGCCGCATGCGCACGGCGCGGGGACGGTGATCATCCTCGTCGGCGCGGCGGCGTCGCTGCTCTTCGGGCTGTGGCGCCACGGCGGCCAGTGGCGCGGCGGCCGCGACGCGAAGACCACGACCACGGTGCTGTACCTGCCCACCGTCGGCGCCAACCTGGTGTCGGCAATCGCGATGTCCGCGCTCGGCTGGCCGAGCTGGGGCCAGCTGTTCTTCGGTGCCGGCGTGCTGGCCTGGATCGTCCAGGAATCCATCATCCTGGGCCGCTTCCTGACCGTCGAGCCGCTCCCGCTGGCGCTGCGGCCGACGGTCGGCATCCAGATGGCGCCGCCGGCGGTCGCGCTGCTGGCCTACGCCGCGGTGACCGTCGGTCCGCCGGACCTGTTCGCCCGCATGCTGCTGGGCTACGCGATCGTGCAGGCGCTGATGGTGCTGCGACTGATGCCGTGGATCCGGCAGCCGTTCACGCTGTCGTACTGGGCCTTCACCTTCGGCGCGACCGCGATCTCCACCGGCACGATGCGCTTCGCCGAGCGCGGCGACGATCCGGTCTTCACGACGCTCGCGCCGGTGCTCTTCGCGATGAGCAACGTCGTCATCGCCGGTCTGTCGATCGCGTCCGTGGCGTGGGTGCTGCGGACGAAGCCGGCGCCGGCGACCCCGTCAGCGAGCACCTCAGCGACCACTTCATCGAGCATCTCAGCGACCACCTCAGCGACCACCTCAGCGCCGACCGTTTCGGGCAGCTGAGTCAGCGTCTGTCGTCGAAGGGCGCGAACACCTCGGCGACCCAGTCGACGAACAGCCGCAGCTTCGCGCTCAGGTGCCGCGTCGCCGGATAGACCACGTGCAGCGGATGACGCGGCCGTGTCCAGTCGTCGAGCACCGAGCGCAGCGCACCGGACCGCAGGTGCGGCGCCGCCGCGAAGCGGAAGGTCTGTCCCAGGCCCGCGCCGGACAGCAGCACGCTCAGGTGCGCGGTGCTTTCGTTGACCGCCAGCACGGCCTCGCCGGCGATCTGCAGATGCTCGTCGCCGCGATGGAACTCCAGTGGAAACGCGCGACCCGTGAGCGAAGAGAAGTAGCCCGCGATCGCATGGCCCGGCACGCGGGCGCGGTCCTCGGGTCCATGGGCGCGGGCGACCAGCTCGGACGGGTGTGTCGGGACGCCGCGCGCCTTCAGGTAGACCGGGCTCGCGCAGGTGACCCAGTCGAGGTCGGCGATGCGGCGCGCGACCAGGGTGTTGTCCGCCAGCTCGCCGCCGCGGATCACGCAGTCGATGCCTTCGCCGATCAGGTCCACGGGACGGTCGCTGACGCCGAGGTCCACGTGCAGCCCGGGATGCCGCGCGCGGAAGTCGGGCAGGGCGGGGATCAGGATCATGTTCGCGAGCACCGAGCCGATGTCCACGCGCAGCCGGCCTCGCGCCTGCGCGCGCGAGCGGGCGGCGAGCTCGTCCATCTCCGCGAGGTCGTCGATCAGGCGCCGCGCGCGCTCGTAGTACGCCGCGCCCTCGGGCGTGACGCTGACGCGCCGGGTCGTGCGCTGCAGCAGCCGCGTGCCGAGGTGGCGCTCCAGGTCCTGCACCAGCTTCGTCACCGTCGGGCGCGGGATGTTCATCGCGTCGGCGGCCTTCGAGAAGGCGCCCGATTCGGCGATGCGCACGAAGACGCGCAGCGCGAGCAACTGGTCCATCCACGGTTCTCCAGACACCTTGAGAAGCCGGCGCCGTCTGACGCCGACGTCCCGATTATTCAGGATCGGGAAAAAAGAAGTCGGGATCGACGGCTTTATTCGATGTGCGCGAATTCCTAAGCTTCGCTCACCGCTTCACCACACCCTGAATGGATCGCATCATGAGCAAGCAACTGGAAGGCAAGATCGCCGTCGTCACCGGCGGCACCACCGGCATCGGCCTGGCCGCGGCGAAGGCCTTCGCGTCGGAAGGCGCGATCGTCTACATCACCGGCCGTCGCAAGCCGGAACTCGACGCGGCCGTCGCCGCGATCGGCCCGAACGCGGTCGGCGTCCAGGCGGACTCGACGAAGCTGGCCGACCTGGATCGGCTGTACGCCGAGGTCGGCGAGCGCCATGGCCGTCTGGACGTGCTCTACGCCAACGCCGGCGGCGGCACGATGGCCGCGCTGGGCGAGCTGACCGAGCAGCACGTCGACGAGACCTTCGAGCGCAACGTCAAGGGCGTGATCTTCACCGTGCAGAAGGCCTTGCCGCTGCTGGACAAGGCGGTCGCCGGCGCGTCGGTGATCCTGGCCGGATCGACGACGAGCGCGATGGGCACGGCCAACTTCAGCGTCTACAGTGCGACGAAGGCGGCGGTGCGCAATCTGGCGCGCAGCTGGATCCTCGACCTGAAGGGCCGCGCGATCCGCATCAACACTCTGTCCCCCGGCCCGGTCCACACGCCGGGCCTGGTGGAGCTGGCCGGCCCCGATCCGGTGAACCAGCAGGGCTTGCTGGATCACCTGACCGCGCAACTGCCGATCGGTCGCATCGGCCAGCCGGAGGACATCGCCAAGGCGGCGGTCTACCTGGCCTCCGACGCGTCGTCCTTCGTCACCGGCATCGAGCTGTTCGTCGACGGCGGCATGGTGCAGGCCTGAGGACCGGCGCCCTCAGATCTCCGAGTCCCACGGCTTCGACAGCCGCATCGCACAGTTGATGATGCCCACCATCGAGTAGGTCTGCGGGAAGTTGCCCCAGAGCTCGCCGGTGACCGGATGGGTGTCCTCGGACAGCAGGCCGAGGTGGTTGCGCGAGGCGAGCAGCGCCTCGAACAGCTCCCGCGCCTGCTCGACGCGGCCGATGCGCGCGAGCGCGTCGATGCGCCAGAACGCGCAGATGTTGAACGAGGTCTCGGGCTTGCCGAAGTCGTCGGGCGCCTCGTAGCGGCGCATGTAGGGGCCGTCGCACAGCGAGGCCTCCAACGCGTCGACGGTCTTGACGAAGCGCGGGTCCATCGGGTCGATGAAGCCGACCTCCGTCATCAGCAGCACGCTGGCGTCGAGGTCCTTGCCGCCGAAGCTCTCGACGAAGGCCTGGCGCTGCTCGCTCCAGGCGTTGTCGAGGATCTTCCGCTTGATCAGCGTCGCGCGTTCCTCCCACAGCGTGGCGCGCTCCGGCAGCTTGAGCTCGCGCGCGATCTTGGCCAGGCGGTCGCAGGCGGCCCAGTTCATCAGCACCGACGAGGTGTGCACGCGCGCCCGCGTGCGCAGCTCCCACATGCTGGCGTCGGGCTTGTCGTGGATGGCGAAGGCCTGCTCGCCGGCGCGCTCCAGCAGCGCGAATTCGTCGATGCCCGCGCGCTGGTGCAGGCGGTGGTCGAAGAAGGACTGGGCCGAGCCCAGCACGATGTTGCCGTAGACGTCGTGCTGGAAATGCTCGTAGGCCTGGTTGCCCGCGCGCACCGGGCCCATGCCGCGGTAGCCGCGCAGGTGCGGCACCATGTACTCGGTGAGCTTGGCCTCCAGCCCGATGCCGTAGAGCGGCTGCACGTGGCCGTCCTTGGACTGGCCGATGATGTTGCGCATCCAGCGCAGGTAGTCCTCCATCGTGCCGGTCTCGGACAGGCTGTTGAGCGCGCGCACGACGAAGAAGGCGTCGCGCAGCCAGCAGTAGCGGTAGTCCCAGTTGCGCTGCGTGTGCGGCGCCTCGGGCACGCTGGTCGTCATCGCGGCGACGATGGCGCCGGTCTCCTCGAAGAGGCACATCTTCAGCGTGATGGCGGCGCGGATCACCGCCTCCTGCCACTCCAGCGGGATGGCGAGCCGGCGCGTCCAGTCGCGCCAGTAGCTGATGGTCTTCTCCTCGAGCACGCGGGCGGTGTCCTCGACGGCGCGGTCCAGCGTCTCGTCGGGGCCGAAGATGAAGCTCATCGGCATGTCGAGCGCGAAGGGCGTCTCTTCCTGCACGTAGGTCAGCGGCGCGTTGGTGGTCAGGCGGATGGTGCCTTCCGGGCCGACGAAGCGCAGGTGGTTGCTGCCGCGGGTGCGGGCCGGATGGGCGGAGCCCCACTGGATCACCGGCCGCAGGATCACGCGGATGCGCGGATGGCCCTGGATGGGGCGCATGCGGCGCACCAGCATCATGGGGCGGTAGGGACGGTCGTTGAGGAAGAAGCGCGGCATGAAGTCGGTGACCTCGATCGCGTTGCCGTGCGTGTCGTAGAGGCGGGTGCGCAGCACGGCGGTGCCGTGGTCGTAGGACTGCTCGCTGCGGGAAAAATCTTCCAGCTCGATCTGGAAGGTGCCGTCGGCACCGATGCCGTCGGGCGAGTCGATCAGCGCATGGAAGACCGGATCGCCGTCGAAGCGCGGGGCGCAGCACCAGACGACGCGCGCGCGGTCGTCGATCAATGCGCTGACGGCGCAGTTGCCGACCAGGCCCAGTTTCAGAGACGCCGCTTCCATCGTTCCTCCTTGTGTTCGTCGTTCTTGCGATGTGCACAGACGGAAGCTGGGCAGCGGGCAAGGACCGTTCCCGTGGAGGGGATTGCGCCCGCGAAAAGGGCGGTGTGCGATGGCAACAGAGTGTGGCAGCGCCCGCTACGCCGCCAGCCGGAAGGTGCTCACCAGCGCCGTGAGCTGCTCCGCCTGCGAGCGCAGGCTGCCGGCGGCAGCGGCCGATTCCTCGACCAGCGCCGCGTTCTGCTGCGTCATCTCGTCCAGCCGCTGCACCGCGACGTTGACCTGCCCGATGCCGTCCTTCTGCTCGGCGGCGGCGGTCGCGATCTCGCCGACGATGTCGGCCACCCGGCGCACGCCCTGCACGATCTCGCCCATCGCCAGGCCCGCGTTCTGCGCCAGCCGCGTGCCGGCGTCCACGCGCAGCACGCTCTCGCCGATCAGCGCCTTGATCTCCTTGGCCGCGGCGGCCGAACGCTGCGCCAGCGCCCGCACCTCGCCGGCCACGACCGCGAAGCCCCGGCCCTGTTCGCCGGCGCGCGCCGCTTCGACTGCCGCGTTCAGCGCCAGGATGTTGGTCTGGAAGGCAATGCCGTCGATGGTGCCGATGATGTCGTTGATGCGGCGCGAGCTCGATTCGATCTGCTGCATGACGGCCACCACCTCGCCCACGACGTCGCCGCCCTTGGAGGCCGACACCCGCGTCGCGCTCACCAGGTCGTTGGCCTGCTGCGCCGAGCTCGCCGTGTTGGCGACCGTGCCGGTCAGCTCCTCCATCGAGGAGGCGGTCTCCTGCAGGTTGGAGGCGGTGGCCTCGGTGCGCGCCGACAGGTCCTCGTTGCCGGTGGCGATCTCGCGCGTCGCGACGTTGATCGTCTCCGTGCCGTCCCGCACCTGGCGCACCATGCGCCGCAACGAATCCTGCATCGCGCTCAGCTCGCGCAGCAGCACGCCGATCTCGTCGCTGCGGTCGACGACGATGTCCTGGCTCAGATCGCCGCTGGCGATGGTCTGCGCCACCGCGCCGGCCCGCACCATCGGCGCCCGCACCGAGTGCGTGATGCGCCACGCGATGAAGATGCCCAGCACCACCGCCAGCGCCGTCAGCGACAGCATCAGCGTCGCCGCCTGCGCGGCCTGCTCGCGCTGCTGCGCGGCGAAGGCGTCGGTGTCTTCCGAGATCAGCGACACCAGCTTCTCGACCGACGCGAGGTAGCTCGTCGCCGCGGGGATCAAGGTCTGGTCGACCTGTCGCGCGCCGCTCTCCGGATCGGCCTTGATCGCGGCCATCACGCCCTTGCGGATGTCGACGTAGCGCTGCCGCGCCGCGGCGATCACCGGCAACTGCGCCTTCTGCTCGGTATCGTCGATCGCCTTGTCGAGGTCGGCCTGCAGCTGGTTGATGCGATCGGTGGTCTTCGTCATCTCGCCGGACAGGAAGCCGCTCAGCCCCTCGTGGCCGCCGGACTTGGCCATCGCCAGCACGCGGTTGAGGTTGAGCTCGGTGGCGGCGCGCCAGTTCGTGGCCATGAGCCGGCGCTGCTCGAGTGTGTGCAGCTGGTCGCTGAGCCGCACCATCTCGCGCAGCTTCATCACGCCGACGCCGGTCATCACCGCCGCCATCGCGAGGACCGCCGCGAAACCGACCTGCAACAAGGTCGTGATCTTCATCCGGCTCAGTGCCTGCAGCATGGCGTGCTCCCGCATCGATGGTGCGATCGATTATGGGAGTGCCCCCGCGGGGCGGCAACACGAGGGTGAACCCGGCCCCCGGTCCGGGGGCGCGCCCTCACGCAAGCCGGAACACCCGCACCAGCGCCGCGAGTTCCTTGGCCTGCTGCTGCAGGCTGTCCGCGGCCGCGCTGCTTTCCTCGACCAGCGCGGCGTTCTGCTGCGTGACCTGGTCCAGCTGCGTGACCGCGTCGCCGATCTGCAGGATGCCGCGCGACTGCTCGCTGCTCGCGGAGGCGATCTCGGCAATGAGCACGCTGACCTGCCGCACCTGCTCGACGATGCCCTGCATCGCCGCGCCGGCGTCGTCGGCGAGTCCGGCGCCGGACTGCGCCTGCTCGACGCTGCGACCGATCAGCGCCTTGATCTCGCGCGCGGCCTGCGCCGAGCGTTGCGCCAGCGCGCGCACCTCGGACGCGACCACGGCGAAGCCCTTGCCCTGTTCGCCGGCGCGGGCCGCTTCGACCGCCGCGTTCAGCGCCAGGATGTTGGTCTGGAACGCGATGCTGTCGATGACGCCGATGATGTCGGCGATCTGCTGGGACGAACTGCTGATCTCCTGCATCGTCCGCACCACCTGCTGCACGACGCCGCCGCCCTGGCCCGCGGCCTCGGCGGCGCGCGTCGCCAGCGCGTCGGCCTGGCCGGCCGTGGACGCGTTGTTCTGCACCGTGCTCGACAGCTCCTCCATCGACGCGGCGGTCTGCTGCAGGTTGGCCGCCTGTTCCTCGGTGCGCTGGCTCAGGTCGAGGCTGCCGGTGGCGATCTCGCTGGAGCCGGTCGCGATGCTCTCGCTGCTGTGGCGCACGCGGCTGACGATGTCGCGCAGCGAGCCGGCCATGGCGCCCAGCGCCGCGATGAGCCGCGCGGCCTCGTCCTGGCCGGGCGTGGCGTCGCGATGGCGCAGGTCGCCCTGCGCGACCGCCTCGGCGAAGTGGACCGCCTCCTGCATCGGCGCGGTGATCGAGCGCGTCGTGAAGACGCCCGCGCCCAGCGCGATGACCACCGCCGCCAGCGCGGCGCCCAGGCTCCAGATGCGCACCGACGCGGCAGTCGATTCGGCGGCATGGAAGGACTCGGCGCCCACGCGCACCTGCAGTGCCAGCAGGGCGTCGATCGCGACCTTCGCCTGCGCGCCCAGCGTCACGATGCGGTCGCCGTAGATCGCCTGTGCCTTGGCCACGTCGCCGTCCTTCACCGCGTCGCGCGCCGCCAGCAGCCCCTGCCGCACGTAGTTGCCGCGGACCTCGGCGAAGGCGTCCGCCAGCCGCTTCTCCTCGTCGGTGAGGTAGGTGGCCAGGTAGTCCTTCCACAGGGCGGTGATGCTCGCGATGTTGGCCTGCAGCTGCGTGTCCAGCGTCGACAGCTGGGCGGGGTCGCGGATCATCTCGGTGACCAGGATGCGGTTGCGCAGCATCAGGCTGTCGATGTCGCCGATCTGCTTGAGCGGGAGGGTCCGGTCCTCGTAGATCGTCTTGAGGTCGGCGAACACGCGGGCGCTGCCCTGGATGCCCAGCGCCGAGACCCCGAGGATCAGCACCAGCATCAGGCCGAAGGCCAGCGACAGGCGCTTGCCGGTGGTGAAACGGCGCAGGAAGGTCATGGCGGTCTCCAGGGGATCTTGTGAACGACGGATGCCGGAACCGATTGCACGATATGTGCCAGCGACCGGGGAAGCCCCGCAGGCCGGCGACGACGAACCGCGTCCGCCGTGATGCGCGTCACGGCGCAGGATCCGCGCCGTCCGCGCCGTCCGCGCCCGGAGGCGGGTCCTTGCGCGCGACCGGATCGACGAAGGAGACATGCCGGGTCCGTTGCTGCGCCGCCAACGCTTCGGCTTTCAATACGCCCAGGCGATAGAGCAGCCGGGGCTCCGGCAAGGGCACGCCCAGTTCGGCGAAACGCTTGAGCGCCCGGTCGAATCCGCGGCGCGATTCCCAGTCCAGGCGCAGGAGCCGGGCCGCCCGCTGGCACGCCTTGCGCTCGTCGTCGACGTGTTGGGCCGTCGCGTGGGCGGCGTCCGGCCAGACCCAGCGCTGCAGCCGCGCGACGGTGACGAGATCGCGCGGCAGCCGCGACGGGCGCAGGCTGCCGCGGACCGGGCAGGCGATGTCCCACTGGTCGGCGAGGAGCTTGGTGACGCGGTTCAGGTCGTTCGCGTCCAGCCCGGTCGCGTCCCCTTCGGCCGGCAGGCGGCTCAGCAGGCCCTGCACGACGATGGACGCTGGCGCCGTCAGCAGCTCCCGGGGCGTCATGCGCAGCGCGGCGAGGAGGGTGTGCTTCTCGGAGGTGGTCGGCGTGACGGTGGCAGGACTGGTGGCGCCGATCGATGCGCCAGTCGATGCGCCCGTCGATGCGCGGGTCGATGCGCCGGTCCTCGCGCCCGGGAGCGCGGCTGTCGCGGCCCCCTTCGTGACGACCCGCCTGACGATGCTGTCGATGGCGCCCGCGAGGGATCGTCCGCTCGCACCCGGTGCGGCGGCGGGCAGTCGTGCCCGCAGGTCGGAGACGGTGTCCTTCAGCCGCACGCTCATTTCGCGGAAGGCGGCGGTCGGCGCCAGTTCCAGGCAGCAGTCGTCGTCGCACAGCGCGTCGCGCAGGCTCGTCACCATGGCGAGCCGCACATCGGACGCCGCCGGGTCCGGGGCGCCATCCGGCGACGCTCCGGGCACGATGCTGCAGGCCTGCGCGGTCTTGCGCAACAGCACGGGGACGTCGGCGGCGTTGCGCAGGGACGGACGCGGCAGCGTGGTCTCGAACAAGCGCAGGGCCGTGTCCGTGGGGATGTCGACCGGCCCGCCCTGGGCGACGATGCCCGCCGCGCTGAGGCATTCGGTGCCGGGCAGTTCCCGCAGGAAGCGATTGACTGTCGCCGCCGTACAACCTTCGGGCAAGGCGACCATCGGCGGGTAGTGGCGCGGATGCGGAAGCGTCAGCTTTCCGAGTTCGCACAGGAAGCCGTCCGGCAGTTCGTCGAGCGCCGCCGCGCGCAGGTCGCGCAGGTCCGCGACGACCGTTTCCGCACGGGTCAGCCGCTGGAGCAGCGGATCGAGGACCGTGCAGTCGCCGCGGCGCGACATGGTCGAGAACGCCTTGGCGAATGCGAAGGAGGTGGGTGAGGGCAGCATGCGGGGAGACCTCGGCGATGGTCTCCTTCAGTGCGTCGCGGCCGGCGTCGCGACGCGCTGCCGTGCACGGCTTACATGCTGCGCCGGTACTGCCCGCCCACCTCGAAGAGTGCCGCGGTGATCTGTCCGAGCGAGCACACCCGCACCGCGTCCATCAGCACGTCGAAGACGTTGCCGTTGTCGATCACGGCCTGCTGCAGCCGCTTGAGCATGGCCGGCGCCTCGCCCGCATGGCGCGCGTGGAAATCGGCCAGGCGCGTCAGCTGACCCTGCTTCTCGTCCTCGGTGGAGCGCGCCAGCTCGATGTGCTCCGGCACCGGGTCGCCGTGCGGGTTGCGGAAGGTGTTCACGCCGATGATGGGGTACTCGCCGGTGTGCTTCAGCATCTCGTAGTGCATCGACTCTTCCTGGATCTTGCTGCGCTGGTAGCCCGTCTCCATCGCGCCCAGGACGCCGCCGCGCTCGGCGATGCGCTCGAACTCGGTGAGCACCGCCTCCTCGACCAGCTCGGTGAGCTCGTCGATGATGAAGGCGCCCTGGCTGGGGTTCTCGTTCTTCGCCAGGCCCCACTCGCGGTTGATGACCAGCTGGATCGCCATCGCGCGGCGCACCGATTCCTCGGTCGGCGTTGTGATCGCCTCGTCGTAGGCGTTGGTGTGCAGCGAATTGCAGTTGTCGTAGATCGCGATCAGCGCCTGCAGCGTGGTGCGGATGTCGTTGAACGCGATCTCCTGCGCATGCAGCGAGCGGCCCGAGGTCTGGATGTGGTACTTCAGCTTCTGGCTGCGCTCGTTGGCGCCGTACTTGTCGCGCATCGCCACGGCCCAGATGCGGCGCGCGACACGGCCCAGCACGGTGTACTCCGGGTCCATGCCGTTGCTGAAGAAGAAGCTCAGGTTGGGCGCGAAGTCGTCGATGTGCATGCCGCGCGCCAGATAGGCCTCCACGAAGGTGAAGCCGTTGGACAGCGTGAAGGCCAGCTGCGAGATCGGGTTCGCGCCCGCCTCGGCGATGTGATACCCGCTGATCGACACCGAGTAGAAGTTGCGCACGTCGTGGTTGACGAAGTACTGCGCGATGTCGCCCATCACCTTGAGCGAGAACTCGGTCGAGAAGATGCAGGTGTTCTGGCCCTGGTCCTCCTTGAGGATGTCGGCCTGCACCGTGCCGCGCACGTTGGCCAGCACCCAGGCGCGGATCTTGGCGGCCTCGTCGGCGGTCGGGTCGCGGCCGTTGTCGGCCTTGAACTTCGTCAGCTGCTGGTCGATCGCGGTGTTCATGAACATCGCCAGGATGGACGGCGCGGGGCCGTTGATCGTCATCGACACCGAGGTCGTCGGGTGGCACAGGTCGAAGCCGTCGTACAGGACCTTCATGTCGTCCAGCGTCGCGATGCTGACGCCGGAGTTGCCGACCTTGCCGTAGATGTCGGGCCGCGGCGCGGGATCGGCGCCGTAGAGCGTGACCGAGTCGAAGGCCGTCGAGAGCCGCTTGGCCGGCAGGCCCTCGGACACCAGCTTGAAGCGCCGGTTGGTGCGGAAGGCGTCGCCCTCGCCGGCGAACATGCGGGTCGGGTCCTCGCCCTCGCGCTTGAAGGCGAACACGCCGGCCGTGTAGGGGAAGCTGCCCGGCACGTTCTCCAGCATCAGCCACTTCAGCAGCTCGCCCTGGTCCTCGTACCCCGGCAGGACGACCTTGCGGATGCGCGTGCCCGACAGCGAGGTCGACACCAGCGCGGTGCGGATCTCCTTGTCGCGGATCTTCACGACGTACTCGTCGCCGGCGTAGGCCCGCTGCATGTCGGGCCATTGCGCGAGCAGCTGGCGGGCGTCGGCGTCGAGCCTGGCCTGGCGCGCGGCGGCGAGCGCCTCCAGCGCGGCGAGCGACGCGGCATGCGTCTGGCCATCACCGCCAGTGCCGCCGATGCCGGCGGCTTGGGCGCCGCCGAGCATCGCCGCGCTCGCGGTCAGCTGCTGGATCTCGCGGGCCAGGCGCGCCTGTGCGCGGGCCCGCTTCTTGTACGAGCGCACCGTGTCGCCGATCTCGGCGAGGTAGCGCGAGCGCGCCGGCGGCACGATGGGTGTCTGGTGGGTGCTGAAGCGGGTGGCGGCGACCGGCAGGCGGCCCTCGCGCAGCGACAGGCCGAGTTCCGCAAGGCGCGGCTTCAGCGCCTGGTAGAGCGCGGTGACGCCGTCGTCGTTGAAGCGGCTGGCCATGGTGCCGAAGACCGGCAGCTCCTCGGCCTTCTTGCCCCACGCCTCCTTGTTGCGCTGCACCTGCTTGGCGACGTCGCGCCAGGCGTCGGCCGCGCCCTTGCGGTCGAACTTGTTGATGGCGACGAACTCGGCGAAGTCCAGCATGTCGATCTTCTCGAGCTGGCTGGCCGCGCCGAACTCCGGCGTCATCACGTACATCGGCACGTCGACGTGCGGCACGATGGCCGCGTCGCCCTGGCCGATGCCGGAGGTCTCGACGATGACCAGATCGAAGCCGGCGACCTTGGCCGCGGCGATCACGTCGGGCAGCGCCTGCGAGATCTCCGAGCCGAAGTCGCGCGTCGCCAGCGAGCGCATGTAGACGCGTTGACCCGCGGCCCACGGCGCGATCGCGTTCATGCGGATGCGGTCGCCGAGCAGCGCGCCGCCGCTCTTGCGGCGCGACGGATCGATGGAGATCACGGCGATGCGCAGCGCGTCGTCCTGGTCCAGGCGCAGGCGGCGGATCAGCTCGTCGGTCAGCGAGGACTTGCCCGCGCCGCCGGTGCCGGTGATGCCCAGCACGGGGGTGCGCAGGCCCTGGGCGGCGTCGCGCAGCGCCTGCGTGAAGGCGGCATCGGCGCGGCCGTTCTCCAGCGCCGTGATCGCCTGCGCGAGCGCGCGCCAGGCGCCTTCCGAGTGGCCTTGCAGCGCGGCCACGGCCTTGGGCGCGGCGGCGCTGAGGTCCTGGTCGCAGCGCATGACCATCTCGCCGATCATGCCCATCAGGCCCATGCGCTGGCCGTCCTCGGGGCTGAAGATGCGCACGCCCTGGTCGGCCAGGTCGCGGATCTCGGCCGGCACGATCACGCCGCCGCCGCCGCCGAAGACCTGGATCTTCTCGCCGCCGCGCTGGCGCAGCAGCTCGACCATGTACTTGAAGTATTCGACGTGGCCGCCCTGGTAGGAGCTGACAGCGATGCCCTGCGCGTCTTCCTGCAGGGCGGCGGTGACGACCTCGTCCACCGAGCGGTTGTGGCCCAGGTGGATGACCTCCGCGCCCATGCTCTGCAGGATGCGCCGCATGATGTTGATCGCCGCGTCGTGCCCGTCGAACAGGCTGGCGGCGGTCACGAAGCGGACCTTCTGGGTGGGGCGGTACTCGGCCAGGGCCTTGTACTCGGCGGACATCTCGGTCATGACGTGTGTCTCCGGCGTGGGGGCGCGGTCGCCTGCAGGGGATGAGGATGGTCCCGCCGCGGCGCCTGTCGTGGATCGACCCCTTCTGGGGATCGATCGCGTGCGCCGATTCTAGGTGCCGGTTGACGTTTACGTAAACGAGAGTGGCCCGACGGCGTTCAGGCGCGTGGGGCGGGAAAACCCGGGTTCAATGGCATTGGAGCGCTTCAAGAGGTCTGTGCTTGCCGATCCCGAGCAGTACCAGCAGGCCCCCCGTCATGAGGGCCCACACGCCTGGCTCGGGTACGGTGGCGGCCAGCGGGCCGGCGTAGTCCACGCCGGCCGAGTTGAGCGCGCTGAAGGCGGTGATCGCGCGCCCGCTGGCGTCGCTCAGCCCGGTGATGCCTTCCCAGGTCAGCGAGTGGCTGAAGTCCGTGCCGACGGCTGCCCAGCCGGTCGCGCCGGAGCTGTCGTCGGTGCTCAGGAAGTGATACGCCTGCACCCCCAGGCCGAGGTCCAGCGCGATCGGTTGGCCGAAGAGGAAGGACACGGTCAGCGTGTGCCAGCCGAGCGGATCGCCGACGTCCTCCGAGAATGGAGGGAGGCCGGTGCTCAGCGACACGGAGCGTGTGCCCGCGACGCGGTCGACGCCGATGGCCGCATCCACGCCTTGCGCGGTCAGCGCGGCATTGAAGTTCCAGCTGGCGCCCTGCGTCATCGTGGCCGTCGGACTGGGGCCGGTGAGCGCGCCGGCGGTGCTGATCGTGCCGTCCACGTGCACGCGCGCCGTGAACGTGCCCGTTGCGCCGTCCGTGCATCCGGCGCCGGCGCGGTGGCCGCCCAGGCGGGCGAAGCCGCCAGGACCGGCAGCAGCGCCGCGGCCAGGAGCGCCGGCGCTGCGGCGCGGGCCGACGCGGTCACCGAGTCCTGGGTCCCCCCCGTGGCCGTGCGCAGCGCGCGGACGCGGCGGCGCGCGATCACGCCCATCAGCGCCAGCCCGCCCAGCATCAGCGCCCAGGCGCCAGGTTCGGGCACGACGGCCAGCGAGCGCGCGTAATCGATGCCGACGGCGTTGAGCGCCGTGAACGCGACGATGGCGTGGCCGTCGGCGTCCTGGAGGCTGGTGATGCCGTCCCAGTACATGCTGTGCGTGGCGTCGGTGGCCATGACGCCGCTGCCGCTGAACGACGTCGCGTTGTCGCCGGTGTAGACGCCGCCGAGGACCGCCGCGCGCAGGCTCATGTCGAGGTGGATCGGCTCGCCGAAGACGAAGTTGATCGACAGCTCCTGCAGGCCCGCCGACACGCGCGGACTCTCCTCGACGCCCGGGACGCCGTTGTGCAGGGTATCGAGGCGGTAGTACTCGAGCGACTTCTGCCCCGGGTTAGGCGGACCGGGCACGTCGGGCGGCGTGGGATCGGGCACGCCGTCGGCGCGGATCTGGAACGTCGTCGACCAGTTCGTGTCGGCGAGATTGCCGCCGGTGTCTGTCACCGGCTGGCCGAGCGTGCTGCCGCGCGTGGTGACGGCGTCGAAGTAGACGCGGAAATTCATCGTGCCGATCGTCCCTGCAGCGCAGGCGCCGCACTGGATGACGAAGCTGTCGGTCAGCGAGGACGTCAGGTCCGCGCGGACATAGGTGCCCTGGTTCGCGCCCTGCGCCGCCAGCGAGGTCGATCCCCGGACGTAGGACTGCAGAGAGCCGTAGCGTGCCGCGCCCCACCCGTCGATGCGGGCGTCCGACGACAGCGTCGCGTCACTGAAGCCGATGGCATCGCTGAAGCGGCGCACCGTGCCCGGCGAGCCGAAGCCGCCGTCCTGCGCGCTGCGGTCCTGCGTGCCCGGGGCGCTCAGTTCGTAGCTGTAGCCGGTGGCGAAGGTCTGCGCCTGCGCGCCTCCCGCCAGCGCCGCGAGCATCGAACCGGCGAGCATCGACGCGCGCAGGCGTCGATGTCGCGCGAGGGGTCCTCGCCCGTGCCCTTGCGGCCGTCGCTGCCGTGACGGCGGCCCGCGGCGGGTGAGCAGGCCCAGCAGCGCGAGGCCGGTCGCCATCAGCGCCCAGGTGCGTGCCTCGGGCACCGGCGCGAGCGAAGCCGCGAAGTCGATACCGTTCGCGTTGAGCGCCGTGAACCCGGCAACCTGCTGCCCGTTCGCGTCCCACACCGCGGAGATGCCGTCCCAGTACATCGAGTGGGTCAGGTCCACGGTGGTGCTGCTGTCGCCGCTGAAGGTGCCGCGACCCTCGCCGCTGTTGACGGCGTTCAGCACGCCCGCAGTCAGGCTCATCTCGAGACGGATGGCCTCACCGAAGATGAACTGGATCGAGAGGTCCTGCCAGCCGGGCGAGACGTGCGGCGATTCGATCACCCCGGTCGTGCCGTTGCGTAGCAGGTCCGTGCGGAAGTACTGCAGCGTGGAGACACCTGGATTGGGCGGAGACGGATTGCCGCCCGGGTCCGGGATG
Organism: uncultured Burkholderiales bacterium; assembly: GCA_966211105.1. Classification (GTDB taxonomy): domain Bacteria; phylum Pseudomonadota; class Gammaproteobacteria; order Burkholderiales; family Burkholderiaceae_C; genus Roseateles. The sequence goes on from CBIHMU010000004.1 coordinate 63,573, forward strand.
GGGTTGGGCACGCCGTCGGCCCGGATCGAGAAGGTGGCGCCCCAGTTGGTGTCGGCGACGTAGATGCTGCTCTCGGTCAGCGGGTCGACATGACCGTTGCGCGCCGTCGTGCCGCCGAAGTAGATCCGGAAGTTCATCGTGCCGATCGAACCGGCGGCGCAGCCGCCGCAGCCGATGACGAAACTGTCGGTCAGGGAGGCGGTCAGGTCGCCACTGGCGTAGGTGTTGAACATCGGTGCCTGCGACTGGACCGAGCCCGTCGCGTGCGTGTACGCCTGCAGCTGGCCGTAGCCGGCGCGGCCCCAGCCATCGAAGGCGGCCTGCGACGCTCCGCCGGCGTTCTGCGCGCCGTTGACCGCAGCCACGCTCAAGGGCACGCCAGGCGTCGCCGAGGTCTGTGAAGTCTGGCCGTCCTTGTCGGCCGCGCCGCTCGCCCGGACGGCGTAGGTGACGCCGGTGGTGAATTCGGCGGCGCATGCCGCGCCGGCGGACAGCGACAGCAGAGCAGCGAGCAGGATGTGCGGACGGATCATGCGCATGACAGTCTCCCTGGCGGCATGTCCGCCGCCTGCGGAGACAGTAAGGCGAAGCGGCAGGAAGCGCGGCCCCCTCTTGGGAGGACTGCGGGCACGCCGGTTGCGACGCACCGGGCGCGTGGTTTGCTCGGCGCCTCGCGGCATGGAACTTGCGCGGGGTCCGGGTGTGAAGCCGCCGCCCGTCCCCGTCGCCAGCCCGCCGCCCGAGCATGCCGTGCATGCCGGCTTGCGGGTGCTGCTCATCGACGACGGCGCCCACCGCGTGGACCTGCTGCGCGACGAACTGGTGCGTCAGGGCTGCGAGGTCGTCGGCGTCATCGAGCAGGCCACGCTGATCCACGACTGCGTGCTGCGGCTGCAGCCGGACGTGGTCATCGTCGATGCCGAGTCGCCCACGCGCGACACGCTGGAGAACCTCGCCACCCTGTCGACGAAGATGCCGCGCCCCGTGGTCATCTTCGCGGAGGACGAGGACCGCGCCCCGATGCGCCGCGCGATCCAGGCCGGCGTCAGCGCCTACGTGGTGGCGGGCTTGCAGACGCAGCGTCTCGCACCGGTGCTGCACGTCGCGATCGCACGCTTCGAGCAGGACCTCGCGCTGCGCGAGGAACTCAGCAAGGCGCAGGCGCAGCTGGCCTCGCGCAAGCTCGTCGACAAGGCCAAGGGCATCCTGATGCGGGAGCAGGGCCTGGACGAGGACCAGGCCTACCAGCGCCTGCGCAAGCTCGCGATGGACCGTGGCGAAGCGCTGGCGCAGGTTGCGCGGCGCGTGATCGACGCGCACGACCTGCTGAGGAGTTGAGGGGCCGGACGCACCGCAACGGCGCATCCGTGCCGCGAGACAGTGCATCGTGCCGGACCTGAGCGTGGCGCTGCACCTGCTTCCCCTGGGGCCGCCTCGCGTCGGCCTCGTGGCACGCTTCCTGCAATGTGCTGTTCGTGCCCTCGCAACGGCGTGAGGGTCACATCGAAAGATTTGGGCAAAGGCGTCCGATCGGTTCCGCTTCGACGAAGCGGGACGGTCGCGACGCCTTTTTTGTTTTTCCCCCGGAGGTCTTGAATGCAACACGGTTCCCAGGAGGGTCTGATGAGCGCTGAACGTCGCAAGCTGCTCGCCACCGGCGCGGCGTTGGGCGGGCTGTCCGCGCTGCCGGGCGGCGGCGCCTTCGCCGCCGGCTCCGACAAGCCGGAGAAGGAGGAGGTCCGCATCGGCTTCATCCCGCTGACCGATTGCGCGTCGGTGGTGATGGCGGCCGCGCTGGGCTTCGACAAGAAGTACGGCATCAAGATCGTCCCGACCAAGGAAGCCTCCTGGGCCGGCGTGCGCGACAAGCTCGTCAACGGCGAGCTCGACATGGCGCACGTGCTCTACGGCCTGATCTACGGCGTGCACCTCGGCGTGGCCGGTCCGAAGAAGGACATGGCCGTGCTGATGACGCTCAACAACAACGGGCAGGCGATCACGCTGTCGAAGAAGCTGGCGGATGCGGGCGCGGTGGACGCGGCCTCGCTGGCCAAGGTGATGAAGAAGGACAGGCGCGACTACACCTTCGCGCAGACCTTCCCGACCGGCACGCATGCGATGTGGCTCTACTACTGGCTGGCCGCCGCCGGCGTGAACCCGATGAAGGACGCGAAAGTCATCACCGTGCCGCCGCCGCAGATGGTGGCCAACATGCGGGTGGGCAACATGGACGGCTTCTGCGTCGGCGAGCCCTGGAACCATCGCGCCATCATCGACGGCATCGGCATCACCGCCGCGACCACGCAGGACATCTGGAAGGACCATCCGGAGAAGGTGCTGGGCACCACCGGCGACTTCGTCAAGAAGTACCCCAACACGGCGCGCGCCGTCATCATGGCGGTGCTCGAGGCCGGCCGCTGGATCGACGCCAGCCTGTCCAACAAGCAGAAGATGGCCGAGACGATCGCCGACAAGGCCTACGTCAACACCAGCGTCGACGCGATCAACCAGCGCATCCTGGGCCGCTACCAGAACGGCCTGGGCAAGACCTGGGACGACCCCAACTACATGAAGTTCTTCAACGACGGCCAGGTCAATTTCCCGTGGCTGTCCGACGGCATGTGGTTCCTGACGCAGCACAAGCGCTGGGGGCTGATCAAGGAGCATCCGGACTACCTGGGCGTGGCGCGCCAGGTGAACCAGGTGGAGCTCTACAAGCAGGCCGCGTCGGCGCTCGGCGTGTCGGTGCCGAAGGAGACGATGCGCTCGGCGAAGCTGTTCGACGGCGTCGTCTGGGACGCCAAGGATCCCGCCAGGTACGCGGACGCCTTCAAGGTCCGCGCCTGACGGGCTTGCTCACCTCTCCCTTCTGATCGATGCAGGAGTCCGCCATGGTCAGTGCCGTTTTCCACTCCCCCGACGATGCGAACACCGAGCCGCTCACCGTCTCCATCGCGACGCCCTTGCCGCTGGCGCGCGACGCGGCCAACGAGCCGGTCGCCAAGCCGGTGCCCGTGCGGCCGCCGCGCGCCGGCATCGACTGGCGCGCCGTCTGGATGCGCGTGCTGCCGCCGGTGTGCGGGCTGGGCCTGCTCTGGCTGGTCTGGACCGTCGCGACGATGAAGGGCGGCGAATTCCCGACGCCGGGCGCGACCTGGGACGCCGCGGTCAAGCTGTTCGCGGATCCGTTCTATCGCAACGGGCCCAACGACCAGGGCATCGGCTGGAACATCCTGAACTCGCTGCAGCGCGTGGCGCTGGGCTTCGGCCTGGCGGCGGCGGTGGGCATCCCGCTGGGCTTCATCATCGGCCGCTTCGAATTCGCGAGCCGCATGCTGTCGCCCCTGATCAGCCTGCTCAAGCCGGTGTCGCCGCTGGCCTGGCTGCCGATCGGGCTGCTGGTCTTCAAGAGCGCCAACCCGGCGGCGATCTGGACCATCTTCATCTGCTCGATCTGGCCGATGGTCGTCAACACCGCGGTCGGCGTGCAGCGCGTGCCGCAGGACTACCTGAACGTCGCGCGCGTGCTGCGCCTGTCCGAGTGGAAGCTGGTGACGCGCATCCTCTTCCCCGCGGTGCTGCCCTACATGCTGACCGGCGTGCGGCTGTCCGTGGGCACTGCCTGGCTGGTGATCGTCGCGGCGGAGATGCTGACCGGCGGGGTCGGCATCGGCTTCTGGGTCTGGGACGAGTGGAACAACCTCAACGTGCAGCACATCCTCATCGCGATCTTCGTGATCGGGATCGTGGGGCTGCTGCTGGAGTGGTTCCTGATGACCCTCGCCAAGCGCTTTTCTTTCGATGACTAGGCCCGAGGAGACTTCGATGAGTCCGTTCATCCGTGTGCAGCAGGCCGAGATGGTCTTCACCAGCCGCAAGGGCCGGTTCCATGCGTTGCGCGAGATCGACCTGGACATCGCCAAGGGCGAGTTCGTGACGCTGATCGGCCATTCGGGTTGCGGCAAGTCGACGCTGCTGAACCTGATCGCCGGCCTGCTGCGGCCCACCGACGGCGGTCTGTTGTGCGACGGTCGCGAGATCGCCGGCCCGGGCCCCGAGCGCGCGGTGGTGTTCCAGAACCACTCGCTGCTGCCGTGGCTGACCTGCTTCGACAACGTGCTGCTGGCGGTGGAGTCGGTCTTCGGCGGCCGCGAGCTGCGATCGCGCCTGATGGCGCGCACCGAGGAGGCGCTGCACCTCGTCGGCATGGACCACGCGATGTTCAAGCGGCCGCATGAGATCTCCGGCGGCATGAAGCAGCGCGTCGGCATCGCGCGGGCGCTGGCGATGGAACCCAAGGTGCTGCTGATGGACGAGCCCTTCGGTGCGCTGGACGCGTTGACGCGCGCGCACCTGCAGGATGAGCTGCTGAAGATCGTCGCCGCGACGCACAGCACCGTGGTCATGGTCACGCACGACGTGGACGAGGCGGTGCTGCTGTCCGACCGGATCGTCATGATGACCAACGGCCCGGCGGCCACGATCGGCGAGATCCTGCCCGTCACGCTGCCTCGACCGCGCGATCGCGTCGCGCTGGCCGAGGATCCGGCCTACGTGCATGCGCGCAAGGCGGTGATCGACTTCCTCTACACGCGGCACCGGCACGTCGAGGCCAAGGCCGCCTGATTCCGAGCGCTCCGTTCCTCGTCGCGGTCCATCGAGACCCGGCGTCGCGGAGCCCTGTCCGAAGGAGACTCTCATGACAACGACATCCACGGCGAAACGTCAGCGGCTGGTGATGATCGGCAACGGCATGGCGGGCGTCCGCACGCTCGAAGAGCTGCTGAAGATCGCGCCCGATCTCTATGACATCACCGTCTTCGGCGCCGAGCCGCATCCGAACTACAACCGCATCCTGCTGAGCCCGGTGCTCGCCGGCGAGCAGACGCTGGACGAGATCGTCCTGAATCCGCTGTCCTGGTACGAGGACAACGGCATCACGCTGCACCTCGGCAAGACGGTGACGAGCATCGATCGCATCGGGCGCAAGGTCGTCGCCGACGACGGCACCGAGGCCGGGTACGACCGCCTGCTCATCGCCACCGGCTCGACGCCCTTCATCCTGCCGGTGCCGGGCAAGGAGCTGGACGGTGTCATCGCCTACCGCGACATCGCCGACACGAACGCGATGATCGAGGCGGCGACGAAGTACCGCCACGCCGTCGTCATCGGCGGCGGGTTGCTGGGCCTGGAGGCGGCGAACGGCCTGATGCTGCGCGGCATGCAGGTCACGGTGATCCACATCGCCGGCTGGCTGATGGAACGCCAGCTCGACGACCAGGCCGGCGACCTGCTGCGCAAGTCGCTGCAGGAGCGGGGCCTGTGCTTCCGCATGGGCGCGCAGACGGCGGCGCTGATCGGCGACGAGGACGGCCTGCCGGAGGGGGAGGACCCGGCTGGCCGCCGGGTCCGGGCCGTCCGCTTCAAGGACGGCGAGGAGATCCCCGCCGACCTCGTCGTGATGGCCGCCGGCATCCGCCCCAACACCGCGCTGGCGGAGAGCGCCGGTATCCACTGCCATCGCGGCATCGTCGTCACCGACACGCTGCAGACGGTCACCGATCCCCGCGTGTATGCGGTCGGCGAATGCGCCGCGCACCGCGGCATCGCCTACGGCCTGGTCGCGCCGCTGTTCGAGCAGGGCAAGGTCTGCGCGAACCATCTGGCGCAGTTCGGCATCGGCCGCTACCTCGGCAGCCAGACCAGCACCAAGCTGAAGGTCACCGGCATCGACCTGTTCTCGGCCGGCGACTTCATGGGCGGCGAGGGCACCGAGGAGATCGTGATGAGCGATCCCTTCGCCGGCGTCTACAAGAAGCTCGTGATCAAGGACGACCAGCTCGTCGGCGCCTGCCTGTACGGCGACACCGTCGACGGCAGCTGGTACTTCAAGCTGCTGCGCGAGGGCCGCAAGATCGGCGACATCCGCGACAAGCTGATGTTCGGCGAGAGCAACATCGGCGACGTCGGCCACCAGGGCCACAACAAGGCGGCCGCGATGGCCGACAGCGACGAGGTCTGCGGCTGCAACGGCGTCACCAAGGGCGCCGTCTGCAAGGCGATCAAGGAGAAGGGCCTGTTCACGCTGGAGGAGGTGCGCAAGCACACCAAGGCGAGCGCGAGCTGCGGCTCCTGCACCGGCCTGGTCGAGCAGCTGCTGATGTTCACGACGGGCGGCGACTATTCGTCGGCGCCGAGGAAGAAGGCGATCTGCGGCTGCACCGAACTGAGTCACCAGGAAGTGCGCGACGCCATCTTCAAGGACCACCTCACCCGGCTGGACGACGTCTACGCGCGCCTGAACTGGAAGACGCCCAACGGCTGCGCGACCTGCCGGCCAGCGCTCAACTACTACCTGCTCTCGTCGTGGCCCAAGGAGGCCGTCGACGATCCGCAGTCGCGCTTCATCAACGAGCGCAGCCACGCCAATATCCAGAAGGACGGGACCTACTCGGTGATCCCGCGGATGTGGGGCGGGGAGACGAGCGCCGATGAGCTGCGCCGGATCGCCGACGCCGTCGACAAGTACAAGATCCCCACCGTCAAGGTGACCGGCGGCCAGCGCATCGACCTGCTGGGCGTGCGCAAGGAGGATCTGGTCGAGGTCTGGCGCGACATCGGGATGCCCAGCGGCCATGCCTATGCGAAGGCGCTGCGCACGGTGAAGACCTGCGTGGGGTCCGAATGGTGCCGCATGGGCACGCAGGACAGCACGCAGATGGGCAAGGACCTGGAGCGCGCGATGTGGCGGATGTATGCGCCGCACAAGGTCAAGTTCGCCGTCAGCGGCTGCCCGCGCAACTGCGCCGAGGCCGGCATCAAGGACGTCGGCATCATCGGCGTGGACTCCGGCTGGGAGATGTACGTCGCGGGCAACGGCGGCATCAAGACCGAGGTGGCGCACTTCCTGGTCAAGCTCAAGACGGCCGAGGAAGTCATGGAATACACCGGCGCCTTCATGCAGCTCTACCGCAAGGAGGGCTGGTACCTCGAACGCACGGTGCACTACGTCAGCCGCGTCGGCCTGGACCACGTGAAGCGCCGCATCCTCGACGACGCCGAGGGGCGCAAGGCGCTGTGGGCGGAGCTGCAGTTCGCGCTCGACGGCGAGCCGGACCCGTGGTTCGAGTTCGCCAAGGCGCAGGTCGACGTGCGGCAGTTCGAGCCGGTCGCCACCGTTCAAGCGTGAGGAACATCCGATGACGAACTGGATCTCCGTCTGCAACGTGGCCGACATCCCCGTGCTGGGCTCGCGACGCGTCGCCCGCGCCAAGGGGCCGCAGGTCGCGCTGTTCCGCACCGCCGACGATCGCGTGCATGCGCTGCTCGATCGTTGCCCCCACAAGGCGGGTCCGCTCAGCCAGGGCATCGTCTTCGGCAACGCGGTCGCATGTCCGCTGCACAACTGGACCATCGCGCTGGAGAGCGGCTGCGCCCGCGAGCCGGATGAAGGCCGCACGCCGGTGTTCCAGGTGAAGGTCGAGGACGGTGTCGTGCTGCTGGACCGCGACGAGCTGGACACCGTCGGCATCGATCTGCCGGCGGTGAAGGCCGGGCCCTGCACCCGTGTGGCCTGTTGAGCGGTGGGACCGGTGGCTGAGCCGCTGTCATCGATGAACCCGGACGTCCGCACCACGCGCTCCACCTGCCCATACTGCGGCGTGGGCTGCGGCGTGCTGATCGATGCGGCCGGCGAGGGCGCGCAGGCGCAGATCGTCGGCGTGCGCGGCGATCCGGATCATCCGGCCAACGTCGGCCGGCTCTGCACCAAAGGGTCGACGCTGCACCTGACGGCCACGCCGCTGGTGCGCGCGCAGCAGCGGCTCCTGCAACCGGCCTGGCGGGCGACGCGCGAGGTGCCGCTCCAGCCGCTGGAGTGGGACACAACGACGCGGCAACTCGCCGATCGATTGCTGGCGATCCGCGCCGAGCATGGCCCGGACGCGATCGGCTTCTACATCTCGGGGCAGCTGCTGACCGAGGACTATCACGCGTTCAACAAGCTGGCGCGCGGGCTGATCGGCACCAACAACATCGACAGCAACTCGCGGCTGTGCATGAGCTCGGCGGTCGTGGGCTACAAGCAGTCGTTGGGGGCGGATGCGCCGCCCACCTGCTACGACGACCTGGAGCGGACGGACTGCCTGTTCATCGCCGGCGCCAACACGGCGTGGGCGCATCCGATCCTGTTCCGCCGCATCGAGGCGGCGCGCGCCGCGCGGCCGGGGATGAAGATCATCGTCGTCGACCCGCGCCGCACCGAGACCGCCGAGTTCGCCGATCTGCACCTGGCGCTGAAGCCGGGCAGCGATGTCGCGCTCTTCCACGGGATGCTGCACGCGGCGATCTGGGAGGGCTGGATAGCCGCTGCGTTCATCGAGCGACACACGAGCGGCTTCGACGCGCTGAAGGCCCTGGTGCGCAGGATGACGCCGGCGGAGTCGGCGCGGCTGACCGGGCTGAAGGAAGCGGACATCCTGCAGGCGGCGCAATGGTTCGCGCAGTCGCCGTCGACCTTGTCGCTGTATTGCATGGGCCTGAACCAGAGCAGCAGCGGCGCGGCGAAGAACACGGCGTTGATCAACCTGCATCTCGCGACGGGACAGATCGGCCGCGCGGGCGCGGGGCCGTTCTCGTTGACGGGTCAGCCCAATGCGATGGGCGGCCGCGAGAGCGGCGGCATGGCGACGCTGCTGCCCGGCCATCGCGACCCGGGCAATGCGGCGCATCGCGCGGAGGTCGCTGCGATGTGGGGCGTGGACGCGCTGCCGGAGCGGCCGGGGAAGACGGCGGTCGAGCTCTTCGAGGCGGCGGCGCGGGGCGACCTCAAGGCGCTCTGGATCGCGTGCACGAACCCGGCGCAGTCCATGCCTGATCAGGCGCTGGTGCGCGCGGCGCTGGCGCGCTGCGAGCTGGTGATCCTGCAGGAGGCCTTCGCGGGCACGGCGACGGCGGCATTCGCCGACGTGGTGCTGCCTGCGGCGACCTGGGCGGAGAAGGACGGCACGGTCACCAACAGCGAGCGGTGCATCAGCCGCGTACGCGCGGCGCTGCCGCCGGCCGGCGAGTCGCGTGCCGACTGGCGCATCGTGCGGGACGTGGCGCAGCGCATCGAGGCGGCGCTGCGGCCGGAACTGCCGTCGCTCTTCGCCTGGGAGCGTGAGGAGCAGCTCTGGCTGGAGCATCGCGAGGCGACGCTCGGGCGGGACCTCGACATCGGCGGCCTGAGCTACCCGATGCTGGAGGCGGCGCCGCGGCAGTGGCCCTGGCCCGCAGGCGCGAAGGCCGCGAAGGCGCGGCTCTACGAGGACGGTGAGTTCGCTCACGCGGACGGACGTGCCCGCTTCATCACGAAGCCCTTCATGGCGACTGCGGAGGTGCAGGACGCGAAGTTTCCGCTGGCGCTGAGCACGGGCCGGCTGCGCGACCAGTGGCACGGCATGAGCCGCAGCGGCACCGTCGCCAGGCTCTTTGCCGGGGAGCCGGGGCCGGCGCTGACGATGCACCCGCAGGACATCGATCGACGCGGGCTGAAGGCGGGCGCGCTGGTGCGCGTGCGCTCCCGGCGCGGTGAGGCGATCGTGCCGCTGCGCGCGGACGACAGCGTCGGCGCGCAGCAGGCCTGGTTGCCGATGCACTGGGGCAGCGAGTTCCTCGGCGGGCGAGGGCTTTCCGGGGTCAACGCGCTCACGCAGTCGACGTACTGCCCCGATGCGCGGCAGCCGGAACTGAAGTTCACGGCGGTGGCGGTCGAGACGGTCGACTTGCCGTGGCGGATCTTCGGCGCCGCGTGGGTTCGTGCCGGCGAGGGCGCCGCGCTGCGCAGCCAGCTCCGTGCGTTGATGGCGGAGGCGGACTACGCCTGCTGCCTGCCAGGGCCGGCGCAGGAGACGCAGGGCGCTCAGGAAGGGCAAGAAGGGCAAGAAGGGCAAGAAGGGCCGGGAGGGCGTAGCGCATTGGTGGGCTGGAGTCTGGAGCTCGCCTTCGCGGAACCACCGCCGGCAGCGGTCGTCCAGGCGCTGGCCGCCATGCTGCAACTGAACGGTGTTGGCGTGCTGCGTTATGCCGACGGACGCCGCGGACGCAGCCGAGCCTTGCGGCTGGATGGCGAAGGCGCGGACGCCAGGTTGCAGGCGCTGATGCGCGTCGGCGAGGGCAGCGAGGCCGCGTGGCTCGATGCCCTCTGGCGCGAGCGCGCACCGGTCGCCCCGTTCGGACGGCGCCTGCTGGCGCCCGACGCGGAGCAGCCCGCTGCGGCGCTCAGTCCGCAGATCTGCAATTGCTTCAACGTGCGCGAGGACGCGATCGCCGCGTGCCTCCGCGACCAGCCGGACGGGACGTTCGAGGATCGCCTCGCCGCCTTGCAAGGCGAGTTGCGCTGCGGCACGCAGTGCGGCTCCTGCCTGCCGGCGCTGAGGCGCCTCGTGCACACCACGGCATCGGCGACAACGATGAGCACGACGACGGCGGTCACGGCAACGACGGCCACGACAACGGCCACGACAACGACCACGACAACGACAACGACCACGACAACGTCGCCGCCGATCCAGGTCATGCCTGTCTCGAACGAAGTGAAGGAACCGACATGAGCCCGCTCGATGCCAGCCCGACCGACAGCCTGATCGGCCCCACGATCGCCCGCCCGCCGTGTGTTTCCCTCGTCGGCGCGGGGCCGGGTGATCCGGAACTGCTCACGGTCAAGGCGCTCAAGCGGCTGCAGCAGGCGGAGGTCGTGCTGACGGACGATCTCGTCGACAAGCGCGTGCTGGCGTGTCTGCCGGCCTCCGCGCGCGTATTGCACGTGGGCAAGCGCGGCGGCTGCGTGTCGACGGAGCAGCGCTTCATCCACGAGCTGATGATCCGCGAGGCCAGGGCCGGCGCGCGCGTGGTGCGACTGAAGGGAGGAGATCCGTTCGTCTTCGGACGCGGCGGCGAAGAAGTCGATGCGCTTCGCGAGGCGGGGATCGAGGTCGAGGTGGTCAATGGCTTGTCCGCCGGGCTGGCGGCGGCGGCCTCGGTCGGTGTCCCGGTCACGGACCGGCGCTGCACGCCGGGCGTGGCCTTCGTGACCGGGCACAGCGGAGAACACGGTGTCGCGCCGGATTGGGCGGCGCTGGCGCGCAGCCGGCTCACGCTCGTGGTGTACATGGGGTTGACGCGCGCCGCGGTGATCGCACAGTCATTGCAGGACGGTGGCCTGGCCGCGGAGACGCCAGCGGTCATCGTGAGCGCGGCCCACACGCCGCGTCAGCGCGAGTGCTTCACGACGCTCGCCGATCTGCCCGCCGCGATCGAGCGCGAGGGACTGCCGAGCCCGGCGCTGCTGGTCATCGGCGAGGTGGTGGCGCTGTCGCCGCAGTGGCGGGCAGATCTGGGCCTTGAGGGTTCGACGTCGGCCGCGGATGAAGCGGCGGCTGCGGCCGTCAGTGACGCAGCGGCCGCGATGACCGATGACATCGATGATGTCGATGAGTCACGCGTCGCCGCGCGCTTCCAGGCGGCGTAGTCTGAGCATGATCAGCATGCCGACGGTGAGCACGGCGGCGGTCAGCCAGAGCGACGCCCGGTAGCTGCCGCTGGCCTGCGCCATCGCGCCTGCGAGCGCCGGTGCGGTGACCTGAGCGACGCCGTAGCTCAGGGTGAGACGCGCCATCGCCTTGCCGGGATTGCCGGGCGAGCGCCGTCCCACGAGCGCGAGCGTGAGGCTCACGAGCCCGATGAAGGTCGCCCCGTAGAGCAGCGCGCCGGTGAGCGCGGCGGCGAGGCCGCCGGACAGCATGGGCAGGACGACGGAGACGATCTGCAGCGCGAAGGCGGCGAGCAGCGCGTTGAGATCGCCGAAGCGGCGCGCCACGCGGTCCCACAGGAACACGGCCGGCGTGGCGGCGAGCCCGACCAGCAGCCACGCCCAGGGGCCCTGACCGTGAAGCAGCGGCTGACGCTCGACGATGGTCACGGTGAACGTGGCGCTGATGACGAAGCCCCAGCCGGCGCAGAAGTAGCCCGCGATCATCCAGCGCATCCAGCGGCCGCTGGGCGCGCCGGCGGCGAGTGTGGCGGTCGCGGGGGGCGGGACGGGCGGACGCCACCACCAGGTGATCGCGAGCAACGGCACGCCGATGGCGACGAAGCCCCACCAATGGCCGGCCCAGTCGAGCGCGAGCCGGTCCATCGCCATCGCGCCGATCGCGGAGACGACGATGCCCAGGCCGAGACCCATGAAGTGGATGCCGAGCTCCGGGCGTCTGCCGGCGCGCATCAGGAAGCCCAGCACGAGGCCGGAGCCCAGCAGCATGCCGGCGGCGCCGCTGAGTCCGCCGAGGTAGCGGGAGACGGCCCACAGTACGAGGTTGGGCGCGAGGGGCATCATCGCGGTGGCGACGAGCCCGAGCAGCATGCCCCAGAAGTACAGCCGCGAGCGCCAGCGCGGATCGTCGATGAGCGCGGCGAGGACGGCGCCGCTCATGTAGCCGGCGTAGTTGACGGCGGCGAGCGTGCCGCTCATCGCGTCGCCGAGCGCGGCCTGCTGCTGCATCAGCGGCAGCACCGGCGTGTAGGCGAAGCGCGCCAGGCCGATGCTCAGGATCAGGCCGGCGATGCCGCCGGTGGAGACTTGCCAGGGCTGGAGGCTTTCCGTGGGAGGCGTGGCGATCGGATTCATGGGCGACCTCAGCGATCCGTGAGCCGCCGAGGGATGGCGCGCATGCCGTGAATCACGCGCAGTACGCGAACATCGTCGCGGTGTTCGGTGTAGAACATCAGGTGGGGGAGACGCGTCATGTAGTACTCGGCGACGTCCCGGCCTGGCGATCCATCTCCATGCCGAGCAATTCGGAAAGGTAATCGTTGCTGGACTCGAAGCCGCCGCGCTGGACCTGAGGGTCGATGAACGCGATCTGTGCCTCGGTCAGCGAGAAGGACTGGGTCGGCATGAGGGGATCCTGCAATGACGGCTGAGAAGTGTGGCTGTGATGAGATAACGGGGCCATGAGCAAGCCTTCAAAGCGAAGGAGGCGGTCAGCCTACGCCCGGCGCGCTCGTCGAAAACCCATTCCCAAAGCAAAACGACCTCTATTCAAGAGGTCGTTGCGCGAGATCAAAAAGTTTCCCAATCGCCGTCGGGAGCCGCTGTTGCGCTGGGTCCCGATGGGGCTGGCGCCGCCGGTTTTGGTGGATGCGACGCGGTGGGCGCTTTCGCTGTGGGCACCTTGGTGACAGGTCTTGCCACGGGTTTCGGCGTGGACGTCTTGGCCGCGGGCTTGGCGACCGGCGTCTTGGTCGCGGAGGCCGTCGACGGCTTCGGGGCCAGCGGCGTCTTCGCGACGGACGTCGCCACGGGACGCGGCGCGGCGGCAGGCCTTGCCACCGGTGCCGGCGAGCGAGTAATCGGCGCCGGCGCCGCGATGGCGTCCATCGCATCTCCGGGCTTCGGCTTGGGATCGCTGACCTTGAAGTGCCCCACCAGCGCGGTGAGCTTGCGCGCCTGCTCGCTGAGCGATTCGGCCGCGGCCGCCGATTCCTCGACCAGCGCGGCGTTCTGCTGCGTCATCTGGTCCAGCTGCGCCACCGACCCGTTGACGCTGCCGATGCCCTGACTCTGCTCCACCGTGCTCGCGCTGATCTCACCGATGATGTCCGACACGCGCTGCACGCTGGCGACGATCTCGTTCATCGTCGCGCCGGCGTCGCGCACCTGCTGCGAGCCGACTTCCACCTTGGTCACGCTGTCGCCGATCAGCGCCTTGATCTCGCGCGCCGCGCCCGCGCTGCGCTGCACCAGCGCCCGCACCTCGGACGCCACCACCGCGAAGCCCTTGCCGTGCTCGCCCGCGCGGGCCGCCTCGACGGCCGCATTCAAGGCCAGGATGTTGGTCTGGAACGCGATGCCGTCGATGGTCCCGATGATGTCGTTGATCTTCTTGGCCGACGCGTCGATCTGCGCCATCGTGCCCACCACGTCGCCCACCGCCGTGCCGCCGCGCGCGGCCACCGCGGCCGCGCTGCCCGCGAGCTGGTTGGCGGTGCGTGCGCTCTCGGCGCTCTGCTGCACGGTGCCGGTCAGCTGCGACAGCGACGACGCCGCCTGCTGCAGGTTGGACGCGGTCTGCTCGGTGCGCAGGCTCAAGTCCTGGTTGCCGCTGGCGATCTCCTGGCTGGCGGTCTGCATGCCGTCGGCGCTGGCGCGCACTTCGCGGATGACCTTGCGCAGCGAGCTTTTCATCGCGGCCAGCGCGCGCTGCACGTCGCCGATCTCGTCCTCGCGGTACGCGCGCTCGACGTGGAACAGGTCGCCCTCGCCGATGCGCTCGGCCTCGGACATCAGCGACTTCAGCGGCGCCGAGATGGTGCGAACGAAATAGGCGGTGGCCAGCGCCAGCAGGCCCACGATGAGCGCCATCAGCGCCGCCACGCCCCACACCGTGCGCATGCGCTCGGCGCCTGCGGCCTCGCGCAGCGTCGCCGACCGCTTCTGCTGCAGCACGACGAACTCCTGCTGCGCGGCCAGGTACTGCTCGATCGCGGGCACGACCTTCTGCTTGAGCGCCTGGTGCGAGCCGTCGTTGTCGCCGCCGGCCTTCAGCTTGTTGGCGTCGTTGCGCGCGGCGATGTAGGCCTTGCGCTGCTCGGCGATCTTCGCCATCGCGGCCTTGTCGTCCTCGTCTTCGGCCAGCGCCTCGAGCTGCTTCTGCACCTCGTTGATCGTCTCGGTGGTGCGCGCGATGTCGGCCTTCATCGAATCGGCGACGGCGTTGTCGTTCGCGGCCAGCCCGGCCTGCACGCGGCTCGCGTTGGCCTCCGTGAGGCCGCGCCAGCGCAGGGCGAGTTCGAAACGCTGCTGCTGCCGCTCCTGTGTCACCTGGGCGACTTCCAGCAGGCTGCGTGTCCGGGACGCGGCTCCCAGCGACATGACGACCGTCATGACGGACATGACGGCGACGGGGATCCACAGTCGCGTGGCGATGGAGAACTTCATCGGTCCGGAGCCTTGTTGTTGTGTCGACGGCGTCGCCCCGGGGTGGTGCGACGAGCCTCGATTCAATCCTAAATCGGCTGTCCGGTGCACCGGCTTGAGGACAAACACTGCTAACCTGCCGCCCAGTCCCTCATGTCACCGACATTTCCCCCAAGTACTCCACACTTGCTGGCATCTCCCCCATGAGCTTCCTGGCCATCGACATCGGCAACACCCGCCTCAAGTGGGCGCTCTATGCCGGCCCGCAACCGGGCAGTCCGATGCTGGCGCACGGCGCGCAGTTCCTGGAGAACATCGAGACGCTGGCCGAGAACGACTGGGCGAAGCTGCCGGCGGCGCCGGGCAGCATGCTCGGCAGCAACGTGGCCGGCGACGCGATGCGGCATCGCGTCGAGGAGCAGATGGAGGAGATCTGGGACATCGAGCCGCGTTGGGTGGCCTCGTCGGCGCAGGCCGGCGGCGTCACCAACGGGTACGACCATCCCGGACGCCTGGGCGCGGACCGCTTCGTCGCGCTGATCGGCGCGCGCCACCATGTGCTGGCGCGCGGACGCGGGCAAGCGCCGAAACCGGCGCTGGTGGTGATGGTGGGCACCGCGGTGACGGTCGACGCGCTCGACGCGGACGGGCGTTTCCTCGGCGGCCTGATCCTGCCGGGCCACGGGATCATGCTGCGTTCGCTGGAAGGCGGCACCGCCGGCCTGCGCGTGCCGACCGGCGAGGTGCGGGAGTTCCCGACCAACACCTCGGACGCGCTCACCAGCGGCGGCAACTACGCGATCACCGGCGCGATCGAGCGCATGCATCGCCACATCCTGAAGCGCTGCGGTCAGGCGCCGGTCACGCTGATGACTGGCGGCGCGGGCTGGAAGGTCTCGCCCGCGCTGGACATCCCGCACGAGCTGATCGACTCGCTGATCTTCGACGGGCTGCTGGCGCTGCAGGCGCATCGGCTGGCGCTCTGACTTCGCGCCGTCGCCTGTCCCCTCGCTCCGGGACGATGCGGGCTGGCCCCTGCGTGTGACACTGGCTTCGTCCGTCACCGTTGACTCCAGGGAGCATCGAATGAGCGAGATGAAGACCGTGTTGCCGCTGATCGCCGCTGTCTTCGGCACGGCGGTGTCGATAACGCTCGGAGGTTGCGCGACCTCCCACCGCCAGTGGGAGAAGGCCGACGCGCCGATGTCGCAGGTCGAGAAGGACAAGGCCGAATGCGACTACGAGGCCAAGGCCGCGACCGCGAGTTATTCGACGGCCAGCTCCGGCAAGGAGAGCGGCAGCGAATCGATGGGCAGGGCGGTCGGCGACGGCATCGTCATCGCCGAGAAGCGCATCGAGCTGACCAACGAGTGCATGAAGGTGCGCGGGTACCGGCCGCGGCCCTCCTGAAGCTCACACGTCGACCTTGAATCCGAGGTCGATCTCCGACGCCGGCACGCCGCCGCGCAGGCCCCAGTTCTCGCGTTCGACCTCGTTGAGCGTGATCGTGATGTGGTCGGCGGGAATGTCGAGCGCACTCAGGCGCTCGACGATGCTGCGATAGAGGCGACGCTTCGCCTCGATCGTCCGGCCGGCGAAGCCGGTGACCGTGACCAGGGTGTAGCACTCAGGGCGCGACAGACGCGGCGGGTAGATGAACCGGTGCGGCTCGTAGGCGACGAGGCGCACGCAGCGGTCTTCCGCCGGGATCTTGAAGCCTTCGATCAGCGCGTCCTGCACGGCCTCGATCAACTGGACTTCCTGCTCCTGAGAGTAGGCGCGGCGGACTTCGATGAGGGTGCTCGGCATGGGCGCGGCGGTGGAGGGCGACGGGCCCAGCTTATCGCGACCCAGGCGGAGAGAGACGTGGAAGTGCGGCATGACGGATCGGTGTCCACTCGTTGAGGAGACGCCAATGTCGTCATGCCCTTCGAGGGCAGCATGAGCCCGCGGTGAGGTCGGTGTGAAGTCGGACGCCCCCCGCCGACGTCCTCGGCCCTTCATCGACGCTTCAGCGGCTCACCACGTGCTTGCTCTGGAAGTCGACCGGCACCGACGTGTGCTGATGGACGACACGCCACGTGCCGCCCTCGTTGCGCAGAAGCACCGTGAGACGGTTCTCCGTGGACCTCAACGGCTGCCCATCCGCATCGAGCGCCGCGAATGCGAGCGTCGCCGAACCGCCGGCCACGTGCGCATCGTGCCAGGTCTTGACGTCCTTGGCCGTCACACGCACGCGGACGTCCTGGATGCCTGCGAACCAGCCGGCGATCATGCCCGCCCAGTCTTCGCGACCAGCGAACTCCCAGCGGTCCCAGCTGTCGAAGACCTGGACGTCTTCGGCATACAGGTCGACGAAGCGCTGCAGATCGCGGTCGAAGACCGCGGCGGCGTAGTCGCGCAGGAAGGTGTGAACGGGATCGTCGGTCATCGCGGGCTCCTGGAGTTCATCGAAGGGAGATGACGAACGACGAACGGGATCGGCGGTTTTCGACATTGGCCGTTCGAAGAGGTTCCGCTCGGTCCGGTGCCATCACCGCACGCGCTGCTGATGCCGCGCCCAGTCGCGTTTCCACGCCACGACGTTGTACAGCAGCACCGAGGCCGACGTCGCCCAGAACATGCCGAGCCAGATGCCGACGACCTTCAGCGTGAAGGCCATGTCGCCGTCGCAGCGGCCGATGGCGTTGCAGGGAGACGGGACGTAGACGTCAATGAGCAGGGCGGTCGAGACGTTCCACATCAGCAGCCCGATGAGCACGGAAGCGAGAAAGCGGTTCATGGCGAGACGAGTCCTTTCCTGAGGTGAAGGACCCAGTCTCGCCATGGGGTTCGAACTCAGCATGAGCCCTGTGTGAGCTCAGGGTGAAGTCGTCGGACGCTGCACACCGGGGGCGACCTCGGGGAAGACGGAGCGCCGCCGCTGCGGCAGCCCTCAGAGAATGAACCGGCTCAGATCCTCATCCTGCGCCAGTGCGCCCAGCTTCTCGTCGACCTGCGCGCCGTCGATGGTCACCGTGTTGCCGGCGTGCTTGTGCGCGTCGAAGCTGATGTCGTCCAGCAAGCGCTCCAGCACCGTGGACAACCGGCGCGCGCCGATGTTCTCGGTGCGCTCGTTGACCTCGTAGGCGATCTGCGCCAGCCGGCGGATGCCGTCGGCGCTGAGCTCCAGCGTCAGGCCTTCCGTCGCCAGCAAGGCCTGGTACTGCTTCACCAGGCTCGCGTGCGTGCTCGACAGGATGGCCTCGAAGTCGCCCACCGACAGCGACTTCAGCTCGACCCGGATCGGGAAGCGGCCCTGCAGCTCGGGGATCAGGTCGCTGGGCTTGCTCAGGTGGAACGCGCCCGAGGCGATGAACAGGATGTGATCGGTCTTCACCATCCCGTACTTCGTGTTCACCGTCGTGCCTTCGACCAGCGGCAGCAGGTCGCGCTGCACGCCCTGGCGCGACACGTCCGCGCCGCCGCCGTGCTCGTTGCGCGTCGCCACCTTGTCGATCTCGTCGATGAAGACGATGCCGTTCTCCTGCGCCATCGCCAGCGCCGCGGTCTTGATCTCGTCCTCGTTGACGAGCTTGCCGGCCTCTTCCTCGACCAGCAGCTTGCGCGCCTCGGCGATCTTGACCTTGCGTTTGGTCTTCTTCTCCTGCCCCATCTGCGAGAACAGGCCTTTGAGCTGCTCGGCCATCTCCTCCATGCCCTGCGGCCCGAGGATCTCCATCGAAGGCTTGCCCTCGCTCAGCTCGATCTCGATCTCCTTCTCGTCCATCGAGCCTTCACGCAGGCGCTTGCGCATGACCTGGCGCGCGGTGTTGTCCGCGCCGCCGCTCTCGGTCGTCGCGGGCGCGAAGCCGGTCGAGGACCGCGGCGGAGGCACCAGGACGTCCAGGATGCGCTCCTCGGCCGCGTCCTCGGCCCGCGCGCGCTGGAAGCGCATCTGGCGCTCGCGCTCCTGCTTGACCGCGATGTCGACCAGGTCGCGCACGATGCTGTCCACGTCCTTGCCGACGTAGCCGACCTCGGTGAACTTCGTGGCCTCGACCTTGATGAAGGGGGCATCGGCCAGCTTCGCCAGGCGGCGCGCGATCTCGGTCTTGCCGACGCCCGTCGGACCGATCATGAGGATGTTCTTCGGCGTGATCTCGCCGCGCAGCTTCTCGTCGACCTGCTGGCGCCGCCAGCGGTTGCGCAAGGCGATGGCGACGGCGCGCTTCGCATCGGCCTGGCCGACGATGTGCCGGTCGAGTTCGGAGACGATTTCCTGCGGGGTCATGCTGCTGCTCATTGGAGCCCCTCGTTCGATGGGACCATCGGCCGATCCCCCGAGGGGATGGCCACTTGCTTGGGGCGGCCCGGCGCCGTGTGGCTGTTCATTCGAGGACCTCGATCGTGTGGTTGCCGTTGGTGTAGATGCAGATCTCGCCGGCGATGACCAGCGACTGCTTGACGATGTCCACCGCGCTCAGTTCGCTGTGGTTGAGCAGCGCCTTCGCCGCCGCCTGCGCGTAGGCGCCGCCGCTGCCGATGGCGACGATGCCCTGCTCGGGCTCCAGCACGTCGCCGTTGCCGGTGATGATCAGCGAGGCGGTGCGATCGGCCACCGCGAGCATCGCCTCCAGCCGCCGCAGCACGCGATCGGTGCGCCAGTCCCGCGTCAGCTCCACCGCCGCGCGCACGAGGTTGCCCTCGTACTTCTCCAGCTTCGCCTCGAAACGCTCGAACAGCGTGAACGCGTCCGCCGTCGCACCGGCGAAGCCCGCCAGCACCTGGTTCTTGTGGAGCTTGCGCACCTTGCGCGCCGTGGACTTCACGACGATGGTGCCCAGCGTCACCTGGCCGTCGCCGCCGATCGCGACCTGGTTGCCGCGGCGCACGCTGACGATGGTGGTGCCGTGGTACGGCGGAAGCGGGGAGGAGTGGTCTTGCGACATGGGGGATCCGACCTCTGGAACGCGTTGGACGTCTGGAACGTCATGACCGTCTCACGTGGGTTCCCTCGGGGGAATCACAAGGTGGGGAGACGCTGAGGAAAAGCCTGCGGCACCGCGTGTGCGAATGCCGATTGACGGGGTCGATGATCGGACATCTGAAAGCACAACGGGGCCAGAGGCCCCGTTGCTGCGTCGGTTGAACGCGAAGATCGATGCCGCCGGCGGCGTCAGACGTGCCGGACCTTGACCCGGGCGTGTTCGTTGATGCCCATCGCGCCGAAGAACAGCGCCACCAGCCGGTGCGCATCGCTGAACTGCACCGCGCGGTTCTCGCTGCGTCGCGCCAGCACCCAGTTGAGCAGGTCGCCCGCGGCCATGAAGTCCAGGCGGATCAGCTTCGGGCAGGCGATCGTCACGAGAGAGGCGCCGCCCAGCTGCTCGGTCATCAAGGCCAGCGTCTCGCTGATGTCGCCGCTGAGCTGGCCGGACAGTTCCATCAGCGCCGCGGTGTTGACCGCGTCGGTCATCGTCGACTCGAGGAAGGCGATGCCGGTGTCCATCGCCGCCGGCTGGATGGACGACGGCGAGCTCGTCGACAGCGCATTGCCGCTGATGCGGACGTGGCACAAGGCCTTTTCCCAGCTCGGCGGCGAGACCTCGTAGGTCACGCAGTAGTCGATGGCGACCTCGTCGAACTGGTCCGGACGGTTGGCCAGGCGCAGCGCTTCCAGGCGCAGCATCCAGAGGATGGGGTCCGCGTCGCGGCTGCCCACCGGCGCCTGCTCGCGCAGCACCTGGAAGAAGTGGTCGCCCGACAGCCAGCGCAGGTCCAGCGCCTGCTGGGCCCACGCCCGGAACAGGTCGCGCAGCTTGGCGCAGGCCTCCATGTCGATCTGGCGCAGCGGCGCCCAGTCGATCACCCACGGCATCGGCAGGTTCTCGCAGCGCGTGCGCATCTGCGTCACCGCCTCGACGTCCAGGTATTCCGGGGTGGTCCAGGAGACGCTGCTCGCGCGGCCGCGCGGGGCGCGCTCCGCCTGCACCGCCTCGGCCACCAGCTTGGGCAGCGAGAACCATTGCGGCGACGACAGCCCGAACTGCTGGGCGTAGTCGTTGGCCAGGTGCTCGAACTTGCCCTGCTGGCCGGTCGCCCGGTACAGGTCGAACAGCACCAGCCAGGTCTCGGCGTGCTCATGGCGCGCGCCCCCCTGGCGGGTCAGGTCGATCAGGCTGCGTTCGCAGTGTTCGTAGTCGGCGTTGGCGAAGGCGATGACCGCCTCGTCCAGCTCGGCGTCATGGACGACCTCGCTGACCTCGACCTGCGGATCCGCGACGCGGAAGCTCAGCGTCGGGATTTCCTTCTTCAATTCGGGAATCGGTGCCGGGGCGCCCGCCGGCGACGGCGGCGCGATGCCGGCGCCCATCGAGGCGGCCGCCGGCGCGGGCGACAGGTCCAGGCGTTCGATCTGGGCCGGCGGCGCGTGGTCGGAAACCCGCGCGCCGATCTGGCCGAGCTGGTCCGCCGGCTGCGTCGCCGCGAAGTTGACCGGACGGGTGCTGGTCTCGAAGAAGCCGGGCGGATGCTGCCCCTGGACCTGCGTCGGCACGAAGCCCTCGCCGACCATCTGCTGCTCGATCTGGTCGATCTTGGCCTTCACCGTGCCGTCGTCGCGCCGCACGCCCTGGATCTCGCTGATGCGGCCCAGTTCGTCGATGCCCGAGGTGGCATGGCCGCCCAGGGCGGCCAGCTGCTCGGGGGTCAGGCCTTCACGGCGGATCTTGCGCAGCATGTCGAGCTCGCGCTTGCGCACGAAGTCGTTGCGGCGCTTGCGCTCCACCATCGCCCGCAGCTCGGCCTTCGCGGCGTCGGCCTCGGGGTCGTCCTGGCGCGAGTTGATCTCCGCCCAGTCGGTCGTCGGATTGGCGACGAATCGCGCCACCTTGCGGAAGAAGCTCTCGCCTTCTTTGGTGCCGTCTTTGGGGTCGGACATGCTCTAGCGGACCTTGCTCTTCGCAGTAGTGGCGGTACTTCCGGGTTCTCGGCGGACGCGGGGTGACTCAGTCCCCGAACATCTTCTGCTTCAGCTCGCGGCGCTGCTGCGCCTCGAGCGACAGCGTCGCGGTCGGGCGGGCGATCAGCCGGCCCAGGCCGATCGGCTCGCCGGTCTCGTCGCAGTAGCCGTACTCGCCGCTGTCCAGGCGCGTCAGCGACTGCATGATCTTCTTCAGCAGCTTGCGCTCGCGGTCGCGGGTGCGCAGCTCCAGCGCGTGCTCTTCCTCGATCGTGGCGCGGTCGGCCGGATCGGGGACGATGGACGTGTCCTCGCGCAGGTGCTCGGTCGTCTCGCCGGCGTTGGACAGGATGTCTTCCTTGAGCTGCGTCAGCTTCGCGCGGAAGAACTCGACCTGCTTGTCGTTCATGTATTCGGTGTCGGGCATCGCGAGCACTTCGGCATCGGACAGTTCGGCACCGGCCTTGGTTTTCCAGGCAGAGGAGAGTTTGGGGTCGGCTTTCACGGCAGGTCGGCTGTTCTGGTTCGTTGATGTCGGGGTCGAGGGCCGGACGGGGCTGTCCAGCAGTGAGACCGTGCTGTCGGGCGCGTCCGCGTCGGCGGACTTGCCTTCCGCGGCGGCCTTGGATCCCTTGGCGGACGCCGCGGGGGTCTTGGTCGCTGCGGTCTTGGAGGCCGGGGTCTTGCTCACGTTCACTCTCCTAGCGGCTCTTTATACCTGCTCGACATGAGAAGCCGGGGCTTCCCGCCGTTGGCGCAGGGGCCTGGTTCGGGCGCGGCGGATTGTAGCCACCTCCGCCGCCGCGCCATCGATGGCTGTGAACCATCATTCAGTGTGGCACTAAGCCAGACACCCTTCCAGCCCCTGCATGAGGATGTCCTTCGGCAAATCGATACCGATGAACACCATCTTGCTGACCTTCTTTTCATCCGGCATCCACTTCGGGCCGAGATCCGAACCCATCAGCTGGTGCACGCCCTGGAAGATGACCTTCTTGTCGGTGCCGTTCATGTGGAGCACGCCCTTGTAGCGCAGCATCTTCGGGCCATACACCTGCACGATCGCGCCAAGGAAATCCTCCAGCTTGGCCGGATTGAACGGCCGCTCCGAGCGGAAGACGAAGGACTTGACGTCGTCGTCATGGTGATGATGGTGCGGATGGTCGCAGGCCTCGCCGGGGGCGTGGTCGTGGCCTTCATGGCCGTGGTCGTGCGCGTGACCATGGTCATGCCCGTGATCGTGCGCATGGTCGTGGCCGTGATCGTCCACGGCCAGGAACTCCGGATCGATCTCCAGCTTGGCGTTCAGGTTGAAGCCGCGCAGGTCGAAGACGTCCTTGATCGGCACCTCGCCGAAGTGGACCTTCGACTGCGGCGCGCGCGGGTTCATGTGCTTGAGGCGGTGCGACAGCGCGTCGACGGCGGCGGCGTCGACCAGGTCGGTCTTGCTCAGGAAAATCTGGTCGGCGAAGCCCACCTGGCGGCGCGCCTCCTGGCGCGTGTCGAGCTGGTCGTTGGCGTGCTTGACGTCGACCAGGGTCAGGATCGAGTCGAGCAGGAAGGTTTCCGCGATCTCGTCGTCCATGAAGAAGGTCTGCGCCACCGGGCCGGGGTCGGCCAGGCCGGTGGTCTCGATGACGACGCGCTCGAAGTCGAGCTCGCCCTTGCGCCGTTTCGCGGCCAGGTCGGCCAGCGTGGTGCGCAGGTCCTCGCGGATGGTGCAGCAGACGCAGCCGTTGCTCAGCTGGATGATCTGCTCCTGCGTCTCGCTGACGAGGATGTCGTTGTCGATGTTCTCCTCGCCGAACTCGTTCTCGATGACGGCGATCTTCTGGCCGTGCGCCTCGGTCAGCACGCGCTTGAGCAGCGTGGTCTTGCCCGAGCCCAGGAAGCCCGTGAGGATGGTGGCGGGGATCAGCCCGGCGGCCGGGCCCGCGGCGGCGGACGCGGCGGCAGACGTGGCGGCAGACGTGGCAGACGCGGCGGTATCAGGGGACGACATGATGGAAGACCAATCTGTAAGGAAGCCTGGGCCCGGCAATTGAGGGCGGATGACTGTGTTTCAAGCGAATGTCAATGTCAATCGGTTATTCTGGCGCCTCTTCAACGACGGCACACACCCCAGTGTCTGAACCTCAGCCTAGTCGGCCCGCCAAACACGGCGGGCGTGGCAATGAACAACGCGGCCTGCTCGAACGCGTCCTCGAATTCCTGCACCCCGGGCCCGATTCGACCAGCGAGCTGATCGAGAACTTCGCCGAAGCGGAGGAGCGCGACCTGATCGCGCCCGAATCGCGCCAGATGCTCGAGGGCGTCCTGCGGATGGCCGAACTCAGCGCCGGCGACGTGATGGTCGCCGCGCCGCGGATGGACCTGCTGGACATCCAGTGGGCGCCCGATGATCTGCTGGCCAACGTCATCGACACGGGACACTCGCGTTTCCCGGTCTACGACGGCCAGCGCGACAACATCATCGGCATCCTGCTCGCCAAGGACCTGCTCAAGCTCCAGCGCGCACCGGAACTGAACCTGCGCGCCCTGCTGCGCCCGGCAGTTTTCGTGCCCGAGAGCAAGGGCCTGAATGAATTGCTGCGCGATTTCCGCTCCAACCGCAATCACCTGGCCATCGTCATCGACGAATTCGGCAACACGGCGGGCCTGATCACCATCGAGGACGTGCTCGAGGAGATCGTGGGCGAGATCGAGGATGAATTCGACGTCGGCGACGGCGACGCCGGCATCTACACGCTGGCCGACGGCAGCTACCGCGTCGCCGGCGACGCCGACGTGGCGGCGGTCAACGAGTCCTTCGGGCTGTCGCTGTCGGTGGCCGACTTCGACACCATCGGCGGCCTGGTCGCGCACGAGCACGGCCGCGTGCCGCGCCGCGGCGAGACCGTCGAGGTGGCCGGCCTGCGCTTCTCGGTGATGATCAACCGCGGCGGCGCCGTGCGCTGGTTCAAGGTGACCCGCGCGCCGGCCTCCGAGGCCGACGACCACAGCGGCTGATGCGCCGCGGCGTGACGCTCGCCGGGTCCGACCGGTCCGGTGGTCCGGGGCGGGCCTGGCTGGGGCATCCGGCGCTGGCGCTCGTCGCCGGCGTCCTGCACACGGCCTCGTTCTCGCCCAGTCCCGCCTGGTGGCTGCAGCCGCTGGCGCTCGCCTGGCTGATCTGG
The DNA here is from genome assembly GCA_966211105.1 of uncultured Burkholderiales bacterium. GTDB lineage: Bacteria > Pseudomonadota > Gammaproteobacteria > Burkholderiales > Burkholderiaceae_C > Roseateles. The sequence goes on from CBIHMU010000004.1 coordinate 88,648, forward strand.
GCCTGCGACGGCCAGCGGCCGCGCCGCGCCGCGCTCACCGGCGCGTTGTTCGGCGTCGGCTGGCTGGCCTCCGGGCTGTGGTGGCTCTACATCAGCATGCACGACTTCGGGCACCTGCCCGCGGCCGTCTCCGCGCTTGCGGTGCTGGCGCTGGCGCTGTTCCTGTCGATCTATTACGCCGCCGGCATGGGCCTGGCGGCACGCTGGTCCGCCGGTGCCGCGCCGTGGCGGCGTGCGTCGGCCTTCGCCGGCCTGTGGCTGGGGGCGGAACTCGTCCGCGCCACCTTCCTCACCGGCTTCCCGTGGATCGCCAGCGGTTATGCGCATGCGCAGGGTCCGCTGGCCGCGTTCGCGCCCTATGTCGGCGTCTACGGCATCACCGCGCTGGCCGCGCTCGTGGCGGCGGCCCTGGCGCTGCGTCGCTGGGCGCTGCTGGCGGCGCTCGTCGCCGGCATCGGCGCGGGGCAGTTCCTGCCGCAGGACTTCACGCGCTCCACCGGCTCGCTGGCGGTCTCGCTGGTGCAGCCCAACATCCCGCAGGACCAGAAGTTCGATCGCGAGCGCTTCGACCAGAACCTGGACCAGCTGATCGCGTTGATCCAGTCCGCGCGGGGTCAGGTCGTGATCACGCCGGAGTCGGTGCTGCCGGTGCCGCTGGCCTTCCTCGACGACGCGCACGTCGAGCGCCTTCGCCGCGACGCCGAGTCGCGGCCGCTGCTGCTCGGCACCTTCCTGGGCAACTCGACGGACGGCTTCGTCAACTCGCTGGTGGGCATCGGCTTCGCGCAGCGCTACGACTACGGCAAGCGCCACCTGCTGCCCTTCGGCGAGTTCATCCCGCCGGGCTTCCACTGGTTCGTCAAGGCGATGGACATCCCGCTGGACGACCAGGCCAGCGGCACGCACGAGCGCGCGCTGCCCTTCGCGGGGCAGCGGCTGCGGCCGCTGATCTGCTACGAGGACCTGTTCGGCGAGGACGTCGTCGCCAGCGCGCTCGACAGCGGCGAGCCGGCCGCGACGGTGTTCGTCAACGTCAGCAACCTGGCGTGGTTCGGGCCGCGCATGGTGCAGGACCAGCACCTGCAGTTCTCGCAGATGCGGGCGCTGGAGTTCCAGCGGCCCATCGTGCGCGCCACCAACACCGGCGCCACCGCGCACGTCGACCACCGCGGCCGCGTGCTGGCGCGGCTGCCGGCGGAGCAGGCGGGCGTGCTGGAAGTGAGCGTCGACGGCCGCAGCGGCGCGACGCCGTATGCGCGCTGGCTGGCGATGCTCGGGCTGTGGCCCCTGTGGGCGCTGGCGGCGCTCGGCGTGCTGCCCGTGCTGGCGCGCCGTCGTGCCGATCCGGCGCGCTTCGCCTGACCGGGCGCGACCTCGCGACGCGACGCCGCTGCGCGGCACGAGGCGCACATAGAATCGGTCGGTTTTCTCCAACGCCCGCCGACGGCCCGACGTCCCCATGCTGACTTTCCAGCAACTGATCCTCCGCCTGCAGGAATACTGGTCCCAGCAAGGCTGTGCCCTGCTGCAGCCCTACGACATGGAAGTCGGCGCCGGCACCAGCCACACCGCCACCTTCCTGCGCGCGCTCGGTCCCGAGCCCTGGAAGGCCGCCTACGTCCAGCCCAGCCGCCGTCCCAAGGACGGCCGCTACGGCGAGAACCCGAACCGCCTGCAGCACTATTACCAGTTCCAGGTCGTGCTCAAGCCCGCGCCGGCCAACATCCTCGAGCTCTACCTCGGCTCGCTGGAGGCGCTGGGCTTCGACCTGAAGAAGAACGACGTCCGCTTCGTCGAGGACGACTGGGAGAACCCGACGCTCGGCTGCTGGGGCCTGGGCTGGGAGGTCTGGCTCAACGGCATGGAGGTGACGCAGTTCACCTACTTCCAGCAGGTCGGCGGCATCGACTGCAAGCCGATCACCGGCGAGATCACCTACGGCCTCGAGCGCCTGGCGATGTACCTGCAGGGCAAGGAGTCCGTGTACGACCTGGTCTACACCGACGGGCTCACCTACGGCGACGTGTTCCACCAGAACGAGGTCGAGCAGTCGACCTACAACTTCGAGCACAGCGACGTCGACTTCCTGCTGAACGCCTTCGGTGCCTACGAGCGCAAGTCCAAGGACCTGATGGACGCGCACCTGGCGCTGCCCGCCTACGAGCAGCTGCTCAAGGCCGGCCACACCTTCAACCTGCTGGACGCGCGCGGCGCGATCAGCGTGACCGAGCGCGCCGCCTACATCGGCCGCATCCGCAACCTCGCGCGCGCCGTGGCGCAGAGCTATCTGGAGAGCCGCGCGCGGCTCGCCTTCCCGATGGCGCCCAAGGACTGGGCCGACGAGGTGATCGCGCAGATCGAGAAGAAGAGCGCCGAGGCGGCCGCCAAGGCCGACAAGGCCGCCGACAAGTCGGACAAGTCTTCCGACAAGAAGACCGCCGCCTGACGACGAGGACCCCCCGCATGACCACGAAGAATCTGCTCGTCGAACTGTTTGTCGAGGAACTGCCGCCCAAGGCCTTGAAGAAGCTGGGCGAGGCGTTCTCGACGGCGCTGGCCGACTCGTTGAAGACGCAGGGCCTGGCGGATGCCGGCGCCGCGGTGACCGCTTTCGCCACGCCGCGCCGGCTGGCCGTGCACCTGACCGGTGTCGGCGCCAAGGCCGCCGACCGCGCCGTGCAGCAGAAGCTGATGCCGGTCGCGGTGGCGCTGGACGCGTCGGGCAACGCGACGCCTGCGCTGCTGAAGAAGCTGTCCTCGGTCGGTGCGGACGCGTCGGTCGTGCCCAGCCTGAAGCGCGCGCCGGACGGCAAGGCCGAGGCGCTGTTCCTGGACACCGTCGTCGCCGGCGTCACGCTGAAGGACGGCCTGCAGAAGGCGCTGGACGAGGCGCTCGCCAAGCTGCCGATCCCCAAGGTCATGACCTATCAACTGGCCGACGGCTGGAGCGACGTCAAGTTCGTCCGCCCGGCCCACGGCCTGATCGCGCTGCATGGCGACGAGCTGGTGGAGGTCGCCGCGCTGGGCCTGAAATCCGGCCGCACGACGCGCGGCCACCGCTTCGAGACCCAGGTCGCCGAGATCTCGATCAAGAGCGCCGACACCTACGAGCAGCAGCTGCGCGAGGAAGGCCGCGTGATCGCGTCCTTCGAGCAGCGCCGCAACGACATCGTGCGCCAGCTGCAGGCGCAGGCCGAGCCGCTGGGCCTGACGCCCATCGACGCGCCCGAGCTGCTGGACGAAGTGACCGCGCTGGTCGAGCTGCCCAACGTGCTCTCGTGCCAGTTCGAGCCCGAGTTCCTGGCCGTGCCGCAGGAGTGCCTCATCCTGACGATGAAGGCCAACCAGAAGTACTTCCCGCTGCTGGACAGCCATGGCAAGCTGACGCACCGCTTCCTGGTCGTCAGCAACGTGCATCCGGACGACGCCTCCAAGGTCGTCGAGGGCAACGAGCGCGTCGTGCGCCCGCGCCTGGCCGACGCGAAGTTCTTCTTCGACCAGGACCGCAAGAAGACGCTGGCCTCGCGCGTCGAGGGCCTGGGCAAGGTCGTGTACCACGGCAAGCTCGGCAGCCAGGGCGACCGGGCCGAGCGCGTCCGCGCGATCGCGCATGCCATCGTCAACCAGCTGCGCATGGCCCAGCACCCGTACACGGCGGAGGCCAAGGACGAGTTCGACATGCTCGACAGCAAGGTCAAGGAAGCCGCGCTGCTGGCCAAGACCGACCTGCTGACCGACATGGTCGGCGAGTTCCCCGAGCTGCAGGGCATCATGGGCGGCTACTACGCGCGCCATGAAGGCCTGCGCGACGGCGTCGCCAAGGCCATCGAGGACCACTACAAGCCGCGCTTCGCCGGCGATGCGCTGCCGCGCAACCACACCGGCACCGTCGTCGCGCTGGCCGACAAGCTGGAGACGCTGGTCGGCCTGTTCGGCATCGGCCAGCTGCCCACCGGCGACAAGGACCCGTTCGCGCTGCGCCGCCATGCGCTGGGCGTGATCCGCATCCTGGTCGAGAACCACATGCACCTGTCGCTGCCGGAGCTGATCGAGGGCGCGCTGCCCGCGTTCGGCGAGCTGATCCAGGACCCGAGCGCGCCGCTGCTGGGCTTCTTCGCCGACCGCCTGGCGGTCAGCCTGCGCGACCAGGGCTACAGCGCGCAGGAAGTCGACGCGGTGCTGGCGCTGAACCCGGCCCGCCTGGGCGACGTGCCCAAGCGCCTGGGCGCGGTGCGCGCCTTCGCGGCGCTGCCGGAATCGGCCTCGCTGGCCGCCGCCAACAAGCGCGTGGGCAACATCCTCAAGAAGGTCGAGGGCGAGCTGCCGACGGAAGTGAAGCCCGCGCTGCTGACCGAAGCCGCCGAGCAGGCGCTCGCCGACGCGCTGGCCGGCGTGAAGCCGCAGGCCGACGCGCTGTTCGAGCAGCACGACTACGCCGGGTCGTTGAAGGCCCTGGCCGCGCTGAAGGCGCCGGTCGACGCGTTCTTCGACGACGTGATGGTCAACGCCGAGGATCCGGCCCTGCGCGCCAACCGCCAGGCGCTGCTCAAGCAGCTGCACGAGGCGATGAACCGCGTGGCCGACCTGTCGCGCCTGGCCGTCTGACGGCCGGCGGATCGTTCCCCGTCGTCGTCCCTCGTCGTCCAAGCGCCGTTCACTGGAGACCCCGATGCCTAACCGGTCCGACCATCCGCACGGCATGAAGCTGGTGATCCTGGGCCGCGACGGCACGATCAACCGCTACCGCGACGACCACGTGAAGTCGCCCGAGGAGCTCGAGCCGCTGCCCGGCGCGCTCGAGGCCGTCGCGCGGCTCAACCACGCCGGCTGGCACACCGTCATGGCCACCAACCAGCCCGGCATCGGCCGCGGGCTGATCGACATGGCCTCGCTGAACGCGGTGCACCTGCGGCTCAACCAGCTGCTGGCGGAGAAGGGCGGCCGGCTCGACGCCGCGTTCTTCTGCCCGCATGCGCCGGAAGACAACTGCAACTGCCGCAAGCCGCTGCCGGGCCTGATCGAACAGATCGGGGAACGCTTCGGCGTCGACCTCAAGAACGTCCACATGGTCGGCGCCAGCGTGCGCGACCTGCAGACCGCGCACAACGCCGGCTGCGTGCCGCACCTGGTGCGCGGCGACCGGCTCGCCGGCGTCGACGAGGCGCAGCTGCAGGAGCAGATCGCGCTCGTGCCCGGCTCTCGCGTGCACCAGGACCTGGCGGCCTTCGCCGAAACCCTCATCCACGCGGAACGCCGCGCCCGCGCACAGTCGCGGGGCGAATCCGCCGAACCCGATACCGCTCCTGGAGACCTGGGCTGATGCTCACTGCGCTGCGTTCCTTCCTCTTCGTCCTCTACCTCATCGTCACCGTCATCCCCTGGGGCAGCGCGGTGGTGCTGTGCTCGCTGTTCCTGAACAGCACCCAGCTGTACTGGATGTGCGCCAACTGGCTGCGCGTCGCGATCTGGGGGGCCAAGCTCATCTGCGGCGTGCACTGGCGCGTCCGCGGCATGGAGCACCTGCCCACCGACCCGAAGCAGTCGGTCATCCTGCTGTCCAAGCACCAGTCGACCTGGGAGACCTTCGCCTACCCGATGCTGATGCCGCGGCCGCTGGCCTACGTCTTCAAGCGCGAGCTGATCTACATCCCGTTCTTCGGCTGGTCGATGGCGCGGCTGGACATGATCCACATCGATCGCAGCAAGCGCAGCGAGGCCTGGAACAAGGTGGCCGCGCAGGGCAAGCGGATCGCGGCGCTGGGCAACTGGATCATCATGTTCCCGGAAGGCACGCGCGTGGCGCGCGGCAAGGCCGGCGACTACAAGACGGGCGGCTCGCGCCTGGCGGTCGAGACCGGCGTGCCGGTGGTGCCGATCGCGATGAACTCGGCGACCTGCTGGCCGCGCAAGAGCTTCCTGTTGAGACCCGGCACCATCGACGTCTCCATCGGCCCGATGATCCCCAGCACCGGTCGCGCGCCGGCCGAGCTGATGAAGGAAGTGCAGGCCTGGATCGAGGCCGAGATGCGGGTGCTCGACCCCGCCGCCTATCCGGCCGGCACCTGATTACACTCGCAGTCCATGCTGCCTTCCAAGCTGCGGGGACTGGGCGCGCTGCTGAACAGCTTCACGCAGCTGTCGCTGTTCGACACCGAGCCCCAGCCTCAGCCCGGTCCTCCGACGACGTCCCCGCTGCCCCCGCCGGAGCCGCTGGCGCCCATGCCGCGTTCCCGCGGCGATGGCGGCGCGTCCACGCGTCAGGTCTTGCTCCAGGGGCAGGCCATCCCCTTCGAGCTGAAGCGGGCGCGGCGCCGCAGCATCGGCTTCACCGTGAGCGAGGACGGCCTGCGCGTGTCGGCGCCCAAGTGGGTGCCGCTGGGCGACATCGACAAGGCGCTGCAGCAGAAGGGCGAGTGGATCCTGCGCAAGCTCGTCGAGCAGCGCGAACGCGCGCGGCGCACCCAGGCGGCGCGTGTCCACTGGGGTGACGGCTGCAGCCTGCCTTACCTGGGCGAGCCGCTGATCGTCGTGCTCGATCCGTCGCAGACGGGCGCGCGGCTCGACGAGGGCCAGACCGACCCGCAGCCGACGCTGGCCACGGTGCCGCGCCGCATGCTCTACCTCGGCCTGCCGCAGGACGCGACCCCCGACCAGATCCGCGACACGGTGCAGGCCTGGCTGCAGCGTCAGGCGCGACAGCGCTTCGAGCAGCGCTGCCGGCACTTCGCCGGGCCGCTCGGCGTCACGATGACGGGCTTGCGCCTGTCCTCCGCGCAGACGCGCTGGGGCAGCGCCAGCGCCGACGGCATGATCCGGCTCAACTGGCGGCTGATCCACTTCTCGCCGGCGCTGATCGACTACGTCGTCGCGCATGAACTCGCCCACCTCAAGGAGATGAACCACAGCCCGCGTTTCTGGGCCGTGGTGAAGTCCGTGTTCCCCGACTACGAGCTGGCGCGCGATCGGCTCAAGCAGGCGGTGCTGCCGCTGATGGACGAGGCGTAGGCGTCCGGCGCCGACCCTCACCCCCCCCTCTCCCGCAGTGCGGGAGAGGGGGCCACACCAACGCCCTCTGACTGCCTCTCCCGTACTGCGGGCGGGGGCAGGGGTGAGGGTCGGGTCAGTGGCAGAGCCTCTTGAAGAAGCGGGCTCCCCCTTCAGGGGGGCTTGTAGCTAATTTGGGTGTAGATACACACTGGGGATTGCTGTCATCACTCGCATCTGAGTCAGAACTTCCTCCCGCGTTCCGCTCCCGGCGGCGCTCAGGGTGCCCCAGCCGACAGGCTGCGTCTGGTCCACCCGCGCTCAGAGCCGACAAGCTGATGCACAAAAAGGCGCAGCGCCGCCGTCCCGTGATCGGGGCGGCGGCGACTGTCTTTCTGGAGGGCGTTTTTTCGCTTCACGCCGAAAAACGGTGGATACCGTCCTCGTCCAGCGTGCGCCGCAACTGCCCGCCCAGCCACAGGCGGTTCAGGTGAGCGACGGCCTCGCCCATCGCGAACGTCGTCTGGTGCAGGTCCAGCGGCCGGCGGAACATCATCGGCAACAGCTCCGCCGCATGGCAGGGCTTGGCGGTGCAGGCTTCCAGCACTTCCGCCAGCCGCTCGCGATGGTGCTCTTCCAACTGATCGATGCGCGCATGCAGACCGCGGAAGGGCTTGCCGTGCGCCGGCAGCACCAGGGTGTCGGCCGGCAGCGCGGTCAGCCGCGCGATCGAGTCCAGGTAGAGCTGCAGCGGGTCCGCTTCCGGCTCCACATCGAGGACGGAGATGTTGGTCGAGATCCGCGGCAGCATCATGTCGCCGGAGATCATCACGCCCCGCCCATCCGCTTGCGTCGGGCTGAACAGGCTGATGTGTTCGGGCGCATGGCCGTAGCCCACGAGGCACCGCCAGTCGTGATCGCCGATGCGCACCGTCATGCCGTCCATCAGCCGGCGGAACGCCGACGGGATCGCCGGCACCATGCTCGGGTAATAGCTTGCGCGACCGCGGATCTTGTCCAGCGCGGCGGGATCGCTCAGCCCGTGGCTGCCGAAGAAGGCGGCCGCCGCCTCGCCGCCCATGCCGACCGTCGACGAGGACGCGACCCGCGCCAGTTGGTAGTCGGTGGCGCTGATCCACAGCCGGCACTGCCAGCGTTCGGTCAGCCAGTGGCCCAGCCCCAGGTGGTCCGGATGGAAGTGCGTGACGATCACGCGCAGCACCGGCAGGCCGTCCAGGCGCTCGGCGAAAACGCGTTCCCAGTTCGCCTTCGTGGTGTCGTTGTGGATCCCGCAGTCGACGATGGTCCAGCCGTCGCGCCCGTCCAGCGTGTCGCGCAGCAGCCAGAGGTTGATGTGGTCCAACGCGAAGGGCAGGCCCATCCGCACCCAGCGCACGCCGGGCAGCAGGTCCAGCGCTTCGCCGGGGCCTGGCAGCGTGTCGCCCAGGGGATAGGAGAGTTCCGATTCGCGAGGATTGGCCATGGCTTTAGACTTACGTTTACGTCAACGTCATATGCCAGTGTAGCCATGAGCCCCTCTTCCCGCCCGACCCTGGCCGACGACCTGTCGGAGGACGCGCTGCCCGAGGCTGGCGACAACGCGGGCCCGTTGTTCACGATCACCGAGCTGGCGGCCGAGTTCGACATCACCCCTCGTGCGATCCGTTTCTATGAGGACATGGGCCTGCTGACGCCCGCGCGCGCCGGCCGCAACCGTGTCTACACGCAGCGCGACCGCACGCGCCTGAAGCTGACGCTGCGCGGCAAGCGGCTGGGCTTGTCGCTGCAGGAGATCAAGCAGCTGGTCGACATGTACGACAACCAGTCGGACACCGTGCCGCAGGCGCGCGCCTTCCTCGGCGTCCTGGAGCAGCACCGCCGCCAATTGCAGCAGCAGCTGAACGACATCGAGATCACGCTCGAGGAAATCGCCCAGCACGAAGAGCGATGCCACGCGCTACTCTCCGAGTCCGGCCAATCGGCCGATTGATAGGACCCATGAACGGCTTGCACCTCACCGCCGACCTGGCCGGCTGCGCCCACGGAGATCTGCTCACGGACGGGTCAGGTCTTGCGCGGGCGATCCGATCGGCCGCAGAGGGCGCCGGGCTGAGCGTCGTCGGTGAACACTGGCATCGCTTCCCCGACGCGCCGGATGGCCAGCCCGGCGGCATCACCGGCATGCTGCTGCTCGCGGAGTCGCACGTGGCGCTGCACACCTGGCCGGAGATCGGGTCGGTCACGCTGGATGTCTACGTCTGCAACTACGGCGGCGACAACTCGGCCAAGGCGCGCGCGCTGATGGCGACGATGGTGGCGCTGTTCGCGCCGGCCGACGCGCGGGAGCACACGCTCGTCCGAGGGCGGCTCGGCGCCGAGGCCCTTTAGTAGACTCTCGCCCGGGCCGCCAGAGCCCGGGAGTCGAGGGATTGATCGCGAGCAACACCGAGCTGACGTGGGTGCCTGAGGTGCCGGCGTCTGCGAAGCCTGTGGCTGCGCCTGTGCGCGGCGCGGCGTCGGTGCGTCCGGCGACGGCCGCGGCGTCTGCCGGATCCCCTGCGGGATCGACCGCCGCATCCCCTGCGGGATCGACCGCCGGATCTCCGGCCGCCTCCTCCGCCCGACCCGCGCCCGTGACCAAACGCCATGCGCAGCGGCTCGAATTCACCGGCACCGGCGGTGACTACTTCCGCGTCTGGATCGTCGATGCGCTGCTGACGCTGGCGACGCTGGGCGTCTACTCTGCCTGGGCGAAACGCCGCAAGGCGCGCTGGTTCGCGCGGCACACGCTGCTGGCCGGCGAACCCTTCGACTTCCACGGCGACCCGCGGCGCATCCTCGTCGGCCGAGCGCTGGCGCTGGTCCTGCTCGTCGCCTGCGTTCACGCGTTCGGCCGGTCCGCGGCGGCGGGGGCCGCCACACTGGCGGTCCTCTACGCGGCCGGTCCGATGCTGTTCGCGAGCGCCCGGCGCTTCCAGCTCGGCCACACCAGCTGGCGCGGCTTGCGCTTCGGTTTCCAGGCCAACGCCGTCACGGTCTACGCGTCCTGCCTGCCGGTCCTGGTGGCATGGACCCTGGGATCCGTCATCGCCGGCATGACGCTGGGCGGCCTCGTCGACGGCCTGGCCGGACTCGCGCTCGTGCTGCTGCTGCCACTCGCGCATGGCCGGCTCAAGCGCTTGCAGCACCGCCATGCCCGCTACGGCGAACTCGCCTTCGATTTCCAGCTGTCCGTGGACGCGTTCTACAAGTTCTACCTCCGGCTGGCCGTCGCGCTGATCGTCGCCGGCGCGGTCGCCGGCCTGCTCGGCGCGGGACTGTCGATGGCCCTGAAGCTGGTCCTGGGCGCGGAGACGCCGTGGCTCGCGACGGTCCTCCCGCTGCTGGCGGCCGGCGTGGTCTGGACCTTCGCCTGGCCGGTCTACGCGGCGGGCTTGCAGCAGCTGAGCTGGAACCACACCCGCCTGGGCGGCGGCATCGAGTTCTCGTATGGCGTCTCCGTGTTCGCGCTCTTCAAGACCGTGCTGGCCCACGGCGCGCTGACGGTGTTGACCCTGGGCCTGTACTGGCCCTTCCTCGCCGTGCGCGTCGCCCGGCTGCGCATCGAGGGCCTGACCGTGCTGTCCGACGCGCCGATCGACAGGGTCGTCGTCCTCGCCCCGCAACGTCGAGGGCCCGGACCCGGACCCGGCCGCGCGACGGTCGGCGACGGCGGCGACGACGCGTTCGCCCTGGACATCGGCTGGTGAGCGCGCAGGACCCGTCATGAGACCGCAGATCCACACCGCCACGGCCCGCTGGTTCGACGGCGTCGAGAACCGGCCGCAGGAGGTGCGCGTGCGCCTGAGCCGCAACCACATCGAATTCATGCCCTGGCCGCCGCGCGGGCAGTCCGCCTCCTCGATGCTGCCGTCGGAGGCCGAGCTGGCCGCCTCGCGGCCATCGATGCCCGGCCTGCGCCGCTACGCCCGCAAGGCGCTGCAGGTCGGCGAAAGCTGGCGCGGCCGCGCCACGCCGGTCGGCCTGCCCGACGGCGGCACGGTCTGGATCCCCGCGGACAGCGCGATGGGGCGGGAACTCGGCGGCCAGTCGCTGATGGCGCAGATCGCCGGCAGCTGGAGCCTGGCCGTGTGCGCGCTGGTGGCCCTGGTGGCGCTGGTCGTGTGGTTCGACCGCCAGGGCGTGGGCCTGCTGGCGCGTGGCGCCTTGCCCCTGATTCCAAAGCAGCTCGACGACGCGGTCGGCCAACGGGTCGAGGCGCAACTCGCGGCCACCTGGTTGACACCGTCGCAGTTGCCGCTCGCGCGCCAGCAGGCGATACGCGCGCGCTTCACCGAGATCGCCGGGCGCGTGTTCCCGGGCGTGGCGCTGGACGTCCGCTTCGCGCGTCAGGGCGAGCGCCCCGGCCTCGGCGCGATGGCCTTGCCCCAGGGGACGATCTTCCTCTTCGACGGCCTCGCGCAGGCGCTGAACGACGACGAACTCATCGCGGTGCTCGGCCACGAGGCCGGCCACCTCAAGCACCGCCACGCCATGCGCCACCTCGTGCAGGGCGCCGGGCTGCTGTCGGCGGCGGGCGTCGCGATGGGCGACTTCCCGTCCGTCGCGGCGGGCCTGCTCGCCAGCGCGCAGCCGCTGCGCTACTCGCGCGATGCGGAGCGCGAATCCGACGCCGAGGCGCAGCGCCTGATCCTGCGCGAGCACCTGCCCAACGAGACGCTGGTCGGCGCGTGGCTCAAGATGCTGGAGCAGATGCGCCGGGACGGCCGCGTCGACAGCGGCACCGCGTGGCGCTCGACACACCCGCCCATCGGGGAGCGCATCGAGAGCGCCCGGCGCGCGGCGCAGAACGCGGAACCGCTGCCCTGAGGCGGGCCGGAAGACCGCCCACCTGCCCCCTTCAGGGCGCGGGCCCTCCCAGGGCATGGGGCCTCGCGTCCGCGAACCCCACGCCCTGTGCGCGCCCCAGTGACAGTCGTTCTTGCGACCGCTTGGGGCTCGTGGTCGGCGACGGCTATTTGGCGCTCGTGGTGGTCGACGATTCCTGGCCCTTGGCCACGGCAGCCTCCGCCGGTGGCGGCGCCGGCTTGAACTGGCCCATCACGTCGCGCTTGCCGCGCTCCAGGTAAGGCACCGGCTGGTCCATCCACGCGGGGCGCGGGCTGCCGAGCAGGTAGTGATCGAAGAACTCGGCCATGTGCACGGTGTAGTGCTTCATGTTGTCGCGCTCGCGCAGGCCGTGCTTCTCGCCGTTGTAGTTGAACCAGTAGGCTTCCTTGCCCAGGCGCCGCAGCGCGGTGAAGAACTCGATGCCCTGGTACCAGGGCACCGCGTCGTCCTCGTCGTTGTGGATGGTCAGGTAGGGCGTGGTGACCTTGTCGACACGGAAGATCGGCGAGTTCTCCAGGTACAGGTCCGGACGCTCCCACGGCGTGGCGCCGATGCGGCTCTGGCCGTGCTCGTACTGGAACGCGCGGCTGATGCCCGCGCCCCAGCGGATGCCGCCGTAGCCGCTGATCATGTTGGCCATCGACGCGCCGGCCTCGGCCGCGCGGAACTGGTTGGTGTGCGTGATCAGGTAGTTGATCTGGTACGCGCCCCAGCTGTGACCCTGGATGCCGACGCGCTTGGGATCGACGTAGCCCTTGGCGATCTGCTGGCGGATCGCCGGCAGCACCGTGTTCATCGCGCTCTTGCCGGGCTGGCCGGTCGTGTAGACGATGTCCGGACGCAGCACCAGGTAGCCGTTGCTGACGTAACGCGTGACGTTGATGTTCTGCGACGGCGCCGGCGGGATGTAGCGGTACCGGTTGTCGGTCATCTTCTCGTAGATGTAGACCATCATCGGGTACTGCTTCTTCGGGTCGAAGTCGGCCGGCTTGGCCAGCAGCGCGCGCAGCTTCCTGCCGTCGGCGGCGGTGTACTCGATCAGCTCCTGCGTGCCCCAGGCATACCGCGACTGCTGCGGGTTGGCGTCGCTGATCTGCTGCGGCTGCTGGAAGGCCAGCGTGCTCGTCCACAGGTCCGGGAACTGGGTGAAGCTCTGCTGCGTGAAGACGATGCGGTCCGCGTCCTTGGCCTTGATCAGGCCGCCGATCATGCGGTCGTCCTGGATCAGCACCTTGGGCGCGCCGCCGGTCGCGCCGGCCATCCCGTCCAAGCGGTAATAGCCGCTGGCGCGCGTGATGTCGTGCGTGCCGGCCAGCGTCAGCGTGTCGGCGGGCAGCGGCTTCTTGTCGGCGTCCTCGGGATCGAGCGGCACGACGCGCAGCTGCAGCTGCTGCTTGCGGCCCCAGCCTTGCGTGAGGTTGCGGGACTGGCCGGTGGCGGGCTGCACCGCCCAGAGGTCGAACTTGTCGTAGACGACGACGCTGTCGTCGTCGGCGGTCCAGCCGGCGCTGCCGTGGGGCGAGGGCAGGTCGGGGACGTCGCGGTCGTCGTTGTCGAAGCGCGACTTGATCTTGCCGGTCAGGTCGATGGCGGCGGCGGTGTCGGTGCGCCAGGCCATCCAGCGCGCCGCGGGCGCGTCGAAGCCCAGCACGTAGCGGCCGGCCGGCGACAGCGTCGGCGCGTGACGCAGCTTGCGCGCCAGCGGCCTGGCCGCGCCGGTGTTGAGATCGACGGCGTAGGCGTCCATGTAGGCGCCTTCCCACGACATCAACGGGCGATAGGGCAGTTCGCTCAGACCGAGCGCGACGGCGGCGTTCTCGTTGACCTGGATCGTGGGCAGCTCCTTGGTCGCGAGCTGCACGAAGCGCGCCGCGTCGACATCGTTGCCCAGGTGCACGACCGCGCGGTAGCTGCGCGCGCGTTCGCGCTCGGCCTTGGCCTTCTGCGCGGACTGCAGCTCCGGATCCTTCCAGTGCCAGAGGTCGACCTTCATCGGCTCGGGCGCGTCCTTGGGCTCGGGCGCGGGGAGCTCGGCGGTGCCGAGGAACAGGCGCTGGCCGTCCTTGCTGAAGGCGAGGGCGGCATGCTCGCTCGGCGTCCAGCCGGTGGGCATGCCGGCGGTTGCCGCGCTCACCAGCACCGCAGCGCGTTCCTGGCCGGCCTGCCACAGGAAGAGCTTGAACGGCGTCGGGTCGGGCTTGTCGGTCTTCTCGTCCTTCTTCTCTTCCTTCTTGTCGTCGGCCTTCTTCGCCTTCTCCGCGGCCTTGGTCTCGGCGACGTGGTCGCGATTGCTGACGAAGGCCAGCCGGCGGCCGGCTTCGTCGAAGCGCAGCTGCTTGTAGCTGCCGGCCCCCGAGATCACCGCGCGCGCTTGCGTCGGCGCGGCCGGGTCGATGAGGTAGACGCCTTCGCGGGCGGACTCGTCGGTGACAGGCTTTGCCTCGGCGTCGGACGCGCCCGAAGCCGGAGGCACCGGCGCGGCCGGCTTGGCCGCCTCCTTCTTCGCCGGTTCCTTGACGGAGACCACGTAGGCCAGCAAGGTGCCGGCGTTGTTCCAGGCGAAGTCCGAAGCGTCCTTGAAGGTGTTGCGCTGTGCCGTCCCGGCGTCGATCAGCAGCAGATCGTTGCCGGGCGTCTTCTTGGCGGAGGGGCCGCCGCCCTCGGCCGGTGCTTCCTGGTCGAGCAGATCGCCGGAATCTACGGAATCGCCGTCGACATCGGCCTTCGCCGCCGAGGCCTTGCTGTCCTTGGGACCGTCCTTGGCCGCGTCCTTCTTGACGGGGGCCTCCAGCAACAGCGCCAGATGCTGGCCGCCGTCCTTGCCCCAGCCGAAGCGCTTCACGCGTTCGACGGACTCGACCTTGCCGGTCGACAGGTCCATCCACGCCGCGCCGGCCTTGGGGGCGTCGTCGCCCTTCTTCCTGTCCTTCTTGGCCTTGTCGAGTTCGACCCGCGTCGGCTGCACGGCGAACGCGACGAAGCGGCCGTCGGCGCTGAACTGCGGCGAGGTGCCGCGCGGCGCGCGGTGCTCGCGGCCGTCGGCGACGTGGCGCACGACGAGCTCGCCATCGGCCTCCTGCGCGACGAGCGCGTAGGCGATCCATTGCCCGTCGCGGCTCAGCTGCGTGTGCTGGATGCTGCGCCAGGTGGCATAGACGTCATGCGTGATCGGCAGCTTGGCGGCGATGGGCTGGGCCACGGAAGCGGCTGCGGCGGCGACCGGCGTGGACGATTGCGGCGGGGTGGCCGCAGACAGCGGCGCGAGCGGCAGCAAGGCCAGCGACAGCGCGGGCAGCGAGGACAGGAGAGACCGTGTGGACATAGACGAAGGAGCAGGTCGGAGGAAAGGCGGAGGGGCGTCGCGGGTCAGCCGCCGGCTGCGTCCGGGATGTCCGCGGCAGTCAGCGTCTTCACGAGCCAGGCCTGCAGGGCCTGGATCTCGTCCATGCTGACCTCGTGGGCCATCGGGTACTCGTGCCACTCGACGTCGTGACCGAGCCGGCGCAGCTCCGCCAGCGACGCATGGGCGCGCGCCGGCACGACGACGCCGTCGCGGCTGCCGTGCGCCAGGAAGATCGGCGTGTCCGCATTGGCGGCATGCCGTTCGGCCTCGGTCGTGCCCAGCACGGGGAGGTAGCCGGACAGGCCCACCAGTCCCGCCAGCCGCTTCGGATACCGCAGCCCGGTCATCAGCGTCATCGCGCAGCCTTGCGAGAAGCCCATCAGCACCACGCGCTCGGGCGGGATGCCGAACTCGCGCTCCTCGCGGGCGATCAGGTCCTCGATCAGGCGTTGCGACACGCGCAGGCCGTCGGCGTCCTCGCGCTGGCTGAGATCGCCGTGGCGGATGTCGTACCAGGCGCGCATGCGCATGCCGCCGTTGAGGGTGACGGGGATCTGCGGGGCGCTCGGCAGCACGACGCGCAGGCCGCCCAGCGCGAGCACGGGCGCCAGATCCAGGGCCTGGACCACGGGGACGAAGTCGTTGCCGTCGGCGCCCAGGCCGTGCAGCACCAGCAGGCTGAAACGGGGCGCCTCGGGCGTCTGCAGTTCGATGGTTTCGAGGTTCATGGGCGGGAATGCTAGTCCGCCGCGCGCCGCCGGTCCTGGGTGGAAACGCCCTGTCGCGCTTCATCCGCTCCGCATCGCGCCCAGATGCAGCCGGTCGCACGCGGCTCGCACCGGGCGGGGCGTCTCCGTAGTCTTCACCCCATCGCATCTTCCGATGCAAGACGCCCCGGGAAAGGAGCCCCCCATGTCCGACAGCGAAGAACTCAACCGCCTGGCCGATCTGCATCAACGCGGCATCCTCAGCGACGAGGAGTTCGCGAAGGCCAAGGAGCGCGTGCTGAACGCGAGCGCGCGGTCGTCGAGCTCGACCTCCTATGCCTACGCCACGCCGCACGGCGGCAACAGCGGCGCGCCGGTGGTGAACGCCATCAACACCTTCCGCCGCAGCCGCGACGACCGCTGGATCGGCGGCGTCTGCGGCGGGCTCGCCCGGCTGAGCGGGCTGGCGGCCTGGTTCTGGCGCATCGTGTTCGTGGCGCTGACGACCTGCGCGGGCGGCGGGGTGCTGCTGTACCTGCTGCTGTGGATCTTTGTTCCGCTGGAGGATTGATTCGGACTCGGCGCTCCAGCCTTACGCCTGAGCTCGCGCTGGAGCCCCTCTCCCGCGTTGGGGGAGAGGGAGTCTCGGGGGACCGAGCACACGGCGGAGAGAAAGCCGGTCAGCGGTGCCCAGTCAACACGTACGCGGAGGCGAGCCAGCGGCGCTCGACCTCCGCGTTTTTCATGCGAGCCTCGAGCAGGTGCCACGGGCGCTCGAGGCCGTCCATGCGCACGATCGAGTGCATCGCCGCACCCAGCACGAACAGGTTGCTCATCGGCATCCACGGCGGCGCCCAGACCAGCCCCGCCGCCACGATGCGCGCACCGGGCTTGAGCGCCGCAAGGGCGCGCGCCAGGCCCTCCTGGCTCTGCAGCACATCGTGCGTGAAGAAGAAAAGCGCCGCGTCCGCGCGGCGCTTGCCGAGCACTGACGCGTAGTCCGCGTCCTCCGCGGCGGTGGGCAGGAAGTCGATCGATGCATCGAGCTGATCGACCCGCACGCGCTGCGTGGCCTGACGCATCATCGTCTCGCAGGGCTCGACGGCGACGATCCGGCCGGTGCGTCCCACCGCGGCGCTCAGGCCGGGCAGGCTCAGCCCGGTGCCCGCGCCGACGTCGAGCACGGTCTGACCCGGTTGCAGGCCGAGCAGCGCGATCGCCTCGCGCCGCAGCGGCGCCACCGGCATCAGCTCGTAGTCATAGACCGGCGCACGGCGCGCATAGAGCGCGTTCAAGGCCTGCAGGCCCGACGGAGGGTCTGGCGTGTTCATGGACTCCCTTGTGCTGTCGACCCAGCTTCGCGGCGTGCGACCCGCGGTGTCAAGCAAGAAAAACGGAGCGTCACGGAACCGTCATGCGGGCCCGAAAGAATCACGCCCCTATGTGCGTCCCACTCCCCACAGGTACGCGGCTTGCCCGCCGTGCCGCCCGCTCGATCGCCGCGCTCTGCGCCGCGGCCGTCCTTCTTCCTCTTGCCGTGTCCGGGGCACATGCCGCGCCCGCACCGTCCGATGCGGCCGCCGACCTGAAGTTCTCCCAGTTCTTCAAGTCGCCGATCGGCCCGGCCGGCCTGGAGCTTTCCGACACCCTGCGCGCCGCCGACGGCCGCCCGGTGCGCCTGGTCGGCTACATGGTCGCGCAGGAGCAGGCCAGGCCCGGCCGCTTCTGGCTCACGCCGCGCCCGGTGCGCATGAGCGAACACGCCGACGGCGAGGCGGACGACCTGCCCGCAGGCACCGTCACCGTGCTGCTCGATCCGGCCCAGCGTGATCGCCTCGTCGCCCATCGCAACGGCCGGGTGACCCTCACCGGCACGCTGTCGATCGGCCGCGTCGAGGACGAGACCGGCCGCGTGTCCTGGATCCGCCTGCAACTGCCCGCCGACGCCCTTTCCGATTCCCCCGACTCGAACGCCCAACGATGAAACATCTGCCTTCCCTGCTCGCCGGCGCCTGCGCGTTGCTGGCCCTGGGCGCCGCTCAGGCCGCCCCCACCGTCACCCGCCTGACGCCGCCGAGCGAGCGCTTCTCCAGCGGCCAGCCGGAGCCGGTCATCGCGCGCTTCCTGCCCGGTCAGCGCTTCGACCTGCAGGCGACGATCAAGCCGGATGCCGGCCAGCGCATCACCGCCGCGCGCTTCGTGATCGACGGCAAGCCGGTCGACGCGACGGTCGCGCTGCGCGACTGCGCCAGCGGCTGCGTGAAGGGCGTGAGCGCGGAAACGGCGATCGCCACGATCCGCGCGGTCAGCCTGGAGAAGGCAGGCCGTCACGAGTTCAGCGTCGAGGCCACGCAGTCCGACGGCCAGAAGGTCGCCGCCACCGGCAACTTCGACGTCGTGCCGTTCACCGCGGCGATGGGCCCGAAGGTCAAGAACATCATCATCCTGCTGGGCGACGGCATGGGCGCCGCGCAGCGCACCGCGGCCCGCATCGTGAAGGGCGGCTACGCGCAGGGCAAGGTCATCCACCCGCTGGCGATGGACACCTTCCCGGCCACGGGCATGGTCAAGACGGCGTCGTTGAACTCGGTGGTGACGGACTCGTCGCCGGGCATGACGTCCTATGTCTCGGGCAACAAGAACAACAACAATGAGGAAGGCGTGTTCCCCGACGACACGATCGAGCCCTTCGACAATCCGCGCATCGAATACCTGTCGGAGTACCTGCATCGCACGCAGGGCAAGGCGCTGGGCATCGTGACGACGGCGGACGTGTTCGACGCGACGCCGGCCGGCAACGCGGTGCACACGAGCAACCGCGGCGCGGGCACCGGCATCGTGGACCAGTTCTTCGACGACCGCTCGCGCACCGGCCTGACGGTGCTGCTGGGCGGCGGCCGCAAGTGGTTCCTGCCGGCGGGCACGGCCGGTTCCGAGCGCGCCGATGGCAACGACTACGCGTTCTCGGCGACCGATCCGCACACGTCGGAGATCGTCAAGCGCTGGGGCACCGCGCCGGGCGCGAAGGACAAGGGCCGCGACCTGATCCAGGAGTTCCAGACCGCCGGCTACCGCTACGCGCCGACGAAGACGGAGCTCGAGGCCGCCACGGCGGGCGCGGGCGCCGACAAGCTGCTGGGCCTGTTCGCCTTCTCCAACATGAACGTGGCGCTGGACAAGATCGACGGCCGCCGCGGCGCGAAGAAGGGCCTGGCGGGCGGCAGCGTGGTCGACGACTACGGCTTCCCCGACCAGCCGATGCTCGACGAGATGGCCAAGGCCGCGATCGCGACGCTGAAGAAGCAGCAGAAGGGCTTCGTGCTGATGATCGAGGGTGCCTCGATCGACAAGCAGGCGCACAACATGGACAGCGAGCGCTGGATGCTGGACACGATCGAGTTCGACCGGGCGGTGCAGGTCGCGCAGGACTTCGCGCGCGAGAACGGCGACACGCTGGTCATCGTGACGGCGGACCACGAGTGCTCGGGCGCGGCGCTGATCGGCGGCTCGATGCTGACCGACCAGGCGCTGCTGGACGCGGCGACGAAGAAGGGCGCGGCCAACCTGCGCGACAAGGTCGTCGGCGTGTACGAGAAGGCGGGCTTCCCGCGTTACCGCATCGCCGCGGACGGTTATCCGGAGGCGACCGACATCGATTACCGGCTGCTGGTGGGCTACGGCGCGAATGCGGACCGCTACGAAGACTGGCGCACGAACGCGACGCCGCTGCGCGATTCGCAGCAGCCGATGGCCAAGGCCGAGCCGCTGAAGTGGTACCCGGCCAACGCCGCCGAGCGCGACGACGCGACGGGTGAATTCCTGGTCACGGGCCAGGTGCCCGGCGAGCAGGCCGTGCACACGGCGACCGACATTCCGCTGTCGGCCTTCGGCCCGGGCGCGCTGGCCTTCACCGGTGTCATCGACAACACGGACGTTTTCTTCAAGCTCGCGCAAGCGGCAGTGAAGGGCGCGACCGCCCCTGCCGATGCGACCGGCGCGAAGCGGCCGGCGAAGGTGGCCAGGAAGTAGATCTCATCAGCGCCTGCCGGCTCCCTCCGTTCCCAATCC
Organism: uncultured Burkholderiales bacterium; assembly: GCA_966211105.1. GTDB lineage: Bacteria > Pseudomonadota > Gammaproteobacteria > Burkholderiales > Burkholderiaceae_C > Roseateles. Next base: position 108,640 of record CBIHMU010000004.1, read on the forward strand.
GCCGTGTCCGCCGAAGGCGGTGCGGCGGGGGCGAACGGGGCCGTCATTCAGCAGCCGACGCGCGCGCGGCCTCCCGGACGGGGGAGGGCGCCGACGCCGCGCGTTGCGGCCGCTCGCCGATCATCCACCGCCCCCAGGGCCAGCGGCCGAGCGCGGCGGTCAGCGCGATCGAGCCGATCAGCCCCACGACCAGCCCCGTCGTGAAGAGCACCGCCAGGTCCTCGATGCCGACGGACTTCAGCACGATCCGCGATGCCGCGGTGAAGACGGGGTGGAACAGGTAGATGCCGAAGGACCAGGCGCCGATGAACGCGAGCCAGCGGGCGGCCGGGCCCAGCCGCAGCAGCAGCAGGCACGCGCACAGGCTGACGGTCAGGCGTTCGATGCCGGGCGCGTCCGGATTGGGGACCTGGCTCGCGGCCCAGCCCAGCATCAGCACGAGGGGCAGGAGCACGACGGCGACGGCCAGCCGGGGATTCGTCGTCATCGCCGGGAAGCGTCGGGCGGCCACGCCGAGCAGGAAGAACGGCAGCAGGAAGGTCGCCCCGTTCAGGCCGAAGTGGACCGGCAGCGGCGCCCACACGTGCAGCATCATGGCCACGAGGAAGACGGCAAGGAAACCCGCTGCGCTGTCCAGGACCCGGCTGCGTTCCAGGACGGCGGTCAGCATGAAGATGAGGAAGAGCGATTCCAGGAACCAGTAGTGCGCGACGGGGATGATGTGCAGCAGGTGCCACTCGGTGACGCCGCCGTTGGTGCCGGACATCGCGGCCTGCAGCAGCGCGAAACCCGTGCCGATGACGAGCATCGGCACCAGCAGCCGCCGCACCTTGCCCGCGGCGAACGGGCCGATGTCGCCGCGCAGCGGCCGCAATGCGTAGACCATGCCGGACAGGAACGAGAACAACGGCATCCGGACCAACGCGAGGAAGTCGTTGATCCGGGCGGCGATGTGCTCGTCCGGCAGGCGCAGACCGGTCTCGCGGTCGCCGCCGATGACGTGGTAGCTCACCAGCAGCAGGCACGCCAATCCGCGCAAGGTGTCGAGTCTTTGCCGACTGTGCAACGGCTTCTCCCTGGGTCGTTACGACGCCGCCTTCGCGTGGAGAAGACAGCGTCAAAAAACCATCGTAGGAGCGTGAAGGCGTCGCGGGAGGCCTGGCGACAGACGAAGTGCTGCGCGTCGCGCACAGGGGCGACACGGGACGTGCGTTAACGAGCCACGACTGTGCGGCAGCGAACGTCGTTAGTCCGCGATGCGGACTGCGGCGCGCACCAGGCACATGGCCGACGCTCCCGCCGCCATGCCCGCGCGCCATTGACGTTCTTCCAGCACGCCGCCGATGCCCACCACCGGCACGCCCGCCATGCGGCTCCACCAGCGCAGTTGCGCGAGCCCCTGCGGCCGCCACGGCATGTCCTTGGTCGTCGTCGGCCACAGCGGTCCGCAGGCGACGTAGTCCGGCGCCACGCCGCGCGCGCGGGCCAGCTCCCACAGGCTGTGGCTCGACAGGCCCAGGCGCACGCCGTGCCGCGAGCGGCGCTGCTGCAGCGACGCGCGGTCCTCGCCGGCCATGCCCGCCCAGTCCTCCTGGCCGAGGTGCAGCGCGCGCGCGCCCTCGTCGAGCGCCAACCGCCAGTGGTCGTTGATCCACAAGGTGGCGGAGCGGCCGGCCATGTCGCGCACCGCCTCGCGGATCGCCGCGCGCAGCGTGTCCTCGTCGGTCGTCGGTCCGCGCTTGATGCGCAACTGCAGGTGGACGAAGCGGCCGCTGAGCGCCAGCGCCGCGATGCGCTCCGGCCGGTCCGTGATCGCGTACAGACCCGTCGCGAAGGGCGCCGGGCGGCGCGACGCCGGCCACAGCACCTCGCGCCAGCGCGTCAGCATCGCGCGGTCCGGCGCGGTCTCGTCGGCCAGGCCCATCACGGGCATCGCGCGCGGATCGTCGACGAAGCGCCGGTCCGGGCGCAGCGGTCCCGCGCCGGCGCCGGCCGCGTGGCCGTCGCGCAGCGCGCACCACGTGAGCATCTTGGCGAGGATCACCGCGTCCGGCACGGCGAAGCCGCGCGCCAGCGCCGCGGCCGCCGCCGTCGCGAACGTGCAGCCGCTGCCGTGGTGATGCGGCGGTGCGCCGTCGCGGCCGGACAGACGCGGCAGGGCGATCCATCCGGTCGCCAGCCGACTGTCCAGCCAATCCATCGACAGGCCGTCGGCCTGGGCCGGGTCGTCGCCGCCGGTGATGCAGACCGCTTGTGCGCCCATGCCCCGCAGCATCGCGGCCAGCTCCGGCACAGTGAACCGGCCTGGCGCCACGCCGAGCAGCCGTTCGGCCTCGCGCCGGTTCGGCGTGATCAGCGCGGCGCGCGGGATCAGCTGGTGGCGATATGCGCCAAGCAGCGCGTCGTCGCAGAACGCCGCGCCGCCCGCGCTCGCGCCGAGCACCGGGTCGACGACCAGCGGCGCCTCGCCGATCTGCGCGAGCAGCGCGTCGACGGTCGCGGCGCTCGCCAGCAAGCCAGTCTTGACGACGCGCGGCGGCAGGTCGTGGCGCAGCGCGCTCAGCTGCGCGCGAACCTGGCCCGCGGGCAGCGGGAACACGGCGTTCACCCCGAGCGAATGCTGGGCGGTGACCGCGGCCACGACGGGGCACAGGTGGACGCCCATTGCGGCCGCGGCGCGCGTGTCGGCGCTCAGGCCGGCGCCGCCGCCGCTGTCGGTGCCGGCGACGCTCCAGATGATCGGTGGCGTCGGATCGTCGGTCCACGGCGTCAGCGCCAGCAGATCCGGATCGACCGGCGCCGCCCCGGCCGAGGGCAGGCTGGGATGAGGGACCAGCAGGGACGGCCGCGCCGGGGCGGCGGACTCGCGCCGGTCGTTGCCGTCGCTAAGGTCGCCCCGATCCGGGCGATGTCCGCCTTCGCGCTGATCGTCCCGGTCGATGCGGGTGTCCTGTTCGTTCATGCGTCCCCCAGGAGGAAAGCATGCCCGCCGACCGGCGTGCTCGCGACCGCGAAGGCCTGCGGCGCCATCAGGCCGGCGTGGAACGCCCGCCGCCCCGCGCGCACCGCGTCGCCGAACGCGCCGGCCATCGCCACCGGATCGCCGGCCTGCGCCACCGCGCTGTTCAGCAGCACCGCGTCGAAGCCGAGTTCCATCGCGCGTGCCGCCTGCGACGGCGCGCCCAGACCCGCATCGATCACCAGCAGCGTGTCGGGCAGGCGCTCGCGCAGCGTGCGAAGCCCGTGCAGGTTCAGCAGGCCCTGGCCGGAGCCGATCGGCGCGCCCCAGGGCATCAGCAGCGGACAGCCGGCGTCCAGCAGACGCCGGCCGAGGATCAGGTCCTCGGTGCAGTAGGGGAAGACGACGAAGCCTTCGCGCGCGAGTTCCGCCGCGGCGGCGACGAGCTCGAACGGATCGGGTTGCAGCGTGTGGTCGTCGCCGATGACCTCGAGCTTGATCCACGCGGTGCCGTAGAGCTCGCGCGCCATGTGGGCGAGCTGCACCGCCTCGCGGGCGCTGCGGCAGCCGGCGGTGTTGGGCAGCAGCCTGGCGCCCTGCTCGCGCCCGACCGCGAGCGCCTGCGCCAGCGCGCCGTTGTCGCCCGCCTGCAGCGTGCGCTTGAGGCCGACGGTCAGCAGCTGCGTGCTGGACGCGCGGATCGCGTCGCACAGCGTCGCGGGGCTGGGATAGCCGGCCGTGCCGAGGAAGAAGCGGCTGTCGAGCGCGACGCCGTCGATCACCAGCGCGTCGGTGGCGTGCGGTCCGGTGGCCTGCGGAGGGGCGGGGATCGGCATGTCAGCCTCCGACGATCGGTTGAAAGAAGAGGACGACGTCGCCGTCGTTGAGCGCCGTGTCGGCACGTGCGTCGCGGGGCACGAAGCGGCCGTTCAGCGCCGTGGCCACGGCGGCGGCCTCGCGCCGTTCGAGCGCGAGCAACTGCGCCAGCGTCGCGCCGGCAGGCATCGCCACGGCGCGGTCGTCGAGCCGCACGGTGATCGGGGGAAGGGCGGTCATGGGGATTTCTCCACGAAGGGGACGGAGGTCGGCGCGCGGGCGACGGCGCCGTTCGCGTCGGCACCGTTCGCGTCGGCAGCGTTCGCGCTGGCACCGTTCGCGCTGGCGCCGGCCAGCGCTGCGAGGTCGGCCAGCCCGGCCTCGTCGAGCAGCCGCTCCACCAGCGCCGGCGCGAGCAGCCAGCCGTGGCGGTAGAGGCCGTTGAGCCGCAGCAGGCCGGGCTCGTGATGGGTGAAGGGCCGGTTGTCGGGCAGCGCCGGCCGGAGGTGTCGGTCGAGCCGCACGATGCGCGCCTCCGACAACGCCGGCAGCACGCTCTGCGCCGCCGCCATCAGCTCGACGGCGGAGCGCAACGAAACCGGGCTGCGGTCCTCGCTCTCGATCTCGCTGGCGCCGACGACGAGCTCATCGTCGGCGCGCGGCACCAGATAGACGCGATGCCGCGGATGCAGCAACCGGACCGGCCGGCGCAGGCCGTGGCCCGGCAGCGACAGCGTGACGATCTCGCCGCGCACACCGCGCAGCGGCAGCGGCGGCCGCGCGCCGAGGCCGCGCGCATCGATCGCCCAGTCGCCGCGCCAGCGCGCACCTTCGGCGAAGTGGAGCTCGCCGGGCAACACCTGGTCGACGGTTCGCGACCACTGCCAGCGCACGCCCGCCGCGTGCGCGTCGTCGTGCAGCGCGGCCATCGCGGGCACGGGCGCGATGAGGCCTTCGCCCGGCAGCAGCCAGCCGCGCAGGCCCGGCGCGAGCATCGGCTCATGCGCGCGCAGCGCTTCGGCGTCGAGCGCCTCCGCGCCCGGCATGCGCATCAGCGCGCGCTGGGCCGCGCCGAGGTCCGCGCGGTGCGACAGCAGCAGGCTGCCGTCGATGCGCAGCAGGCTGCGGTCGATGCGCGGCAGGCTGCGATCGCTGCGCAGCAGGCTGCGGTCGATGCGCGGCGGCACCGACGGCGGGGCTGGGGTCGACCGCGCCTCCGATGTCACCTCCGATTTGCGGTGGGACAGTGCGGCGACGATGCCCGGCCACAAGGCCAGCGATCGCCAGCCCAGCGCGGCGATCGGCGCGCCGCCCTGTTCCTGCTCGGCGAGCGGACTCAGCATGCCGGCCGCGCTGAACGCGGCCGCGCCTTGTGCGTCGAACGCGGGCTCGGGACCGGGCGACGTGTCGAAGACCTCGACGTGATGCCCGGTCCGAGCGAGCGTCCACGCCAGCAGCCGCCCGGCGAGCCCCGCTCCGGCGATGGCGATCGTGGCCATCGCGCTCAGGCCTGGCGGATCGGGATGTAGAGCTCGCCGCCGCCGGCCCGGAACTCGGCACTCTTCTCGCGCATGCCGGCTTCGGCCGTCAGGCCTTCGCCGCCGCCCTCACCGCCGCCGTTGGCGGCCAACTGCGCGCTGTACTCCCGCACGTCCTGCGTGATCTTCATCGAGCAGAACTTCGGACCGCACATCGAGCAGAAGTGCGCCACCTTCGCGCTGTCCTTGGGCAGCGTCTCGTCGTGGAACTCGCGCGCGGTCTCGGGATCGAGCCCGAGGTTGAACTGGTCCTCCCAGCGGAATTCGAAACGCGCCTTGGACAGCGCATCGTCGCGCGCCCGCGCCGCCGGATGGCCCTTGGCGATGTCGGCCGCGTGCGCGGCGATCTTGTAGGCCATCAGGCCCTGCTTGACGTCGTCGCGGTCGGGCAGGCCCAGGTGCTCCTTGGGCGTCACGTAGCACAGCATCGCGCAGCCGAACCAGCCGATCATCGCGGCGCCGATGCCGCTGGTGATGTGGTCGTAGCCCGGCGCGATGTCCGTGGTCAACGGGCCCAGCGTATAGAACGGCGCCTCGTCGCAGTGCTTGAGCTGCTCGGCCATGTTGGCCTGGATCATGTGCATCGGCACGTGCCCGGGGCCTTCGATCATGGTCTGCACGTCGTGCTTCCACGCGATCTTGGTCAGCTCGCCCAGCGTGCGCAGTTCGGCGAACTGGGCCTCGTCGTTGGCGTCCGCCAGCGAGCCCGGCCGCAGCCCGTCGCCCAGCGAGAAGCTGACGTCGTAAGCCTTCATGATCTCGCAGATCTCCTCGAAGTGCGTGTACAGGAAGTTCTCGCGGTGATGCGCGATGCACCACTTCGCCAGGATCGAGCCGCCGCGCGACACGATGCCGGTGCGGCGCTTGACCGTCATCGGCACGAAGGGCAGGCGCACGCCGGCGTGGATGGTGAAGTAGTCGACGCCCTGTTCGGCCTGCTCGACCAGCGTGTCGCGGAACAGCGCCCAGGTCAGGTCCTCGGCCACGCCGCCGACCTTCTCCAGCGCCTGGTAGATCGGCACGGTGCCGATGGGCACGGGGCTGTTGCGCAGGATCCAGTCGCGCGTGGTGTGGATGTTGCGGCCGGTGGACAGGTCCATCACCGTGTCCGCGCCCCAGCGCGTCGCCCACACCAGCTTCTCGACCTCTTCCTCGATGCCGGAGCTCACCGCCGAGTTGCCGATGTTGGCGTTGACCTTGACCAGGAAGTTGCGGCCGATGGCCATCGGCTCGACTTCCGGATGGTTGATGTTGGCCGGGATGATGGCGCGGCCGCGGGCGATCTCGTCGCGGACGAACTCGGGCGTGATGATCCCGGGGATCTGCGCGCCCAGGCCCTGGCCGCGCAGGCGCTGTTCGCGCTCGGCGTCGGACAGGTACTCGTGCATCCAGGCGCGACGGCCGTTCTCGCGGATCGCGACGTACTCCATCTCGGCGGTGACGATGCCTCGGCGCGCGTAGTGCATCTGCGTCACGTTGGCGCCGGACTTGGCGCGGCGCGGCGGGCGCGTCAGCGCGGCGCTCTGCGCGCGCAGCGCCTCCTGCTGCGCGGCCTCGCGCAGGCCGTCGTCGAAGAGCTGGATCGGCCGGCCGGTGTAGGCCTCGGTGTCGCCGCGCGACTCGACCCACGCGGCGCGCGTGGCCGGCAGGCCGCGGCGAACGTCGGTGGCGACCGCGGGGTCGGTGTACGGGCCGGAGGTGTCGTACACCGCGAGGCGTTCGCCGTTGGTCAGCGCGATCTCGCGCAGCGGCACGCGCAGCTGCGGATGCAGCACGCCGGACTCATGCGTCTTGGTCGACGCGGGCAGCGGCGCGCGGCTGGCGGCGAGGCGCTCATGGAAGGCGGCGGCGGTCGGGGGCAGGCCTTGCTGCGGGACGGGTGTCGATTCGGGCGTCAGGTCGGGCGTCAGGTCAGGCATCGAGGTCTCCGGTTGGGCGCCGGAGGCTGGACTGACGGGCACGTGCTGACGTTCGGAACAGACCCCTTCCTGGGCGGGGCGCACGGGCGCGGTGCGGGACCGCGGGGCGTCGGTGCGGGCCTGGGGAGCTCGCGATTCGACAGGTGCGCCTGGAAGGGCGGGCTCTTCTTACGCCGGTACGAACCGGATCAAGTTCAGCGGGTCCACGGCTTCATCGCCATGTCTCAGCCCGTGCCGGCGATGCGCGAAATGCGTCGTCGACCCAGGGCTCCCCGGAGCAGGCGCGCAGTATAGGCCGCGCAACAGGCCGGTCGCGCAGGATGTGAATTCCTCGACGCAACCCCGATGTCCAGGACCCTCGGCGGCACTGTTACATCCTGATTCCGGGGAAACACCGAGGGGCCGTCACCTCGGTGACTTCTTACACTGCGGCGCTCATGCCGGGGCGCGAAGAAACCGATTTCAACAGCAGCAGACAAGACCGGCGTTGTCTCCAAAAGAGAGCAACCAGCGCAACGAGAGGGTGGAGTGATGAGCCGTCGTAGTCTCCTGAGCGTCCCGCGCCGCGGTCTGGCGGTGTGTCAGGTCTTGACCCTGTCCCTGAGCGCGATCGCCGCGCAGGCGCAGACCGCGCCGGCGGCGGCCACGTCCGCCGCGGCGGTCGATCCCAAGGCAGTGGATGCCAAGGCCGCGATGAGCGATGTCGAGCGCGCCAAGCGCGACGCCGACAAGGTGTTCCAGTGGATCAAGTTCCACGCCGAGAAGGGCGAGAAGAAGCCGGCGCACGAGGCCAAGGCCGAGGCCCCCAAACCCGTCGCCAAACCGGTGCTGGCGACCGCGCCGGTGGCGCGTCGGCAGGAGCTCGACCCGGCCGCCGAGCGCGCGCTCGCCGCCCGCAATGCCGCGCAGGACGCGGCGCCCGTGGTCGCCTCGGCGTCACCCGCTCCTGCGTCCATCGGTCAGGCGGCCGGGACGTCGGGCGGACAGTCCGCCGCGCAGACCATCGCTCCGCCGACCTCGGTGCCGCAACCGATGTCGGAGACGCCGTCGCCGCAGGTCGTGGCCATGCCCGCGCCGTCGACCGCCGCGCCTGTCGGCAAAGCCCCCGAACCCGAGCCCGACGACGAGCCCGCGCCGCTGAAGCTGCTGCACAAGGTCGACCCCGAGTACCCGCGCGCCTTGCTGGCGCAACAGCGGGCCGGATCGGTGCTGGTGCAGTTCACCGTCCGTCCGGATGGCAGCGTCGACGCGCCGCAGGCGCTGCGCTCGCCGGACCGCAAGCTCAGTGCGGCCGCGCTCAACGCGGTCAAGCAGTGGCGCTTCGGGCCGATCCCGGCGCCGCGCCAGGTCAGCGTGGAGATCGGCTTCCAGGTCGATTGACAAATACGGCGTCGAAGACGTGAACCGGGGGGTGGGCCGCAGCGCACACACCTTCCCTGTTCATGCTACTTCGGGTGTTCGCCTTGTATCCCTCCCTCGTTTCGTCCTCCCCTGCCTCCCCATCCGATTGGTCGTGCACGTCGACCGAAACGGCGATGCCCTTGATCGAGTCATCGTCGACGCCTCCACGACCGGTGGTCGATCAGGCCCACCCGCACCCCCAGACCCGCTTCTTCCACGAAGGGCTGCAGACGCCGGAGGCGTTCGCGCGCAGCGACGATTACCCCCTGGCGCGCAAGGAGCTGTTTTTGCTGTTCCAGCGGCTGAGGGCGCTGCTGCCCGAGTCCGGCAAGGACAGGGACGTCGCCGAAGGCCTTGGGGATCAAGCGCAGATCTGGCTTGGCGACGCGCATCGATTCGACGAGGTCCGGGCTCAGATGTTCGGCGTGGGCAAGCACACGATGATCAGCCTGTGCGATCAGCTGGCGCTCGACCGCTCTCCGGAGGCGCAAGCCGTGGCGTGCCAACACCTGCGCCGCGGGTTCTGCGGCAAGACCTTGGACGTCAACGCCGTCACGGCGCTGGCGTTCGCCCATGCCGCGCTGCTTCAGCGGCGCTTCCCGATCATGGCATCGCCGCGCGCCGCAGACGCTGGCGCCGCGGCTGCGGCTGCAGGGGCCGCTTCCCCGATCGCCGCCCTGCCGCGGGCGGCGGCAGCCACAGCGGCTGTCGCAGGCCCCGCGCCGCAGGCCCAGGCGCTCTCGCTGCCGAAGGCTGCCGACCCGAGTCTGGCGGCCATCCTGCAGCACATCGGGCCGGACGGACTGCGGCATCGCTGCGAGCGCCTGGCCGACAGCATTGATCGGCTGATCGCCGCGGTCCCCGAGAACCACCAGGTGCTGCGGGACCGGCTGGCCGCGTGGCGCGACCGTTGCGCGACGCCGGGCCCCGATTTCAACGACGCCCACGCGCACATGCTGAACGGCGGTCACCGGGTGTTGACGAAGCTTCATGACGAACTGAACCGGATCGACCTGAAGCAGCGCGATGCGGTCGCGCAGGCGCCGATCTTCAAGCGGCTGGAGGCGGCGATCCCGGCGTCCGGCTGGGCGGACACCCTGGGCGTCCACCGGCTGGCGCGCGCGCTGACCAAGGCCGAGTCGGTCCGCTGCGGCAGGGACAACCCCGCCTTGGACGAGCGCAAGCAGCGTTTCCTGGCTTGGGCCGCCGGGCTGCAGAAGGACGGGATCCTGACGGCCAACGAGGTCTGGCACGGCCTGGAAGGCCTGGGGCTGTACGAACCCGAGACCACGGGCGGTATCGGTCATCCGATGGACGTCTGCCCGTCGAATGCGGCCCTGCGCGCCTGCCTCGGCGACGTCCCCGGTGAGACCGGGGCGGACCTGCTGGCCGACGTCAGGAACGCGGACCTCGCGAAGACCTTGCACAGGCTGCGCGAGCGCTGCAACGACCTGGTGGTGGACGAGGCGGACCTGGCCGCGCTGGACGCCTTCGAGCAGGCGTGGTTGTGCAGGACGCCGTCAGGGGGGCAGCAAGATCCGGTGGGGAATCTGCACGAGTTCGGCACGGCCAGGCTGAAGGCCATCCTGGAACGCTGGGATCAGCCGGGCGGCAATCGGTCGGCCATGCGCACGACGCTGAAGCGTCTGTTGACCGACCTGGCGACGACCGGCGATCCCGCCGCGCTGATCCTGCGCAATGCCCGCTATGACGTGCCGTTCCGATCGTTGCCGGCGGCGCAGGAGGCCCTGCTGGACGACGCGCGCCGTGCGGTCATCGACGACGCGATCAGGACTTCGGCGGCGGACCTGGACGCTGGCATCCCGGAGCCGCTCATCCGCGAGAACTGCCGCTACGTGCAGGACCGGCTGGGTATCCGGCCCGCCGCGGGCGACAGCCACGCGCCGGTCGACCGCGGCCTGATCGACACCAGCGCGGCGGCGCTCGCGACCTTGAACGAACGGACCCGCGAGGCGACGAACCGGCTCCTGAAGACGCTGGACTGAGCACCCGCGCAAGTCGGGGCTCCCGCAGCGTTGAGCGAGTGCCTCGTGCAACGTTGATGGGGGGCCCGGCCTACATCCCGTACATCGCCGCCTGATCGAACGGCGTCAGCGCCGCGGCCATCGCGTCGAGGAACAGCCGCGTGCGCAGCGGCATCAGGCGGCGCTGCGGGAACACCGCCCAGCAGGTCGACGGCTCCGCGCACCAGGCCGGCAGCACGCGCAGCAGCTCGCCGCGGTCGACGAAGGCCTGCGCGTACTGGTTGCCGACCCAGGTGATGCCCAGGCCCGCGCGGGCCATCTGCAGCAGCATGTCCGGCGCGTTGACCAGCGTGCGGCTGTCGGGGACGCCGACCCATTCCCCGCGTTCGTCCGCCTTCCCGTCGACGCTGCCGAACAGCCGCCAGGGCAGCGGCTCGCCGGCGCGGCTCAGGATCATCAGGCCGTGCATGCTGAGCAGCCCCTCGGGCAGCTGCGGCTCGCCGTGGCGCTCGAGGTACTCCGGCGACGCGTACAGGCCGCTGCTGAACATCGCCAGGCGCCGCGCCGCCAACTGGCTGTCCGGCGGCAGCTGTCCCATGCGCACCGCGATGTCGAAGCCTTCCGCGATCAGGTCCACGCGCCGCGGCGACAGATCGAGCTCCAGCTGCACCTCCGGGTAGTCGCCGACGAAGCGGCTCAGCATCGGCGTCAGCATCTGGTTGGCGAAGTCGGCCGGCATGGACACCCGCAGCCGCCCCGTCGGCCGTTGCTGGCGGTGCAACGCCAGCGCCAGCGCGCCGTCGACTTCGCCGGCGAGCACCCGCGCATGCTCCAGCACGCCCTGGCCGAACTCGGTCAGCGTCAGCCGGCGCGTGCTGCGCTGGAGCAGCTTTTCGCCGAGCCGCTCCTCCAGCGCCGCGATCCGCCGCGACACGGTCGACTTCGGCAGTTGCAGCCGCTCCGCCGCGCGGCTGAAGCTGCCGCTTTCGATCACGCGGGCAAAGACCAGCAGGTCGTCGGCATCGAGGCTCATGGGTGGAGGCGCTTCCGGAGGGGTGGCGATTGTTCGTTGAATGGAACAATCTTATCCAGTACGCCGTCTTCCGGTGCTGAGGGGTGATCAATACAGTTCATTCCATCCCATCACACCCCCGGCTGATCCAGCCGAAACGCCCGGAGAAACGCACCATGAACATCCTTCAGATCAATTCCAGCGCCCGCCGCCTGCATGAAGGTCAAGGCTCGGTCTCGACCCTGCTGGCCAATGAAGTCGTCGACCAACTGGTGGCCCGCAACCCCGGTGCCACCAAGGTCGTGCACGACCTGGCGGTGCGCCCGCTGCCGCCCATGGACGAAGCCACCCTCGGCGCGCTGTTCACCCCGGCCGACAGCCGCACCCAGGCGCAAGCCGACCGCGTGGCCTTCAACGACCAGCTGATCGCCGAACTGAAGGCGGCCGACGTCATCGTGCTGACCGCGCCGATGATCAACTTCGGCGTGACCTCGCAGCTGAAGAACTGGATCGACGCAGTCGCCCGCGCCGGCGCCACCTTCAAGTACGGCGCCAACGGCCCCGAAGGCCTGGTCACCGGCAAGCAGGTCATCGTCGTCAGCACGCGCGGCGGCGTGTACCGCGGCCAGCCGGCCGACAACATCGTGCCCTACCTGCAGCTGACGCTGGGCTTCCTCGGCATGACCGATGTGAAGTTCGTGCTGGCCGAAGGCCTGAACATGGGTGAGGAAGCGGCGGCCAAGGGCCTGGCCACCGCCCGCGAGGAAATCGCGGCGCTGTTTGGCGAAACGCAGGCGGCCTGAAATTGGCCACCTGGGGCGCGGCCGGCCTGGATCGACCGCGCGCGCCCTCCACGGGGCATGGGGGATCCCTCCTGGACCCCCAAGCCCCATGCCGGGCCGGCAGCACCTGCTGACGGCCGGGACAGAGATCCATCGACCAACGTTCATCGTTCATCGTTCATCGTTCATCGTTCATCGTTCATCGTTCATCGTCATCAAAGGAATCCATCATGACCGCCGCCATCCCTGTCACCTCTCTTCGGACGCCCCGCCAGGTCGAGCGCCTGGTGCAGGGCAGGGCCACCAGCGACGGCGCCGGCGTCAAGCTGACGCGGGTGCTGACGCAGGACCTGCAGCGGCGCCTGGATCCCTTCCTGATGCTGGACGCCTTCGGCACGGACAAGGCCGAGGACTACATCGCCGGCTTCCCCGACCATCCGCATCGCGGCTTCGAGACCGTGACCTACATGCTCGAGGGACAGATGCGCCATCGCGACTCGGCCGGCCATGAAGGCCTGCTCGGTCCCGGCGGCGTGCAGTGGATGACCGCCGGCCGCGGCGTGATCCATTCCGAGCTGCCCGAGCAGCAGGAAGGCCGCATGGAAGGTTTCCAGCTGTGGCTGAACCTGCCGGGCCGCGACAAGATGCGCGATCCCTGGTACCGCGACATCGCCAGCGCGGAGATCCCCGAGCTGACGCTGCCGGGCGCGACGGTGCGCGTGATCGCGGGCGAGAGCCACGGCGTGACCGGCGCCATGCAGCGCGACGCGACCCTGCCGATCTATCTGGACGTGCATCTGGAACCCGGCGCCAGCTTCGAGCAGGCGATCCCGGCGACGCACAACGCGTTCCTGTACGTGTACCGGGGCGCGCTGCGCTTCGAGACCGGTTGCCTGGTCCCGAGCGGCCGCATGGCGATCCTGGCCAACACGGCCGGCGCCGACGGCGCGCGGCTGACGGCCTCGGACGAGGGCGCGCGCGCCATCCTGATCGCCGGCCAGCCGCTGGGCGAGCCGATCGCGCAGTACGGCCCCTTCGTGATGAACACCGAGGGCGAACTGCTGCAGGCGGTGCGGGACTTCCAGGCCGGCAAGTTCGCCTGAGGAAGGCGGGGCACCCGCCGCAGTCAGGCGGGCCCGCGTATCGCGCAGAGGGCGCGGGGGGCGGCACGGACTTTGGGGACGCGCGGCGCCCGGCCGCGGCAGGACAAAGCGGACTTCGTCCCACCGCCTTGCCGCATGTTGACTTTGCCCGCCTTCCCGACCGCGAGTGTCGGCGCGCCCGACCTCCCCTTCGATCCGCTTTTCGGCTTTGCGACAGGGATCTCGCCGGCGCCGCCGTCCGACGCGTTGGCGCACGCGCCGGCCGACGGGGCGGTCGATGCACCGGTCGATGCGCTCGCAGGCCGGCGGCCGACGCTGGCCGCGGCCTGCGCGGCCTTGTCGGAAGTCGCGAGGGCGCTGGGCGCGAGGAACGCGGCCCGCCTGCTCGACGAGTTGCCCACGCGCCTCGCTGACCCGACGGACCCGCGCTACACGGACGAGCTCAGGGCGTTTTTCCGCGGCGAAGGCGCCGGGCGCATGCACGCGTTCCTGCACGCGCTCGCGAATCCGGTCGCGCAGGCGCGCGTGCCCGCCGAGCTGCGGCGCCAGGCACTGGAAGACTTCGTTGAAGATCTGGCGCTGTGCGAGACCGGCCGCGTCAAGGCCTGGCAGGACGCGACGCACCGCTTGAGCTGCATGGCGGGTGGAGCGATACAGGCGGCCGCCCTGCGCCGCGACGATCTGATCCAGCAGACGCTGCTGGAGGTCGTGCGCGCGACGATGGGGCGTGATCCGGCCGAAGGTCCGCGCACGCTCGTCAACTTCGAGGCGCACTACGTCGTCGCGCTGGGGCGTCGGCTGGGTCTGCCGTTCGCGCGGAGCCAGCCGCACGACCGGCACTTCGACGCCGCGGCGCTTCCCCGCGAGCTCGTGGCGCGGGCCCGGCTCGCGCTGCAGCAACGGGTGTCCCCCGCGGCGGTCGCCTACTCCCTCGCCAAGGACGCCTTGCAGGCCCTGCGCGGGCGATTGATCGCCGAGGGCATCGACCTGCTCCGGGTCTGGCCGGCCACGCCCGCGCAGCAGGCGGCCATCGACGAGGAAATCGCCGCGATCGAGCGCACGCTGGTGGGGCTCGTGCATCGCTGGTCCGTGTTCCGCGAAGACGAGGTCGACGGCCACATCGCGCTGGTGACCGATCCCACCTGGCTGGCCGTCCAGACCCTGCGCAACCTCATGGCGGCCGGCGCCATTCCGAAGCGCGAGATCGAGACGCGCCTGAGCTGGCGCGCGCCGGACGCGACGTCCCATCGGCTGCGCTGTCTGACGGAAGGGCTCTGGTGGGTGCAGGCGGGCGAGGACGAGGACTTCGACCCGGGGATCGCCCGGCCGGTGCAGGTCGGGGTGCTGCGGGAGCTCGATCGGCTGATGGCGACGGGCCGCCTCCCCCTTCTGAACGCGGCGGCGCGCGAGGGACTGGCGCGCACGCCCATCCTCCTCGACGTCGAGGACGCCTTGCTCCGGATCGCGCCCCAGTGGCTGGTGAACGACGAGCTGGTGGGGCAGTGGTGGCGCCGGATGGGCGAGGCGCGCTGCGGCGCCTGGCTGGACCGGCATCGGATCGCCGCCCTGTATCCGGACCTCGGTCCGCGGCTGATGCTCGCCGCCGACGACGCCGGCCACGGCGCGCTGTTCGCCCGCCTGCTGCCGGGCAAGGCGGCCGGCGCCGCGCTGGCATGGAACGCCTGTGACGGGGCCGGCCGCCTGGCCGACGCGACCCGGTGCGGCGCGGTCGACCGCCTGCGGCGTTGGCTCGAGCTCCTGATGATCGCCTTGCCGGCCTTGACCGCGCGGCAGCGCGGGCTGGCGCTGTTCGCGCGCGACGATGGCGGACAGTCGGCGCTCGCGTGCGCGATGGCGCTGCCGGGCGGCAAGGAACTCGTGCGCGAACTGGTGGCGACCATCCTGGCGGTGCGCGGACTCCGGCCGGAGGCGGGGCCGAGGCCGGCACTGCTGTCGCTGTCGCCGCCCTTCCGGGAGATCCTCGCCGGCGGGGTGGAGGAGAGCCTGGGCGCCATCGGCGTGGCACTGGCGCACGGCGAGGCCGAGTCGCTGCAGGTCTTCCTGAGCGCCGTCGAAGGCGCCCATGCACGCGGCGTGCTGGCGCGGCCGGAACTCCGGGCCTTGGTCATGGGCATCACGGACAGCTACGGCCCCGGCCATTGGGAGGGCTTCAGGCTCGCGATGACGCGCAACCATGCCGACGCCGTCGGCGTGTGGACGCGGGCGCTGATCCGCATCGCGCGGGAGGGCGTGCTGGACGATGCCGAACTCTTCGATGCCTTGAAGGTCCTGAACGAGGACGACTCGGGCGCCTATCACGCGGCGATGCGCGAGGGATCCCGCGAGGCCGCTGGCCATTACCGGGCGGCCTTGCGCGCGGCGCGGGAGGACCGCCTGCTGTCGCGCGACCAGGTGAGCCGCCTGCTGCTCGGCCAGGCCGACGAGCCGCATGCGCTGTCGCTGGCCGCCGCCGCCGGCCATGCGCGCGCCGTGCAGGAGCATCTCGATGACGAGTTGTCGGTGCTGGGCCTGCAGCGGTACGCCGCGGATCATGTGCTGACCTGCGCCCGCTGGTGCCGCCGCGGGGGGCATGTCGCGATCGGCGCCGCGATGTG
Source organism: uncultured Burkholderiales bacterium (assembly GCA_966211105.1). Classification (GTDB taxonomy): domain Bacteria; phylum Pseudomonadota; class Gammaproteobacteria; order Burkholderiales; family Burkholderiaceae_C; genus Roseateles. The sequence continues at coordinate 124,770 of CBIHMU010000004.1, forward strand.
GCACGGTGAGCTCGACGTGGTGCGCGTGCTGGTCGCGCATGCGCTCGAATTGCAGCGCTGCCGGTGGCGGGGGGCGCTGTTCCCGTCCTTCGCGGGGATGCCGGGGACCCCGTCCGCGATCGGCGACGCCGTGATGGCGGGCCGGCTGGACGCGGCGGCACTGTGGATGGAGGCCTTGGCGGCGGGCGTGACGAGCGGCTGGATCGGGCGCCGCGACATGCTCGCCCTCCTGACGGCGCCGGACGAGCGCGGCGTACCGCTGCTCCAACGCGCCGTGTTGGCGCTGGACCCTGACGCCCTGGCCCCCTTGCTGAGGCTGATGGCGAGGACGGCCCGCGACGCGCGTCTGAATTCGTCGGAGCTGTCGGCGCTGTGGGGGCCGGGCCGGCGACAGCCGTCACCGTTGGCGACGGCGCTGCTCGCGGACCAGGCCTGGGCGGTGCGGCTGATCGGCCAGTTCCTGCTGCGGCTGTGCGACGAAGGCAGTCTGTCGTCCGCCGATCTGCGCCAGCTGCTGGCGCTGCGCGGCCGGTCCAGACGGTTCGGCCGCCAGGGCAAGCGCCTGGCGCCGCCGGCGCACGAGCGGCGTGTCACGACCGCGGTGTGGGCCTACGCCGGCCTCGTCGAAGCCGCCCTGCGCCGCGGCTGGATCGACGACGATCGCGCGCATCGCTGGTTGCGCGCGTGGATCCCCGCGCCCGGGGCGCGCCCCGCGCCGCCCATCGTGACGACCGCGCCGGACGTGCCGAACGTGCGGAACTTGCCGAACTAGCCGAACGTGCCGGACGTGAGGGACGTGAGGGACGTGCCTAACGCGGCGTCTTGAGCGGCGGCACGACGGGCGCCAGCAGGCGCGGGCCGTCGAAGCCGCGCACCTCGCCGAAGCGGCCACCGTCCTCGCGGCTGTTCCATTCCTCGGCGTAGACCTGCATCTCCTCGCGGGTGCGGCCGACGAAGTTCCAGAACAGCAGCACCGGCTCGGCGAACGGCGGGCCGCCGAGCAGCAGCGCGCGGCTCTTGCCGCCGCCCGACAGCAGCTTCAGCGACTGCGCGCCCGGCGCAACGTACAGCAGCTCGCCGGGCGGGCTCGCGCCGGTGGACTCGCCGTCGAGCGTCACCGACAGCTCGCCCTCGAGCACCATCAGCCCGTACTCGTGGTCCGGGTGCAGGGGGATCGTCGCTTCGGCGGCGCGCGCGGCGCTCAGGTCCACGCCCAGCAGCGGCGTGTGGCTGGGCACCGGCGAGCGGTGACCGCCGAACTCGCCGACCAGCAGCATCGTGTCGAAGCCGCCGGTCGCGAACGACGGCAGCTCGGGGAAATGCTCGAAGGCCGGCTCGCGATGCCGGACCGCGTCGGGCAGGGCGATCCACAGCTGCGCCAGCTGCAGGCGGTCGGATTGCGATTCCTCCGTGTGGCTGATGCCCCGGCCCGCCGTCATGAGGTTCACCTGGCCGGGCCGCAGCATCTGCTCGGAGCCCAGGCTGTCGCGGTGCAGCACCTCGCCCTCGATCATCCAGCTGAAGGTCTGCAGGCCGGTGTGCGGATGCGGACCGACGCGCATGGCGTTGTCCGGCGTCAGGTCGGCCGGGCCGGCGTGGTCGAGGAAGCACCAGGCGGCGATCATGCGGCGCTTCGGCGTCGGCACCGCGCGCCGGATCGTCAGGCCGCCGACGTTGCCCAGATGCGCGGCGATGCGCTCCCAGCGGGCGGGCACGGGATCGACGTGCGAATCGGCCTGTTGGGCTGCCTGTTGGGCTGCCTGCGGGGCTGCCTGCGGGGCGGCGTGCGGGTCGGACGCGGGATCGTGGGGGGCGCTCATGGCGTGGCTCCTTGTGCGAGGTCGTCGAGGATGGGGCAATCGGGGCGGTCGTCGCCGTGGCAGCAGTGCGCGAGCTCGGCCAGCGCGCGCCGCATGGCCTGCATCTCCGCCATGCGGCGGTCGAGGTCCGCGATGTGGGTCTCCGCGATGCGCTTGACCTGGCCGCTGGCACGGCGGCGGTTCTGCCAGAGCTTGAGCAGCTCGGCGATCTCCGCCATCGAGAAACCCAGGTCGCGCGCGCGGCGGATGAAGCGCAGCGTGTGCACCTCCTTCTCGCCATAGAGGCGGTAGCCCGACTCCGTGCGGGCCACCGGCGGCAGCAGGCCCAGCGATTCGTAGTGACGCAGCATCTTCGGCGACACGCCGGAACGCTCGGCCGCCTGGCCGATGGTCAGCGGCGCACCGCTCGTGGCGGAGGCCGCGCGGGCAGCGGGCGCCGCTGGGACTTTGGCCGCGGAGGACCGGGCGGAGGAGATCGTCATCGCGCGGGTCCTTTCCAACGCTTGAGCAGCAGCGCGTTGCCCAGCACGGAGACGCTGGACAGCGCCATCGCCGCGCCGGCGATCACCGGGCTCAGGAGGCCCAGCGCCGCGAGCGGCACGCCCAGCAGGTTGTAGATGAAGGCCCAGAACAGGTTCTGGCGGATCTTCGCGACGGTCGCGCGCGACAGCGCGATCGCTTCGGCGACCAGGCGCGGATCGCCGCGCATCAGCGTGATGCCGGCCGCTTCCATCGCCACATCCGTGCCGCCGCCCATCGCCAGGCCCACGTCCGCGGCGGCCAGCGCCGGCGCGTCGTTGATGCCGTCGCCCACCATCGCCACGCGCGTGCCGTCGGCGCGCAGCTCGGCCACGATGCGGGCCTTGTCCTCGGGCAGCAGCTCGGCGCGGACCTCGTCGAGCCCCAGCGCATCGCCGACGGCCTTCGCGGCGGCGGCGTTGTCGCCGCTGAGCATCAGCGTGCGCAGGCCCAGCGCCTTCAGATCGGCGATCGCCGCCGCCGACGTGGCCTTGGCGCGGTCGCCGAACGCGAGCATCGCCAGGGGCACCGGCGCACCCGGGCCGTCGGCGGCCGCCAGCCACGACAGCGTGCGGCCCTGCGCGAGCGCTGCCTCGGCCCGCGACGCCAGCGGCGACAGGTCGACCCCGAGTTCCGCCATCCAGCGTCCGCTGCCCAGCATCAGCGCGCGGGCCTGGACGCGGCCCTCGATGCCGCGGCCCGCGACCGCGCGCACCGACGCGGCCGGCGCCGTCGTCAACGCGCGCTCGAACGCGGCGTCACGCACCGCGCGGGCCAGCGGATGCTCGCTGCCCATCTGCAGCGCCGCCGCGAGCCCCAGCGCGTCGGCCTCGCCCACCCCCGGTGCCGCGACGAAATCCGTCAAGCGCGGCTTGCCTTCCGTCAGCGTCCCGGTCTTGTCGAACACGACCAGCGCCACGCGCCGCGCCTGCTCCAGCGCCTCGGCGTCCTTGATCAGCAGCCCGCGGCGCGCGGCGACGCCGGTGCCGACCATGATCGCCGCCGGCGTGGCCAGACCGAGCGCGCACGGGCAGGCGATCACCAGCACCGCGACCGCATGGATCAGCGCGCGTTCCCAGTCGCCGGTGGAGACCCCCCACGCCAGCAGCGTCACCGCCGCGATGACCAGCACCGCCGGCACGAACACCGCGCTGACCTGGTCGACCAGCCGCTGGATCGGCGCCTTGTGTGCCTGTGCGGACTCCACCAGGCGCACGATCCGCGACAGCGTCGACTCTGCGCCCAGCGCCGTCACCTCGACCAGCAGCACGCCGTCGCCGTTGACCGCGCCGCCGACGACGCGGTCGCCCTCGGCCTTGTCCACCGGCAGGCTCTCGCCGCTGATCAGGGATTCGTCGACGGCGCTGCGGCCCTCGCGGATGCGGCCGTCGGCGGGGATGCGCTCGCCCGGACGGACCACCATCAGATCCTTCAGGCGCAGTTGCGCGAGCGGGACGTCCACCTCCATCCCGAGGTCCGCGGGACCGCGGCGCACGCGGGCGAATTCGGGGCGGAGCTGCTTCAGCGCGGCGATCGCGCTCAGCGTCTGGCGCTTCGCGCGGCCTTCCAGCCACTTGCCCAGCAGCACCAGCGTGATGACGGCGGCGGCCGATTCGAAGTACAGCGCCGCGCTCATCGAGCCTTGCCGCAGGAGTTCGTAGACGCTCAGGCCGTAGGCGGCGCTGGTGCCCAGGGCGACGAGCAGGTCCATGTTGCCGCTGCGGTCCTTCAGCGCGGCCCAGCCGGCGCGGTAGAAGCGTGCGCCCAGCCAGAACTGCACGGGGGTGGCCAGCGCGAGCTGCCACCAGCCGGAGAGCATCCCGTGCGCGCCCCAGGCCATGGCGATCATGGGTGCGATGAGCGGCAGCGTGAGCAGGGCCGCGGTCAGCACGGGCCAGCCGGTGGCGGCCCAGGGGGGAGGAGGTGGAGGGGTGTCGTCGTCGGCGGCGATCGCGTGGGCTCCGTAGCCGGCCTTGGTGATGGCGGCGATGAGTGTGTCGACGGCGATGCCGGCGGGTGCGCGCACGGTGGCGCTTTCGGTGGCGAGGTTGACTTCGGCGCCTTCCACGCCGGGCACCTTGCGCAGGGCGCGTTCGACGCGGTTGACGCAGCTGGCGCAGGTCATGCCGGACACGGCGAGCTGGAGCTCGTGGGCGGCGTTTCCTGCGGAGGTGATGGGAGGGGTGGCGGCGGCATTCATGGCGTCAGTTTGAAGCTTGCCATGATGGGAAGGTCAAGGCCATGCCCCGAATGGGAGATTCCGCGAAGGCGAGGCCCGAACTGCTCGGTGGTTCGGTCGGAGGGATCCGGTGCCGGCCGACCGATTTGCGGAACATGTGCAGCGTATGAGGGCGGCCGGCACCGGATCCCGCAGACCTTCTCGGTCATCGAACGCTTGACCTTGCCATGGTGGCAAGGTTTACGCTTCGTCCTGTTGATTGACCGGAAGGACTCCGACATGCATGAATTCAAGCTTCCCGACATGAGCTGCGGCCACTGCCTGGCTGCGGTGACCGAGGCGGTGAAGGAGGCCGACGCGCACGCCGAGGTGCAAGTCGACCTGCCGCAGAAGACGGTGAAGGTGGAGAGCGGCCTGAGTCGAGAGCGGCTGTCGGGTGTGCTCAGCGAGGCCGGCTACCCGCCGGCCTCCTGAGCGTGGGACACCCGCAGCGGCCTGCTTGATCAGGCGGGCCTGATCAGGCTTGCTTGAGCGCGTCGCCGTCGAACGGCAGCTGGCGCAGCCGCTTGCCGGTGGCGGCGAAGATCGCGTTGGCCACGGCGGGTGCGATCGGCGGGGTGCCGGGTTCGCCGATGCCGCCGGGGGCTTCGTTGCTCTGCACGATGTGCACGTCCACCTTGGGCATCTCGTTCAGGCGCAGCACCGGGTAGTCGTGGAAGTTGCTCTGTTCGACCTTCCCGTCCTTGAACGTGATGCGTCCGTACAGCGCCGCCGACAGGCCGTAGACCACCGCGCCCTCGATCTGCCGGGCGATCGTCTGCGGGTTGACGGTCTGGCCGCAGTCGACGGCCGCGGTCACGCGATGCACCTTGATGCTGCCGTCCTTGGCCACGGAAACTTCCGCCACCTCGGCCACCCAGGTGCCGAAGCTCTCCGCCACGGCGATGCCGCGATGCCGGTCCTTGGCAGGCGGCCGGTGCCAGCCGGCCTTCTCGGCCGCCAGCAGCAGCACGCCGCGGGCGCGCGGATGCTTTTCGAGCAGCGCCAGCCGGTACTTCAGCGGATCGGTCTTGGCGGCGTGCGCGAGCTCATCGATGAAGCTCTCGATGAAGAACGCGTTCTGCGAATGCCCCACCGAACGCCAGAACCAGACCTGCGGACCCGGCTCCGCACGGCCGTAGGCGATGCGCTGATGCGGGATCTCGTAGGGATGGTCCGCCAGCCCTTCGACGGCCATCGAATCGACGCCGTTCTCCGGGATCTTCATGAAGCCCGACGCGGCCATGATGGACGGGCTGGCGACGTCCGCGCGCAGCATCAGCGGCTGGCCCTTGTCGTCGAGGCCCGCCTCGAAGCGCACGCGCGATGTCGGCCGGTAGTAGCCGGCGGCCATGTCGTCCTCGCGGGCATAGACCAGCTTGACCGGGCTGCCGCTCAGCTTGGACAGCAGCGTCGCGTCGATGGTGAAGTCCGGCGCGAAGCGGCGACCGAAGCCGCCGCCCAGCAGCATCGTGTTGACCTTCACCTTGGCGGGCGTGACCTGCGCGACCTGCGACAGGATGCCCTGCGCCGGGCCCTGGCTCTGCGTGCCGGTCCAGAGGGTGACCTCGTCGCCCTTGACCCAGGCCAGGCAGTTCAGCGGCTCCATCGCCGCGTGCGCGAGGTAGGGCACGTCGTACTGCGCCGTCAGGTTGCGCGCGGCGTTGGCGCTGCCGTCCTTGACGTTGCCCACGTCGCGCGCGATCGCGGTGGCAGTCTGCAGGCCTTCGTCGAGCGAGGCGGACACCTTGTCCGACGACAGGTCCGCGTGCGCGCCCAGGTCCCACTCGATGCCCAGCGCGTCGCGACCCTGCTTGGCGGCCCAGTAGCCGTCGGCCAGCACCGCCACGCCCGACGGGATCGCGATGACCTTGCGCACGCCCTTCACCGCCTTGGCCTTGCCTTCGTCGAAGGCCTTGGGCTTGGCGCCGGCGATCGGCGCGCGCGCCATCACCGCGACCAGCAGGCCGTCCACGTGCGCGTCGATGCCGAACTTGGCCGTGCCGTTGATCTTGGCCGCGCTGTCCAGCCGGCGCGTCGGCTTGCCCATGATGCGGAAGTCCTTGCGGTCCTTCAGCGCGGGCTTCTCCGGCACCGGTTGCGTCGCGGCGGCCGCGACCAGCGAGCCGTAGCTGGCCTTGCGGCCGTTGGGTCCGATCACCTGCCCGCGCTCGGTGCGCAGCGACGAGGCGTCCACCTGCCACTGCTTCGCCGCCGCGGCGACCAGCATCTGACGGGCGGCGGCTCCGGCCTGGCGCACCGGCGTCCAGTGCGCGCGCACCGTCGTGCTGCCGCCGGTGGCCTGCATGCCGAACATCGGGTTGTTGTACGCCGCGTCGGCCGGCGCCTGCTCGACCGAGACCAGCGCCCAGTCGGCGTCGAGTTCCTCGGCCACCATCATCGGGATGGCGGTCAGCACCCCCTGGCCCATCTCGGCCGAGCCGCACACGACGGTGACCTTGTTGTCCGGCGTGATGCGCAGCCAGGCGTTGGGGGCGAAGGTGTTGGAGGCGGCGGTGCCCGGCCGCGTCTGCGCCAGCGCCGCGCGGCCGGCGGCCAGCGGCAGCGCGAAGGACACGGTCAGCGCCGCGCCGCCCTTGAGCAGCGAGCGGCGGCTTGGAGACGCGGCAGCCAGGGAAGGCGCAGCGGCGGACCGCGCGGGCGCGGACAGTGCGGACAGTGCGTCCTTGTCGAAGGCCATGCTCATGTCAGCCTCCCTTTGCCAGCGTGGCCGAGGCGTCGTGGATCGCCGCCCGGATCTGGTTGTAGGTGCCGCAGCGGCAGATGTTGCCGCTCATGGCGCCGTCGATGTCGGCGTCGGACGGCTTCTTCTTGCCGGCCAGCAACGCGCAGGCGCTCATGATCTGGCCGCTCTGGCAGTAGCCGCACTGCGGCACGTCGATCTTGAGCCAGGCGTGCTGCACGGCGCGTCCGGCGGGCGTGGCGCCCACGCCCTCGATGGTGGTGATCTTCTTGCCGGCCGCCGCTTCCAGCGGCGTCTGGCACGAGCGGACGGGCTGTCCGTCCAGGTGCACGGTGCAGGCGCCGCACAGCGCCATGCCGCAACCGAACTTGGTGCCGGTCAGCTGCAGGTCTTCGCGCAGCGCCCACAGCAGGGGCATCTGCGGATCGGCATCGAGCGTCACCGCCTTGCCGTTCACGGTCATCGAGATGGACATGGGGGCTTCCTCCTGGGGTCGGGTCTTGCGCCTTGGGGTGTGCAAGCGTATCCCTTTCGAACTTCCAGCGTGCGGGGACAGGCCCTGACGTCCGCTACCGGGGCTAACCCGGAAGGGTTAACTCGAACGACTGGGCGCTGAGCGCACCTGAATGGTGCCGTGAACCGGGCAGAGGGTTTTCCCTTTCTGGCACCGTTGCCATCCCCCGTTTTCGTAGCGACTTCGCCCGCTTTTGCAGCAGCCGGGCGTTTATCGCCCGCGAATGCGAAGGGTGGATCCGGCGCGGTGAACGAATGTTGCTGTTTTGCAATGGATGACCACGGACATGGGGGCCCTCCCTCCCCAGAATCCGCCCCCTTGCGCCCACCGGGAC